>NZ_JBVVQH010000001.1:0-646621 GCF_055811115.1 Mesorhizobium sp. WSM4832 | reverse complement strand
GAACAGCTGCCCACGAACCAAACCAGCAGCCAGCCCGATCAACCTCTTGACCCCATGGTCCTCATGTGAGGGGAGAAAGGGAGGTTGTGCCTCACTCCGGCACTTTCCGCACCGCGCCCTTGTCGGCGCTGGTGGCGAAGGCGGCATAGGCGCGCAGCGCCGTGGTTACCTTGCGCTTGCGTTTTTCCGCCGGCTTCCAGGCGTCGGCGCCTTTCGCCGCCATCGCCTTGCGGCGCGCGTCGAGCTCGGCATCGCTGACGGCGAGGCGGATGGTGCGGTTGGGGATGTCGATCTCGATCGTGTCGCCCTCTTGCACCAGCCCGATCGTGCCGCCTTCCGCCGCCTCCGGCGAGACGTGGCCGATCGACAGGCCGGACGTGCCGCCGGAGAAGCGGCCGTCGGTGATCAGCGCGCAGGCTTTGCCGAGGCCCTTCGACTTCAGGTAGCTGGTCGGGTAGAGCATCTCCTGCATGCCGGGGCCGCCGCGCGGCCCCTCGTAGCGGATGACGACGATGTCGCCGGCCTTGATCTCGTTGCCGAGGATCGCCTTGACGCTGGCATCCTGGCTTTCGAACACCCGCGCCGGCCCGGTGAACTTCAGGATCGACTCGTCGACGCCGGCTGTTTTCACGATGCAGCCGTCGAGCGCCAGATTGCCCTTCAGGACGGCAAGGCCGCCATCTTTCGAGAACGGCGTCTTCGCCGAGCGGATGACACCTGTTTCACGGTTCGTGTCGAGCTCATCCCAGCGGCGGTCCTGGCTGAAGGCGACCTGTGTCGGCACGCCGCCAGGTGCTGCCAGGAAGAAGTCGCGGACATTCTGGCTGGTCGTGCGGGAGATGTCCCAATGATCAAGCGCCTCACCGAGGCTTGACGTGTGCACCGTCGGCAGGTCGCGGTTGATGAGGCCTGCTTCGTCGAGCTGGCCGAGGATGGCCATGATGCCGCCGGCGCGGTGGACGTCTTCCATATGGACGTCTGATTTGGCCGGGGCGACCTTGCAAAGCACAGGAACCCGCCGTGACAGCCGGTCGATGTCCTCCATGGTGAAATCGACCTCGCCCTCATGGGCGGCGGCTAGGATGTGCAGCACCGTGTTGGTCGAGCCGCCCATGGCGATGTCGAGCGTCATGGCGTTCTCGAAGGCGCCCTTGGAGGCGATGCTGCGCGGAAGTGCTGTTTCGTCGTCCTGCTCGTAGTAGCGCTGAGCGAGATCGACGACCAGATGGCCGGCCTCGACGAACAGGCGCTTGCGGTCGGCATGGGTAGCCAAGGTCGAGCCGTTGCCGGGTAGCGACAGGCCGAGCGCCTCGGTCAGGCAGTTCATCGAATTGGCGGTGAACATGCCGGAGCAGGAGCCGCAGGTCGGGCACGCCGAGCGCTCGATGACCTTGACGTCCTCGTCGGAGATCTTGTCGTCGGCGGCCGCGACCATGGCGTCGACCAGGTCGAGCGCCTGCGCCTTGCCGGCCAGCACCACCTTGCCGGCCTCCATCGGGCCGCCGGAGACGAAGACGGTGGGGATATTGAGGCGCAGCGAGGCCATCAGCATGCCGGGCGTGATCTTGTCGCAGTTGGAGATGCAGACCATGGCGTCGGCGCAGTGCGCATTGACCATGTATTCGACGGAATCGGCGATGAGCTCGCGCGACGGCAGCGAATAGAGCATGCCGTCATGGCCCATGGCGATGCCATCATCGACGGCGATGGTGTTGAACTCCTTGGCGACGCCGCCGGCCTTCTCGATCTCGCGCGCGACGAGCTGGCCGAGGTCCTTCAGATGGACATGGCCCGGCACGAACTGGGTGAAGGAGTTGACCACAGCGATGATCGGCTTGCCGAAATCGCTATCCTTCATGCCCGTGGCGCGCCACAGGCCGCGGGCGCCGGCCATGTTACGGCCGTGGGTGGTGGTGCGGGAACGATAGGCAGGCATCGGATTGTCCTTGCTGGCTTGCCGCGCCGTACGCGGCGGGCGGCGCTTAATCTTAGTCGGCAGCGGTTATAGCGGCCACCATCCGGCCTTGCCACAATTTTGCGCTGCGCCAGGTAGCTGGTTGACCAACAACGCTGACTGTAATATAGCCATTTAGGTATATATCCATTTGGCTATTTAATATGAACCAGCTCGACGCCACCTTCGCGGCGCTTTCCGATCCCACGCGACGCGCCATTCTCGCCCGACTCATCGACGGGGAGGCCTCGGTGATGGAACTTGCCGAGCCGTTTGCCATGAGCCAGCCGTCGATCTCGAAACATCTCAAGGTGCTCGAGAATGCAGGGCTGATCTCACGCGGCCGTGATGCGCAGCGCAGGCCATGCCGGCTCGAAGTGAAGCCGCTGGCCGAAGCCACGGAATGGCTGGAGCGCTACCGCAAGATCTGGGAGGGTAATTTCCAGCGGCTGGATGCGCTGCTCGGCGCGCTCAAGGCCCAGCAGGGTTCGGACGAGCCGGGACAATAGGCCCAATGCCTGCGGGCTGGCCGGAAAAGCCGGCGCACTGTCGGATCGGCGCCCGGCTGAACGTCCTTGGGTGAAGCAAGCATAGAGAGGGCATTTGATGAGCACCGCCAGATTGCCAGGCACGACCGTCGCGACGCTGACCGTTACAACCCCCAGCGATCGCGAGATTCGCATAACCCGCGTTTTCGACGCGCCGCGCCCGATGGTGTTCGATTGCTGGACCGTTCCGAGGCTGCTCAAGGGCTGGCTGCATGGCCCGGACGGCTGGCGGCTGGAGGTTTGCAAGATCGACCTCAGGGTGGGCGGCGCGGCACGCTATGTGTGGCGCCATCGTGATGGGCAAGCGATGGGCATGAGCGCCACCTATCGTGCGATCGTGCGGCCGAGCCTGATCGTGGCCGCAGAGTTGTTCGACGAGGACTGGACCGGCGGCGAGGCGCTCGGAACCGTTTCTTTCACCGAGGTCGACGGCAAGACGCTGCTGACGCAAACAATCCTCTACGCATCGCAAGCCGCGCGCGACGGCGCGCTTGGCACCGGCATGACCTCGGGCATGGCCGACAGTTACGCCCAGCTCGATGCTTATCTCGCTTCGCTTCAGGACGCCGTCAAAGGCGCCGCCTGACCCTTCCCCAAGAGAGCACAAAGGAGAAAACAATGCAGAAGATCACCACCTTCCTGTGGTTCAACACCCAGGCCGAAGAGGCGATGAACCACTACATCTCCATTTTCAAGAATTCGAAGGTGCTGAGCGTCACGCGCTGGCCCGAAGGCCATCCTCAGCAGGGCCAGGTGCTGGTCGCCTCGTTCGAGCTCGACGGCGTGACCTTCCAGGCGCTGAACGGCGGGCCGCAATACAAGTTCACCGAAGCGATCTCGCTGTCGATCGACTGCAAGACGCAAGCCGAGGTGGATCATTTCTGGACGAAGCTTACCGAGGGCGGCGAGCCCGGACCTTGCGGCTGGCTGAAGGACAAGTTCGGCGTTTCCTGGCAGGTCGTGCCGGAACAGCTGCCGCGCCTGCTTCAGGATCCCGACCGGGCCAGGGCCGGCCGCGTCATGGACGCCATGATGAAGATGGGCAAGATCGAGATCGACAGGCTGGAAGCGGCGGCGAAGGGGTGAGAGGCCTTCCCTTCTCCCCTTGTGGGAGAAGGAAACTGCGCTTCACGCCGCCTTGTCGCGGACCTGATAGTCCTTGACCGCGGTGAAGCGGATCGCCTTCCAGCGTTCGGCCTCGTAGTTGAGCGAGAAGGCGTGCTGGGCGAGGAACACCGGATCGTTGTCGAGGTCGCGGGCGATGTCGCCACGATGCGCCTCGATGAAGCGCTGCACTTCCGCCTTGTCGTCGGCCGAGATCCAGCGGCAGATCGAGAAACGCGACATCTCGAAATCGACCGGCAGCGTGTATTCGATGTTCAGCCGCTCCTTGAGCACGTCGAGCTGCAGGGCGCCGACGACGCCGACGATAGCCGGCGAACCGTCCTCGGGTGAAAAGAGCTGCACAACACCTTCCTCGGCCATCTGGTGCAGGGCTTCCTTGAGCTTCTTGGCCTTCATCGCGTCGCCAAGGCGCACGCGACGCAGGATTTCCGGGGCGAAGTTCGGCACGCCGCGGAACAGGATCTCCTCGCCCTCGGTCAGCGTGTCGCCGATGCGCAGCGTGCCGTGATTGGGAATGCCGACGACGTCGCCGGCAAAAGCCTCATCGGCGGTGACGCGGGTGCGGGCGAAGAAGAACTGCGGCGCCGACAGGCTCATCGGCTTGCCGGTGCGCACCAGCTTGGCCTTCATGCCGCGCTCCAGCTTGCCCGAGCAGACGCGGACGAAGGCGATGCGGTCGCGATGGTTGGGATCCATGTTGGCCTGGATCTTGAAGACGAAGGAGGTCATCTTGTCCTCCGTCGCCTCGACCGTGCGTTCATCGGCTTCCTGCGCGCGCGGCGGCGGGCCATAGGCGCCAAGCGCCTCGATCAGGTCGCGCACGCCGTAATTGCGCAGCGCCGAGCCGAAATAGACCGGCGTCAGATGGCCTTCGCGGAAGGCGTCGATATCAAGTGGCCGGCAGGCTTCGCGCGCGAGTTCCAGTTCCTCGATGAAGGCTTCGCGCTCATTCTCCGGCAGCAGTCCCGCGACGCGATTGGAATCCGGACCGTTGACAGGGGTACGCTCCTTTTCCTCGTCGCCTTTGCGCACGGCGTTCAGCGCCAGATGGTAGGTGCCCGAAAAGGTCCTGCCGCGGCCGATCGGCCAGGTGACCGGCGCGGTGTCCAGCGCCAGCTTCTGCTCGATCTCGTCGAGGATCTCGAACGGATCGCGGCTCTCGCGGTCCATCTTGTTGACGAAAGTGATGATCGGGATGTCGCGCAGCCGGCAGACCTCGAACAGTTTCAGCGTGCGCGGCTCGATGCCCTTGGCGGCGTCGATGACCATGACGGCCGAATCCACCGCCGACAGCGTGCGATAGGTGTCGTCGGCGAAATCCTCGTGCCCGGGCGTGTCGAGCAGGTTGAAGACGTTGTCGTCATATTCGAAGGTCATCACCGAGGTGACGACCGAGATGCCGCGCTCGCGCTCGATCTTCATCCAGTCGGACCGGGTCTGGATGCGGTCCTTCTTGGCCTTGACCTCGCCGGCAAGCTGGATGGCGCCGCCGAACAGAAGCAGTTTTTCGGTCAGCGTGGTCTTGCCGGCGTCGGGGTGCGCGATGATCGCGAAGGTGCGGCGGCGCGCAACCTCTTCAGGTATGGTTTCGGGCATTTCTTTTAAGGCGTTCCGTGTGACAGGCGGCGCTTCTACCAGTGCGGCGCCGGCCTGTCGACATGGGCGGGCAATACCTCGTACCCGCCGCTCCGGCTCAAGCCGGTTCGGCCGTGCTTTGCGCCCAGGCAATCTGCGGCAACCAGCCGGCAATGGTCTTGCCGATCGTGTCAGGATGGTCTTCCTGCAGATAGTGGGCGCCCTGCCCCAGATCGATGAAGCGGCAGTTTTTCAGCCCGGCCGCGAACTCCCTTGCCGCCTGCGCTGAAATCAGGGCGCCGGGATCGCCGGCGAAAAGCAGCTTTGGATAGGACGAAAGCCGTAGCGCGCGGTGGTCGTGCCCGCTGATCGCGGCGACATCCGCCGGCTGACCTTCGATCGGCAGTTCCCGCGGCAGGCGCAGCACCGGCTTACGCGATTGCGGTGTCGGGAACGGCGCCCGATAGGCCGCCATCTCCTCTTCGCTCAGTGTACGCAGCACCGAGGCCGGCAGCACTTTTTCGACGAAGATATTGTCCTCAAGCACCAGCTTCTCGCCGGCGCCGGGCGTGCGCAACGCCTTGAAGAGCTCGCGCGCCTGGGGACGCTGATGGAAATCCTCCCAGCGCTCGAAGGGACGGATGAATTCCATGAAGACAAGGCCGAGGACGCGTTGCGGCCGTCGCGCCGCGAAATGGAATGCCAGCGCCGTACCCCAGTCCTGGGCGACGATCACCAGATCCTTGATGTCGAGCGCCTCGATGAAGGCATCGAGGTAGCGGACCTGATCGAAGAAGCGATAGTCTATGTCCGGCTTGCCCGAGCGGCCGTAGCCGATCAGATCGGGCGCGATGCAGCGGCCGAAGGGCGCGACATGCGGGATGATGTTGCGCCAGATATAGGCGGACGTTGGATTGCCGTGCAGGAACAACACTGTTGGACCAGCCGTTCCGGCCTCCACATAGGACATGGTGGAATCCAACACCGCCACCTGCGAACGCCGCAAGGTGGCCTGCTGTGCGTCGGTCTTCGAATTCATCGCACTGTCTCCTTCCCAAATACGGTGCTGAAGATGATTTTCTTGAACCGCTCGAGCGGCTCGGGACTGCGCTCGACCTTCATGCGCAGCATGGCGCCCTGCCAGGACGACAGCAGGAAATCGGCGAGGTCCCCGGCATCGAAGGCCGTGGTGATCTCGCCCGCCGCCTGACCCTCGGCGATGCAGGCCGCGAATGGCTGGCGCCAGCGCTCGAAAATGTCGACCAGCCGGAGCCGGAGCGGCTCGCTGTGAACGGCCGTTTCCAGGCTGAGATTGCCGATCATGCAGCCGCGCGCCCAGTCATGCGCTTCGAGCTTCGAGGTGATGACGTCGAGGTAGCGGCGCAGCCTGCCAACAGGCGGCGTGCCGTCAGGCGCCAGCGCATTCTCGACCAGTCCGCTCACATAGGCGAAGTAGCGTTCCAGCACCTCGCCGGCGAACTCCTCCTTGGAAGCAAAATGATTGGTGAAGGAGCCCGGACGGGCGCCGGCCGCGGCGACGATGTCGCGGACGCCGGCTGCGGTGTAGCCGGAATTCCAGATGGTCTGGAAGCCGGCCTCGAGGAGATTTTCGCGGAGTGATCGTCTAGCCATGGCGATATAATACGTACGTACGTATTTATGTCAAGCGCGCAAGTTTGCGTTGGCAAAGCCTCCTGCAAATGGCAGTTGGAAAGTTCACGGGAACAGGATGGAGAGCAGCGTGACGAAACACATCATCGTCATCGGCGCCGGCATCATCGGCGCTTCGATCGCCTGGCATCTGACCAAGGCCGGCGCGCGGGTGACGGTCGTCTCGACAAGCGGCGCCGGCGGTGTCGCGACGCCCAATTCCTTCGCCTGGATCAACGCCAGCTGGGGCAATCCCGAGGTCTATTTCAGGCTGCGCATACGCGCCATGGCCGAATGGAAAAGGTTGGCGAAGGACGTGGCCGGGTTGCCGCTCGCCTGGTGCGGCGGCCTGTGCTTCGACCTGCCTCCGGACAGGCTCGAAGCCTATGCGGCCGAACACTTGTCGTGGGGCTATGGCATCGAGCGCGTCGGCCGTGAGCGGGCCGCGCAGATCGAGCCCAACCTTGTCGATCCCCCTGATTTCGCCGTCTACGTTGCGGAGGAAGGCGTTGCCGAGCCGGTCGCGACCGCAAAGGCGCTGCTCGCCGATGCCGAACAGAGCGGCGCTCGGGTGATCATCGGCGTCGTGGACAGGCTGATCCCATCGGATGGCAAAGTGACCGGCGTGGTCGTTTCGGGCGAAACCGTCGGCGCCGACGAGGTCGTCGTTGCGGCGGGCACCGGCACCCCGGCAATTGCCGCGACAGCCGGCATCAAGCTGCCGCTCGACACGCCGCCGGGCCTCATCGCGCACTCCCGTCCCTACAGGAAATTGCTCAACGGGCTGGTGCATGCCGAGAGACTGCACATGCGCCAGACGGCCGAGGGCCGCATCATCGCCGGTTCGGATTTCGCCGGCAGCGATCCGGGCGAAAACCCTGAAGCCACGGCGCGCGATTTGTTCGCGGCGATGAAGGCGGCGTTGCATGACGCGGACGGACTGGAACTAGACTTCCACACTGTCGGCTACAGGCCGACACCGACCGACGGCTTTCCGATCATCAGCCGCGCCGAAGGCGTAGGCGGCCTCTACATCGCCGTCATGCATTCGGGCATTACCCTGGCGCCGGCCGTCGGCTTGTTTGCCACGCGGGAAATCCTCGAGGGCGAACGCGATGGGCTGTTGGCGCCGTACGGGCTGGAGCGGTTCTCTCAGTAACCCGGTGGTCGGCGAAAGCCGCCGTTGAGTGGCGCAATTGCACTCGCGATAGCAAGCAGCCGCGCTTCCGACCAGTGCCGGCCGACGAGCTGCAAACCGATCGGCAAGCCATGGCTGTCCTGCCCGCAAGGGAATGCGAGCGCCGGGTGACCGGAATAATTGAATACGGCGCCGTGACCCGGCAGCATCCAATAGCCCTCGTCCCTGCCGTTGACCTTGAGCGGGCTGCCCGGCTTGCAATGCGGAAAGGCCGTCGTCATGGCGACCGGGCAAAGCAAGGCGTCGCAGCTTTCGAAGAAACGCTCCCAGGCGAGGATCGACCGGTCGCGGCGGGCGAGCGCCGCGAACCAGTTCGACACCGGCGTCGGCTGCTCCGGCGCTTCCGGCTGGGCGGCTTCGAGCATCATGCCGATCAGTGCGCCGCCTTTGGCGAGATCGTCATGCAGGTCGAGCTTCGGCAACCTTGCCTCCTCCACGGCCGCGCCCGTTGACGCGAGCTGTGCGGCCAGGCTTTCGACGGCCGCACTGATCTCGGCCGCAACCGGAAAGCCCGGGAAAGACCCGGCGAAGGCGATGCGCAACGACTTGAGCTCGAGTTTCGGTATCGCCTCAACCGGCACGGGCGCCAGATCAGTGTCCGCCCCGTCCGGGCCGGCGATGATCCGATAGATCAGCGCCAGATCCTCGATGTTGCGGGCAAGCGGGCCAATACATGACATCAGCCGGACGCTGCGCGGAGTGCCTCCTGGATCAGGGAAGCCGCCGGCCAGCGACACGCGATGTTCGGTCGGCTTCAACCCATAGACGCCGCAGAAGGCGGCAGGCAGGCGGATGGAATCCTGCATGTCGGTGCCGACCTCGAATGGCGTCATACCTGTTGCGACGGCTGCCGCCGCGCCGCCACTGGAGCCGCCCGCGGTGCGATCGAGGCTCCATGGATTGTTGGTGCGGCCGAACAAGGGATTGTCCGACTGCCAGTCGCCCAGCATGGTCGCGACATTGGTCTTGGCCATAAGCACGGCGCCGGCCGCTTTGAGCCTGGCCACGACGGGGCTGTCCTGCCTCGGCACATAGTCGGCAAAAGGCGGGAAGCCGGCGGTGGTCCTGATGCCGGCCGTCTCATGGGCGTCCTTCAGCGTGAAGGGCACACCATGCAGCGGACCGGGCGCGTC
Source organism: Mesorhizobium sp. WSM4832 (assembly GCF_055811115.1). NCBI lineage: Bacteria > Pseudomonadati > Pseudomonadota > Alphaproteobacteria > Hyphomicrobiales > Phyllobacteriaceae > Mesorhizobium > Mesorhizobium sp. WSM4832. The sequence goes on along the minus strand of NZ_JBVVQH010000001.1, from coordinate 637,438 downwards.
GCCGCGTGCCATTGCCTCATCGGCCTGCCGGGCACGCGCCCGCGCCTCTTCCCGATCGAGGATGACAATAGCGTTGATTGCCTGGTTATGCCGGTCGATCCGGGCAAGATGCGCATCGAGCGCCTGGACTGCCGAGATGTTACGTGCGGCAATCGCAGCCGCGAGGTCGATAGCAGAGGAGAAGGCGGGGTCCATGGCGATGCTCCGACTGCTGCGCGCCTTTCCTCAACATGGCGGATTGCGACGCAGCTTCAAGCTGAGTTGAGCATCCAAGGATGGATTGTGCTTGATCGAAATTGCGCCGGCCGATGTGTCAGGTCGGTGCTCTACCGCAGCCTTTGTCTTGGCTAGACGGCCAGCGCCAGTTTCGCGACAGCAGGCGCAAACGGCCGGATCGCCATACTGTCCTTTGTCATGGTGACGAAGCTCGACGGCGGGATCGCCTGCCACTCGCCGCCGTCGCGGTCGAAGGGTTCCGAGACAATGCAGCGGCCACCGTTGCGGAAGGCGGAGGTGTAAAGCGTCGGCGCATGGTCGTCGGTGGCATAGCGAATGGCGTACAGCGCCTCGCCATCGGAAAAGGCCGCCGTCAATTTCAGGGCCGGCTCGATGCCGGCGCGGCGCGAGGCCTCGACGACACGGCCGGTCGCCCGCGACACCGCGCCCTGCGGGTCGCTCGCCAGGCCTTGGTCGATCATCAGGAGGAAGAAGAGCTCGGAATCGGTAGTGCCTTCACGCTGACCGAAGACTTCGTCGGAGAGCGTGTTCTCCAAGGTGCGGCGTATCTTCTCGAAGCCGCCGATCTGGCCGTTATGCATGAACGACCAGCGGCCGGAGATGAAGGGGTGGCAGTTCATGCGGCTGGTGGCGCCGCCGGTGGAGGCGCGCACATGGGCGAGGAACAGGCCGGACTTGATCTGGCGGCAGAGGCTTTTCAAATTGGGATCGGACCAGGCCGGCAGGATGTCGCGATAAAGGCCGGGCTCGGGCCGCTCGCCATACCAGGCGAGGCCGAAGCCGTCGCCATTGGTCGGCGACTTGGCTTCCTGGGCGCAGTGGCTTTGGGCGATCAGCGAGTGGCAGGGCGCGGTGATGATGTCTTCGAGGAAGACCGCTTCACCAAGATAGGCCGCCCACCGGCACATCGCATTCCACCATCTGTCAGGCGCGATCCATCAGAGCCTGAGGCTCTTTCACCGCGTGCGAGCCTCTGTTGTGCGTGCGCTCATAGAGCTCGCGAACGATTCGGCTCGCCGTAGTTTCGAACAGAAACGGCAAGAAAGCGTGAACAAGCGCGGCGCCCGCCGCCATCGACAGGCGCGAACAGAACCAGGCGGCGAACGCCATGTGGCCGAAATAGGTCTCGCCGACCTTGTCCGGGTGAGACGTGAAGAGCGCCGTAAGCCGTGTCGACATGGTGATCCCTCCTGCCGGGATGAGCCCCGATGCTGAGTATCGTGCCACACGGTTTTGGTTCATCGATCCCAAATTGTCCTTGCTTTTGGCTATTTTATGGGACATTCATCCCAATATGTCGACAGAAATCGATGAGGTTGATCGAAGATTGCTGGCCGAGCTGCAGCGCGACGGCACGCTCTCGGTCGACCAGCTGTCGGAGCGGGTGGCGCTGTCGCGCAATGCCTGCTGGCGGCGCGTCAAGCGGCTGGAGGAAGACGGTGTGATCACCGGCCGCGTCGCGCTGGTCGATGCCGACAAGCTGGGACTCGGCCTCTCCGTCTTCATCCTGATCCGCACCTCCAACCATGACCCGGACTGGTTGCAGAAATTCCGTGCGGCGGTGACCGGCTTTGCCGAGATCACCGGCGCCTACCGCATGTCGGGCGACCTCGATTATGTGCTGAGGGCCCGCGTCGCCGACGTGAAGGCTTACGACCGTCTCTACCAGCGGCTGATCGCCAAGGTGCCGCTGTCGGACGTCTCGGCTTCCTTCGTCATGGAGGAGATCAAGGAGACCACCGTGGTGCCGGTGGAACTGCGCTGAGGTAGCGCCAAGGCATCTCAACTTCGTCATCCTCGGGTCTGCGCCGCGTCGCTTCGCTCCTTGCTCCGCCCGTGGATGACGAAGCGATAAGCGTTCTCGCCAATCGCCAAGTAAGCATTCCACCTGCGCAACAACCTTATCGAGACGCCTTCGCTGGAAAACGAAGACATCGTGACGCCTCAAAGAAAGCCTTGGATAGCGTCACGGCCGAATTGACCGAATCGGCATTCGCGCCGATAGGATCGATTTTATGCGCGCAGCTTTCCAAAACTCCTCCGTCATCGGCCCCGCCGTCGGTTTCGTCAGGCTTCCGCATGGCGAAGGCCTGCCGCTGCCGGCCTATGAGAGCACCGGTGCGGCCGGCATGGATTTGCGGGCCGCGGTGCCGGAAGACCGGCCGCTGCTCATCCTGCCCGGAAAGCGGGCCCTGGTGCCGACCGGGCTCGTCCTGGAAATTCCCGAAGGCATGGAAGGCCAGGTGCGGCCACGCTCGGGCCTTGCCTTCAAGCACGGCCTCACCGTGCTCAACTCGCCCGGCACCGTCGACAGCGACTACCGTGGCGAGGTGAAAGTGCTGCTCGTCAATCTAGGCGACGAGGATTTCTCGGTGACGCGCGGCATGCGCATTGCCCAGATCGTCTTTGCGGCGGTGACCCAGGTTGCGGTTGAAGAAAGAGCGCTGGCCGGCGGCACGACGCGCGGCGCCGGCGGATTCGGGTCGACCGGCACCGCTTGAATGGCAATACCCAAACTCGTCATCTTCGACTGCGACGGGGTCCTGGTCGACACCGAGAACCTTGCCAACAGGCGTCTTGCCGAATGGCTCACTGCTGCCGGTTTTACGACCAGCTTCGAATATTGCCGCAAGCATTTTTCCGGCCGCAGCATGGTCTCGGTGCAAAAGGAGATCGAAGAGACGACGGCGGTCAGGCTCGGCGCCGACTTCGTCGAGCGCTGGAATGCCGGCCTGCCGGATTTGTTCGCGCACGGCGTCGAGGCGATCCCCCATGTGCGCGACTTCATCGAGAAGGTGCGCGCGGCCGGCATCGCCTATTGCGTCGCCTCATCGGCGCGGGTCTCGAAGATGCACATCACGCTTGGCCAGACCGGGCTCTTGCCGCTGTTCGAGCATGCCATGTTTTCCTCCACGATGGTCAGTCGAGGCAAGCCGTTCCCGGATCTCTTCCTGCATGCGGCAAAGACGATGGGCTTCGCGCCGACCGACTGCATCGTCATTGAAGACAGCGTCGCAGGCACCCAGGCGGGCATTGCCGCCGGCATGCGTGTGTTCTCCTACTATGCCGATCCGTTCTCCGATCGCGACGGCCTGGCGGCGGCCGGCGGCATCCTGTTCGACGACATGCGGGAACTCGCGGGACTCGTGCCGATCCGCTGATCGCAGCCGGATGCACGCCTTGGAATGCCGTGCTAGCGTGCGACGTTCGAGGGGGCTTCCATATGGTTGCCGGGCTGTTTCGCTTCATCTTTGCCTGCCTGCTGCTTCCCTGGCTATGGACGGCCGCGCAGGCCCAGGCCGTCAGCTTCCCGGAACTGAACAGCGCCGTTCCCGGACAGCAGGACGTCACCTATCTCGACCTTGCCAAGATGGTCGTTCCCGATCTGACGGCAGGCGATGACGGTTTTTACAAGGGCAGCGCGCCGATCGAGATGCGCGACATCCTCGGTCGCGACGACGGCGGCTCGCCGCCCGAAAGCGTCAACCTGCCGAATGCGGCCGTTCTTCCAATCAGGGCCGGCGGCAAGGACCGGCTGACGATGCTTTTCGACCTCGGCCAGGCGCAAGACAGCGCCGAAGGGTTCGCCGTGCTGGCGCTCTACGATCTCACCGGCAGGCCGAAGCTGCTCGACGCCGTCAACGTCGGAACCGACCAGAGCACCTATTTTCGCGATCCGGGAAAGCTCGCGGTCAGTCCCGGCGACGACGTGCTCGTCACCATGAGCACGCACTTCAATTCGAACCAGGGATATGTCGGCACGATCCTTATCCTGGTTCGAAACGACCGCTTCGAGCCGATCGACCAGATCGAAACATTCGACGAGAATGTCTGCGCCTACAAACGGACACAGGATCTTTCATTCCAGACGCCCGGCGACAAGGAACCCTACGCGGCGATCACGGTGACCGTGACCGACGCCACCAAGCCGAGCGGTGTGACCTGCGAGGAGCCGGCGCCCAAGGCCGTCTCGCACGACATCTCGGTCACCTATCGCTGGCATCAAGCCAGGTCGCGCTACGTTCGCAATTCCGACGCCTTCGAGAAATTGTCAGCAGAAAACGCCAAACGCTTCTAAACAGCCGCATTCATTTGCCCGGCTCGAACGGCCGCGATAAATTCCCGGTACGACCCCACTCGTGATTGAGGATCCACCATGGACAAGGGCAAGATTTTTCGCGACCTGCATGCCTCCACCTTCGTCATGCCCAACCCCTGGGATATCGGCACGACCAAGCTTCTGGCTTCCTTCGGTTTCAAGGCGCTGGCGACGACCAGCGCCGGCTTCGCCTTCTCGCGCGGCCTGCCGGACGGCGCCGTGACCTTCGAGGCAATGATCCACCATTGCCGCGACGTGACCGCGGCAACCGACCTGCCGGTTTCGGCCGATCTCGAACGCGGCAAGGGTGACAGCCCCGAGCAGGCGGCCGAGACCATCTTCGCGGCCGAGGCCGCCGGTCTCGCCGGCTGCTCGATCGAGGACCATACGGGCGACCCCGCCAATCCGATCTACGATTTCTCGCTGGCGACCGAACGCGTCGCGGCCGCCGTCGAGGCCGCCCGGGCGCTCAAGCACGATTTCGTCTTCACCGCGCGAGCCGAGAATTTCCTCTGGGGCAAGACCGACCTCGACGACACCGTCAAGCGGCTGCAGGCCTTCGAGAAAGCCGGCGCCGATGTGCTTTATGCGCCGGGCATCAGCGATGTCGAAATGGTGCGCACGATGTGCTCGTCGATGAGCCGGCCGGTCAATGTGATGGCCCGCCCCGGTTTCACCATCGCCGACCTTGCCATGGCCGGCGTAAGGCGCGTCTCGCTCGGACCGTGGCTGGCCAATTTCGCCTATGGCATGCTGGAGACGGCGGCGCGCGAGATCCAGCAGGACGGCACCTTCGGCTTCACCCGGGCGGCAATGCCGTTCGGCAAGCTGCAGGCGCTGTTCCGTGGCGGCGGCACCGAACAGGACTAAACCGGCTCCCGCGCTGCGACCGCCTTGTGCAGGTGCACCATCATTGCGGCCGCGAAAAGCGGCGTCAGAAGGTTGAGCAGCGGCACGGCGAGGAACACGGCAATGAAGAGCCCGGCCAGGAACACCGTGCCGGCATATTTGCGGCGCAGCGCCTTGGCCTCGGCCTCGGGGCGAAAACGCATGGCGGCGAACTCGAAGAATTCCCGGCCGAGCAGATAGCCGTTGACGATGAAGAAGGCGGCAATGTTGACGCCCGGCACCAGAAGCAGCAGCAGCGCGACGATGTTGCCGAGGACGACCACGCCGAAGAATTTGATGGCCAGCGCAAGCGAATGCAGCGCCGGCACGGAGCGGCCGGGCGGATCGTTGGGATAGTCGCTACGCTCGACCACTTCGGCAACGTCGTCGAGGAACAGACCGGCGACGATTGCCGTGACCGGGGCGATGAGCAAAGCCATCCCCACAGCCAGAACGATGCCGGCGATGATGCCGCCCAGCCATCCGGCCCAGGACGGCAGGCCGGGCAGCAGCGCCTGCAGCCATGGCCAGGCCAGCCATTCGAGCAGGCTCTCGAGGCCGAGCCAAAGCGCGACAAGGGCGAGCAGCGTCAGCCCCAGCGTCTTCAAGAAGACGGAGCGGAATTCAGGCGAGAACAGCCGGCTGGCGGCGGCGCGGGCGGCGTCTAGGATCACGGCGGGTCCAGGCTCTCATCGAGAAACGACACGCCGAGATAGGCTGCGACGGCGGCCGGCGCAACTATTGCGCCCGAGCGTGGTTCAACGGAGGCTATAGCGAGATTGCCGAACCTGACCGTTCACGCTTTTCCTGGAATTGCTCTGGCCCGCCGTGCGGGAATGGTCATGGCCGCGACGCCGGCGACGACAAAACCCATGCCGACCCAGGCCGCCGGTCCCAGGCTTTCGCCAAGAAAGACGGCGCCGATGCCGACGCCGATCGGCACGCGCAGATATGCTTGCGAGGTGGTGCCGACCGAGCCCAGCGTATGGATCAGGCGGAAATAGATGACGAAGGCCAGCGCCGTCGAAAAAACCGACAGCCCGAGCAAGGCCAGGATCGAAGCGGACGACGGCGCAAGCGTCCACGGCCGGTCGACGATCAGGCTGAGCGGCACAAGCATCACCGCGCCGCAAAGCATCGAGCCCGCGGCGGGCAGCATCGGATCGAGGCCCCTGAAGCCACGGCCGAAGATCGCCGCCCCGGCATAGGAGATCGTTGCAATGATGATTGCAAGCTGCGCCCACAATTGATGGCCAAGCCCGCCAAGCGCCTCGGTGCCGATGATCAGGCAGATGCCGACGATGCCGGCGCCGACGCCAACCAGCTTGCGCGCCGTGACGGGCTCATGGCGCGTGATCAACGCCGTCAGCAGGAAGGTGAAGATCGGCGAGGTCGAATTGAGGATGGTGGCAAGGCCGGCATCGACGGAGCGTTCGGCAGCGGCGATCAGCGTGAACGGCACGACGCTGTTGAGGCAGGCCTGGAAGGCGAACCGGCGCCAGGTTGCCGCATCTGTCGGCATGGCAAGGCCGCGCCAGCGAATGACGATGAAGAGAATAACCCCGGCGATCAACGTGCGGGCGGCGATGAAGGTCACGGGCGGGATCGTCTCGACGCCGATCTTGATGAAGGTGTACGAAGCGCCCCACAACACCGCCAGCACGCCAAGCAGCGCGAGGTCGGTGGACATTTCGGTCTTCTCGGACATTTTACGGTTGTGCCTTCAGCCTGTTGCCGCAGCGATCCGCTTCTAGCGCTCGGCGAGGCGCAAATGTTTCGATCGCGACCGAATGATAGTCGCCTGTGCTGCAGCTGATATGGGCCAGTTGAATCGGAACACTGCCGCAGCCGGCGAACAATCGGCGCCGAGGCCGGCATCGCGGAAGGCAGTGGCGATTTTCGGGGTAGGCAAAGTGGCGGCAACTAGCTAGACCCGCGCCCGGCCGGCATGCCAGATAGCCGGATGGGTTCTTGGCGGAGATTTTGATGCCGGAATATGACGTGCTTTGCATCGGCAATGCCATTGTCGACATCATCGCGCAATGCGATGAGGCTTTTCTCGAGACCAACGGTATCATCAAGGGCGCGATGAACCTCATCGACGCCAGGCGCGCCGAACTGCTCTACAGCCGCATGGGACCGGCGATCGAGGCTTCCGGCGGCAGCGCCGGCAACACCGCGGCCGGTGTGGCCAGTCTCGGCGGACGGGCCGCCTTCTTCGGCAAGGTTTCCAACGACGCGCTGGGCGAAATCTACACGCACGACATCCACGCCCAGGGCGTGGCCTTCGATACCGGGCCGCTGGAGGGCGAACCGCCGACGGCGCGCTCGATGATCTTCGTCACGCCCGACGGCGAGCGTTCGATGAACACCTATCTCGGCGCCTGCGTCGAGCTTGGCCCCGAGGATGTCGAGGCCGACAAGGCCGCCGGCGCCAAGGTGACCTATTTCGAGGGCTATCTCTGGGATCCGCCGCGCGCCAAGGAGGCCATCCGCCAGACAGCGAAGCTGGCGCATGCGGCGGGCCGCGAAGTATCGATGACGCTGTCTGATTCCTTTTGCGTCGACCGCTACCGCGACGAGTTCCTCGAGCTGATGCGTTCGGGCACCGTCGACATCGTCTTTGCCAACAGCCACGAGATCAAGTCGCTCTACCAGACCGCGTCCTTCGAGGAGGCGCTGGCCGCCATCCGCAAGGATTGCAGAATAGCCGCCGTCACCCGCTCGGAAAAAGGCTCGGTGATCGTGCGCGGCGAGGAAACCGTCACCATCCAGGCGACAAGGATCAAGGAGCTGGTCGACACGACCGGCGCCGGCGATCTCTATGCCGCCGGCTTCCTTTACGGCTACACGACCGGACGCAGCCTCAAGGATTGCGGCGATCTCGGCTCGCTGGCGGCCGGGCTGGTGATCCAGCAGATCGGCCCGCGTCCGCGCCAAAACCTGCGTCGCGAGGCCGAGCAAGCCGGGCTGCTGTAGCGCCTCTTACCTCTCCCTCACATGAGAGGAAAGGGAAGAGGCGCTAACTGTCGCACGCCTGTCACAGAGCGCTCCTACAGGCAGCGTGGGGCATGCCGCGACTGACATTTCGGCACGCCAAACCAGGGGTGTGAAGATGCAAGCCTGCAAGCTGCCGGGCCGCGGCGTCCGTTGCTGCCGCGATTTCAATTTTCCGCTATAGATTTCAGCAACCGCCGGCGCCTGGGGAGGAGCGCGGGCCACAAGACAGATTCATGAGCAGATTCCAGGACCCGTCCGACGGGATTTCACAAGAGGCGTTGGCAGGCCTTATGGCCGAAGCAGTGCAACAGGCGCTGATGGAGCACGGTGTCCTGCTGGATGCCGAGGCGCTGGCATCAGCCGGCAAGATCGCCGGCCATGTGGCAGCCGCCCTCCCCTTCCTGCCGCCGGCACAGCGCCTTGCAATCGGTTCCTTCAAGGGTGAGTGGACCGGCCTTGCCGCCGATTTCTTCCGCGTGATGACGGACAAGATCACCAGCGACGGTCCGGCCTTATCCGACCGCGCGCCACCGAAACCGGAAACAGCAAGGCCGACGGCCCAGCAGATCGCCGAGCGGGCCGCGGACCTGCAATCGATGCTGATCGAGGATTGGGCCGGCGAGGTCGCCGGCTCGACCTATCTGGAAGAGAAGCTCCGCATCCCGCGTTCCACGCTGCATCGCTGGCAAAGGCGGGGCGAGGTCGTTGCGCTACGCAAGGGCGGCCGCAAGCATGTCTTCCCATTGGCCCAGTTCGTCGACGGCAGGCCGGTTCTGGGAATCAGCGACGTGCTGGTGGCGATCGCCAGTCCGCGGCTTGCCTGGTTCTGGCTGAGCCGGCCTTCGCCCGAGCTCGATGGCCGTGTCCCCATCGAGATGTTGAGGAAAGACATGGTCGAGGACGTGGTCGGCGCCGCCCGCATGCTGTCCTGACCCCTGTCTCCAGGAGTCAATTTTTCCATGTTTATCCGCGATTTTAGATTTTATTCGGCAAACTATCCGCCACAAAACTGTAATAATTGGCACATTTGGCACATTGCGGTGAATTCCTGACGTTTATATTGTATAGATTGTGCAATATGTCCCAATCTTTACAAATATATGACGTGATATTTGGGCAACAAGACCTTTATAAGAGTCAAAAAGCCGCCATTCGGACACAATCTCTGTTGTGCGCCACCGCCGATTAAGCCATGTCCAAGGCGAAGAAGCGGCGCCGGTGCGCGCACCTTTTTCAACGATGGGGACGGGGGTGGCAGAAGCCGAACGGCATGTCAGGCCTGTCTTGAACCTTTGACTGGAGATTCAAGAAAAATGAACATCAAGAGCCTTCTTCTCGGCTCCGCTGCGGCCCTGGTCGCAGTTTCGGGCGCACACGCCGCCGATGCGGTGACCGTCGCCGAGCCGGAACCGGCCGAATACGTCAAGATCTGCGACGTCTATGGCGCGGGTTACTTCTACATCCCTGGCACCGAGACCTGCCTGCGTGTCGGCGGCTATATCCGCTATGACGCCGGCGTCGGCGATCCCGGCACTTTGGACGGCCGCAAGACGACCGACGTTCAGGACGGCGACTCTCAGAACAGCTGGAACAAGAACGCCCGCTTCGCGCTGAAGACCTGGACCGGTCAGGAAACCGAGCTCGGCACGTTGAAGACCTATACCGAGACGCGTTTCAACTTCAAGAATGGCGGCCCGACGAGCACGCCATCGCTGAACTTCGCCTGGATCCAGCTTGGCGGCCTGCGCGTCGGCAAGGACGAATCGGCCTACGACTCGTTCATCGGCTACGCCGGCAACGTCATCCAGGATACGATCATCCCCTACGGCATCAAGGACACCAATGTCGTCCAGTACTACTTCGACGCCGGCAACGGCCTCTCGGCCGTGATCTCGCTCGAAGAAGGCGCGGACGACAAGGGCGTTTTCGGTACGATCGACAGCTACGTTCCGCATGTCGTCGGCGGCGTGAAGTACAAGCAGGACTGGGGTGCGATCACCGGCGTCGTCGCATATGACAGCGCCTATGAGGAAGTTGCCGGCAAGGTTCGCCTGGACGTCAACGTCTCCAAGGAGTTGTCGCTGTTCATCATGGGCGGCTACGGCACGGACGACAACCTTAGCGACGATGCGGGTAACGTTACCAAGACCCATGGCCGCGGCTTCTACAAGCCCTGGGGCGGCAACTGGGCTGTCTGGGGCGGCGGCACCTACAAGTTCAATGCCAAGACGTCGTTCAATCTCCAGGCCTCGGCTGACGACGATAAGAACTACGCGCTCGCAGCCAACGTCGCCTACACCATCGTTCCGGGCTTCACGATCACGACCGAAGTCGACTGGGATCACTTCGGCCACTTCGACGACGGCACCCCGTTCGGCAACTGGACCAAGGCCGACAAGAAAGACAGCGTGGGCGGCATCGTCCGCTTCCAGCGCAACTTCTGATCGAACGCAAAGATCACAAAAGAAAGGCCCGCGGCATCGCCGCGGGCCTTTTGCCTTGGCTCAAGCAAACGAAACCGTCGCGCCGCTATCTCGTCAATTCCCGGCCGTATAAGCCGCGATCGCCGCCATGTTGACGATGTCTGAGTCCTTGGCGTTGAGCGAGACGATCTGAACCGGCTTGTTCAAGCCGACCAGCAGCGGCCCGATGACGGTCGAGCCGCCGAGTTCCTGCAGCATCTTGGTCGAGATCGAGGCCGAGTGGAATGCCGGCATGATCAGCACATTGGCCGGGCCGGTCAGCCGGATGAACGGGTACTGCGCCATGGCCCGCGGATTCAGCGCCACGTCGGCCGCCATCTCGCCGTCATACTCGAAATCGACGCGGCGCTTGTCGAGGATGCGCACCGCCTCCTGGACGCGTTCCGAGCGTTCGCCCTGCGGATGGCCGAAGGTGGAGTAGGCAAGCATGGCGAGCCTCGGCTCATAACCCATGCGGCGCGCAAAACCGGCCGCTTCCTCGGCGATATCGGCGATCTGCTCGGCGTTCGGCATGTCGTGCACCGCGGTGTCGGCGACGAGCACCGTCTTGCCCCGTGCGAGCACGATCGACACGCCGATGACGCGGTGGCCGGGTTTGGCGTCGATGATGCGGCGCACGTCGTCGAGCGCCGTCGAATAATTGCGGGTGACGCCGGTGACGATGCCGTCGGCATCGCCGAGCGCCACCATGCAGGCGGCAAAATGGTTGCGGTCGTTGTTGATCAGGCGCTGGCAATCGCGGAACAGAAAACCCTTCCGCTGCATCCGTTCGTAGAGATAGTCGGTGTAGATGCCGTTGCGGCGCGACAGCCTGGCATTGATGATTTCGAGGCCCGGCTTGTTCAAGTCGATGCCGGCATTGCGGGCATTGTCTTTGATGACATCGTCGCGGCCGAGCAGGATGGCCGTGCCGAGCTTCTGGTTCACATAGGAGACGGCAGCGCGCATCACCTGTTCCTCCTCGCCCTCGGCGAAGACGATGCGCTTGGGCTGGCGGCGCACGCGGTCGTAGATGCGCTGCAGCGTCGAGGCGATCGGGTCGCGGCGGGCGGACAGCTCCTGCGCGTAGCGGTCGAGATCGAGAATCGGCTTGCGGGCGACGCCGGTTTCCATCGCCGCCTTCGCCACCGCCAGCGGGATCGCCGAGATAAGGCGCGGATCGAACGGCACCGGAATGATGTAGTTGGCGCCGAATTTAGGCCGATTGCCCTGATAGGCGGCGGCGACATCGTCCGGCACGTCCTGGCGCGCCAGCTCGGCCAGCGCCCTGGCGGCGGCGATCTTCATCTCGTCATTGATGGTGGTGGCGCGCACATCCAGCGCGCCTCGGAAGATGTAGGGAAAGCCCAGCACATTGTTGACCTGGTTGGGATAGTCCGAGCGGCCGGTGGCCATGATGGCGTCGGTGCGGATCTCGGCCACTTCCTCCGGCGTGATCTCCGGATCGGGATTGGCCATGGCGAAGATGATCGGGTTCTTCGCCATCGACTGCACCATGGCGGTGGTCAGCGCTCCCTTGGCGGACAGGCCGAGGAAGACGTCGGCGCCGTCCAGTGCTTCGGCGAGGCTGCGCGCCTCGGTCCTGACCGCATGCGCCGATTTCCACTGGTTCATGCCCTCGGTGCGGCCTTGAAAGACCACGCCCTTGGTATCGCACAGGATGATGTTTTCCGGCGCAAAGCCCATCGCCTTCATCAATTCGATGCAGGCGATGCCGGCGGCGCCCGCGCCGTTGCAGACCATCTTTGTAGTCTTCATGTCGCGGCCGGTGATCTCCAGGGCGTTGATCAGGCCGGCGGAGGAGATGATGGCGGTGCCATGCTGGTCGTCATGGAAGACGGGAATATCCATCAGTTCGCGCAGCCGCTGCTCGATGATGAAGCATTCCGGCGCCTTGATGTCCTCGAGATTGATGCCGCCGAAGGAGGGGCCGAGGAAGCGCACGCAGTTGATGAACTCGTCGGCATCCTCGGTATCGACCTCGAGGTCGATGGAATCGACATCGGCAAAGCGCTTGAACAGCACCGCCTTGCCCTCCATGACCGGCTTGGAGGCCAGCGCGCCGAGATTGCCGAGGCCGAGGATGGCGGTGCCGTTGGAGATGACCGCCACCATGTTGCCGCGGACCGTGTAGTCGAAGGCACGGCTAGGGTCCTCGGCAATCGCGCGCACGGGAACGGCGACGCCGGGCGAATAGGCGAGGCTCAGATCGCGCTGCGTCGCCATTGGCTTGGTGGCGACGATCTCCAGCTTGCCTGGCCGTCCCATGGCGTGGAATTCCAACGCCTCCTCAGGACTGACGGAGGGGCCGCTGCTTTCGGTTTTCCTGGCCATGATGCTTTTGATTTCCTCGCCTGTGCGCACCCTTGAGACAGGTGCGTGTTCGTGTGTCTTCGGATTAAGGCTACACGGCAGCGCTGTAAACGGCCAAGCGATCAGGCGCGGTCCGGTTCGCTCACGAGCGCGGCAATTTTCCCGCACGGTGGCCCAGCGCATCAAGCCCTCGGTGCCGGAGAACGGCCACGTCTCCAACGGCCCGTCGCCAGTCTTCCCCTGCTTTTCGCGCCGCCGGCATTAAACCGGGCTGCCACTTCTGCTAGCGTTCGGGCATGAACATGCACATGCCGACAGATACCGACGTCCCGGAGACGACGACCGCGGCGCCTGCCACGGGCGGTGTCACGCCGATGATGGAGCAATTCATCGAGATCAAGGCGGCGAACCCGGATTCGCTTCTGTTCTACCGCATGGGCGATTTCTACGAGCTGTTCTTCGACGACGCGGAGAAGGCAAGCCAGGCGCTGGGCATCGTTTTGACCAAGCGCGGCAAGCATCAGGGCCACGACATCCCGATGTGCGGCGTGCCGGTGCATGCGGCGGACGACTATCTGCAGAAGCTGATCGCGCAAGGCTTTCGCGTCGCCGTCTGCGAACAGATCGAGGACTCGGCCGAAGCCAAGAAACGCGGCTCCAAATCGGTGGTGCGGCGCGACGTGGTGCGGCTGGTCACGCCCGGCACCATCACCGAGGACAAGCTGCTTGCGCCTTCGGAATCGAGTTTCCTGATGGCGCTCGGCCGCGTGAAGGGTGGCGGCGCGGCAACCAGCCAGGCGAGCTTCGCGCTGGCCTGGATCGACATTTCGACCGGCGCGTTCCGCGTTGCCGAGACGAGCGCCGAGCGGCTGCTTGCCGACATCTTCCGCGTCGACCCGCGCGAGCTGATCGTCGCCGAGCCGGTGTTCCACGATCCGGATCTCAGACCGGTCTTCGACGTGCTGGGCCGGGTCGCCAACCCGCAGCCGCCTTCCCTGTTCGATTCGGCTTCGGCCACAAGCCGCATCGCGCGCTTCTTCGAGGTCGCGACACCGGACAGTTTCGGCACGTTTTCGCGCGCCGAGCTGTCGGCGATCTCCGGCACTATTGCCTATGTCGAGAAGACGCAGAAGGCGGAGCGCCCGCCCTTGTCGCGCCCCGAGCGCGAGGAGCAAGGCTCGACGCTGTTCATCGATCCGGCGACGCGCGCCAACCTGGAATTGCTGCGCACTTTGTCCGGCAGCCGCGACGGTTCGCTGTTCAAGGCGATCGACCGCACCGTGACCGGCGGCGGCGCGCGCATGCTCGCCGACCGGCTGATGGCGCCGCTGACAGACCCGGCGGCAATCGCGGCCAGGCTGGATTCGGTATCGTTCTTCCGCTCCGAGACGCGGCTTTGCCAAGGCTTGCGGGCGAGCCTCAAAAGCGTCGCCGACATGCCGAGGGCGCTGTCCAGGCTGGCGCTCAACCGCGGCGGGCCGCGCGATCTGGGCGCGCTGCGCGCCGGCTTCGAGGCGGCAGGCGCGATCGCCGAATTGTTCGCGGCGGCCGCCCTGCCCGCCGATCTCGCCGCCGCGCTTGCCGCGATCAATGCCTTGCCCGAGGCGCTTGCCCGTCACCTCGGCGACGCGCTCGACGACGAGCTGCCGCTGATCAAGCGCGACGGCGGCTTCGTGCGCAGCGGCTATCATGCCGAGCTCGACGAGATGCGGGCACTGCGCGACGAGTCGCGAAAAGTAATCGCCGGGCTGGAGCGCTCGCTGATCGAGGAAACCGGCATCCGCTCGCTGAAGATCCGGCACAACAACGTGCTCGGCTATTACATCGAGGTTACCGCCAACCACCACTCGATCATGACCGGCAGCGACGCCGCCAAGGCGCGCTTCATCCATCGCCAGACCATGGCCAACGCCATGCGCTTCACGACGACCGAGCTGGCGGAGCTGGAATCCAAGATCGCCAACGCCGCCGACAAGGCGCTCGGCATCGAGCTCGCCGCCTTCGACCGGCTCACGGCTGAGGTCGTAAGCGAGGCCGAACGGATCCGTGCCGGCGCCGAGGCGCTTGCGGTTCTCGATGTTTCATCCGCGCTGGCATTGCTTTCCGAAAGCGAGGGCTGGTGCCGGCCGCTGGTGGATTCCAGCCTCGCCTTCGAGATTGCCGGCGGGCGCCACCCTGTGGTCGAACAGGCGCTCAGGCGTTCCGGCGAAGGCCCGTTTGTCGCCAATGATTGCGACCTGTCGCCCGAAGGCGGAGCCAAGGCCGGCGCGATCTGGCTGCTCACCGGCCCCAATATGGGCGGTAAATCGACTTTCCTCAGGCAAAACGCGCTGATCGCCATCCTCGCCCAAACCGGCTCCTTCGTGCCGGCGCAAAGCGCCCATATCGGCGTCGTCGACCGCCTTTTCTCACGCGTCGGCGCCTCGGATGACCTCGCGCGTGGCCGCTCGACCTTCATGGTCGAGATGGTCGAGACGGCGGCGATCCTCAACCAGGCGGGTGAGCGGGCGCTGGTGATCCTCGACGAGATCGGCCGCGGCACCGCCACTTTCGACGGCTTGTCGATCGCCTGGGCGGCGGTCGAATATCTGCATGAGAAGAACCGCTGCCGGGCGATCTTCGCCACCCATTTCCACGAAATGACGGCGCTGGCCGGCAAATTGCCGCGGCTCCACAACGTCACCATGCGAGTCAAGGAATGGGAAAGCGATGTCGTCTTCCTGCACGAGGTCGGCAAGGGTGCGGCCGACCGCTCCTACGGCGTGCAGGTGGCGCGGCTGGCCGGCCTGCCCGAAGCGGTAGTCGCCCGCGCCAAGGAAGTGCTGCACCAGCTGGAGGAAGGCGAGGTTTCCGGCAAGACCAACCGCCTGGTCGACGACCTGCCGCTGTTTTCGGTAGCGGTGAAGCGCGAAGCGCCGAAGCCGGCGAAAAACGATGCGCTGGGCGAAGCGCTGGGCGCCATCAATCCAGACGAGATGACGCCCCGCGAGGCGCTGGAGGCGCTCTACCGGCTGAAGGGACTGGCGGGCCGGTAATCAAAACAATCGGAACATAGGCGTCACCAGCCCTGCCGACTGGAGCCAGCCGAGCAATTCGACCGCCAGTATCGCCACAAGGAAGTAAGAGCCGTCGATGGCGGTCCGCCTCAGCGCCACCGGGTCGAACGTGACGGGAGACTGCCCCAGAACGTCGTCGCGATCGCGCCGTAGACGGGGAAAGAAGGCCGGCACGCTTCGACAATAGCACCAATAGGCCTCGCCAAAGATCGCATCCAGTGCGATCGCTTCGCGCGTCGCGACATAGGAAAAGACCAGATAGGTGAAGGCAAAGAGAAACGCCGAAAGGATCAGCGATCCGAATGTCAGCCCGACGCCAGCCAGTCCAAGGGCCGAGAAGAAATAGAGGGGGTTGCGCGTATAGGCATAGGGGCCGGTTGTGACGAGTTCACGGTTCTTGCGTCCGCCAACATACAGCGTTGCCCAGCAGCGACCGCCGATACAGATGAGGATCAGCACGGCACCGAGAAATTCCAGCATTTCGCGAGAGGTGCTGCCTTGCGGCCACCCGCTTTCCGCAAGCAGGGCCGGCGCCAGGACGAGTGGGGCAACCAGCCAAAGGAAGCGCATCCTTCTGCCCTGTTGAAAAGCCGTCGCGGAAAGCGGCATCGGGAACTTCTCCTGCATTTGCTTCACCGCCTTCAGTCGTTGCGCAGCGCGGCTCCCTTGTCGGTCCAGGCCGGCGGCAATCCCATCCGATCGCCGAGCAAGCCGACCAGTCCGGGCGATTTGCCGAATGCCTTGCAGGCCGGGTATTTGGGCCCGCCGCCGAACATGTCGCGCAGCTCCGCCCTGGTCGGAAGCGACGGCAGCTTGCCGAACGGCGTCTTGCCGGTGACCAGGAGCTTGCTGAAATCGTGGCCGAACTTCGCCGCCAGGTCGTAAGCGTCGCCCTCTCGGGCGACCCGGCCGGAATCCAGCAGGGCGTTCGCGCCACGTCCCCAGATCATGGCCGCCGCCTGCTTGCCGTTGTCACCAATCGCTTCGGCTTCAAGCGACAGGCTGCCCAATCCGACCGGCAGGCGCGGAACCGGAATGTGCATGTCGGGCAACGCGACGGAAACTGCCGTGGACGCGACTTTCGAAACCCCTGCCGCCAGCGCATTCGTCGGCGCCACATGCGTTACCATCGCGTGGACCGTCAGGTCGGCCGGCTCGGTCAGGGCGACCACTTGAAAGCGCCGGCTCAGGCCGGAGCAAAGGGTCCTGTCGACGGCATTCGTGATCAGGCCGCGCTGGGCCGGTGTCAATGTCGATTTTCCGGCGGCAGGCTGCGAAAAGCCCGTCGGAATGATCCGAACCGTTTTTGCCGCAAGCACGTCGTCCTTGCTCACTCGCATTAGTGAGCGGGCCAACAAACCGTCCGACGGTTTCAACTCGTCATAGGATTGCAGTGAGCCTACCTGATCCAGGGGCGCGGACGCGCAACCGACCGCGAGCATGCTCAAGACCAGCACAAATGGCCATATTACGCGGTGGTCCGCGCGGCACGCGCGCGGATCGACCGGGCCACGATCGATGTGGGCCTCGCGACGGGAACGCAAGCGAGCTGCCATGGATGCCTCTGTCCGGATGCGCCCTGCGGGGCGTGTTGGGGGAGCGTCAATAATTGCACTTAGTGCAATAATTTACGGCGCGATTATGGCGAGGCGTGATGACGGGACTTGAATGTGCGCCAAATTTCTTGTCGCATTTGAGGAACGGTCATGGCAGGAGCGCTCCATGAACGACGCGCCAAAACCAGAAGGCCTGCGCGAGCGGAAGCGGCGAGAAACGTCCCACCGCATCGCCGAAGCCGGCCTGAAGGCTTTCCTGGCCAATGGCTACGACGCGACCACGCTTGACCAGATAGCCGCAGCCGCCGGCATCTCGCGCCGCACGTTCTTCCACTATTTCAACAGCAAGGACGAGGTTTTGCTTGCGTCTCTGGGCAATTACGCGAGCATGGTCAAAGCGTTGATCCTTGCCGAGCCACCAACCGGAGCGGCGATCGACATCGCCCGCGGCGCATTGCTCAATCTTGTCGGCAGTGCCCAGGCATCAGAAATGATGGCGACGGCCAAGGTCATGCGGGAAAGCAAGACGCTGCGCTCGCGCAGGCACGCAAGCTACCTGCAGTTCGAGCAAGCCATTTTCGACGGCTTATGCGAGTTGCGGCCGGATCAGGCGCGCGACAGCCTGCGACTGGTCTCCTTGGTGGCGATCGTCGCGTTGCGTCTGGCCGTCGAAACATGGCAGCAGCAAAACGTCAGGCATCCGCTGGCGGGATATGTCCGGGATGCCTTTGAGAAGCTGAAAACCGAGATTCGATAAGTCCAGCCGCCTGAGGCGTCGCAAAGAACGTACGCTGCGTTGACTCATTGTACCGATCGGTACAATGTCGGTTATCGATGATCGAAAACCGACAGGAGATTTCATGAGCCGTCCGCCATTGCCGCCCTTCACGGCCGAGACAGCGGCGCAAAAGGCGCGGCTTGCCGAAGATGCCTGGAACAGCCGCGACCCGGAACGGGTTTCGCATGCCTATACCGAGGACAGCGTCTGGCGCAACCGGGCCGAATTCGTTTCCGGCCGCGGCGAGATCGTCGGCTTCCTCAAGCGCAAATGGGCGCGCGAGCTGGAGTACCGCCTGATCAAGGAAGTGTGGACATGGAACGAAAACCGCATCGCGGTGCGCTTCGCCTATGAATGGCACGACGATAGCGGCCACTGGTTTCGCTCCTATGGCAACGAGAACTGGGAATTCGACGAAGCCGGGCTGATGCGCCGGCGCGTGGCCAGCATCAACGACCTGCCGATCATCGAGAGCGAGCGCAAATATCACTGGCCGCTCGGCCGCCGGCCGGACGACCATCCCGGCCTTTCGGAACTCGGGCTCTAGGGGCGGTGCGGCGCATCGCGCCAGAACGCGCGGACTTGCTGGCGATCGTGGCCGAGGTTTTCCGCGAGCATGGCTATGAGGGCGCCAGCCTGGCCCTGATCGGCGAGGCGACGGGGCTCGGCAAAGGAAGCCTCTATCACTTCTTCCCCGGCGGCAAGGAAGAGATGGCTCGGGCCGTCATTGCCCATATCGATGGCTGGTTCGAGGACAATGTCTTTGCACCCCTGCGCGACAGCCCCGATCCGCGGGCCGGGATCGAGCACATGATCGAGGCGACGGACAGCTACTTCCGCTCTGGGCGGCGCATTTGCCTGATCGGCGCCTTCGCGCTGGACGAATCCCGCGACCTGTTCGCCGGGCAGATAAGGGACTATTTCGGCCGCTGGGTCATGCGTCTCGCCGAAGCGCTGGAGCGATCAGGGCACCGGTCGGGCGAGGCCCGCGAGCTGGCCGAGGAAGCCGTCGCCGCCATCCAGGGCGCGCTCACGCTTGCTCGCGCCGCCGATGACCTCGATGTGTTTTCAAGGGCATTGCGGCGACTGCGGATGCGGCTTGGGCTGCCGGCCAAGATGTAGCCCCGGTTCCTACAGAGGTTCGAAGCGGAAGCCTGTCTCGGTTCGGGAAACCTTGCCGACGCCCGGCGAATCGAGATGCGCTCCGGCGACGCACCAGGCGTTATCCGCTGCAAGCGCCAAAAAGCGCAGCCGGGTTGCCCGCGCCTGGTCCTGGTCGGCGTCGAATTCCCATGCGACCTCCGGCCGCTCGAACTGAAGCGACGGCACATGCACGAGGTCGCCCCAGACCAACAATGTTTCGCCGCCGCACGTGACACGAAAGCATGTGTGACCGATTTCGTGGCCCGGCGCCGCAACCGCCTCGATATTCGCGCTCAGGCGCTGTCCCGGGTCAAAAGGCTGCGCTCGATCATGGAAGCGCCTCAACCTCGCTTCCGACCGGAACATGTCGAGCTCGGCTCGAGGGACAAGCAAGGAGGAGAGCCGCGGGAAACCGTCGCGACCGTCCGGAAGGATGAGTCCGTGGATATGGTCGAGATGCGTGTGGGTGAAAGCGACCGTGCGTATCCGATCGACGGCGATCCGCGCTTCGCTCAGCGCCTGCGGCAGAAAGCCCATCGTCGGGTGCCAAGCGTTCGAGGATCCCGAATCAATCAGCGTGATTTCGTAGCCGTCGTCAACGGCAAAGGCATTGACCGACAATCTGAGTGCGCCGTCGAAGAGCGGTACCTGCGACGGGAGGTCGTCGCCGAAGGGCTTGTCTCCCGGCGGGCGAAGTCGCCGGACCGGCATGTCGACATAGCCATCGCGCAGCGAGGTGACCTTGATGTCGCCGATTTCATAGGTTGTGTGATGAGGTCCGGCTGAAATTCGTTCCAATGCCTACTCTCGG
Source organism: Mesorhizobium sp. WSM4832 (assembly GCF_055811115.1). NCBI lineage: Bacteria > Pseudomonadati > Pseudomonadota > Alphaproteobacteria > Hyphomicrobiales > Phyllobacteriaceae > Mesorhizobium > Mesorhizobium sp. WSM4832. Next base: position 617,074 of record NZ_JBVVQH010000001.1, on the reverse strand, counting down.
TTCAGTCGCAAATCCGGATCGAGGTTTTCGGTTAGATCATTTCCAGGCCGCGCTTGCGCGTCGGCGGCGGGAAGGCGCGGTCGAGATCGGCAAGGTCTTCCGCCGTCAGAGCGATATCGAGCGCGGCCGCGTTCTGGCGCACGTGCTCCTGGCGGCTGGCCTTCGGGATGGCGATGACGCCATCCTGCGCCATGACCCAGGCAAGCGCGGTCTGCGCCGCCGTGGCGTTGTGCCGGGCGGCGACCGCCTCGAGCCGGGCATTGCGGGCCAGCGCGCCCTGCTCGACCGGCGAATAAGCCATCAGTGGAATGCGGTGCTGCCTGCTCCACGGCGCAAGGTCGAATTCGAGGCCGCGGCGCGACAGATTGTAGAGCACCTGGTTGGTCTGGACGTTGCCGCCACCGGCCAAGCCGACCAGTTCCTCCATCTCGTCGGTGTCGAAATTGCTGACGCCCCAGTGGCGGATCTTGCCTTCGGCCTTCAGCGCCTCGAAAGCCTGCACGGTCTCAGACAGCGGTACGCTGCCCGGCCAATGCAGCAGATAGAGATCGATGCGGTCGGTCGCGAGCCGTCTCAGGCTGTTCTCGCAGGCGCGTTTGACGCCGGCGCGCGAGGCGTTGGAGGGCAGCACCTTGGAGACCAGGAAGGTTTCGTCGCGGCGCCCCGCGATGGCTTCGGCCACCACTTCCTCGGCGTCGCCGCTGGCATACATTTCGGCGGTGTCGATCAGCGGGATGCCGAGGTCGAGGCCCAGCTTCAGCGCCGCGACCTCATCGGCGCGGCGGCGCCGGTCCTCGCCCATCTTCCAGGTGCCTTGGCCCAGCACCGGAACGGCTTCGCCGGACGGCAGCTTCAAGGTTCTCACTGATGACGGCATGGTTTTCTCCGCGTGAAGCCGGATCGCAGCACAGCCCCGGTTGGAAATCCAGACCGAAGGCTCCTCCGGATTTCCGGGAGGGTTACTTCACGGGGTGCTTGGCGAGCCAGTCCTGCATCTGTTTGATCTCGGCTTCCTGGGCCGTGACGACGCCTTCCGCGAGCTTGCGGATTTCCGGGTCCTCGCCGTTGGCGATCACAACCTTGGCCATGTCGATGGCGCCCTGATGATGCGGAATCATGCCGCGGACGAAATCGACATCGGCATTGCCGGTGTATTTGATCATCATCTGCTTGTGCATCTTGTCCATCGCCTTCTTGTAGCCGGCGGCAGCAGGACTCTGCGCGCCCATCGCCATTTTGGACATGTCGTGCTTCATCTCTTCCGATGAGGCCGGCACGCTTTCGAGGAAGACGGCAAGCAGCATTCCGGCGGCCATCAACAGCAGCACGATTTTCTTGGCCAAAGTCATTCAGGGTCTCCTTCTAGTTGGGTTTTATCTGGGGGCTCGGCTCAGAGTTTCAACGTCCTCAGCCGCAAAGCATTGGCGATGACCGACACCGACGACAGGCTCATCGCCGCCGCCGCGAGCATCGGCGACAAAAGCAGGCCGGTGAGCGGATAAAGCACGCCAGCCGCGACCGGCACGCCGAGCACGTTGTAGAGGAAGGCGAAGAACAGGTTCTGGCGGATGTTGCCTATCGTCGCCTGGGCGAGCGTGCGGGCCCTGACGATGCCGTTGAGGTCGCCCTTGACCAGCGTGATGCCGGCGCTTTCGACGGCGACATCGGCGCCGGTGCCCATGGCGATGCCGACATCGGCGCTGGCCAGCGCCGGCGCGTCGTTGACGCCGTCGCCGGCCATCGCGACGGCGGCCCCTTTGCCGCGCAGTTCTTCCACCAGCGCGCTCTTGCCGTCGGGCAGCAGGCCGGCGCGCACCTCGTCGATGCCGAGCCTGCCGGCAATGGCCCTTGCGGTGCGCTCGTTGTCACCTGTTGCCATGATGATGCGCAGGCCCTTGTCGTGCAGCGCCTTGATCGCCTCGGCCGTCGTTGCCTTTACGGGATCGGCGACGGCGACGATGCCGGCGAACCTGCCGTCGACGGCCACGAACATGGCTGTCTTGCCATCGGCCTGCAGCGCCTCGGCATTGGCCGCCGGCGTTTCGACGCCGAGGTCCGCCATCATCGCCGCATTGCCGAGCGCGACCTTCCGGCCCGAAACGGTACCCGAAACGCCCTTGCCGGTGGCCGCCTCGAAATCGACCGCATCGGCCAGCTTCAGGCCACGTCCGGCAGCGCCCTCGACGATCGCCTCGGCCAGCGGATGCTCCGAGCCCTTTTCGAGCGCCGCGGCAAGACCCAGCAGCTCATTCTCATCGATGCCCCCGGCCGCGACGACATCGGTAAGCCGCGGCCTGCCCTCGGTGAGCGTGCCGGTCTTGTCGACGATCAGCGTGTCGACGGAGGCAAAGCGCTCCAGCGCCGCGGCTTCCTTGATCAGAACGCCGGCGAGCGCGCCGCGCCCCGTCGCCGTCATGATCGACATCGGCGTCGCGAGGCCGAGCGCGCAGGGACAGGCGATGATCAACACCGACACCGCCGAGACGATGGCGAAGATCAGGCTCGGCTCGGGACCGAGGGCCGCCCAGGCGATGAAGGCCAGGACGGCGACCAGAACGACGGCCGGAACGAAATAGAAGGACACGCGGTCGGCGAGCCCCTGGATCGGCGCGCGCGAGCGCTGCGCCTTGGCGACCAGCTCGACGATGCGCGACAGCGTGGTCTCGGCGCCGACTTTCTCGGCGCGCATGACCAACGAGCCGTTCTTGTTGAGCGTGCCGCCGGTAAGCGCGTCGCCTTGCGTCTTTTCGACCGGCAGCGGTTCGCCGGTGATCATCGATTCGTCGATCGCCGAGCGTCCCTCCAGCACGATGCCGTCGACCGGCACCGCATCGCCGGGGCGGATGCGCAAGCGATCGCCGGTCTGGACGCTGTCGAGCGGCACGTCCTTCTCGGAGCCGTCGGCGCCGATCAGCCGCGCTGTCTTCGGCGCAAGGTCGAGCAAGGCGCGAATGGCCGAGCCGGTGCGCTCACGGGCGCGCAGCTCCAGCACCTGGCCGAGGAAGACCAGGGCAACGATGACGGCGGCGGCCTCGAAATAGACAGGCACCGTGCCGTCATGGCCGCGGAACTGATGCGGGAAGACATCCGGAAACAGGGCCGCGACGAGGCTGAAGAGGTAGGCGGCACCGACGCCCAGCGAAATCAGCGTCCACATATTGGGGCTGCGGTTGAGGATCGATTCCCAGCCGCGATGGAAGAACGGAAACGCCGCCCACAGCACCACCGGGCTTGCCAGCGCCAGCTCTATCCACGTCTTCGTCCGGCCGTCGATGAGGCTTTCGAAGCTGAAGCCCAGCATCGGCGCCATGGCGATGACCAGGAGCGGCACGGAGAGCGCCGCGCTGACCCAGAACCGGCGCGTGAAATCGACGAGCTCGGGGTTAGGGCCTTCGTCGCCTGTCGGGACGCCCATCGGCTCCAGCGCCATGCCGCAGATCGGACAGGAACCGGGCTTGTCGCGGATGATCTCGGGATGCATCGGGCAGGTGTATTGCGTGCCCTTCGGCATCGGCTGCGGCTCGGGCCGGCCGGCAAGGTATTTTGCCGGCTCCGCCTCGAACTTGGCCTTGCAGCCGGCGGAGCAGAAATAGAAACCCTGCCCTTCATGGCGCAGAAAGTGCCTGGCGCTCGCCCGATCGACGCTCATGCCGCAGACGGGATCCGCGGCGGAAAGATACGCTTCCGGCCCGGCCACAAATTTCGTGCGGCAGCGATCGCTGCAGAAATGGAACGTTCGGCCGCCATGCTCGGCCGTTGGCTTGCCGGCCGCCGGATCGACCGTCATGCCGCAGACAGGATCGCGAATCACCGCTTCGGCGGCGGGCGCGGCATCCTTGGCGGAGCAGCAGGCTCCGCCGTGCGCATGATGGTGATGATGGTCGGAATGGGTCATGGCCAGGCCTCTAAATTTCGAACTTGAGGCGGAGGTAGTCCTTCCAGTAACTGGAAGGTCAAGGGGTGGTTTGGATTTTTGGAGCTTTCGCCTTTCGGCTGCGCATGGCATCCATCGCCGGCCGTTGGAACGCGGCCACCAGCCCCATACACAGCGCGCGGAAAACGCGCTATAGACGCCGCCGAATGGCAAAGATCTCCCTCAAACTCGACGAAATCATCGATGGCGACGCGCTGCGCCGCGACTTGACAGCGCTGACGGCGGCGAGCGCGGGCGACGGCTCCAGCAAGGCCGCGCGCACCGCCGTCCTACAGCTGCTCAAGGGCAGGATGGCGGATGGCCGGACGACCGCCGAAACCATGCTCAGGCAGGATGGCGGCGGCAATGCCTGCGCCGAGCGGCTCTCGCATCTGATGGATGAGCTGATCCAGGCGCTCTATGATTTCGCCGCCACCCATGTCTACCGCGTCAAGAACCGTTCGACCGCCGAGCGCATGGCGGTCGTGGCGGTCGGCGGCTACGGCCGCGGCACGCTGGCGCCGGGCTCCGACATCGATCTGCTGTTCCTGCTGCCCTACAAGCAGACCCCATGGGGCGAGCAGATCGTCGAATACATGCTCTACATGCTGTGGGACATGGGGCTGAAGGTCGGCCACGCGACCCGCAACATCGAGGAGTGCCTCAGGCTGTCGCGCAGCGACATCACCATCCGCACGTCGATCCTCGAGGCGCGCTTCCTGTGGGGAGAGCACAAGCTCTATGACGAGCTGCTCACCCGCTTCGACCATGAGGTAGTGCGCACGACCGGGCCCGAATATGTGCAGGCAAAGCTTGCCGAGCGCGACGATCGTCACGCCAAGGCAGGCGAAAGCCGCTATCTGGTCGAACCCAACGTCAAGGACGGCAAGGGCGGCCTGCGCGACCTGCAGACGTTGTTCTGGATCGGCAAATATTTCTATCGGGTGCGCACCGGTGAGGAGCTGGTCGAAAAGGGCGTCTTCACCGAGGCCGAGTACCGCGAATTCCATAAGGCCGAGGACTTCCTGTGGGCAGTGCGCTGCCACATGCATTTCCTCACCGGCAAGGCGGAAGAGCGGCTGCACTTCGACATCCAGCGCGAGATCGCCGAGCGGCTGGGCTATACGACGCATCCCGGCCTGTCGGCCGTCGAGCGCTTCATGAAGCACTATTTCCTCGTCGCCAAGGATGTCGGCGACCTCACCCGCATCTTCTGCGCGGCGCTCGAGGAAGAGCAAGCCAAGCATGTGCCGGGCTTCAACCGCATCTTCCTCACTTTCTCGCGGCGCAAGCGCAAGCTTGCCGGCACTTCCGATTTCATCGTCGACAATCACCGCATCAACATCGCCGACGACAGCGTGTTCGAGCGTGATCCGGTCAATCTGCTTAGGCTCTTCTGGTTCGCCGACAAGCACGGGCTGGAGTTCCATCCCGACGCGCTGAAGCTGCTCACCCGTTCGCTCGGCCTGGTCAACAAGTCGCTCCGGCGCGACGAGGAAGCCAACCGTCTGTTCCTCGACATATTGACCTCGGACCGCAATGCCGAGCTGAACCTGAGACGCATGAACGAGGCCGGGCTGCTCGGCCGGCTGATCCCCGACTTCGGCAAGATCGTCGCCATGATGCAGTTCTCGATGTACCACCACTATACGGTGGACGAGCATTTGATCCGCTGCATCGGCGTGCTGGCCGAGATCGAGCGCGGCGACGGCGAAAAAGTGCATCCGCTGGCGCATACGCTGATGCCGGGGCTGAAGAAGAGCCGCGAGGCGCTCTATGTGGCGGTGCTGCTGCACGATATCGCCAAGGGCCGGCCGGAAGACCATTCGGAGGCTGGCGCACGCATTGCCCGGCGCATCTGTCCGCATATGGGGCTGTCGGCGGCCGACACCGAGACGGTTGCCTGGCTGGTCGAGAACCATCTCGTGATGTCGATGACGGCGCAGACGCGCGACCTCAACGACCGCAAGACGATCGAGGATTTTGCCTCGATCGTGCAGTCGGTCGAGCGGCTGAAGCTGCTTTTGGTCCTCACCGTCTGCGACATCAGGGGGGTCGGACCCGGCGTGTGGAACGGCTGGAAGGGACAGTTGCTGCGCACGCTCTATTTCGAGACCGAACTGCTGCTCACCGGCGGTTTCTCCGAAGTCTCGCGCGCCGAGCGTACGGCTGCTGCGCGCGAACGGCTGGCCGAGGCGCTCTCGGCCTGGCCGACCAAGGAGCGCAAGCGTTATGTCGCGCAGCATTACGAGAATTACCTTTTGACGGTCGACCTGTCCGACCAGCTTCGCCATGCCGAATTCATCCGCGAGGCGGATGCGGCGGGCAAGAAGCTCGCCACCATGGTCAAGACGCATGAGTTCGAGGCGGTGACCGAGATCACCGTGCTGGCGCCGGACCATCCGCGCCTGCTTTCGATCATTGCAGGCGCTTGCGCTGGGGCCGGCGGCAACATCGTCGACGCGCAGATCTTCACCACCTCGGACGGGCGGGCGCTGGACTCCATCCTGATCTCCAGGGAATTCGACCTCGACGAGGACGAGCGGCGCCGTGCCGAGCGGGTTGGCCGGCTGATCGAGGATGTGCTCTCCGGCAAAAGCTGGCTGCCCGAGATGATCGAGAAGCGCACCAAGCCGAAGCGCGGGTCGAAGGTGTTCAAAATCCAGCCGCGCGCCGAAATCCGCAACACGCTGTCGAACCGCTTTTCGGTGGTCGAGGTCGAGGGCCTGGACCGGCCGGGGCTGCTCTCCGAGATCACCGGAACGCTGTCCGACCTTTCGCTCGACATCGCATCGGCGCACATCACGACCTTCGGCGAGAAGGTCATCGACACGTTCTACGTCACCGACCTCACCGGCCAGAAGATCGACAGCCCGACGCGCACCGCCACCATCCACAAGCGGCTGATCGACACGCTGGAAGGCAGTTCGACCGAGCGCAACGGCAAGTCCAAGGCGGCGGCCGAGTGACCATCCATTTGACGCAATTTCCCTGGCAATCGTCCCCGGCATGAGCCTGGTCAAGAAATTCGCCACCGTCGCTTCCGGCACGCTGATGAGCCGCGCGCTGGGTTTCGGCCGCGAGATGCTGATGGCCGCGGCCCTCGGCACCGGGCCTGTGGCCGACGCGTTCAACGCCGCCTTCCAGTTCCCCAACACCTTCCGCCGGCTGTTTGCCGAAGGCGCCTTCAACGCCGCGTTCGTGCCGCTGTTCGCCAAGGAGATCGAGCAGCACGGCAACGAGGGCGCCAAGCGCTTCTCGGAGGAGGTGTTCGGCGTGCTGTTCTCGGCGCTGCTGGCATTGACCATCGCGATGGAATTGGCGATGCCGCTGATCGTGCGCTACCTGGTGGCGCCGGGCTTCGCCGACATTCCCGGCAAGTTCGAGACGACCGTCCGGCTGGCGACGATCATGTTCCCGTACCTGATCTGCATGTCGCTCGGCGCCATGATGGCGGGCATGTTGAATTCGCTGCGCCGCTATTTCGCCGCGGCGATCGCGCCCGCCTTCCTCAACATCATCCTGATCAGCGTGCTCGGCTATGCCTGGTACCATGGGCTCGACGCGCATGATGTCGGCTTCGGCCTGTCCTGGGGCGTGCTGGCGGCCGGCATCGTGCAACTCGCAATCGTCTGGATCGCGGTGCGCAATGCCGGTATCTCGATCGGCTTCCGCCGGCCGAAGATGACGCCCAATGTCAAGCGGCTCCTGATCCTGGCGTTGCCGGCGGCGATCACCGGCGGCATCACCCAGATCAACCAGCTGATCGGCACGGCGATCGCCTCGGCGCAGAATAGCGCCGTGTCGTCGCTCGCCTATGCCGATCGCATCTACCAGCTGCCGCTCGGCGTCGTCGGCGTGGCGGTGGCGATCGTGCTGTTGCCGGAACTGTCGCGGGCGCTGAAGTCGGGCAACCTGGTCGAGGCCGCCAACCTGCAGAACCGCTCGGTCGAGTTCACCTTGTTCATGACACTGCCGGCAGCGGCGGCGCTTTGGGTGATGTCGGAGCCGATCGTGCGGCTGGTCTATGAACGCGGCGCCTTCGCCACCAACCATTCGACGCCGACGGTGGCGGCAATCCTGGCGATCTTCGGCCTCGGCCTGCCGGCCTTCGTGCTGATCAAGGCGTTCACGCCGGGCTATTTCGCGCGCGAGGACACGCGCACGCCGATGATCTTCGCCGCCATCTCGGTCGGCGTGAACGTCGCCACGGCGCTGAGCCTGTTTCCGTCGATGGGCGCTCCGGGCATCGCGGTCGCTTCGGCCGTCGCCGGTTGGGTCAACGCGCTGATGCTGCTCGCCATGCTGATCAGGCGCGGCCATTGGGGCCGAGACATCCCGTTGCTGAAGCGTATTCCCAGGCTGGTGCTGTCTGCGGTGGTGATGGCGACGGCGCTCTATTTCGCCGAGCATTATTTCGCCGCAAGGATCGGGCCGGGCTCGCCGCTGGTCGTCAAGGCGACGACGGTGCTCGGCCTCGTCGCCGGCGGGGCGCTGCTCTACTTCATCACCGCCTTCGGCACCGGCGGCGCCGATTTCGGCATGCTCCGGCGCAACGTCAGGCGCGGATCGGGTAAGAGCGCGGCTGCGCCGAAACCCACCCTCGACGAATAGTCCGCCTAACATCCGCCCTATCGTCGCCACTTGCTCCCGCCCTCCGCTTCGTCCATAAGCGCGCCGTCGAAAGACTTTCGCCGCGCGCGAAACGGCCCTCCACAAGCCATGAGGAAACAATGTCCGCCTTCAAGCCACTCGTCTTTTCGGGCGTCCAGCCGACCGGCAATCTGCATCTCGGCAACTATCTCGGCGCCATCAAGAAATTCGTCGCCCTTCAGGAACAGTCCGACTGCATCTACTGCGTCGTCGACCTGCATTCGCTGACGGCGCAGCTCGTGCACCAGGATCTCGGCGACCAGACGCGGTCGATCACCGCGGCGTTCCTGGCCTCCGGCATCGACCCGAAGAAGCACATCGTCTTCAACCAGTCGCGGGTCATGCAGCATGCCGAGCTTGCATGGATCTTCAACTGCGTGGCGCGCATCGGCTGGATGTACCGGATGACGCAGTTCAAGGACAAGGCCGGCAAGGACCGCGAGAACGCCTCGCTTGGCCTGCTCGCCTATCCAAGCCTGATGGCCGCCGACATCCTGCTCTACCGCGCCACCCATGTGCCGGTGGGCGAGGACCAGAAGCAGCATCTGGAACTGACCCGCGACATCGCCCAGAAATTCAACAACGACTTCTCCGAGAAGATCGCCGCGCTCGGCGTCGGCATCGAGATGCAGATAGGCGAGGAGACGGTGAACGGCTATTTACCGATCACCGAACCGGTCATCGGCGGTCCGGCGGCGCGCATCATGAGCCTGCGCGACGGCTCGAAGAAGATGTCGAAGTCCGACCCCTCCGACCTGTCGCGCATCAACCTGACCGACGATGCCGACACCATCTCCAAGAAGATCCGCAAGGCCAAGACCGATCCGGAGGCCTTGCCGAGCGAAGTCGATGGGCTGGAGAGCCGGCCCGAGGCGGAAAACCTCGTCGGCATCTATGCCGGCCTCGCGGAGATCTCGAAGGAAGACGTGCTGAAGGAATATGGCGGCCAGCAGTTTTCCGTGTTCAAGCCGGCGCTCGCCGATCTTGCCGTGGAGAAGCTGGCGCCGATCGCTGCCGAGATGCGCCGCATCGAGGGCGACCGCGCCTATGTCGACGCCGTGCTCAAGGATGGCGGCGACCGCGCCCGCGCCATTGCCGAGGGCACGATGAAGACGGTGCGCGACATTATCGGCTTGCTGCAGGACTGATCGGTCCTGCCTCGTTGAACTTCCATGCCATGCCGGCCGGCGGCTTGCCGCCGGTTCGCGGCAGTGGCAGATTGCGGCCGAAACCATACAGAGCAGATAAACATGGTCTCCAAACGCCTTAGCCGCGAAGCCGGCCATCGCAGGAAATTCCTGACGATCATCGATGACACGCCGGAGTGCGAGCGCGCCGTCGCCTACGCTTCAAAGCGGGCGCAGAGCACCAGCGGGGTGCTGGTGCTGCTCTATGTCATCGTGCCGGACGATTTCCAGCACTGGCTCGGCGTGGAAAAGATCATGCGCGAGGAAGCCAACGCGACGGCGCGCGCGGCGTTGGACGGCTATGCGAACAAAGTGCGCCAGAAGCTCGGCATCGAACCGGAGATGGTGGTGCGCGAAGGCAAACCCACCGAAGAGATCCACAAGCTGATCGAGGACGACCAGGACATTGCCATTCTGGTGCTGGCGGCCGGCGCCGGCAAGGAGGGCCCGGGACCGCTGGTCAGCGCGGTTGCCGGCCGGGGTGCTGCTTTCCCCATTCCGGTCACGGTGGTGCCGCAGAATCTTTCGGATGAGGAAATCGACAGCCTCGCCTGACTTGCGAAGTCTCCCCGAAATCCGGCAGGCGCATCCCGCCGGGCGGCGCCCCTGGGTTATTTCGGCATGACCGCTCAACCATGCGACATGGCGACATGGCCCCTTGGCCCTCGCTTGCGGTGCACCATTTGGAATCGTCACGAGGGCGACAGTTCCAAATGGAGCGCTGATGGCCGAATCAAACCGGGAGACGAACCGGAACGGCACGTCGAGGCCGCAAGACAGAGCGGCCGAACCCGCCGCGACGCCACCTCTCCGGCAGCGTGCGCGAATCCAGCAGGAAGCCCGGCAGCCGCCCCCTGCAAAACCAGGGCGCAGGCACCGTGTGCTCGCCAAGCGCCATCCGGCGATGGTCGAAAGCATCGCGGGCGCGGTAACCGTCAAGAGCCTCGATCTCTACTATGTCGTCGCCTCCGGCGGGCAGATCCCTTTGAAAGGCGAGCACGGCTTCGGACTTTATTTCCACGACTGCCGCTTCCTCGGTGGCTATCGGATGGCGCTGGCCGGGCAGGCGCCGATCGTGCTGGCCTCGACCGCGCAAAAGGGCTACGCGGCGCTTTTTGAACTGACCAATCCCGAACTGCATTTCGATGGCGAATCGATCCCCAAGGATGAGCTCGGCATCCGCTGGGAACGCATCCTGGACGCAGGGCAAACATGCGTGCGCGAGGTCCTGACCATCCAGAATTTCGGTCACACGGCGCATGGCTTTCCGCTGACCTTGCAATTCCGTGCCGGTTTCGAAGACATCTTCGACGTGCGTGGCCTGGTACGGCAGGACCTCGGCAGGGCCGAGCGGCCCACATGGCGAGACGGCAGGCTGCATTTTGTCTATCACGGCGCCGACCGGCTGCGCAGGACAGCGACGATCGCCTTCTCGCCTCAACCCGATGCCATGCACGAGACCATGGCAGAGTTCCGGATCGATGTGCCGGCAGGCGAAGCGCGGACCATCGCGGTCATCATCGAGCTGAGGGAAGTTTCCGAAGAGGCCGAAGCCAATCATTTGAACCAGCGACCGGCAATCATCCTCGACAACCTTGCGGAGAACCTCCAGGCAGGCTCGCAAGAATGGCTGGAGCGGCACACGAAGTTCGAAAGCGACAGCCTGCCGCTCAACGGCATCATGGAGCGCTCGCTGCGCGATCTGGCGATGCTCAGATCCGATTGGGCCAATAGAGAGTATTTTGCCGCCGGCGTGCCGTGGTTCGTCGCCCTGTTCGGGCGCGACAGCCTGATCGTCGCGCTGGAAATGCTGGCCTTCCAGCCTGAGATAGCCGCCCAGACGCTGCGTCTTCTCGCCAGCTATCAGGGAACCCGGACGGACCGATGGCGGGAGGAGCAGCCCGGCAAGATCCCGCACGAGCTGCGCGTCGGCGAGCTCGCCCGCGCGGGCGATGTCCCGCATGCCAGGTTCTACGGCACGGTGGACGCGACCCCGCTCTTCCTGCTGCTTCTGGGCCGCCATGCGGCGTGGACGGGCGATCTCGGGCTCTTTCGTGAGTTGCGGGAGCCTGTGGAAAGAGCCTTGCGCTGGATCGCCAGGGCCGGAGACAAGCACGGCGAGGGCTATCTCAAATATCGGAGCACGGCGGAGAGCGGCCTCATCAATCAGGGCTGGAAGGACTCGGCCGATGCGATCGTCAGGGCCGACGGCAGCCTCGCCAAGCCGCCGATCGCGCTCGTCGAGGTGCAAGGCTATGTCTTTGCCGCCAAGCATGCCATCGCCGAGCTTTACGAGCGCACGGGGGACCGCAATCGCGCCAAGCAGCTTCGCCAAGAAGCCGAGAGGCTTCGGGCACGCTTCAACCGCGATTTCTGGTGCGAGGACCATGGCGCCTTTGCCCTCGCGCTCGAAGCGCGGGGCCGGCAGGTCGCGGTCGTTTCCTCGAACCCCGGACATGCGCTGTGGTGCGGTATCGCGGACCGGGACAAGGGCCGCCGGTCGGTGGCGCGGCTGATGCAGGACGACATGTTCAATGGCTGGGGCGTGCGCACGCTCGCCACCTCGGAGCGGCGCTACAATCCCGTCGGCTACCACCTTGGGACCGTCTGGCCGCACGACAATGCTCTCGTGGCCGCCGGCTGCCGGGAATATGGCGAGGACGACGCGGCGTTGCGCATTTTCACCGGGATCGCCGAGGCTGCCATGCACTTTCGCCATCACAGGCTGCCCGAAGCGATGGCGGGCTTTCCGCGCGCGGATTTCCAGACGCCGGTACATTATCCGGTGGCCTGTCACCCGCAGGCCTGGGCGGCCGGGGCAGCGCCGTTCCTGCTGACGGCCTGCCTTGGCCTGGAACCCGACGGTTTCGCGAACAAGCTGCGGATCGTGCGGCCGCGAATGCCCGGTTTTGTGAACCGTATCGAGCTTCGCGGGTTGCGTGTCGGCAAGGGCAGCGCCGACCTCGAATTCAGGCGAACGGACGATGGCGCCGAGGTCGATATCCTGCAGACGAGTGGACAACTGAGCGTCGAAGTTGGAGGATGAGGACTGCCACGGTTCGGACAACCCGCCATGGCAAATACATTCCGCCAGCCAGCCATTTTGGGCGACGCGTTTCGCTTGAATGTCCAGCCGATAGAGCCTATTTAGAATTATTCCAAACTATCGGCCCGGAAAGGGCCTGGAGATACCCATGTTCATCCAGACCGAATCGACGCCGAACCCGGCGACGCTGAAATTCCTTCCGGGCAAGGAAGTGCTGCGCGAGGGCACAGCCGATTTCCGCAACGCCGAAGCCGCGGCGGAGGCCTCGCCGCTGGCCGGCCGGCTGTTCGAGATCCCGGGCGTCACCGGCGTCTTCTTCGGCTATGACTTCATCACCGTCACCAAGGACGGCCCCGACTGGCAGCACCTGAAGCCGGCGATACTCGGCGCCATCATGGAACATTTCATGTCCGGCGCGCCGGTCATGGCGTCCACTGACCCGGCCGTCGAGACCAGCCAGACCGGCGAATTCTACGACAAGGCCGATGAAGAGCTGGTGCTGACCATCAAGGAGCTGCTCGACACGCGCGTGCGCCCGGCCGTTGCCCAGGACGGCGGCGACATCACCTTCCGCGGCTTCGAGAACGGCACCGTGTTCCTGCACATGAAGGGCGCCTGCGCCGGCTGTCCGTCGTCGACGGCGACGCTGAAGCACGGCATCCAGAACCTGCTTCGCCACTTTGTTCCGGAAGTCCAGCAGGTCGAGCAGGTCGCCTGACGCCCATTGAGAGTTCTACCCTGCTGACCATCTGGCTCGGTTTTCTGCGCTTCCGGCCTTCGCCGGACGAAGCACACTCGGTAGTCGCGGCGCTGCTAAGGCTACGGCCGGCGTAGGCCGGTGCTCACGTACTTAAATGTACGCTCCGCTCCGGTTCTCGAAAACCAACCATATGGATTCAGCAGGGCGAACTCTCAAAAGGGCGCCGCGCCGCGATATTCAAGGAAACCACAAAAACAAAAAACCGGGCCCCAACAGCCCGGTTTTCTGTTCTTGGACGTCTTGTTGTTGCCTAGACGGTCCGCTTGCGAAAGCTTTTGGCCTCGGCCTTCGTGATCAGATCACGATGACCTTGGCGCCGACCGACGTGCGGTCGTAGAGGTCGATAATGTCCTGGTTCATCAGCCGGATGCAGCCCGACGACATCGCCTTGCCGATCGAGAACCATTCCGGGCTGCCATGCAGGCGGTAGCCCATGTCGCCGCCCTTGTTGAAGAGATACATGGCGCGCGCGCCGAGCGGGTTCTTCAGGCCCGGCTCCATGCCGCTCGCGAACTTGGCAAGCTCGGGCTGGCGCTTGATCATCTGCGACGGCGGCGTCCAGGTCGGCCACTCGCGCTTCAGCGCGATATGGGCGGTGCCATGCCACTCGAAACCCTCGCGGCCGACGCCGATGCCGTAACGCATCGCCATGCCGTCGCCCTCGATGAAGTAGAGGAACTTGTTCTGGGTATCGACGATGATGGTGCCCGGCTTCTCCGGAGAGTCATACCGAACTTCCTGCCGGTGATACCTGGCGGGGACCTTCTCGATCGGGATGCGCGGCAGCTGATAGCCGGCATCGGTCATCGCGCCATAGTTGTTGGTGAACAACTGCCCACCGATGGTGCTGCAGCCGCTGATCGCGGTCGACAGCGCAAGAGCGGCGACGATTGCAAATGACTTCAAGCGCATGAATAGGTCCGACGCCCCGCCTCGATGCCAGCGGCACGAGTCGGCCGCTTTGTTGCCATCATTCATGCTGGCATTTCTTTTGCTTGCCAAGCGCGCACTGCCTATATGCAAGACCTTACGTGCTGGTAAGTGCCGGACTGCGGCATTTCCGCAACAGGCTTCACAGGATTGTAAAACAAAATCAATGAGGCGGCTGAAGAGCCGCCTGGAACTCGAGGAGAGCGCCATGAATGTCGGAGATGCCGCCGAACGTTCCGGCCTGCCGGCCAAGACCATCCGCTATTATGAGGAAATCGGCTTGATCCGCCCGGCGCGGGCCGAGAACGGCTATCGCGATTACTCCGGCGACGACATCCACCGCCTCGCCTTCCTGCGCCGTGCGCGCAACCTCGGCTTCTCAATCGACGATTGCAGGCAGCTGATGGCGCTCTATCAGGATCGCGGCCGCGCCAGCCACGACGTGCGCGAGATCGCCGCCGCCCATGTCAGGGCGATCGAGGAGAAGGTGCGCGAATTGCAGTCGATGCGCTCGACGCTGCAGACGCTGATCCAGGCCTGCCACGGCGACCACCGGCCGGACTGCCCGATCCTGGATGACATGGCGGGAGCGGTGGAAGTCAATCGAGCGCAAACGGCATAGAGAGAGCGATGGTCGCGGCCGTCGGGCCGACCAGCTAGGCGACCTGGCCGATCACATCTTTGCCGGTCTGGCGGTTGGTTGTCCGCTTGAGAAACAATTTGGCGTGCTCCGCCCAATCGGCTGCTGTGACGTCATGCTCACGAACCGACTTCCTGAACACCTCACGCAGACCGTCGAGGTCGAAGGCCGAAAGCCTCTCGCCGTTCGCTACCACCCCGTCCATCGCCATATCTACTACCCCCAAGCAACGGCAAACCACATATATATCATTATATAATCCCCCCGCTGAAAACAGCCCCTGGCCTGACTTCTTTTGGGTGCAATTGCCACCTTGCCCGACGCGCCATCCAATCATGGCTGCGGAACTAACCCGGCAGGGATGCGCCGTTTATTCGATAGAATGGGGACAGGACCAGCGACGGGTCTGTCAACCGGGGTAAATCGCTACGGCTCGCTTAGATGCCTAGTTTCGTAAAGTCGTCACGATGACCGAGCACTGCGGCCAACAGCTCGTCTTGATCAATGGCGCCGCGCTGAAAGAAGGCCAGTACTGTCAGCGCCAGAACCTGACCATCTACCGATTTCCGGTCCAATTCGGCATCGGCGCATATTCGATCGAACACGCGCTGGCAGATGGCCAAATCTTCCGGCCCAAGGACTCGGCTTTGCGGAACCCGTAGCATCACAACGCCTCAAGGGCAGCACAATGAACTCACAAGCATCAATGCCCATGGCACCGCCGGTGAACATTCGCGATTCATAATCCGCCGGCCGGTAGGTTCAATTGGAATTCACTGTACGATTTTTACCAAGCGGCACAGGTGCATTGCCCACCTTGTTGGGCGCCCTAATTCTAGCCGGCGACGCTCCCAATGTCCGCCGCGACAGTGGCCGACGCAGGCAATGCTCATCCGGCAGCCGCGTCGGCCATTTCTTTTATCAGGCAGGAGTGGCACCTAAGCCGACGTCTTGATGTCGAGCCTCGGACCGACCGCTAGGGCAAGCACTCGTTTCTGAAACCGCGTCAGCGCTTCCAGAAATCGCGGTGCGGGGCGAGCATCTCGTCCGCGATTTCGGGGAAGGGCCCAAACACCTCGATCTTTTTCTGGCCGGAGGCGAATACGGTGCGCGAAGCGAGGCTCATCGTCGGATTCTCCGCGTGATCCCCGGTGAGCGCGAGAAGCTCGGTCTCCTCGAAGCCATAGACCAGCCGGCCGATATTCGCCCAATACATGGTGCCGGCACACATCGCGCAGGGCTCACCGGTTGAAACCAGCGTGCATTGCCACAGGAACTCCGGCTCATAGGCCGCCGCCGCGCGCCGGGCCAGCTCGGTCTCGGCATGGCGCACCGTATCGAGATTGCCCTGCCGCATCAGCACGCGATCGTCCGGCCCGACCAGCACGCAACCGAACGGATGATGCCCATGCGCCGCCGCCTCGCGCGCGACGGCGTCGGCGGACCGGAGGTGGGCGAGCATCTGATCGCGGGTCATGGCAAAATCCATCACGCCGACATCACCAGATGAGCGGCTTCTTCAGCCGAGATTGCTGCCAAGAGACATGGTTAGCAAGAACTAATCTTCGCTTGAACGTCCACTGGTTTCAGGCTGATTCCAATCACGCAGCGCTGGGGCTTTTCATTCCCCTACGGCTGGGTAGCCCTTCTTGGGCCGGGCCTGCCTGCCTCTGCGATCCGACCCAGGCAAGATATTGTCAGCCACTAGCTGGTCTTCAGATGATAGCCTCGGCGGTATGAAAGGACCGGTTGCGCCAATCTCGCCTAGCCAATCTTCATAGCCATCGTTCATCTTGGCTTTCAGAGCGTCAGGCTCAATTACTCCGGATTTGAAAAGGCTCATAAGCCGCCGGCCGAAGTGTTCCCTTGCCGAGTGCCATTCAGGGATTCCAGCTTCGTCGCAGTAGCCTTTGAGTACGGCGGCGAGCATTGAAAGCTGCTTGGAATCGATTGAATTGTCGTATGACATTCGCTTTTCCCTTATGGGGCGAAAGCGTGATCGACTCTTCCAAGCGCCAGGCGCCCGTACAAATTTGGCCAGCGACGTTCCTTCAGTCCGCTTTAGTCAGGGATTAGCGAGTCAAATCGGTGCCGGCCTGTCTCGTCCCTGAATCCGCACTCTGGGTTTGTCAGCCATGCAATCGCCCAACTTAAGGGCCGCGCCCGCTTCACCATTCGTTCACGATATTAGCGCAGCCTAACGTAAGGTCATGCTGGTACAGCGTACATGCGTTAAGAGCCCTAGTGCCGATCCCCCTCAGCGCTGGGGCTTTTCTTGCGCCTTACAGCCGCGTGATCTTGTCCAGCTTCATGCGATCCGCTGGCCTTCCGCGTACATCAGGGCGAAGGCTTCAAGCTCGAATGAGACGGAGAATGCTTTTTCGCCGTCGACCACATGGACGAACCATTCGCCAGCGGCTTCGACCAATTCAACACGGCTCGTGCAGACCTCTATTCCGTCGTCCATCGCGTAGATCCGGAACCAAGATAGCCCGGTCTGCTCAATCAAGGGGGGTTCACAGGATTTCGCAGGCCGGGCCATGCACCGACAACAGTGGGATGCGCCGGGCACAAAAATATGATCCGCACAACGCGAGCCTTCAATACAAAATCGCTGTACGAAATCGTACAGGCGAGAGCGCCAGCCTGTCCTGAGGCACCTACAGCGGTTCGATAAGCTCACAATTGGTGAGCGAGACGACATGCGGTTCTATTTTTTGAATTTCCCCAACCACCGTCACTGTCTCGCCACGCTTCAAAATAGTTAGCCGGTCAAACCATTTCGCGTCGAAAGTCATCAACCTGTGAGGGTAAGGCGCGCCGTCACTGTTAGCGAAGGCTAGCAAAATGGTAGTTGGCCCGGAGGGCATAATTTCTCCAATCGGCCCCTCAACGCTTATCCATTTTCCGATATACGGCGCGACCATCTTGTCGGCCTGCACGCTCGTATATTCTTCGTAGAACTGCGCGAGATATGCAGGAGTAATGCTCTTGCTGACGAAAATCCGATCGGGCCAAGCGGTCGCCTTCGGTAGTGCTGGTATTGCTGGCGCCGGTGCCTCGATGACAGGCGGCGTCTCAGCGACTTTCTCGTGGCCGCCGCCTGTCGTCCCTTCGCGTATGTACGTGAGCCTTACGCTTTCCGCGATTCCTATGAGAGACACGGCCCCAATGAGACCGACGACGATAAGTCGGGTGGCAGTAGGCGCATTCCCAAAATCCCACATGACAGCAGTCGCCCCGAATAGACAGCCGGCCACGATGAAGCAAAACCGTGCGCGCCGGTAGTCGTCTTGGGTTGGGCCTAGCATGGTGAACGCAGCCCCATACATGGCAGCCGCGACAACCCACATAGCCAGTATGCCGAACTCAACCCCGTCCATGCGCTTTTCAATATCAGCGCATTCCTGTTTTCGGCAACGGGTCTATCAAATATACAATCGCCCTCATCAAACGGTTCAAACCGTGAACAAAATCTGGCATGGTGCTTCCCATGCCTATTGTTTCCCCGATTCCCCTCAATCCGCTGATCGACGGCCGCCAGTCGGAACGCGCCATGCTGGTGCGGCGCGGCGTGCAGCGGCTGCTTGCCGAAATGGGCGCGCATGTGCTGCCGGAGCTGTCTTTAGCCACCGGCCGCCGGGCCGATCTCGTTGCGCTGACGCGGCAGGGCGATATCTGGATCATCGAGATCAAATCCTCGATCGAGGATTTTCGCGTCGACCGCAAATGGCCGGACTACCGGCTGCACTCGGACCGTTTCTTCTTCGCCACCCATCCCGGCGTTCCACAGGAAATCTTTCCCGAGGAATGCGGCTTCATCCTTTCCGACGGCTATGGCGCGGAGATCCTGCGCGATGCGCCGGAGCACCGCATGGCGGCTGCGACGCGCAAGGCGCTGATGCTGCGGATTGCCCGCGCGGGTGCCGCCCGGCTGCTGGCGGCCGAGCTCGCCGGCGTTGCGGTTCCGGCGCTGGATGGCGAGAGCGGGTAGATCCTCATCGTGGCGTGTTGCCGCTGGCGTCCGAGGCTAAAGCTACCCCTGCCCAAGGCCGGCGAGAATTTTCGTTCCGCACCGATGATTTCCGCCGATCCCGATTGTCTTCACCAACAGGCGCGTCCGGATGGCCGGCGGCCTGGAAAAGAGGTGAAGCGTGAAATCTCTACAAAATCAGAATGTCGTCGTCGTCGGAGGCAGCCGGGGTGTCGGCCGCTCGATCGTCGAAGCAGCGCTTGGCGAAGGAGCGACCGTACTTGCCGTTGCCCGCGGCGCCGCCGACCTGAAGCAACTCGCCTGGGAACGCCCTAGCCTGAAGACCCTGAGCGCGGACGCGACGGCGGAGACCGCGCCGCAAGCGGTTTTCGATGCGCTTGCGCCGGACGTGCTGGTGGTCTGCGCCGGCGCGCTCGCCCCTTCCGCGCCGATACAGGAGCAGAGCTGGGAGGTGTTCTCGGCGAACTGGGAAATGGACGTCAAGGCGTCGTTCCTGTTCTGCCGGGAAGCCCTCAAGGGCCGGCTCAAGCCGGGGAGCCGGGTTGTACTGATCTCCAGTGGCGCAGCCTTGAGCGGCGGACCGCCGTTCGCCGGCGGGTATGCAGGCGCAAAACGCATGCAGATGTTCCTGGCCGGTCATTGCCAAAAGGAATCAGATCGGCTTGGACTGGACCTGCGCTTTATGGCGCTCGCACCGGCTCGCATCATGCCAGGGACCGGCATAGGCGATGCCGGGCTCGATGGCTTTGCGGCTTATTTGGGCATCCAGCCTGCAGAAATCCTCGCGAGCATGACCGACATGCAGACGCCGGCCGATGTCGGACGGGCGGTGATCCAGCTCGCGACGGGCAAGCCGCAGGGCAGTTCCTTCACCGTGAGCGGCAGCGGCCTTGCGGCGGCGGCATGAGGCGCGCAGGATGCCGACCGAATTCAGCGCCCAGGGCTCCGCATGACTGACGCTTCCGGCCCTATCGAACCTTTGGGCCGGCCAGGCCGGCCGGGCCTCGACCGGCTGGCCTTCGAGCGCCTGAGCCTCGCCCACCGCCGCGAGCTCAAGCTCCACTGCTACCGGATGATGGGCTCGCTCAACGAGGCGGACGATCTCGTCCAGGAGACGTTCCTGAAGGCCTGGCGCGCGCGGTCGCAATTCGACGGACGCGGCTCGGCGCGCGGCTGGCTCTACTCGATCGCCACCAACAGCTGCCTCAACGCGATCAAGGCACGGTCGTCGGCGCGGCGCATTCTCGAGCAACCCGAGCGGCCACCCTCCGAAGGCCTAGCGACCGGCGGACCGGCCGCCGAACTCGCCTGGCTGGAGCCATATCCTGACGCGGAACTGCCTGACATTGCCGATGACAGGCCCGGTCCGGAAGCGCGTTACGAGACCCGCGAGGCCGTCCGGCTCGCCTTCGTGGCGGCGATCCAGCTGTTGCCGCCAAGGCAGCGCGCCACCCTCTTGCTTTGCGATGTGCTCGGATGGTCGGCAATCGAGACCGCGCAACTGCTGGGCGGATCGACCGCCTCGATCAACAGCGCCTTGCAGCGGGCCCGCGCGACGCTTGGCGGACATTACGCCCAGGGGCGCCCGCCGCAGCGATCTGAGCCCAGCCCGGACCAAGGACTATTGCTCGAACGCTATATGCGGGCCTGGCAGGGCGACAATCTGGACGGGCTCGTCGACCTGCTGCGCGAGGACGCCATCTACCACATGCCGCCATGGCGGGAATGGTACCGCGGGCGCCTGGCAATCGGCGCTTTCCTGGGAACCATCTGGGGCAATTTTGCCGGCTATCGCGCGGTGGCCATCGGGGCCAACGCCCAGCCGGCCGTGGGCGTCTACGCGCTCGGCCGCCGGGATTTCGCGTGGCGGCCCCATTCGCTGCATGTCATTGAACCCGCCGACGGCAAGATCGCCTCGCTGACGATCTATGTCCCGCCGCTCGGCCCCGCTTTGTTTGCGGCCTTCGGCCTGCCGACGGAGCCTCGCGCCTTTGGGGACTAGCCCAGGTCTTCCTCCACCCCGCCAGCCGCCGGCGCCATGAGCAGCACGGCAGCGCCGAGCAGCGCTGCGACCAGCGAGCCCGCAAGGATGCCGACCTTCACCGCGTCCTGGAGCGCCGGGTTGCCGGCGAAGGCGAGCAGGCCGATGAACAGGCTCATGGTGAAGCCGATGCCGCACAGCAGCGAAATGCCCAGCATATGCAGCCAGCCGGCATTGACCGGCAGATCGGCAAGGCCGAACCGGATCGCGAGCGCCGAGGAGCCGAAGACACCGACCAGCTTGCCGAACACAAGGCCGGCGGCGACACCCAGCGTCAGCGGCTCGACCAGCGCTGCAAAGCTCACGCCGCCGAGCGAGACGCCGGCATTGGCGAAGCCGAAGATCGGGATGACGATGAAGGGCACCAGCTTGTGCAGGCCGTGTTCCAGCCGGTGCAGCGGCGAATGTTCTGTTTCGTGGCTGATGCCGGGGGAGCGTTCGAGCGGGATGGTGAGCGCCAGCGCCACGCCGGCCAGCGTGGCGTGCACGCCCGATTTCAGCACCAGGACCCACAGCAGCGCGCCGAGCAGCAGATAAGGCCAAAGCTTCATGGCCCGCATGCGGTTGAGCACGACGAGCAGAGCGATGACGGCGAAGGCGGCCGCCAGATAGGCGAGCGACAGGCCGCTGGTGTAGAACAGCGCGATGATGATGACGGCGCCGAGATCGTCGATGATGGCCAAGGCGGTGAGGAAGACCTTCAGCGAGGCGGGCACCCGACTGCCGAGCAGCGACAGAACGCCGAGCGCAAAGGCGATATCGGTGGCGGTGGGGATAGCCCAGCCGGAGAGTGCGGCCGTATTGTCGCGATTGATGGCGACATAGACCAGCGCCGGCACCACCATGCCGCCGGCGGCCGCGATGCCGGGCAGCACCCGGCGCGGCCAGGTCGAGAGCTGCCCGTCCAGCATCTCGCGCTTGATCTCCAGCCCGACCAGCAGGAAGAACACCGCCATCAGCCCGTCATTGATCCAATGCGAGATGCTGAGCGGCCCGAGATAGGCGTGAAGGACGGCGAAATAGGTAGCCGCCGAAGGCGAGTTGGCGACAATGAGCGCAAGCGCGGCAGCCACCATCAGGATGATGCCGCCGGCGGCCTCGCCGTCGAGGAATTCGCGCAGGATCGATTTTGGCCGTTGATCGGAACCCTGCATTTCGCCTCCTCGCATTCCGCCGAAGCGATGATGCTCAAACTTCAACGGCCGGGCAAGCATCGAGGGGCAATTGTCGCCCCCCGTGTCTTCCCATTTTCGAACGATGGCGCCGCCCCTCATCTGGCTGCCGCCATCTTCTCCCCGTAAACGGGGCGAAGGACGCTGTCGTCGTTGGTTTCGCCAATCGCCAGCGTCGCGGAATAGGCGCCGGCGTTGCGCCCGGCCCCTTTCTCCCCGTCGCTATACGGGGAGAAATGCCCGGCAGGGCAATGAGGGGCAGCGCCAACTTTGGCGATTTGTGATCCCGCACAGTCCAGAATTCTCGTGGCCTATAGCGCTTGTCCTGCACGTTTGGCTAACCTAGCGCGGCGCGCGTTTGGCCAGTATGCGCTGCAGGGTGCGGCGGTGCATGTTGAGGCGGCGCGCCGTCTCGGAAACGTTGCGGTCGCACATTTCGTAGACGCGCTGGATGTGCTCCCAGCGCACGCGGTCGGCCGACATCGGGTTTTCCGGGGGTGCCGCGCGTTCGCCGGAGGTGCGGGTGAGCGCGGCAAAGACGTCGTCGGCATCGGCCGGCTTGGAGAGATAGTCGATGGCACCGAGCTTCACCGCCGTCACCGCGGTGGCGATGTTGCCATAGCCGGTCAGGATGATGGCGCGGGCGTCGTTGCGCTTCTCGCGGATGGCCGCGACGACATCGAGGCCGTTGCCGTCGCCGAGCCGCATGTCGACCACCGCATAGGCCGGCGGATGGGCGCGCGCCTTGGCGACCGCCTCTTCCACACTCTCCGCCGTCTCGACCACGAAACCGCGGGTCTCCATGGCCCGGGCAAGCCGGGTGAGGAACGGCTTGTCGTCCTCGACGATGAGCAGCGAGGTGTCCTCGCCCTCGACCATTGCACCCGTCGTGTCGTCTCCGCTCATCTTACCGGCATCCTGCTGACTTACTTCGCATAACGGATTCTAGCGAATGCACCTTAAGTCTTTGTTTTAATGCATGTCGTTGTCCCAGGACCGCTGCGCACTTCTGGGCGACATGCATTAGTTTACGGGCGTGCCGCTTTCCCACACGCCACTGCATAGTTTTGGGCGACATGCCTTACTTTTACGCAGATACAGTCCTGCAACGGCAATGTCCAATTTTTACAGCCGGCAACAGAGCTGCCATGCGGCAAATGCAGGGCTTCCGTTAGCGTATCGCAATTCCGGACAGAGGCTACGGCGAAGTCGCCGAGCCTAACCGCTGCGCACTTTTCCTGGAATTGCTCTAGGCGTTGTCGAACATGGAGGCCGAAACCAGTTCCTGGTTGAGGAACACGCCGCGCGGCCAGGCGACCTGCACCACCGCACCTTCGCCGAGCCCGCTCGAATTGCGGAAATCGATGGTGGCGCCCGACCGTTCCAGCAGGGTCTTGGCGATGAACAGCCCCAGTCCCAGGCCGCCGCCGGCCTCCGTGCCCTGGCGCGTCGACATATAAGGCTCGCCGATGCGGTCGATGATCTCGGCCGGAAAACCCGGCCCATCATCGGTGATCGAGAAGACGACCTGGTCATTGTCCCAGCTCCAGCTGACGGTGACCGACTTGCGGGCGAAATCGACGGCATTCTCGACCAGGTTGCCGAGCCCGTAGATGACGCCGGGGTTGCGCCGGCCGACAGGCTCCGGGCCGATGCATTCGCCGGGCCGCAACCGAATCGAGATGCCGAAATCACGGTGCGGCGCTGTCACCTCCTCGACCAGCGAGGTGAGCGGCATGCGCGACAAATGCGCTTCGCCTTCCGACGAAAGGCTGGTCAGCCGCTTCAGGATCTCTCGGCAGCGTTCGCTCTGCGAGCGCAAGAGCTTCACGTCCTCGCCGTATTTCGGGTCCTTGCCGAGTGCCTTTTCCATCTCCTTGGCGACGACGGTGATGGTGGCCAGGGGCGTGCCGAGCTCATGCGCGGCCGCCGCCGCCAGCCCGTCCAGCGCCGACAAATGCTGCTCGCGCTGCAGCACCAGTTCGGTGGCGGCAAGCGCGTTGGCGAGCAGGCGCGCTTCCGCCGCGACGCGGAAGGCATAGATAGCGGTGAAGGCGATCGAGGCGAACACCGCCATCCACATGCCAGCGACATAGATAAACGGCATCAGGAGCGGCGAGCCTTCGTACCAGGGCAGCGGCAGGTGGAAGAACACCAGAAGCGTGGCGGCCACCACGACCAGCGCGCCGAGGATGGCGGTGAGCCGCAGCGGCAGCGATGCCGCCGAAATGACCACTGGCACGGCGAGCAGCACGCAAAACGGGTTGGTCAGGCCGCCGGTCATGTAGAGCAGGCCGGTGAGCTGGACACCGTCGAAAGTCAGGATGGCGAAGGCCGAGAGCGGGGTGAGCCGATGCGCCGCCGGGTAGCGGAAGGTGAGCCACAGATTCATCCAGGCCGAGCAGGCGATCAGCGCAAAGCACATCGACACCGGCAGCGGGAATTTCAGGCCATAGGCCACGACAAGCACGGTCAAGCTCTGGCCGACGATGGCCAGCCAGCGCAGGCGGATCAGCGTGTTGAGCCGCAACCGCTGGCTTTGCTGGGTGTCGGGCGCGCGCAGGATGTTGATCATCGACTTACGATTATAACCGCAGGAGAATAAGCGCTAGTAGCGCTGTAAAGGGGATTTGACAGGTTGGCAGCTGGCGTTTCGGTCCACCATCATGAGCGATTTCGTCATCCACGGGCGGAGCGACGCGAAGCGGAGCGCAGACCCGAGGATCCATTCCGTTACCTTGACCACAGAATGCAGCGGAGCAGAATTCTGAACGGTCGCAACGCTTGGAGGTCACGGCATGGATCCTCGGGTCTACGCGCGTCGCTTCGCTCCTTGCTCCGCCCGTGGATGACGAAGTAATGGGGCGGTTGCGCCAATCGCCAAGGTATGCGGTTCACTGCCGTGAGCCCTATTACTACGTTCCGCGCGGCTTGGCGCGGCTGGTGGCTGTTGCCAGCAGCGGATTCTCCGGCCAGACATGCCTGGGGTAGCGGCCGCGCATGTCGGTGCGCACATCCGCCCAGGAGCCGCGCCAGAAGCCGGGGAGATCGCGCGTCGTCTGGATCGGCCGGTGCGCGGGCGACAGCAGCTCGAGCGTCAGCGGCACGGTGCCGTTGGCGATCGAGGGGTGCCTGTCGAGGCCAAACAGTTCCTGCACGCGGATCGAAAGTACCGGCCACTCGCCGTCATAGCGGATCGGCACGCGACTGCCGGACGGCGCGTCGAAATGGGTCGGCGCCAGCGCGTCAACCTTGCGCTGCAGATCGTGCGGGACCAGCGCCATGAGCGCCGACGACAGCGTCGCCGGCTTGATGGCCGCGAAGGAGGCATCGCCGGCGAGAAACGGCAGGAGCCAATCGTCGAGGCGATCCCGAAGCGCGGCATCGGAAACGTCCGGCCAGGGCGCGCCAAGGCCGCGGTGCAACCAGCCAAGCCGCTGCCGCAGCGCCTCTCCCTCCTTGCCCCAGTCGAGCAACGACAAGCCGTGCTCGCGTAGGGCGTCCAGAATAGCGCGGTCGGCACCGGCGCCTGACGGCGCCGGCAGCATGCGTTCGGACAGCGTGATGGCGCCGAGCCGCGCGGTCTCGCGCATGCGCACGGCGCGGCGCTCGCGGTCGAAGGTCGCCTCGCGCTTCGTCTCGATGCGATCGGCAAGGGCGGCACGGATATCGGCTTCGTCGACCGGTGCGGCAGCGGTGACGCGGGCGTTCTGCGCCTTGCCCTGCAGGTCGGCCACGACCAGCCAGGTTTCATTGGCGAGCGGATCGGCGGCATCGACCATGGCGCCCGAACCGTTGGCCAGCACGAAGCGGCCACGCTCGCCGCGCGCCCTTGCCACGCGATCCGGCCAGGCGTGAATGAGGAGGGCGCCGGCAGAGGCCGCCTCGCCGCCCTGCCCACCACCGGCCTGTCTGGCCAAACGCTCGGAGAGCTGCCTGGCGGCGTTGGCGCGGGGGGATTTCTCGCCGCGAAACCGGATCAGACGCCGCTCCAGGTCGGCGCTGTCGCCGCCCAACCCACGCTCGGTCAAAAGCACCGCGAGCGTAGCCGCTTCCCGTGCATGGCCAGTCCTTGCCGCCTCGGCCACCATATGCGCCAGCCGCACCGGCAGCGCCAGCTTGCGCATGGCGGCGCCCGCTTCCGTCAGCCGCCCCGCGTCGTCGATGGCGTGCAGCGCCTTGAGCAGAACCCTCGCCTCGCCGAGCGCCGGTGCCGGCGGCGGATCGAGGAACGAAAGGCTCGACGGATCGGCGACGCCGAAAGCGGCGCAGTCGAGCAGCAGGCCGGAAAGATCGGCCTCGAGGATTTCCGGCGGCGTGAAGGCGGGGAGCGCTGCCGTCTGCTCCGCGCGCCACAGGCGCACCGCCACGCCGGGCTGCGTGCGACCGGCGCGGCCGGCGCGCTGGTCAGCCGAAGCCCTGCTGACGCGCACCGTCTCAAGCCTGGTCAGGCCGCTCGCCGGCTCGTAACGCGGCAGCCGCGACAGGCCGGAATCGATGACGACGCGCACCCCGTCGATGGTGATCGACGTCTCGGCGATCGAGGTCGCCAGCACCACCTTGCGGCGACCGGCCGGCGCCGGCTTGATCGCCGCGTCCTGTGCCCGATTGTCGAGCTGGCCGTAGAGTGGAACGATGTCGGTATCGGCGGCGACGTTGCCTTGAAGCCGTTCGGCGGTGCGCTCGATCTCGCGCTGCCCGGGCAGGAAGGCGAGCACGCTGCCCTGCTCGCTGGCCAAAGCCGCGCGCACGGCCCTGGCCATGGCGTCCTCGATCGCCGCGCCGGCCGGCCGTTCGTCATAGCGGATCTCGACCGGGAAGGCGCGGCCCTGGCTTTCGATCACCGGCGCCTGCGCCAGGAGCCTCGCGACGCGCGCGCCGTCGAGCGTTGCCGACATGACCAGCAGACGCAGGTCCGGCCTCAGCGCGCCCTGCACGTCGAGCGCCAGCGCCAGGCCGAAATCGCCGTCGAGCGAACGCTCGTGGAACTCGTCGAAGATCACCGCCGAGACCCCGGGCAATTCCGGGTCGTCGAGGATCATGCGGGAGAGCACGCCTTCGGTGACGACCAGGATTTTTGTCCGCGCCGACGTGCGGTTTTCCATGCGCATGGCATAGCCGACCGTGCCGCCTGGCTCTTCGCCGAGCAATTCGGCCATGCGGCGCGCGGCGGCGCGGGCGGCGAGCCGGCGCGGTTCGAGAAGAACGATCTTGCCGGCACCCAGCCAGGACGCATCGAGCAGCGCCAGCGGCACCAGCGTCGTCTTGCCGGCGCCGGGCGGCGCCACCAGCACGGCGCTGCTGCGCCCGGCAAGTGCCGCGCCAAGCGCCGGCAGCACGGCGGTGACCGGAAGGTCCGGCAAGAGTTTCGTCGTCATGGCGCCCGCATATCAGCGGTCGCGGTCGCCACGCAACTTGCGAGAGCGGCGCGCGGTCAAAGCCGGGTGCGCGAAAACGGGTTCCAGCGGACGGTGCCGAGCCTGACTTCTTCGCGCACCATCGTCAGAAGGCCGGAAGCGCCGACAACCGCCAGACCGACCAATGACAGCCAGTCGGGATATTCCTGGAAGAACAGCGCGCCGAGGATAACCGCCCAGACGATCTGCGAGTAATGCGTCGGCGCGATGCGGTTTGCGGGCGCGTATTTGACCGCAAGCAACTGCAGCAGTTGTCCGCCGGCGGTGAACATCCCGGCCAGCATCAACCAAACCAATTGCCCGAGATTGGGGAGCGCGAACGACGTCGCGGCCGCGCCGACGCCGTTGAAGACCAGGCCATAGCCGACCAGCGCGCCGAGAATCGTCGTGCGCTTTTCCTGCTGGGCGAGCGAGCGCATCAGGATGACGCTGGTGGCGGCGAGGAAGGCATTGGCGAAGGCGGCGAGATGGCCGAGATGCAATTCGCGGAAGCCCGGCCGCACCACCAGCATGACGCCGGCAAAACCGGCGACCACGGCCAGCCATCGCCAGGGGCCGACCCTCTCCTTCAGGACGACTGTCGACAGGATGGTGACCAGCAAAGGCGCCAGGAAGATCAGCGCGTAGACTTCGGCCAGCGGAATGGTGGTGAAGGCAAAGACGCTGAGCACGCCGGACGCGATGCCCGCCAAGGCGCGCGCCTGCACCGCCCATGGCCTTTTGGTGCGCCAGACGTCGCGCCAGCGTTCGCCGTTGGGCTTGGTGAAGAACAGAAAGCAGCCGGCAAACAAGGTCGAGAAGAAGCCGATCTCGAAGACGGTGAACTGCCCGCCCAGGCTCTTGATGACGGCGTCGCTGAACGAATAGCTTGCATAGGCGATCAGGGCGAGCAGGATTCCGTTCGGCACGATACCATTTCCGGGAGAGAAGAATTGAAGATACTGGCGCTGGGCGCGCATCCCGACGACATCGAGATATTCATGTTCGGTACGCTGGCCGCCTATGCCGCGCAAGGCGCAGAGCTGACTTTTGCGATAGCCACGGATGGTGCCAAGGGCGGCCAGGGCGACCCGGCGGCAAGCCCGAGCCCCGCCAGCCGGGCCGGCTGACAGCAGCGGGACGTGGCGTCCGGCGATCATTCCCCAACGATTTCAATCACCCGTTTCGCCATGCTGCGGCGCAGCAACGAATTCGCTTGCCTTGTTTAGTAAAAATTGCATCACTAAACAAATTACTAAACATCTGCGGCGCACCGCGTCGCCATGTTTGGGCCTCTGAGGAGAGAGGTTGAGGGCTCTTGAAACCGTCATCCGGACGCGTTTCGCAAATGGGAGGTAAGGCATGAAATCGACCTTGAAACTGGCGTTGGGACTGGCCTCGGCGATCTTTGCGTCGACAGCCGTCTCGAACGTCGCGCATGCGGAAGACCTGACGCTGTGCTGGGCGGCCTGGGATCCGGCCAACGCGCTCGTGGAACTGTCCAAGGACTTCACCAAGGAAACCGGCATCGGCATGAAGTTCGAGTTCGTGCCGTGGACCAATTACGCCGACCGCTTCCTCAACGAGCTCAACTCGCATGGCAAGCTCTGCGACCTGATCATCGGCGATAGCCAGTGGATCGGCGGCGCCGCCGAGAACGGCCATTACGTCAAGCTGAACGACTTCTTCGACAAGGAGAAGATCAGCATGGACGACTTCGTGCCGGCAACCGTGGTCGGCTATTCGGAATGGCCGAAGAACTCGCCGAACTACTGGGCGCTGCCGGCCATGGGCGACGTCGTCGGCTGGACTTATCGCAAGGACTGGTTCTCCAAGCCCGAGCTGCAGAAGGAATTCAAGGAGAAGTATGGCTGGGATCTCGGCCCGCCGGCCACCTTCGACCAGTTGAAGCAGATCGCCGAATTCTTCCAGAAACGGCAGATCGACGGCAAGACCGTCTACGGCGCCTCGATCTATACCGAGCGCGGCTCGGAAGGCATCACCATGGGCGCTATGGACGTGCTCTACAGCTACGGCTTCCAGTACGAGAACCCGAAGAAGCCCTACGAGATGGATGGCTTCGTCAACTCCGAGAAATCGGTGAAGGGACTGGAATTCTACAAGGCGCTCTATGATTGCTGCACGCCGCCCGGCGCCTCCAACAGCTACATGGGCGAAGGCGTCGACGCCTTCAAGTCCGGGCAGGTGGCGATGCACATGAACTTCGCCTTCACCTGGCCCGGCCTGCAGAAGGACGAGAATGTCGGCGGCGACAAGATCGGCTACTTCGTCAACCCGAAGGGTCCCGACGGCGAGCAGTTCGCGCAGCTCGGCGGCCAGGGCATTTCGGTGGTTTCCTATTCCGACAAGCAGGAATCGGCGCTGAAATACATCAAGTGGTTCGCCAACAAGGACGTGCAGGCCAAATGGTGGTCGCTCGGCGGCTATTCATGCCTGAACTCCGTCGTCAAGGACCCGAAGTTCCCGTCCAGCCAACCCTACGCGCAGGCCTTCCTCGACTCGATGGCCATCGTGAAGGATTTCTGGGCTGAACCCAGCTACGCGCCGCTGCTGCAGGCCTCGCAGAAGCGCTTCCATGACTATGTCGTCGCCGGCCAGGGCTCGCCCAAGGACGCGCTCGACGGCCTCGTCAAGGACTGGACGCAGGTCTTCCAGGACGACGGCAAGATGTAAGGCTCCTCCCGAGCTCGACCGCAGGGCGGATGATTTCGGGTCGAATGACCTGAAATCATCCGCCTCCGGACCAAAGTGAGAGTGAGCACGATGTCGTCCGAAAACCGCTTCACACTTTTCGGCATCATGCTCTGGTCCCGTGCCGCCCTTGGCACGGGACGCAGTTCAGATAAATTCCATCATCGAGACTGACCAGTGACCGAAGCAGGACTTACCATGCTCAATCGGACTGCGGACAACGTTGCCCGGGCGACCCCGGAGCCGTTGGCCAAGAAGATCCGGGGCATCAGCGACAAGGGCCTCGCCTGGCTGTTCATTTCGCCGACGATCCTTCTGTTGCTCGCCATCAACATCTTCCCGCTGTTCTGGGCGATCTATCTGTCCTTCACCAACTTCCGCGCCAACCGTCCCAACGAGGCGGTGAAGAACCTGGGGCTTTCGAACTACCAGCGCATCCTCGGCGACCAGGACATCTGGATCGCCATGCAGACGACGGCGCATTTCGTGTTCTGGACGATCCTTCTGCAGACGGTGATCGGCTTCACGCTGGCCTGGCTGATCGACAGGAAATTCCGCGGCCACGCTTTCTGGACGACGATCATCCTGGTGCCGATGATGCTGTCGCCGGCGGTGGTCGGCAATTTCTGGCGCTTCCTCTACGAGCCGCAGATCGGCCTCTTCTCCTATGTCATCTCCTTCGTCACCGGCATTCCGCCGACGAATGTGCAGATGCTGTCCAATGTCGAGCTGGCGCCGTGGTCTATCATCATCGTCGACACCTGGATGTGGACGCCTTACGTCATGCTGATTTGCCTCGCCGGCCTGCGCTCGATCCCCGAATACATCTATGAAGCGGCCGAGGTCGACCGCGCCTCCAACTGGCGGCAATTCTGGTCGATCACCCTGCCGATGGCGCTGCCTTTCATCATGCTCGCGGTACTGTTCCGCGGCATCGAGAATTTCAAGATGTTCGACATGGTCAACCTTCTGACCGGCGGCGGGCCAGGCTCGACCACCGAGGTCGCCTCGATCACGCTGAAGCGGCAGGCCTTCGAGAGCTGGCGCACCGGCTATTCCTCGGCCTTCGCCATCATCCTGTTCGTCGCGGTGTTCGGTCTCGCCAACATCTACGTCAAGGCGCTCAACAAAGTGAAGCAGAGATGAGCCTGACCACCGCCCATTCCGTCGTCGCCCCGTCGTCGAACGCAAAGCTGATCGCCGGCACGATCATCATAGCCTATGCGCTGATCTCGATCGTGCCGCTGCTGTGGATTTTCGCCACCAGCTTCAAGACACCGCCGGATTCGATCGCCTACCCTCCGAAGATCGTCTTCCAGCCCAGCATCGAAGGCTATTGCAACCTGTTCACCACCCGGACCCGGCAGACGCCGGAATACATCAACTCGCTGGGACCGGCGACCGGCTTCTGCGACGAGACGGTGCGTAAGCGCAACATGGTGATCGCCGGGCCGTCGAACTTCCTGCCGCGCTTCGTCAATTCGCTGATCATAGCCTTCGGCTCGACCTTCTGCGCGGTGTTCCTCGGCACGCTTTCGGCCTACGGTTTCTCGCGCTTCAAGGTGCCGCTGGCCGACGACCTTCTGTTCTTCATCCTGTCGACGCGCTTCATGCCGCCGATCGCGGTAGCGATCCCGATCTACCTGATGTATCGCGAGCTCGGCCTCTCCGACACCGCGCTCGGCATGATCTTGCTATACACCGCGGTCAACGTCTCACTCGCGGTCTGGCTGCTCAAGGGCTTCATCGA
Source organism: Mesorhizobium sp. WSM4832 (assembly GCF_055811115.1). Classification (NCBI taxonomy): domain Bacteria; kingdom Pseudomonadati; phylum Pseudomonadota; class Alphaproteobacteria; order Hyphomicrobiales; family Phyllobacteriaceae; genus Mesorhizobium; species Mesorhizobium sp. WSM4832. The sequence continues at coordinate 584,880 of NZ_JBVVQH010000001.1, read as the reverse complement.
CGAGATCCCGCGCGAATATGAAGAAGCCGCGATGATCGATGGCTACACACGGCTGCAGGCCTTCTGGCGCACCGTGCTGCCGCAGGCGACCACCGGCATCGCCGCAACCGCCATCTTCTGCCTGATCTTCGCCTGGAACGAATATGCCTTCGCCGCGCTGCTTACCTCCGGCACGGCGCAAACCGCGCCGCCCTTCATCCCGACCATCATCGGCGAGGGCGGCCAGGACTGGCCGGCCGTAGCGGCCGGCACGACCATCTTCCTGGTGCCGATCCTTGTCTTCACCATCCTGCTTCGCAAGCAGCTGCTACGCGGCATCACCTTCGGCGCGGTGCGCAAATGATGAATAGTCAGCAAATATGGAACCGGCGCTGCGGAAGCGCCCCTTCTCCCCGTTCACGGGGAGAAGATGCCGGCAGGCAGATGAGGGGCAGCGCCGACGTCAACGTTGAATTGAGGCGCTGGCGCCGCCCCTCATCCGACCCTTCGGGCCACCTTCTCCCCGTGAACGGGGAGAAGGAAGGGAGCTACGCATGACGCGCCCCGCCATCTCCAGAAAATCATCATGGCCGCGCTGGGCTCGGCGCGGGCTGATGGAAAACATCGCGACGGCACTGATCGCCATCGGCTTCTTGATGCTGTTCCAGCCCTTCGCGCTGTCGCTCTACACCTATTCCTTCGTCACCATGCTTGCCGGCACGGTCATGTTCATCATCGTCTCGAAATTCCCGGAATAGACATGGCCGAGATCCGTGTTCAGAACCTGAGGAAGGCCTTCGGCGCATTCGTCGCTGTGCAGGATTCCAATTTCGTCGTCGAGGACGGCGAGTTCTTCGTCATGCTCGGGCCGTCCGGCTGCGGCAAGACGACGACGCTGCGCATGATCGCCGGCCTCGAATTGCCGACCGGCGGCAAGATCCTGCTTGGCGGCGAGGACGTCACCATGCGCCGGGCGCGCGAGCGCGACATCGCCTTCGTCTTCCAGCTGTTTGCGCTCTACCCGCACATGAATGTGCGCAAGAATATCGGCTTCCCGCTGCTCGCACAGGGCATGGCGTCGGCCGAGATCCGCCAACGGGTCGAAGAGACCGCCAGGCTGCTGCGCATCGATCACCTGCTCGACAAATCCGTCTCCGGCCTTGCCGGTGGCGACCGCCAGCGCGTCGCGCTCGGCCGCGCCATCGTACGGCGGCCGAAATGCTTCCTGATGGACGAGCCGCTCGGCACGCTCGATACCGAGTTCCGAGATCTGATGGTGCATGAACTGCGCGAGCTGCACAACCGCATCCATGCCACGACCGTCTATGTCACGCACGACCAGATGGAAGCGATGTCGATGGCCGACAAGATAGCGGTGATGAACCATGGCGTCATCGAACAGTTCGGCACGCCGCGCGAGATCTACGACCGGCCGGCGACGATGTTCGTCGCCGACTTCATCGGTTCGCCGCCGATGAACTTTTTGCGCTTCGGCGGTGGGCTCACCAAGGGTTCGAAGGAGATTGTCGTGCAGGGCGCCAAGGTGACGGTGCCGGAAGTGCGCGAGGATGTCGCGCCCGCCGACATGGCGGTCGGCATCCGGCCGGAGCACATCCGCTTCGACGACGGCTCGAAGCTGCGCGGCGCGATCTACGGCACCGAATATCTCGGCACCACTCAGATCGTCGCCGTCGAGACGGCCGACGGCATTATCAAGGCGCGGGTGCCGGCAGGCATCCATCTCAGCCCCGGTGAACAGGTCGGGCTGGCGCTGAACGGGGCGCGGCTGTCGCTGTTCGAGAAGGGCTCCGGACGCGCGATCAGGACCGCCATGTATGATCAGGCAGCGGTGGCGCGCCATGGCTGACGTTCACATCCAGGGCGTGACCAAGAGTTTCGGCGACACCGTCGCGATCGACGATCTCGATCTGCAGATCAAGGACGGCGAATTCGTCGTGCTGCTCGGGCCGACCGGCGCCGGCAAGACGACGACACTGAGATTGATCGCCGGGCTGGAACGGCCGGACAGCGGCGCTATCCGCATTGGCGGGCACGACGCGACGGCGCTGTCTCCGGCCGAGCGCGATACCGCCTTCGTCTTCCAGCAATATTCGCTCTACCCGCATCTTTCTGTGTTCGACAACCTAGCCTTCCCGCTGCGCTCGCCGGCGCGGCGGTTTCCGGAGGAGGCTGTACGGCGCCGTGTCGAGGAGGTGGCGCGCATGGTGCGCATCGACCACAAGCTCGAAAACCGTTCGACAAAACTGTCCGGCGGCGAGATGCAGCGCGTCGCCATCGGCCGGGCGCTGGTGCGCAAGCCCGCCATCTACCTGATGGACGAGCCGCTGTCCTCGCTCGACGCCAAGCTGCGCGGCGATCTCAGGCTCGAATTGAAGCGCATCCAGTCCGAGCTCGGCGCCACCATGCTCTATGTCACGCACGACCAGATCGAGGCGATGACCATGGCCGACCGCATCGGCATCCTTGCCAACGGGGTTCTGGTGCAGATCGGCACGCCGCGCGCGATCTATTCGGAGCCGGCGAACTTGCATGTCGCCGCGCGCCTTGGCCAGCCGGCGATCAATCTTTTGCCGGCCGGGCTGCTGCCCGACGGCGGCGCGCCGACCGGAACAACGACGATCGGCGCCCGCACCGAGCATCTGTCGATCGAGAAGGCGGCGAACGGGCACGCCGACGGCGTCGTCGACTGGGTCGAGCATCTCGGAGACCAGAACCATCTGCACGTGACGGTGGGGGCGAGGAAGCTGGTGACGCTGACCGACCCCGATACGCCCTTAGCCAAGGGGGACAAGGTGACGATCCGCTATATCGCGCCGCTTTATTTCGGCGCTGACGGGGAAAGATTGATGTAGCGGGGGACTTATGCAGCCGGCTCGCGCCATATATTTGCAAAACGATTGACGACCGCAGATACGGACTGGACGAAATCCATGAAGCACTTTTTCAACCGCAAGGACACGATCGTCACCGAAGCGCTCGACGGCTTCCTTGCCACCGCAGGCTCCGGCACGCTCGCCCGCCTCGACGGCTATCCCGAGATCAAGGTCGTGCTGCGCGCCGACTGGGACAGGACCAAGGTGGCGATCGTTTCGGGCGGCGGCGCGGGGCATGAACCCTCGCATGCGGGCTTCGTCGGCGCTGGCATGCTGACGGCGGCCGTCTCCGGCGAGATATTCGCCTCGCCGAGCGTCGAGGCGGTGCTGCAAGCGATCCGCGCGACGACCGGGCCGGCGGGCTGCCTTTTGATCGTCAAGAACTACACCGGCGACCGGCTCAATTTCGGGCTCGCCGCCGAGAAAGCACGCGCTGAGGGCCTTGCGGTCGAGATGGTGATCGTCGGCGACGACATCGCGCTGCCCGACATCGCGCAGCCGCGCGGCGTCGCCGGCACGCTGTTCGTGCACAAGATCGCCGGACACCTCTCCGAAAGCGGCCGCGACCTGGCATCTATCGCTGCCGCGGCGCGCGCGGCGGCGAAGGACATTCTTTCGCTCGGCATCTCGCTCTCCTCCTGCTCGATCCCCGGACAGGCGCATGAGGAGCGCTTCGGCGCCGATGACGGCGAGCTCGGCCTCGGCATTCATGGTGAGCCCGGCGTCGAGCGCATCACGCTGCAGAACGCCAGCGCGCTCGTCGCGATCATGGCAGAGCGCCTCGTCGCGCGGCTCGATACCGGCGGCCGCTATGCCTTGCTGATCAACAATCTCGGCTCGGTGCCGCCACTCGAAATGTCGCTGATCGCCAACGCGGTGCTTGCCTCGCCACTGGCGAAATCCGTGGCGCTGACAATCGGCCCCGGGCATCTGATGACGGCGCTCAACATGAACGGCTTTTCCCTATCGCTGCTCAAGCTGGACGCGGAACGTGAGGCAGCACTGCTGGCGCCGGTCGGTCCGCATGCCTGGCTGCCGGCCACTCCGGTTCGCGCGCCGGTCGTCGTGGCGATGGCCAAGCCCGCCAATCGCGAAACAAAACCTGCCAGCCGCGATGTGGCCGCAGAGCGGCTGATCACGGCCGTTTGCCAAAAGCTGATCTCGCTCGAAGAGCCCCTCAATTCGCTCGACGCCAAGGCAGGCGACGGCGACACCGGCTCCACCGTGGCGACCGGCGCGCGCAGCATCCTCGATCGCATCGACACGCTCCCGCTTGCCGACAAGGCCGCAACTCTCGCAACAATCGGCGACACGCTGGGTACCTCGATGGGCGGTTCCAGCGGCGTGCTTTTGTCGATCTTCTTCACCGCCGCATCGCAAGCGCTCGGCACCGGCGCATCGCTCGGCAAGGCCTTGCTTGCCGGGCTCGACCGGATGACCTTCTATGGCGGCGCCAGGGTCGGCGACCGCACCATGGTCGATGCGTTGGAGCCGGCGCTGCGAGCCCTTGACGCAAGCGGGCTGGAAGCGGCCGCCAAGGCGGCGCGGCAAGGCGCCGAGGCAACCGCGGTAATGCAGAAGGCGAAAGCCGGCCGCTCCGCCTATATCGGCAGGCAGCTCGACATGGCGGATCCCGGCGCCTTCGCGGTCGCCGAAGTTTTCGCGGCCGTGGCGGCGCAGTTCGCCCCGGCATGAAGGACCGATGATGGCCGTATCCGATTTCTCCCGACTGATGGCGGCGGCGGCCGATACGATCGCGGCGCATGCCGATGAGCTGACCGCGCTCGACCGGGCGATCGGCGACGGCGACCATGGGCTGAACATGAAGCGCGGCTTCGAGGCCGTGCGCGCCGACGCGGACGCCTTCGCGGCCAAGCCGCTGCCCGAGGCGCTGAAGGCGGTCGGAACCAAGCTGGTGATGACCGTCGGCGGCGCATCCGGGCCTCTGTTCGGCACGCTGTTCATGGCGCTCGGCAAGGAGTTGCCGCCGGCAGCGGACCGCGCCGCGCTGACTGCGGCGCTGGCCAAGGCGATCGAGGCGGTGGCCGCGCGGGGTAAATCGCAAGTTGGCCAAAAAACCATGCTCGACGTGCTGCAGCCGGTGTATGAGGCGCTGGCGCAAGGCAAGACGGCCAGCGAGATCGCCGATGCGGCCGACAAGGCCGCGGAGGCCACGGTGCCGATGAAGGCCCTGCGCGGGCGCGCCTCCTTCCTGGGAGAGCGCTCGATCGGGCATATGGACGCCGGAGCGCGCTCGACCGCGCTTCTGGTACGCGCAGTCGCGGAAGCGATAGAGGGCATTTGATGAGCAATGTCGGTATCGTCATCGTGTCGCATTCGCCCCTGGTCGCCGAGGGCACGGCGGACATGGTGCGCCAGATGGTGGGCGACGAAGTGCCGCTTGCATGGTGCGGCGGAAACGGCCATGGCGGGCTTGGCACCAGCGTCGAGGCGATCATGGGCGCGATCGACAAGGCCTGGTCGGAAGCCGGCGTCGCCATATTGGTCGATCTCGGCGGCGCCGAGACCAACTCGGAGATGGCGGTCGAGATGATCGGCGAGCCGCGCTCGCACAGAATAGTCGTCTGCAACGCGCCGATCGTCGAGGGCGCAGTGATGGCGGCGACGGAATCCTCCGGCGGCGCCTCGCTCAAGGAAGTGGTGGCGACGGCGCATGAACTGTCGCCGTCGTGAACGAACGGGAACCGACTGAATGTCAGCATCCGCCGAAGCAACCGTTCTGATCACCCACGCCGTGGGCCTGCACGCACGCCCTTCGGTGAAGTTCACCAAGCTCGCCAAGTCGTTCGCGGCCGAAGTGGAAGTGGCGATCGCCGCCAACGGCCCCTGGTTCGACGCCAAGAGCATCGTCAAGGTGATGGGGGCGAAGGCGCCGAAGGGGACAATGCTGCACATCCGCGCCAAGGGCGACGGGGCAAGCGCCGCCGTCAAAGCGCTGGTCGATCTGGTGCAGCGCAACTTCGACGAGGACGCGGATCATGTCCGGTCCGCTTGACACCGGCCTGCATGTTTCCCGACCCGCAAGGAATGCGGGCCATGCGGATTGAGGGTATCCCAGCCTCTCCGGGCTATGCCGAAGGGCCGCTGTTCGACCTCAACCAGCCTCCGGCCAGCTACAAGGCCAAGGCGAGCGCCGCGGAAGAGAAAGCCGCGCTTGAAGCAGCAATAGGCAAGGCCGTCGCCCGGCTGGCCGCGCTGGTCGGAATCGCGGACGGCGACGCCGCCGGCATCCTCGAATTCCACATCGCCATGCTGGAGGACGACGCGCTGAGCGGTCCGGCCTTCGCGTCGATCGGCTCTGGGCAGCCGGCGGACGTCGCCTGGCGCGCGGCGCTCGACAGCGAAATCGCCGGCTACGAAGCATCGGACCAGGACTATTTTCGCGCCCGGGCGGCCGACCTGCGCGACATCCGCGACCAGGTGCTGCGGGCGCTGAGCGAGGATAGCGAGGTCGCGATACCCCAGGGCGCGATCCTCTACGGCGAGGACATCGCACCGACGCGATTCCTCGAAACCGACTGGAGCGGAGGCGGCGGCATAGCGCTCAAGGCCGGCAGCACGGCCAGCCATGTCGCGATGCTGGCGCGCTCGCGCGGCGTGCCGATGGTGGTCGGGCTTGGCGCCCCGGCTGGAAAGCCCGCCGGCATCGCGCTGCTCGACGCAGAGCATGGCGTCATCGCGCTGTCGCCCTCGGCGTCGGAGTTGGAGGCCTTCCGGCAATCGGCCGCCTCGTTCGCCGACCGCCAGGGCGTGGCGCGGACATTCCTGACGGAGCCGGCAGTGACCAAGGCCGGCACCGCGGTGCGCGTCCAGGTCAACATCGCCTACCCTTCCGACATCGACGGCATCGATATCGCGACCTGCGACGGCGTCGGCCTGATGCGCACGGAATTCCTGTTCGGCAAGGCGCTGCCCGACGAGGAGACGCAATATCTTGCCTACCGCAAGGTGCTGGAATGGGCGGGCGACAAGCCGGTGACCATCCGCACGGTCGATGCCGGCGGCGACAAGCCGGTGCCCGGCTTCACTGTCGAGGAGACCAACCCGTTTCTCGGCCTGCGCGGCATCAGGCTGTCGCTGGCGCGGCTCGACGTCTTCCGGGTGCAGATCCGGGCATTGCTGCGCGCCGCCATCCACGGCAATCTGAAGGTGATGTTTCCGATGATCGCCACGCCAGAGGAATACAGCCAGGCCGCCGCGCTGTTTGCCGAAGAGCAGGCCGCGCTCGCGACACACGGGGTTGCGCACAAGCTGCCGTCGCTCGGCATCATGGTTGAGGTGCCATCCGTCGCGCTGGCGCCGGAGGGCTTCAGCGATGTTGCCTTCTTCTCGATCGGCTCCAACGATCTGACGCAATATGTGATGGCGGCCGCGCGCGACAACGCCGCCGTGGCGCATCTCAATTCCATCCGCCACCCGGCCGTTCTGCGGCTGATCGCTGCGGTCGCCGCTTTCGGGCGCGAGAAAGGCATTCCGGTCAGCCTTTGCGGCGACGCGGGCGGCGACCCCGCCGCCATCCCGGCGCTGCTCGAGGCCGGTTTGCACGATCTTTCGGTGGCTCCGGCGCAACTCGCTATGGCCAAGGCGGCCATCGCGGACGTTTCGGTGTAGCGCGGCATGGCCAAGGCAGCCAAGATACAGGAAGCCGGCGCGGAAGACGCGATCCGCGCCTATAAGACGATCCTTTCGCAGGTCATCGACCAGCGACCTTCCGGCATGCGCCAACGCCTTGCGGACGCGCTCGGCAAGCATCGCAGCTTCGTCACGCAGATCTCCAGCCCGACCTATTCGATCCCCATTCCGTCAAAACATTTGCCGGCTATTTTTTCCGTCTGCCATTTCAGCCCCGCCGAGCGCGATCAGTTCCTGGTGGCCTATCACCAGGCGCATCCCGGCAAGCTGCCGGCGGCTTCGGGCTCGCGCAAGACACGCCACGTCTCGCTCATCGTGCCGGATTTCGGCGACGACAGGCAGAATGCCGCGCTCGACCGGGCGATCAACGAGTTCATCCAGAAAATAACCAGCATCGCCGGCAAGGGCAGCGGCTGAGCAAAGCACTTCCAGGAAAAGTGTGAAGCGGTTTTCCGTTCGGAATTGCGTAGAATGAAGACTGTTGGGAGGACTGCCGTGAAGAAGTTTCTCAATTCGGTGGATACCGTGCTGACCGAAAGCCTCGATGGGTTCGCCGCCGCCCATGCCGACATCCTCGTGCTCGGCGACGAGCATAAATTCATCCGCCGCAAAGAGCTGAAGCCCGGCAAGGTGGCGTTGATCTCGGGCGGCGGATCCGGCCACGAGCCGCTGCATGGCGGGCTGGTCGGCCATGGCATGCTGGACGCCGCCTGCCCCGGCCAGGTCTTCACCTCGCCGACGCCGGATCAGATGCTGGCGGCCATTCAGTCTGTCGACACAGGCGCCGGCTGCCTGTTCATCGTCAAGAACTATGAAGGCGACGTGATGAATTTCGACATGGCCGCCGAGATGACGGACGGCGTGCTGCAAGTGGTGACCAATGACGACGTCGCGGTCGAGAACTCGTCCTACACGACCGGTCGGCGCGGCGTCGCCGGCACGCTGGTGGTGGAAAAGATCGTCGGCGCCGCGGCCGAGAAAGGAATGGCCCTGGCCGAGCTCAAGGCGCTGGGCGACCGCGTCAATGCCGCGACGCGCTCGATGGGCGTGGCGCTGACCAGCGGCACGGTGCCCGCCGCCGGCAAACCGACCTTCGAGATCGGCGACGGCGAGATGGAGTTCGGCGTCGGCATCCACGGCGAACCCGGCCGGCGGCGTGATGCGCTGAAGAGCGCCGACGCCATCGCCGAGGAGGTGTGTGCGGCGATCGCCGGCGACTTCGGCGACCGCATCAATGGGCGGGCGCTGCTGTTCGTCAACGGTTTCGGCGGGACGCCATCGATGGAGCTTTACCTGATGTACAACAGCGCCCGCAGGATGTTCGAAAGACACGGCGTGACGGTGGTCCGCTCGCTCGTCGGCTCCTATGTGACTTCGCTCGACATGGCTGGATGCTCGATCACGCTCACCTTGCTCGATAATGAAACGACGACCCTGTGGGACGCCCCGGTGCACACGCCGGCGCTGCGCTGGGGGATGTAGGCGCCGCTGGCTTCTCGGGGGCTTTTCTGGCAAGCATGCGCGGACCTCTTTGCTGTTTTGCCGAACCGATGTTGCCCCAGCTTTCGCCCACCCAGGAAAAACTGCTGATCAACCTTGCCGACCCCGAGGCGCCCGCCGATTGGGGCAAGGACGCTTCCGCGGCCGGCCTGATGGCGCTGCTGACCAATGCCGAGTTCCACGGCGTCTTGCCGATCGTGCTGCGCAAGCTCAGGGAGCGGGGCGAGGCCAATCTGCCGAAAGACGCGAGCTTGCTGCAGAAGCTTGCCGAGTTGCGCGACCAGGCGACGATGGCGACCGGGCAATCGATGCTGCTGCAATATCATGGCGACCGCATCATGAAGGCGCTGGCGGCGAAAGGCGTTCCGGCCCGGATCGTCAAGGGGCCGGTGTTCGCGCGCAAGCTCTATCGCCAGGTTGCCGACCGGCCGTTCACCGATATCGACATCCTGGTCGACCCAGCCAGCATCGTCGAGGCCAACAAGACCATTGCCGAATGCGGCTTCGAGCTTGGCAGCGGCGAGGCCGAGTCGCAGGAGCTGCAGGAATTCAAATGGCTGGAGAAGGAGAACTCCAGCCTGATGATCGAGTTGCATGGCAATCTGGTGCACGACACCGGTATGCGGCGCCGGCTCTCGCTCGGCTTTCGCGAGCTGCAGGTGATCGACGGCGGCGAGGCCGACACGCCGGCGGCGTTGCTGACCATCGGCATCGTTCATGCGGCCGGCGGCCACAAATTCCACCGGCTGCAGCTTTGCGTCGACGTTCTGCAAGGCGTGCGGGCGCTGAAATCGCCGGAGGAGGAAGCGCGGCTGCTCCAGGCCGCCCGCATGAGCGGTATCGAGCTCGAGCTGGCGACGGTCCTCAATGTGACCGGACGCCTGTTCGACGCGCCGCGAGCGATCGAGCTTGCCAACCGCATCAAGCCGGACCTCTCGATAAGGCTGGCGAAATGGCTGATCACCGGCAACATGCTGCTGCGCGTCAATTCCCGCGAAAAGCTGCGCTCACGCCTCAGCCGCGACGCCTTCCGCTGGGTGCAGAGGCTTGCGCGGGCGCGACCTTATCCGGCCTAGCGCACCGCGGCGCGGATCAGCGCCGCCGCTTCGGCCGGCCTCGCCCCGACTTCCAGCGTGAAGGTCGGCACCGTCTTGACCAAGGCCGCGATCGTCGTCATTCGCCTTTTCTGCAGCGGCGACAGGCCGGTCATACCGGTCCGCACATTGTCGGTGGCTAAAGCCACCATGGCATCGGTCCTCGCCATAGGCACGAGCCGGGTCTCGGCATCGGCCGAACGGGCAAGATGCAGAAGCGCCGCGATCGGCCTGGCGCGGACGTCCTCGACACGGATGATCTCGCCAAGGCGATCCAGCGCGACGGCCTGCTCGCCCTCATTGTCCCATGTCTCGCCGAGGCAGGGTGACACGAAAGGCAGCATCGTTGCGGTGTGGCGGTGGATCTTCACTTTACGCGGCATGCCCCAGGCCGTGACGCCGTCCTGCGTCGCCCTGAGGATCATGACGTCGTCCGAGCAGAGGCCGAAGCCTTGCGAGGCGAGCGCCAGCGACGTCGTCGACTTGCCGGTACCGCTCGGCGCATGGATCAGCACGAGCGCCTCGCTGCCCGGCAGCGTCAGGCCGGCGGTATGCAGCATGTGCTGCGCGCCGGCATCAAGCGCGGCATCGAGCACCATCATCAGCAGCGTCCACTTGATCTTGCTGTCCGGACGAACGCGGATTTCGGCCCAATTCTCGTCGTCGTGGATCGACACCGTCTGCTGACCGGGAAAGACGAGATGGAAGACCTGGCCGGCGTCGATCATCCGGCAATGGCCATCCAGCGGCACATCGCCGTCGAAGGCGAGTTTTCCTTCCGGGTTCTCCGGCAATTCCGGCGTCTCGACGATATTGACGCGAAAGCCGGGCTGGACGGGCTCGCTCATGCGCAGCGTGCCGAGCATCAGGTCGAAGCTCGGCCAGAGGTCGGCGCGCGCGGCGGTGATGCCGATGACCTGGCCTTTGAGGTCGTAGCAGAAGGTCTGGTCGCTCAAGCGGCGGGCGCCTTTACACTGGACGGGTGGCGATAAACCTCCACCATGCCGGGCTGGCTGTCGCTGACCACCGACTTGCCGTCGAGGCAGACCCAGCAATGCGCCGACAGGCGAGGCTCGTGCATCGACCTTGCATCGACGCCGAAACGAAGCTCCGGATCGAGACCGGCCATGCGCAGAAAGCGAAAGCCGAGGAGACCCTCGCGAAGGCATCTGCGGTCGCGCATCAACCAGGGGCGCCGGACGGTTCGGTTGACTCGATGGACGATGTAGGTCCAGGGCAGATCACGATAGGGTGCCGGCGACTGCAGCGGCGCCAGTTTCAACACGCTTTCGAAATCGCGCCGGCCGACCAGCACCGGCATCAGCCGGGCGCTGAGCCACAAGTGCGCGCGGAACAGGATGCGCAGGAACGGTCCGTCGGCCATCACACGCCCGGGTCAGCGAGGATGCCTTCGGCCACCAATTCGGCGGCCAATGCGGCCATATCCTCGTCGAGCGTTGCCTTGTCGACCTCGAATTCGTCCGACAACAGGTCGACGATCTGGTCAAGGTTGCGCGCGCCGTCGACTTTGCCGAGAAAAGCCTCGGTCGTGTCGTTGCAGGTGTAGAGCTGGCCGCTGCGGGCCAGGAGCACGACGGCGCCATCGCCGACATGCTGCACGGACGCGTCGTCCGCCATCCGCAGTACCGTTTCAGAACCAATCTCAGCCATGCGCCCGCTCCATCAGCCGCAGAGCAATTAGCGCGCCAACCCTACGCTGTCCATTGTCTCGCTGTGGTACGCCGCTACGGTGGCCGTCTCGCCCACCGTCAAGGCGCCCGATTGCCCAGGGTTGCCTTCCTTCCCTTGAGTAAGCTATGACTCCACCGCGCTTTGGGGAGTGAATTTGTATGCGTTACAATTGGGAACGGGCTCCGACGGCGTTCGAGCGCCACCGGAAGGCGCTTGCGGCGGCTATTCTGATCGCCGGCGGCGTCGGGCTGATGCTGGCGGCATTGCCGCTTTAAGCCGGCTTATATCGCGGACAGCGACAGCGACGCCTCTGCTTGAGGCGCCGAACGGAGACGTTTGCCGGCGACTAAAGCGCGTCCCGCTGAATTCAGGCGACGCACTTTAAGTTTTTGTTTTGATGCATGTCGCTGTCCCAGAACCGCTGCGCACTTTGGGCGACATCCATTGGAGCGTTCCACCGTTTCATAGAAACGGTGAACCGCTCTATCCCTTTGTTTTGACGCAATTCCGGACGGAAAACCGTTTCGCACTTTTCCTGGAATTGCTCTAGGCTATTCCCAGACGGCAGAATGTCCTGGGAGGAATGTCTATGGCCTCACGCTACCATGAAGTCTATGAGGGCTGGAAACGCGACCCCATAGGGTTCTGGGCCGAGGCGGCGAAGGCGATCGACTGGTATATGCCGGCCGAGAAGGTCTTCGACCCGACGCAAGGCGTCTATGGCCGCTGGTTCGTCGGCGCCTCCTGCAACACCTGCTACAATGCCCTCGACCGCCATGTGGCGGGCGGCCGCGCCGACCAGCCGGCGCTGATCCATGACAGCGCGATCACCGGCACGATCCGGAAATTCACCTATGCCGAACTGAAGCGCGAGGTCGTCGCGCTGGCCTCGGTGCTGAGGCATCGCGGCATCGGCAAGGGTGACCGCGTCATCATCTACATGCCGATGGTGGCGGAAGCGGCGATCGCCATGCTCGCCTGCGCGAGGCTAGGCGCCGTGCATTCGGTGGTGTTCGGCGGCTTCGCCTCGCACGAGCTCGCCACCCGCATCGACGACGCCAAGCCGAAGCTGATCATCACCGCTTCCTGCGGCCTGGAGCCAGGCCGCGTCGTCGCCTACAAGCCGTTGCTCGACAAGGCGATCGAGATGTCGAAGCACAAGCCCGACGCCTGCCTCATCCTGCAGCGCGAGCAGTTGCGCTGCGAGATGAAGGACAATTACGATTTCGACTATGCCGATGCAGTCGCCCGCGAGCGCGCCGCCGGCGCCAATGTCGACTGCGTGCCGGTGTTGGCCACAGACCCGCTCTACATCATCTACACCTCCGGCACGACCGGACAGCCGAAGGGCATCGTGCGCGACAATGGCGGCCACATGGTCGCGCTGAAATGGACGATGGACAACGAGTTCGGCGTCAAGCCGGGCGAAGTGTTCTGGGCGGCTTCCGATGTCGGCTGGGTGGTCGGTCATTCCTACATCGTCTACGGGCCGCTGCTGCATGGCTGCACCAGTGTGCTGTTCGAAGGCAAGCCGATCGGCACGCCGGACGCCGGCACCTACTGGCGGGTGATCTCGCAGCATGGCGTGGTGGCGCTGTTCACCGCGCCGACCGCCTTCCGCGCCATCAAGGGGCAGGATCCCAAGGGCGAGTTCGTGCCGAAATACGACCTGTCGAAGTTCCGTACCCTGTTCCTGGCCGGCGAACGCGCCGACCCCGAAACCATCAAATGGGCGGAGCAGAAGCTCGACCGGCCGGTCGTCGACCATTGGTGGCAGACCGAGACCGGCTCGCCGATGACGATCAACCCGGCGGGTCTCGGGCTGTTGCCGGTGAAATACGGCTCGCCCGGGGTGCCGATGCCGGGCTACGACATCCGCATCCTCGACGATGCCGGCCACGAAGTGTCGCGCGGCACGCTGGGCAATGTCGTGGTCAAGCTGCCGCTGCCCGCCGGTTGCCTGCCGACGCTGTGGAATGCCGATGCCCGTTTCCGCCAGGCCTACCTCGAAGAATTCCCCGGCTACTACAAGACGGCGGACGCCGGCATGATGGACGAGGACGGCTATCTCTATGTCATGGCCCGCACCGACGACATCATCAACGTCGCCGGCCACCGGCTCTCGACCGGGGCCATGGAAGAGGTGCTGGCGGCCCACCCCGATGTCGCCGAATGCGCGGTCATCGGCATTGCCGACGCCATGAAGGGCCAGGTGCCGCTCGGCTTCGTCGTGCTCAATGCCGGCGTGTCGCGCGATGCCGGCGCGATCGAAAGCGAGGTCGTGGGGCTGGTGCGCGAGCGGATCGGCCCGGTTGCCGCCTTCAAGACCGTGGTGACGATCAAGCGGCTGCCCAAGACCCGCTCCGGCAAGATCCTGCGCGGGACGATGCAGAAGATCGCCGACAAGGAGGAATGGACGATGCCGGCGACCATCGACGACCCGGCGATCCTCGACGAGATCACGACGGCGCTGAAGGGCCGCGGCATCGGAATATAGGCTGCGGCGGTCGCGCGCCACGAAACGAACTCCTCCCGCAGCGCAATCGTCTGTTGTGCAATGCAGCAATAGCTCCTAAACTCTGGCTGGGCGGCCATTGCGAAGGCACGGCATGGCTCAGCACAAGACGACATCCGGCGGTGTCGACATCCTGCGATTCCTGGCTACCGCCGCCATTGCGGTGAACTGGCTGGTGGCGGCAGAGCCACGCATCCGGCTGCTACTCGGTCACACGCTGCTCCTTAATCGGTTGAAAGCTACTTAGAGCGGTTCACCGTTTCGTGGAAACGGCGACCCGCTCATCTCGTTGTTTGGAACGCCGGTGTGGAATTGTTTGCATCCGGCATGATATCGAGGTGCAAATCAGTGCAAGTATCCGAGCCTCAATCCGTGAACCTGTTCCAACGATCGAGACGTCCCCGACCCGCGCCACGCGAGCGCCTTGTCATGGATATGCGCGACACGATCGTCTATGCGATCGGCGACGTGCATGGCTGCCATGACGAGCTGCGCGCTCTGGAACAGAAAATCCAGCTCGACGCGCAGCAATTCCGCGGCCGCAAGATCATCATCATGCTGGGCGACTATATCGACCGCGGCCCGCACTCGCGGCGCGTGATCGAACATCTGATGGCGCCACCGCCGAAAGGCTTCCTGCGCGTCTGCCTCGTGGGAAACCATGAGGTGGCGCTGCTCAGCTATCTGGACGGCTATCTCTCGCGCGAGCCCTGGCTCGGCTATGGCGGTCGCGAGACCTTGTTCTCCTACGGCGTCGACCCGGACCGGCTGGCAAGCCTCTATGGCTCGAGCGAGCAGACGGATGCGCGCATCCGCGAGGCCATTCCCGCCAGCCATGTCGACTTCCTGCGCACGCTGCCGGCGATGGTGTGCTCCGAGCAATTCGTCTTCGTGCATGCCGGCATCCGGGTCGGCGTCGCGCTCGAGGCGCAAGACGAGGGCGACCTCACCAACATCCGCGAGGAATTCTTCCAGGCAGCGCACCGTCTCGACCGGTGGGTGGTGCACGGCCACACGATCGTGGACGTTCCCACCCTCGACGGGCGCCGGCTCGACATCGATACCGGCGCCTTTCAAACGGGACGGCTGACCGCACTCAGGATCGTCGGCAAATACGGCCGGCTGCTATCTTCGGCAAATTAGAGCAATTCCAGGAAAAGTGTGAGCGGTTAAGTTCGGCGTCTTCGCCGTAACCTTCTGTCCGGAATTGCGTCAAAACAAAGAGATAGAGCGGTTCGCCGTTTCCGTGAAACGGTGAACCGCTCTAGCGGGCGCCGCGTCAAGCAGCTTGCTTGGAGCGCGACTCCGACTTGTCCAGATAATAGCTCGAGTAGCGGTCGAAGAACTTTTCCGAGCCGCCGAGCGAGCCGTATTTGGCCAGTTTCTTCAAGTCGACCTTGTTGAGCACCGCGCCGGTGATCTTGTTGGCGATATAGGGCTCCGATTCCAGCATCGAGCGCACCATGGCACGCGGCGTGCGGCCCCATTCGGTAACCAGAACGAAGCCGTCGACCAGCGGCGCGAAAGCCTTGGCGTCGACCACGGGGCCGAGCGGCGGCAGGTCGACGACGATGTATTCGAACGTCTCCTTGGCATTCTCGATGAAGCGCCGCATGCCGGCCGAACCCAGAAGCTCGCTGGTATGCGAGAACTGGCCGCGCAGCACGGCGGGAATGATCGCAAGCTTGGTCTGGCGGTCGACCTTGCCGACCGACTGCCAGGTCTGGCCGTTGACCACCGCTTCCATCAGGCCCTGTTCTGTCTCCATGCCGAGGCTGCGGCTGAGGCCGGGATTGCGCAGGTCGCCGTCGATGAGAAGCGTCTTGGCGCCGTTGGCTGCGAGCAAGCCGGCAAGGTTAGCGGCCACCGTAGACTTGCCTTCGCCAGGCAGCACCGAGATGACGCCGATGACCCGGCTGCCGCGGTCCTCCATCACCACGTCGAAGGCGATCTTGGCGTTGCGCAGCGTCTCGGCGAACATCGAGGCCGGAGCGTCGATGCTGACACGCATGCGCGCCCGTTTCTCGGCCGCGGAAAGGCTGGCCACCTTGCCGTCGGTCGGCAGGTCGTCGGGCTTGCTATCCCTGGCCTTGCCGCCGCCGATCGTCGGCAGATAGCCGAGGAACTTCAGGCCGACGCGGTCACGAATATCCTCGCCCGTCCTGAAGAAACGCTCGTTGAACTCGTTGAGGCCGCCAAAGCCGGCGCCGAGCATCAGGCCAAGCACCAGCGACAGCGCCAGCACGCGCAAAGTGCGGGGGCTGGAGGCCGCGAGCGGCATTGCCGCGTCGGAAATGATGCGGACCTTGCCGACCGGGAAGGACTGCTGCTGCGAGGCTTCCTCGTAGCGGCCGAGGAAGGTCTGGTAGAGCGTGGTGAGCGCCTGCGCCTGCTGGTCGAGCTCCTTCAGCTTCACCTGCGACTGGTTGTCGATCGAACTCTTGCCGGCAGCGGTGGAGATCTTGTCGCGGAGCGCCGTCTCGCGCGACTGCGCCACTTCGAAGTCGTTGCGGTAGCTTTCGGTGATCTGCTTCAGCTGCCCGAAGATCTGCGTCGACACATCGGCCTTCTCCCTGGCCAGCGCGACTGCCTGCGGGTGATCCTTGCCGAAATTCGTCTCGACGTCCTGCAGGCGCTTGGCAATGGCCAGATAGCGGGTCTTGAGCGCGATGATGACCGAGCTGCTCGGCTGGTCCGCGCCGATGGCCGAATCGTTGAAGGCGCTTTCGGAGCCGCTGTCGACGATCGCCTTGTATTGCTGATAGCGGGCGCCGGCGCGAGCCGTGTCGGCCTGCGCGACGATGAGCTGGGCGTTGAGGTCGGCGAGTTGCTTATCGCTCAGCAACTGGCCGTCGCTGTTGGCGGAAAGGCCATGCTCGGCCCTGAACTTCTCGACCGCCAGCGAAGCGGCCTGCGAGCTTTCGCGCAACTCGGTCAGCCGCCCCTGCAGCCACAGGGCCGCGCGCTCGGTGGCGTCGAAGCTGGCGTTGAGCTGGTCGGCGAGATAAGCATCCGCATAGGCTTTCGTGATGGCTGTGGCGAGTGCCGGGTCTGTCGCCTGGTAGCCGATGCTGATGACATTGCTGCGGCTGACGCGATCCGCCATCAGCCCAGTCTGCAGCATAAGAACCGCGTAATCGTGGGTTGCGGTCTTGATCATGGCTTCGCGCGTCGCGGCATCGACATTTTGGATGCCGGGGAGTTGATCGGTCGCATTGCCGCGGAAATAGCCGACGACGCCGCGCACGAACCCGATACCCTTGGCCAAAGCCGATTGCGGCGGGTTCATGAAATCCTGGTTCTGGTCGAGCTTCAACTTGTCGACCACCTCCGACGCCAGCCGAGCCGAGTTGAGAATCTCGATCTGGCTGAGGATCGTCGCATCGGTCTGCTGCGTAGCGCTGGCCGCCGAGATGTCGTCCATGACCTTGTTCATGCCCTCGTCGATCAAGACGCTCGCCATGGACATATATTGCTTGGGTGTCGTCTGCAGATAGACCACGCCCAGGAACAGGCCGATGATGGCGCAGACCGCCACCACCTTGGCCTGCCGGGCGGCCATGCCAAGCAGACGTTCGACATCGATGAAGTCTTCACCCTTTTCCTGATCGGAGCCGGGCAGCGGCATCCTCTTGTCGAGAGGGAAGTTGGCATAGTTCATCTTCGGTCCAATTCCAGGTTGCAGGCGCTATCGGCCTTGGTAGATCGGCGTCGTGACCAGAAAAGACCGCGCAACGTCGTTGCCAGGATGCGCCGGGCCTGAAGGCCCGGGCGCTGGTGTGGCTGTCGCGCCATCGCAAGTTCGCATATGCACCCGAAACATGGGCATTATGCGGCTACTTCCCGGCGCTCATGCGACCGGACAAATTGCTGCAGCATCTCGAAGACAGGTCCTTTCATGTCGTCGCGCGCCAGAGCAAAGGCGATGGTGGCCTCGATGAAGCCTTCCTTGGAACCGCAGTCGAACATGCGGCCATCGAAAGGCTGGGCGTAGAAGGACTGGCTCTGAGCCAGGCGCACCATGGCGTCGGTGAGCTGGATTTCGTTGCCGGCGCCGCGCTGCTGGTTGCCGAGCAGGGCAAATATTTCCGGCTGCAGGACGTAGCGGCCGTTGATGTAGAAATTCGACGGCGCATTGGCGGGCGCGGGCTTTTCGACCATGGCCGTGACCTTGAAGCCGGAGCCGACCTCGTCGCCGCGGCCGACAATGCCGTATTTGCCGGTTTCGGACGGGTCGCAGCGCTCGACCGCGATGACATTGCCGCCGGTCCGCTGATAAAGGTCGACCGTCTCGGCAAGACAGCCGCGCGCGCCGAAAGACACCATGTCGGGAAGCAGCAGCGCGAAGGGCTCGTTGCCGATCACGTCGCGGGCGCACCATACGGCGTGGCCGAGGCCCTGCGGCGACTGCTGGCGGATGAAGCTGGTGGCGCCGGCCTCCGGCAGCAGGCTCTCCAGCGACTGCAGCTGCGCCTTCTTGCCGGTCTGCTCCAGCGTGCCGATCAGTTCAGGATGCAGGTCGAAATAGTCCTCGATGACCGCCTTGTTGCGGCCGGTGACGAAGACGATGTGCTCGATCCCGGCCTCGAACGCCTCGTCGACGGCATATTGCACGACGGGCTTGTCGACGACGGGCAGCATTTCCTTGGGCATCGACTTGGTTGCCGGCAGGAATCGCGTTCCGAGCCCCGCCACCGGGATGACTGCCTTCCTGACTTTCTGCATATGCTATTCCTTCTGACAGAAAAGATTTCTACTTACCGCTGGCTAATTCATTGTTGGAGCATGATCTTTTCCGAAAACCGCTTCGCACTTTTCGGGATCATGCTCTAGACAATGCCCGCTGCTTCGTCTCCCCGCCCCGACGGCAAACCTGTGCCGCAACCCTTCTGAGCCGGACCGCGATAGGCATACTCATATGCCCGAGCGCGGCCGGATCCCTGAGCGCCGCGCCTATCGCCTTGAGCGGCGCGCGCGCCTTGATGTGCTGAACCAGAGACAGGAACGACGCCGCCTTGCGCAGGCTGCGGCCGCGCTTGGCGAAGGCCGCCTGGGCGCTGCTGTCCATCGGATATACCGCCGCGAAGGCGGCGTCGGCGCGCGTCATCGCCTCGACGTGATGCAATTCGAGCACCCGCGAGATCGAGCCGGTGCGGATGTGATAGACATAGCCGACGGTCGGCTCGACCACGCAACGGCCGCCGCTGGCCAGCGCGCTTGCCAGCAGAATGTAGTCCTCGCCGATGCGCAGCTTTTCGTCGTAGCGCAACCTGTTGTCGTCGAGGAAGCGGCGCTGGAAGATCGGCTTGAGATAGCCGAGATTAAAGCGCGATTCGAAGACCAGATTACCGGCGATGTAGTCGGCCAGCGAGATTTCGCGCAAGCCTTCGAGATAGCCGGCCGGGAACATCGTGTCGTCGGGCGTGTCGTCCTCGCGCACGACCTGCACATTGTCGACCGCAATTTGGGCATCCGCCGCTTCGGCGCGCGAGATCATCATGGCCAGGCGGTCGGGAAGGACCGCATCATCGGAATCGAGCACCGCCACCCAGCGACCCCTGGCAAGGTCGAGGCCGGCATTTCGGGCGCCGCCCGGGCCGCGGTTGGCGGGCAGCGCCACCACCTTGACGATATCTTGCGGATAAGCGCGCGCTACATCCAGCGTGCCGTCGCGCGACTGGTCGTCGACGACGATGACCTCGACGGTCACGCCAAGCTGCGCGATCGCGCCGGCGATGGCGCGGTCGAGGGTCGCCTCTGCGTTATAGGCGGCGATTACGAAGCTGACGTCAGGCTGCACGCTTGTTCCCTTGCTCTGGCGAAGTGAGGCCGTACTGGCGGATTTCACGGACGCCGACCAAACCGCTGATGACGCCAACGTGCATAATGCCGCGAAGCACGCTGCGGTTCCGTCGCACCGGGCTGATTGCGGTCAAAATGGCCATGCCGAAGCAATAGGCGGCCTTGACCGAAGCGAGGCCAACCTGGCCGGCCCGGCGCACGCCGCCGGTACCCCGCCCGATCAGGTGCCCGTGTGTCTGGCCGAAGCGGAAGCGGCGGCGGCGCAACCAGTCGAACGCCGCCCTGGCGCGCGGCACGACCTCGTCGACGAAGGCTCGCGGTGCAAAGGCGATGCGGCCGCCGGCCTTGACCATGGCGTCGAAGAACTCGGTATCTTCGCCGCCGGTCTGGCCGCGCGCCAGGCTGAAGCGCCGGCCGCGCAGGCTCGCATCGGTCATTTTGAGCAGGACGTTGCAGGTATAGCCGGTTCGGATTTCGCCACGCACCCAGACCGGCAAGGTCGAATGAAAATCGCCCTTTTGCATCCAGTCCGGCGCATCCTGGCGATAATGCGCCCGCACCGGACCGAGCACCGCTGCTGCGCCCGTGGTGTCGGCCGTCGCCATCAACTCGACCAGCCAGCCGGGCGACGCCGTCTCGTCGTCGTCGATGAAGGCGACGAAGTCCGAAACGCTGGCGTCGAGGCAGGCGTTGCGGGCGATCGAGATGTTGCGCGCCGGCGCGTGGCGATAGCGGACCGGCAATTTCAGCTCCCCGGCCAGCGCCTTGACCAGCTTCTGCGCGCTGGGCTCGTCGTCATTGTCGGCGATGACGATGCCAATCTCTGCTCCCGCGGGCTTCTCCAGCGCCGCGACGGAGCGCAGCGTGTCGGCCAGCTCCGGCCGGCGGAAGGTGCAGATGCAGATGTCGATCGAGCGGCCGGCCATCACGCCACCTTGCGCTGCGAACGAGGCGTCAACAGCTGCTGCCAGAAGCCGACGGACCAGCCGAAATGCATGACCATCGCCGAGACGCCGGCCAGCGCTATGCTCACATTGCGCTGGCGTATCGCCGTCACGAGGCCGTAGCCGAGGCACACGGCAGTCCACAGCAGGAAAGGCACCGCCGCCAGCCAGTGGACGAAGGAGAACAGGGCCAACAGCACCACGGGCGCGACCAAAAGCGGGATCATCTGCCGCAGCTTCGGCACCATCCGGTGCTTCAGAACGTTTCGGGCGCGGCCGCGGCCATAGCCGAGATACTGGAAATAGAGGCTCTTCAGCGTCGAGCGCGGATAGTAGACCATCTGCGTCCTGCCGCTCATCCAGATGCGGTAGCCGGCGCGGCGCAGGCGGTAGTCGAGCTCGGCATCCTCGTTGTGGCTGAAACTCTCGTCATAGCCGCCGACATCCTTGAAGGCGGCGATGCGCATCAGCGCGTGGTGGCCGTGGTCGACCCATTCGCCCTCGGACATGTGCCGGTGCTTCGAGCCGCCGGTGCCGAGCTTGGAGTTCTGCGCCGCCGCGACCGCCTTCTGCACGGCGCCGGTGCCGGCGGTCAGCATCGAAACCACGACCGAATCGGCGCCGGTGGCAAGGACCTCCTCGACCAGCCGGTCGCAATAATCGTCCGGATAGCCGCCATGCGCGTCGATGCGGATGAGGTAGCCGGCGTCGTCGCCGAGGGCCGCTACCGCGAGATTGATGGCAGCGCTCTGGATGCGCTTCGGATTGGCGAGCAGGATGACGCGGGGATCCTTCGCGACGATGTTTTCGACGATGCCTTGCGTGCCGTCGGTGCTGCCGCCGTCGGCGACGACGATGCGGCCGCCAAGCCTTGCCGCCGCAGGCCGCAATTGGTCGAGCAGGCCACCGATATGGGCCGCCTCGTTAAGGCAGGGGATGACGATGAGGATCGATGCGGCGGCCTCGGTCATCGGTTTTTGTATGTCGTGCTGCGCCATCACGCCGCCGCCTCCGCCGCAAAAGCTGCAGGCACGGCGGCAAGGCCGCGCAGCCTGTCGACGAAGGCCGCGCAGTCGCTGCGGTCGTAGCTCCAGGTCCGCGGGTTGCGCGCCAATACGCGCGACTTCAGACCGCGATATCCGTCCTGGTCCATCCGGCCAAGCATCGCCTCGACGCCTTCGGGCGTCGCTTCGGACAGGAGCACGCCGATGTCCTGCTGCTTCAGGAAACGGCCGGTTTCGGTGTCCGCCATCGAGATCGGCACGGCGCCGAAGCGGCAGCCCTCATAGAGCCGGTTGGGGAGCAACCATTCGGAATTCTGGCCGGCCTCGAAGAAATCGATCGCCCAGGAGAAATGCACTTGCCCGTAGATGGCCGCCATGTCCTCCGGATTTCGGTAAGGCCCGCCGAACGAAAGCCAGGGCTCGGCCTCGACGAAACCATGAAAATCCGGAAATTCGGAGAGCGCCGGGCG
Source organism: Mesorhizobium sp. WSM4832 (assembly GCF_055811115.1). Classification (NCBI taxonomy): domain Bacteria; kingdom Pseudomonadati; phylum Pseudomonadota; class Alphaproteobacteria; order Hyphomicrobiales; family Phyllobacteriaceae; genus Mesorhizobium; species Mesorhizobium sp. WSM4832. The sequence continues at coordinate 562,333 of NZ_JBVVQH010000001.1, read as the reverse complement.
GCCTCTGAGCACGACCTCGAAACGCCCCGCCTGCCGACGAGTGAAATCGGCCAGCAACTCCAGCGAGCGGCGGCAGCGCAGCGCGCCGAACCAGCCGATGCGCCAGGGCGGCGGCGCGGGGCTGTCGTCCTCGAAAGAATGCGTGGCGATAACGGATGCTGCCTCGAAATATTTGTTCTCGATCAGCTCGACGGGTGCGGCGATCTGCCCGAACGGCTCGAAATAATTGGCGATGAAGGCAGGCGAACTCGTCACCAGGAGCTTCACGTCGCGGGCGAGGCGACGCTCGGCGCCACGCAGCGTCCTGCCGACAAGGTCGTCGCGCAGCACCAGGCGATGGATATCGAGGCATTCATAGACGATCGGCACGTTCGCGCCGAGCGCGCCATTGGCGCGGCGCGCCAACGCCAGCATCTCGAGGTTGCGCGCGATGATGAGATCGGGCCTGGGCACGGCGCCCAGTTTTGCACCGATCGACACGGCCGCCTTGGCGACCGCGCCGAGGCGCTGCGCGAATCGGCCGTCGCGCGTCGCGCCAAGGTCGACAGGCTCAATACCCTCGATCTCGGCGACCGGACTGGTGGTGCGGCGGAAGCCCGCCAAGGTGACCCTGGCGCCGCCTGCCTTGAGCATCTGGACCCGCCGGCGCACCGCCGGATCGGATACGTCATGCACAAGGTACAAGACATGCAGCATGAAACTCGCCCGCTGTTGGGCCCACCCATCGGGGATGCTAGTACAGCTTTTGCTGCATCGCAACAATTTTGGTGCGGCGTAGCAAATGCCCGCACATTTTTTGTTGCACTGCAAAAATGATCCGCTACTTTCGGCGTGCCTGGCATTGATCTGGATTCCTCATCGGCTTCCAGTCTGGCGCAACCTGCCAAAAACGTGATGCGGATCGCGTGGCAGCATCTCGGCAAAGTGCCGTCTTAACCGCCGCTGGCCTGGCCACGGACGCGAAACGAGGTTAGCCCATGAAAGTCGTGGTCGAAAACACAGTGTGTCTGAACACTGGCGATGCCGCGATCCTTTTGGCTATACGCCATATTCTCAAATCGATCGCCGGCGACGATGTGCAGTTCTTCGTTTTCGACAGTCAGCCCGAAGTCGCGGCCCGGCTCTACCCGAAGAAGGATTACCCCGATCTCGAATTTCACAAGCTGCTGTCGGAATCCCTGTTCAGGTACGATCATGGCGGCGGGATAAAGGGCCGGCTCAAGTCGATCTACAATTGGGCGGTCTTCCGCGCCTTGCGGCGCTTCGCCCAAAACGGTGCCGCCAGCAGCTTTTTTTTCAGCCAGAGCGACCGCCTCGGCCTTGATGCCTACGCTAGCGCCGACCTTGTTGTGACGACAGGCGGGACCTACCTTGTCGAAAACTACGATCTTGAAAAGCGCCTCAATCAATTCCGCGTCGATGCTATCCTGGGCAAGGATCCCATCTTCTTCACGCAATCACTCGGCCCATTCAAGAAAAGTTACAATCGCCAGGAGCTCGGCCCGATCTTTGATCGGAGTCCGCTCATCCTGCTGCGCGACGAGCGATCCAGAAATCACATGCTGGATCTGGTGAAAGACCCGGGCAAATGCCATGTGGTCGCCGATGCCGTCTTTGCCCTGGCCGATACCGACAGGATCAAAAAACATCTCGACAGCGCACCGACGCCGACTGGCCGCGTCGCGATCTCCGTCCGCCACTGGAGCTTTGTCAGCGACGGTGAAGACGGCATGCGCCGCTATCTCGATTCGATCCGCGAGATTGCCACCATTCTTGTCAGGGACCACGCCAAAGAGGTGACCTTCGTTTCAACCTGCCAAGGCGTGCCGGAATATGCCCATGACGACGCCAAAACAGCGCGGGCGGTCGTGGCCGAACTCGATCCGGAGATCACCAAGCATGTCAGTGTCGACGCCTCGTTTCATACGCCCGACCAACTGATGGCGCTGGTAAAGGGTTGCGACTTCGTCGTCGCTACCCGCATGCATATGATGATCATGTCGCTTTGCGTTGGCACGCCGGTCCTGCCGATCGCCTATGAATTCAAAACCAAAGAAGTCGCCAATCACATCGGCGTCGCCGACCTCCTACTCGACATCGATACCGTGACGCCATCGGAAGCGGCCGAAAAGCTCGGCAGATTCGCCGACAACCTCGACCTCTATCGCCGAGCAAGCCTTCAGGCTGTGCTGGAACAGCATGCTTCGGCAATGTCGGCGGCCAAGCCGTTGTCGCCCTTGATAGCCAACCGCTCACCGAATGTTGCGCGCCACGTTGGCAAGCATGGCGAACAAAGCCTTGCGCGACTGCGGAACAGCAAGCATCAGGGCCACGGCGAAACCGTAGTTTAGGGCAAGCGCCACAACGACCGCGAGCAGGTCCGACTGGCTGGTCAGCGACGTCGGCAGTGACCGGTACGAGAACCAGGCGAGCAGGGACGAGAAGAGGAAAAGCCCCTGTATGGCCAGGAAATCACCGGCCGTGACCGGACCGACACGTTGGATCAAGGCAGCAAGCACCGGGATGCGTAGCACGTAACCGCTGATGGCATAGGCAGCCGCAACGCCGATGGCCCCCCAATGCAGGCCGACGATGAAGGAGACGACGGTCGTCAACGACGAATAGATGCCCCAATGGAACATCGTCTTCGTCTTGCCCTGACAGATGAATATCCAGCCCGTGGTGCTCGACACGGACTGCATCAGGCCGGCGATCCCCAGCCAGGCGAAAATCGGCGCCACCGCCATCCAGCGCTCGCCGAAGAGAAGCCTGACCACTGGCTCCGACGTCAGTGTCAACGTCGCAATGCCGGGCATGGTCACCACGGCCAGCAGCCAATTCGTCCTTACATAGATATCTCGAAATCGCTGCTTGTCCTCATGGATGCGGCTGAGCAGCGGCACCATGATACGGGTCAGCGGTTGGGTGATGTTCTGCAGTGGAAAGAGCAGAAGCTTGTAGGCGCGATCATAGTAGCCAAGCTCGACGGCGCCGGAATATTTTCCGATGAGAATGTTGTCGAGGTTGCGGGCGAGAAAATTGACAAGATTGAAGCCAGTAAGGTTCGCGCCGAACCTGAATATATCGGCGTCGATCTTCAGATTCGGCCGCGATGGCGTCCAGCGCGTCACCAGCCAGCCAGCAACCAGCGCGACGACAGCTGAAACGGCCGGGCCCAGAACCAGGGACCAATAGCCAAACCCTAGATAGGCCGCGGTTGCGGTGGCGAGCAGGCCGGCGGCCGCGGTGATCGTGTCGTTCAGCGCGAGCTGGCCGAATTGGAGATGGCGGTTCATCAAAGCAAGCGGCACGGCGGCCAGACTGCCAAAAAGCAGCGGCACGGCGGAAGCAAGTGTTATTCCCCACATTCGCTGATCGCCGTAAAAAGCGGCGATGGCGGGGGCCAGGCAAGCCACGACCACCGCGGCGCACAGGCCGACAACCGCGCTCAGCCAAAAGACCTGGTTGAGTTGCTGTTGACCGATCTCCTTGCGCTGGATGACCGCCTGCTGGAGACCGAGATCCTGAAGCAAGCCGACGAAGGCTACGATCGGCCCTACGGAGGCAACCAAGCCGAAGTCCTCCGGGACAAGCAGCCGGGCAAGAATGATGACCGAAAGGAATTGGATCACCATCTTGAAGCCTTGCGAGCCAGCCGTCACCAGCCCGCCGTGCAAAGCAACGCGTCCAAATTGCGGGGGCGGCGGATTGGCGTTCATGTGATGGATCCGGTTTCCCCTAGCCTCGCAACGATCTGCGCAAAGCGTTCATTCAAGACAGGCGAATTGAAATCCGCCTCGACCTTCCCTCGTGCGGCAAGCGCTATCGGCTCGCACAGGCCTGGGTTCTCGGCGATCCAAGTAAGTTTGCCAGCAAGCGCCACGATGTCCCGTTCGGGCACGAGGAAGCCTGTCTTGTGATCCTCGATCAGTTCCGGAATCCCTGAATGATAGGTACTGACAGCGATCAGGCCGCCGGCCATCGCCTCCATGAGCGCAACCGGTATTCCCTCCAGATCACCGTCTCGCCCGGCGACACTTGGCAGGAGGAAGACATGGGCGTCACGCAGGCGCTGCTTGACCTCGCTATGCGGACGCGGTCCGAGGAAAGTCACTCTCTCGGCGATGCCGAGATCGGTCGCTATCAGCTTCAAATCCTCAAGCAATTCTCCGCCGCCGATCACCGAATAGACCCAATCGCGGTGCGGCAGGCGAGCGAGGGCACGAAGCGCGTACTCAATCCCCTTTTTCTCAGTCAGGCGGCAGACCGAGATGAAAGACAGCGTACCCTTCTGCCAGGAGCGCCAGTGATAATCGATCTCGCCAGGACGGATGCCCATATGGTGAACCAGGACTTGCGCCGGCGCGGCACCGGCATCGATCAGGGCCTCGCGGAAGAACGCATTCACAGGGAGTTGGAGGGCCCCTTTTTCGAAAACAGGCCTGTAGTTGCCGAGCGTGTTGTCATGCATCGGCCTGCCGACATCGACGCCATGGAATATGGTCACCAGAGGGGCGGTGATCCTGCGCCGCTTCATGACGCGAGCGACGCGCAGGCCATTGTGACCAAAATGCGCTACGATCACGTCGACGTTTCGCAGCTTATGCGCGCTGGCCAGGTCGATGAAGGTCGAAAGTTTGTCCCAAAACCTGCCAGACCATTTCTTGAGCAGCGAGCGGTAGCGATCCAGACCGCCCCACCAAGAAACGACCGCCCCGGGCAGTGTCCGCCAGCGTGCATCGTCTACATTGCTGTCCCTGCCAAAGGCCATCTCGTTGCAGACGACGCTGACTTCCATCCCGCTTTCAAGGCATCCGGCTATCTGATCGAGCACGAATGTCTCGGACAAGGTGGGGAATTTATCGACTACGAAACAAATCCTCATCGGCGCGATGTGCTCGCCCAAAACCTGGTCAGGTGGCTCCTTCCAAACCATTTCGCCTGGCGGTGTCGAGAACATCCGCCAATGCTCCGAGCCGCCAATCGGGCTTCAGCCGCGGCAAGAACCGGCGTGCTGTCCATCAGGCTGGAAATGTCACTGGCGAGGCCCAAGACCTGCGGCATGAACTTTGTCTCCTGTAGGCACAAGCTAGTACAGGCATTGCTGCATCGCAACATTTTGGTGCACTGCAGCAACCCAGATCCATCTCTTCGTTTTGCGCAGCTAAGCGGCGCGGCGCGCGCCCTGCCGGGCCGCTCTTTCGAGCAGATCGAGGAACACCACCAACTGCCGCGCAGGATCGAGCTCCGGGCGTTTGGAAAAGGCGAGAGCCGAAGCCGAAAGCCGTTCGTATTCCTGATGATCGTTCCACAGGCGCCTTACCGTCAAAACCCAGTCGGCGAGCGGCGCGTCGTAATCGAGCACCACGCCGCCGGGACCGATGGCTTCGGGCAGGCCGCCGCGCCTCGAACCTACGACAGGGATGCCGCTGCAATGCGCCTCGGATGCCACCCGGCCCCAGGCTTCCTCCCATTTGCTGGGGGCAAGCAGGATCCTGGTGCGGCCATAGACCGTCTTCATGTCGTCGGTGCGGTTTTCCAGCGTGACGTTGGAGAACGGCGCGATGGTCTTCTCGATGCGGGCGCGATGATCGTCGTCCAGCTTCCAGCTTTCCACGAACAGGAACGGTACCTCCGGGCAGGCGGCCACAATCTTGACCGCGAGATCAAACCCCTTCTCCTCATAGGGGTTGATCATGGTGACGAATTCGCCGGTTGTGTGCGTGCAGTAGAGAGCGTCGTTGATGGTCGGCGGAAGAACAATGGAATCGATGCCGAATTTTTCCTTGTAGGTGCGCGCCGTGAACTCCGAATTGGCGATGTAGAGCGCCGAATGCAGCTCGCGCGGATCGCCGGCGAGCTCATGGAATTCGACGTTGTGAAGATAGACGACCAGCGGCACCCCTTCGGCGAGAAGCGCCTTTCCAAGCAGGACCGACTTATGACACTGCACGACGGCGACATCGGGTTTGGTTTTCGTGACGGCGAAGCCGGCGGCCTCCCAGGGGAACCAGGCGCGCAAGACCGGGTAGCCGGGAAAATTGTCGACAACCGCTGGCTGCCGCAACAGCTTCATCTTGGCGCGGGCCTTTAAACCGAACATTCCGTCGCCGAACAACGAGGCGAGCACCGACGCCTGGTGGCCATGCTCGATCAGCTGTTCGACCAGATGGTGGGTGTTGGATTGCACGCCGCCGGTGAACTCGGGAATATATCCGTTGCCGCTTGCAAAAAGCACTTTCATCGTTCGGCTCCTAATTCAGTCCGGCCGGCGAGCATCCGCAACCCAAGGATCATCAGCTTGCGCTGCGCGCCAATGGAAGCTTCGACGTCATTGCCTGGCACAACCGGCCGACCGAGGCGGAAAGCGACAGCGTCGAGTACTCCCGCAACAACTTCGATGCCGGGATCACCTTTCCGGCCTTCAGGTCCCTGGCCAGATAATGCGGGAACGAATGCATATATTCCCTGACGATATCGGCCTTCAGGGCTCCCGACTTCCATCCCTTCACCGCCGAGACGAATTCATCGGCGGGGGCGGACGCCAAACCCGTGTCGTAGGCTTCGAACGTACGCCGCACGATGGCGCGTTCCTTGTCGCTGAGCGAGGTCTTTCCGGCTCGTTCGGCAAGCAGGGCGTAGCGGCGGATGTCTTCGGCCGCGTGATGCCATAGCCCCTTCCTGGCCATGATGCTCGAACGCTGCAGCAGCGCCTGCATCTCGAGATCGGCCGTCTTCGGCAAGGCCTGCTCCGAGCGATCGAGATACTCATGCAGATCGACCGACTTGTAGATCTCTTCCATGATCGCCCGGTCGTATGAGCTCCAGGCCTTTAGCCGGTTGGCATAGGAAATGACCACCTTGGTGCTGCCGCGGACCATGTCGTGCTGGCGCTGGAAGAACATCAGGCCGTCGACCCTTACGCCCTTGAACCGGCGCGCGAGTCTCAGCATCATCTCGTAGTCCTGCGACCGGACCAGCGTTTCGTTGAAGCCTCCGACGTCGTCGTAGCATTGACGGCGCACTAGGAGACCAGGCTGATGGACGTGGCAATATTCGAGGTGAGACGGGAAAAAGTTGTCCTGGTTGACGTGGCCGAAGGCGACGGTCTCGTAATTCTGCTCTTCGATCTGGGCTGACTGCTGGAAACGCGCATATTCGCCGAATGCGAAATCGGCGGTCGGCTCCCGCTCGAAGGCAGCGAGAAACCGTTCAAGCGCCGTCGGGTGCGCAACATCGTCGTCGTCGAATATCCAGACGAAATCGCCCTTGCAGCGCTTCAGGGCGAAATTCAGCGCCGTCGACTTGCCGCCATTCTCCTTGCGGTAATACTCCACCGGCGCTGGGAAAGATGCCGCCACCGCGCTGGTGTTGTCCGTCGAGCCATCGTCCACGATCAGAATCTGATCCGGCACCACAGTCTGCCGCAGCAGGCTGCCGACGGATTCAGGCAGGAACTTCTCGCGGTTGAAGGTAGGGACGATAACGGTGACCGTCGGTTTCCGCTGGGCAGCCATTGGTGACCTCATGCTAGTGCCGATGCGCCGTTCGCCGCGGTCGTGCGCGGCGGCGGCAGTTCTTCTTGAGGCAAGCAGCAATCGTCATGCCGCCATCCTGCCGATCGAGAAATATTCGATGCCATAGCGCGCGATCACCTTCGGATCGTAGAGGTTGCGGCCGTCGAAGATGACCGGCGTGGTCAGCGCGTCCTTGAGCGCGTCGAAGGATGGCGCGCGGAAGCTCTTCCATTCGGTGCAGATCAAAAGCGCGTCGGCGCCCCGCAAAGCCGCCTCCTTGGTGCCGCACAGCAGCAGATCGTCGCGCAGGCCGTAGATCGCCTGGCACTCCTGCATCGCCTCGGGATCGTAGGCCTGCACCTTGGCGCCGGCCGCCCACAGCGCCTCCATCAGGACGCGCGCCGGCGCCTCGCGCATATCGTCGGTGTTGGGCTTGAAGGCCAGCCCCCAGACGGCGAATGTCTTGCCCCGGAGCGCGCCCTTGAAATAGTGGGTGACCTTGTCGAACAGGACCGACTTCTGCGCATTGTTGCGTTCCTCGACGGCGCGCAGCAGCTTGGCGTCGAACTTGACGCCCTCGGCGGTCTTGATAAGCGCGCGCACGTCCTTCGGGAAGCACGAGCCGCCATAGCCGAGGCCGGGATAGATGAAGTGGTAGCCGATGCGCGGATCGCTGCCGATGCCCTTGCGCACCTCCTCGATGTCGGCGCCCAGCTGCTCGGCGAGATTGGCCATCTCGTTCATGAAGCTGATCTTGGTCGCCAGCATGCAGTTGGCGGCGTATTTGGTGAATTCGGCGCTGCGCACATCCATCACGATCATCTTCTCGTGGTTGCGGTTGAACGGCGCGTAGAGCTCGCGCATCACCATCTCGGTGTCCTCGCTGGACGTGCCGACGATGATGCGGTCCGGCTTCATGCAATCGGCGACCGCCGAGCCCTCCTTGAGGAATTCCGGGTTCGAGGCGACGTCGAAGGTGAGATCCTCGCGGCCGCGCTTCTTCAGCGTTTCGGCGATCCGGGCCTTGACCTTTTCGCAAGTGCCGACCGGGACGGTCGACTTGCCGACGACAATCTTGGTGCTGTCCATCTCGCGGCCGATGGTCTCGGCGACCGCCAGCACATATTTCAGATCGGCCGAGCCATCCTCGCCGGGTGGCGTGCCGACCGCGATCATCTGGATCTGGCCATGCCTGACCGCCGCGGCCGCGTCCGTGGTGAAGCGGATGCGCCCGGCGGCGTGGTTTTCCCTGACGAGGCTTTCGAGGCCCGGTTCGAAAATCGGGATCAAGCCCTGGTTGAGCCGCTCCACCTTCTTCTCGTCGATATCGACGCAAACCACCTCGTGGCCGACCTCGGCAAGCACGGCGGCCTGCACGAGACCGACATAGCCAATCCCAAACACCGTCAAATTCATTCGGTTCTGTTCCTGTCAAAGGTCGGGCCGTAAAAAAGCGGTCCGGCCGGTTCAGATGTCCCCCAGGCCTGACGGCCTAGTCAGTTCGGCATGATCCTATCCCAAAAACCGGCTCCCGCTTTCGCTAACGCGGACCTGCGGTTCGGGATCATGCCTAGTTGCTGTTACTTATGCTGCATGCCAGAGATTCCGGAAACTGGCAGGGCTGGCCCAAAGCGGTGAAGGCGACGCGCTTGACCTCCATGGTCACCTTGCTGCCGGGATCGACGAAGGCGCCCATCCAGTTGGCCAGCTTGTCGCTGCCCCAGAGGCTGAAGAAGATTTTCTGCGAATGCTTCGGCAGCTCGTCCGGATTGGTCACTTCATGGACGAGCTTGCCGTTGAGGTACCAGCGCAGCCGGTCCTTTTCCCAGACGAAGCCGTAATCGTTGAAGCCCTTGTCGGCGCCGCCCTCGACGTCGACCAGCTTGCCGTTCTTCGGCTTGCCCTGGATGTAGCTGTTGACCTGCACTTTCGACGGATCCTTGGTGAGGACCTCGAAGTCGACCTCGTCCCAGGGCTGTTTGTCCTGCGGGCCGATATAGGAGAAGAAGGCGGCGTTGAGGCCTGAGCCGGTTCCGGTCTTCATGCGCGCCTCGTAGACGCCGTAGCCGTAGCGCTGCTTGGTCTGGACCTCGGCGCAGGCGAACTCGCGGTCCTTCAGCTTGCGTTTTTCGAAGCCAAGCGACAGCACGCCGTCGGAAAGCCGCACAAGGTCCTTCGACCAGGTGCAGTTCTGATGGGCGCCATTGGTCCAGCCGTCCGAGACGAACCAGCGGGAACGATCGAAATTCGAGAAATTGTCGACGAAGGAAGGCGCGCTTTTGACCTCCTGTTGCGCATCTTGCGCGTGCGCTGGATGCTGGCTCGCGACGAGGGTCGCCGCGACCGCAAACATGGCGCCGACCACGCCACGCCGCAGGCTGATTAATCCGTTCCCTGGCTTATGCGACATTTCGCAAACCGCCACGGTGGAAGTGTTGCTCGGATCTGCGTTCATTACAAACTCACCTTGTGTTGTCCGCCCAACCCAAGTCATCCTCGGTTCGCGTGAGCGAGCCGCTCGTGATCTTCCCTTTTTAACTCCTCTAACGTCTCGTACCGACGACGGCGCCCGAAGGCGCGCCGTCAGCCTCTTGCGGCGGGCTGCTGAGCAGACCGATCCGAACCATCCTCGACAATCGCGTCGAGCGAATGACGCAGTTCCTTCACCAGTCCTTTCTGGCGAACGAGCTCGGCAATGCGCCGCTCGCAGTTCAGGATCGAGTTGGTCATCGCGCTGACATCCGATCCCTTGCTGGCCGACGCCGAACCATTTTCCATCGCCTCGACCAGAAAGGCCGCGTTGGTGGCCGTCGACTTGTAACGGCCCTCAAGCCCGGTTTTCTCCGCCTCGATCTCGGCCGCGATCTGGTCGAACAGCTTCGCCAGCCGGTCGAAACGCTGGAGATCGGTCTGCCGGTCGCGAGCCGGATCCCGGGATCTGAAGCCAAAAATCGAAGCCATCCTATCGGCCTTTCGAAATTGCTGCATTGCAACATAGACTGCCATTCCTGCAGCGACTAGGCAATATCATAGTTTTCGGAATGCGGATTTTTTAAGGGCCGGCGGTTTCCGGAAGATGCGTGGATCACCGGTTTGCGACGCTGGTTGCCGCCATCAGGAAGCGCATCGGCGGCACTTGCTGCTTTGCAACAATCCCGGTGCGGCGGAACAGCGCGTCGAGTTTGTCGGTGGCGACGCCGCGGACGATCGGGATCAGATTCGACTGGCTGGCGAAGGCGTAGGCCGCGGCTGACGCCAGGCCACGCTCGGCTTTCACGTCAAGGAAGTTGCGCAGCCGGTATTTGTCACGCACGTGGCGTTCGTGGCGCCGCAATGCTGCCTTCGAGCGCTCCGGAAGGTTGTCGATCTCAAGCAACGCCAGATCTGCATCGGCAAGGCGCTTCAGATCCTGCGTCCTGTGGCGGCCGCTCAGCGAATCGGCGCGCACGATCGCGCCGTAGCCACAGGATTTGATGATCTTGAACCGCGCCCCGCAGGCGACAGCGCGCGCATAGAGCTCGTAGTCTTCGCCAAGACGCAGCTTTTCATCGTAAGTCAGCCCGTGCCGATCGAGGAAAGCCCGGCTGATCACCGGCTTGAGGAAGCCGAGCTCGCCGCGCTGGACGCGGCGGCGCGAGATGTTGCCGTCGATGAAGCGTTCGAAATCGAGAAATTCCGGCTCGGCCGCGAAAGGCGGCGCGGCGATCCTGGCGAGGTCGGGTGCGGCATCGTCGCGGATCAGCATGATGTTGTCGGCGGCGAAATCCCAGTCAGCGCGGGCGAAAAGCCGGCGAAAGCGGCCTTCGAGGAAGAAATCATCGGCGTCGAGAATGCTGATGAAGGGCGATTTGGAGGCCTGGATAGCAACGTTGCGAGCGGAAGAAGGACCGCGATTGACGTCGAGGCGGATGACGGCAAGCCGGCCGCTGCCGTCATCGGCGGCTAAAGCCACATCCTTGGTGTTGTCGGTGGAAGCGTCGTCGACCACGACGACTTCGGCAACTTCGGCTTCGCGCAACGCCGAAGCTATGGCGACGGGAACCGTCCGCGCGGCGTTGCGGGCGGCGATGATGACGCAGACCCTCGGGCTCGTCACAGGCGTCGTCAGGGACATGGGCTCACCTTTCGCTTGCATGAGTGGCAGCCCCGCCCACGATTTTGATTGTGCCGCCCGGCGCCAGTTCGACAGCTGTGACCGGGCGCTCGAAGATGCGCCGGCTAAGGTCGGCGGACGCCGCCCAGCCGGCTTCGGCCAGGTAACGGACGGGCTCGCGACCGCAGAGCTCCCACAGCACATGGCGGCGCTGCGGCCAACGCAGCGACGCAAGCCATGGCGCGACGACCATGTGGAAAAGGTCGGCATTGTCGATGCGCGCCAGAATGCGGGCGGCGCGATCCGAAAGCAGGGTGCCGGCGGCCCCAAGCAGCACGTCGGCGGCGCGCAATCCCAAAAGCAGCGTGTCCGCCAGGCCCTGCTCGGCTGCGTGGCCGAGCACCGTCTGCTGCTCGGCTTCGCTCAGCCGGCTGGCGCTGGCCCTGACGTCGCAGACATAGCCGGCGCAAGGCTCGCGATTGAAAAAGGCCTTGGCAACGCTGATCGAGGACAAAAGCAAGGTGTCGGCCGCCGAGATGATCGGCATGGCGGCGCCGGCAACCTCGACGTCGCGCTTGCGGCGCAGGAAGCCGTCGATGTCACGCGGGCTCGGCGAACCCGGCTGCTGCACCCGGTGGTGGAGGTCGACCGTCGACGCCCTCGGGCCATCTTCGCGAACCATGTGCTGCTCGCCGAGGAAGCGCACCCACCAGACCGAACGCGACTTGCCCGCGACCTCGTAGCCGATCGCGCGCAACGCCTCGCGGGCCTTGGCGAAACCGGCCGGCGCGACCAGAATATCGACATCGCCGGAGGGCTTCATGAAATGGTCGCCATAGAGCCGGTGCTGCTGGAGCGGCCCCTTGAGGAAGACGAAATCGACCTGCCTGTCGCGCAGCGCTCGATCGATGGCTATCGCATCGCCGATGCAGGCGGCGTTCATCGCCATGGTGCGCCGCCGGTAGCCGTCGAGCCAACCGAGCAACTGCGGAGGCGCCGCGCCGGCAGGCGCACGCTGGATAGCCTTGAGCAGGAACACGGCTACCTTGTTCAGCCTGGCGATGTCGGCGACGTTAGTTGCTGAAATTGCTGGGGCCGAGAATGTCGGCGCGGGCATACCGGCATGATCGGCGCTAGTGTCGGCGCCCGGCGTGAAAAACAGCCTCAGACAAGCCTGCACATAGGCGACTTCATCGGCACAGCCGGCGGCGCGCAGCCTTTCGTACGAGCCATCTTGCATCGTCATGCCCGATGTCGTTCTCCGCAAAATGCCGCCCGGGCGGTTTATACCGCACTTGCGAAGAAAAGCACCGGGAAAATTATCGCAGCCGCCTACAACACAGCTGAGGCCGAGCGATCGATGCAACCCCAACGTTTAAAACGGCGATATGCTCAATCACTTTTGAAGACAACCCCCGGAGGTGCCACGGCAGGTCCCAGGGCGGCGGCTTTTTGCGCCATCTTCTTCGCATCTGCGAAGCGAGCTGCTCATCCGAAAAATTATCATAAATAAATCAAGTGCTTATTTACACGGCGAAGACCTGCGGTTGAATTTCCGGATGCTTGAGGTTTATCATGGCGGTGCTCGTGGCTTGATCACCAAGGAAAGCGGGCGCAACCAAGAATTGATTAATGCTTGGTAAATCAGGCTTGACTCATGGATGTTGCCGTGCAGCAATTGCGGTGCAGCATTGCGATATGCTGGCGGTTTTCTGCAGCCGCTTCCAGTCCTTAATTGGAGAGTAAAATGGAACAGAATGTTGAAAAGCATGAGTACGAAACCCCCAGCCTGACGGTTCACGGTTCGATTGAAACGATCACGCAGGGCGGTGCTGGCGTCACGGCGCTCGACGCGAGCTTTCCCGCGCACACGCCGGTCGGCGAACTGACTTTCTCTTAAAGCTTACAGGCATACGGGAGTCTAAGTTGGGGCTCCGGATGTTCTCCAACAGGTGAGCCGGGGGGCTTTTTGTCCCCCGGCTTCCTGCCGATGATCGCAGGCAACCGATCCACGGCGAGACTGAGGGGCGCGGCGGGCCCAGCAACGAGGTTTTAGGATGCACTGGAACCCTTCGGACCATGACCGCGTGGTCGCAACCGGCGAGGCGGTGGCCTGCGAATTCGGCGCCGGACTGGCGCTGCTCCACCTCAAATCCAATGTCTACTACAGCCTGAACGGCGTCGGCGCCTTCATCTGGGAGCAGATCCAAGAGCCGCGATCGATGCTCGATATCCGCAGCGCCGTGCTCGCGCGCTACAATGTCGATGCCGAGCGTTGCAAGGCCGATGTCGACGGCTTGCTGAAGGGGCTGACCGAAGCAGGGCTTGCGAGGCTCCACAGTGAGGAACTGGTCTAGGCTCCGCTCGCTGAGCGGCCGAGAGGTGCTGTTTCTGGCGCGCTGCCTGACGGTGGTGAGCGCTGTGCGGCTGGCGTTGACGCTTTCCTCCTACAGGCGTGTCCGCAGCCTGGTCACGCGGCTGGATGCCAGACGCGACGCCAGCATCGCGGACCTGCGGCGTGTCGCCTGGGGCGTCGCCGCCGCGGCGCGGCTCGTGCCGGGCGCCAGTTGCCTCACCCAGGCGCTGGCCGGGCAATATCTGCTTGCGCGCCAGGGCAACGCCTCGAAAATCAGCATCGGCATCGAAAAGGGGACTGGCAGCGATCTCAAGGCGCATGCCTGGTTGATGAGCGGCAACCACATCGTGCTTGGCGGCTCGATCAACGGATTTGCCCATCTCATCGATCATGGATCGTGACCGATGAGCGGCCTCGCCGGAATCGTGCATAGCGACAATGGCCGGCCCGCCGCGGCCGGCGATATCCAGCAGATGCTTTCGCGCATGCGCCACCGCGGCTGCGACGGCAGCTCATGGTGGATGGACGGCAGCGTGGCGCTCGGCCACGCCTGGCTCGACACGACCGGCGAGGACGGCCCCGGCCCGCTGACCATGGCCGGCGGCAAGCTCGCCATCACCGCCGACTGCCGGCTCGACAACCGCGACGAGCTCCTGGCGCGGCTCGGTATGCGCGACCGGTCGACAGCCGACCCGGTGCTGATCATGCGCGCCTATCTGAAATGGGGCGAGGCCTGTGCGACCTACCTGCAGGGCGATTTCGCCTTCGCAATATGGGATGGCGAGCGCCAGGCGCTGTTTTGCGCGCGCGATCATTTCGGCGTCAAACCTTTCTATTATCATTCGACCGGCAGGCGCTTTGCGTTTGCCTCGGAGATCGGGCCGATCCTGGCGCTGGACGGCGTCGGCAGGCGCCTCAGCGAGCACCAGATCTCCGGCTTCCTCGCCGGCCTGCCGGATGATCCGCAGGTTACTCCCTATGCCGAAATCTTCCGCCTGCCGGCGCGGCACAGCATGATGGTTGCGGCCCGTCAGGTGACACTTCGCCGTTACTGGCAGATCGAGCCGTCGCAACGGCCGCTGCGCTCGGACGCGGCTGAAGAATTCAGGCATCTTTTCGCGCAATCGGTGGAGAACCGGATGCGCGGCACGCCGGCCGTCGGCGCCATGCTGAGCGGCGGGCTCGATTCATCCTCGATCGCCTGCCTCGCGGGTCTCAGGGCGGCGGCAATGCGTAAACCGACGCTCAAGACCTTCTCGCTGGTGTTCGACAAGGGCTCGTCGATGGACGAGAAGCCGTTCATCGATGCGGTGCTCGACGACAATCGGCTCGATGCCACGCTGATCGCCGTTGGCAATTACGCGCCTTTCGGCGAGTTCGAGCGCATCCTGGAGGAGCAGGAAGGCACGTTCCTCGCGCCCGGCCTGTCACTGACCCGCGACCTTTACCGAACGGCGGGCGCAAAGGGCGTCAAAGTGCTTCTCGACGGGCATGGCGGCGACGAGGTCGTCTCGCAAGGCCATGGGCATCTTCACGAGCTCGCCAATGCCGGCAGGTGGCTCGAGCTGTGGCGCGAGCTGCACAGCGCCGCCAACACCTATGGCGAGGGCATGCTTTCCCTCTATTTCAAATTCCTGACCATCTATGGACCGGCCTGGCGGATCGCCAGGATGAGGGCGATGGCCAGACGCCTTGTCGGCAAAGTGTTGCAGAGGCCAGCGCCCGCGCTGCGCGGCTGGGCAAGCCTGGTCAATCCGGATCTTGCCAGGCGCACCGATCTTGCCGAGCGCTTTCACCGCAGCGGCTACATGCCCCGCGCCGTCAGCGCCAGCGAAGCCCTGACGCATCGCTGGCTTCTGTCCACCGGGCTGGTGCCGCATGCCTTCGAAGTGCTCGACAAGGCCGCCGCCAATTTCGGCGTCGAGCCCCGCTACCCGTTCTGGGACAAGCCGCTCGTCGAATTCTGCCTGGCGCTGCCCGGCGAGGAAAAGCTCAAGGACGGTTTCGGCCGCCATGTACTGCGCCGGGCCATGCAAGGCGTTCTGCCGCCGGCGGTGCAATGGCGGCGCGACAAGATCGATTTCACCGCCAACCTGGTCAAAGGCATGCTCGGCAACCACCGCGAGCTTCTGGACAGGCTGCTGATGTCGGACGGCGAACGGATCGCGCCCTATGTCAACCTGCCTGAAGTGAACGCGATCTATGAGCGCATGCTGCGCCAGCCCGAGCAGGCGACGCTGCCCGACGTCCAGCATGTCTGGCGCTCGGTCTCGCTGTCGCTATGGCTGCGGCAAGTCCAGGGAAGCGCTGCATGAATCTTCCGATCGCTTCCCTTGCGCGGCCCGAGCCCGCCGCTGAAACAGTGACGGCGAGCGGACGTGTCCGCCATTTCTACAAGGCCTACGGGTTGATCGTCAGCTCGGAAGTGACCTTGCCGGAACTGGAGCCGACGGCACCGGCGACGCCGGACCTGGAGATCGCGGTCGGGCCGGTCGATTTTCCCGACGCCGCGGCGCAGGACGCCAGCGCCTTCCGCTTCGAACCGACGCGCCAGTATCTTTCCTGGCACGCGGTCGGTGCCTTCATGATCAGCGGCGCCAACCGGATCGATGTCGATCCGGCGCCGGGGATCGACGATCCGCTGCTCGCGTTTCCCCTGCTCGGGCCGGTGATGGCGCTCGCCCTGCATCGACGCGGGCTGCTCGTCCTGCATGCCAGCGCCATTGCCGTCGGCGGCAAGAGCGTGATCTTCATGGGCGACAAGGGCGCCGGCAAGTCGACGACGGCGGGCGCGATGATCCGCGCCGGCCATCGACTGCTCACCGACGATGTCGTGGCGCTGGATTTGTCCAATCCGGACCGGCCGATGATCCTGCCTGGATTTCCGCAACTCAAGCTCGCCGCGGATGCGGCCGGCGTCATTCGCCTCGAGCAGGTGGAGGTGCGCCCGCAGGTGCATCCGCAAATCGACAAGGCACAGCATCGGCTGCGCGACGGATTTGCCACCGAGGCGGTGCCGGTATCGCGCATCTATGTGCTCGAGCGCGGCGGGCGGGCGGCGATCTCGCCGCTGACCGGTGCCGCCGCGCTGCCGGCGATCATCAAATTCTCCTATATCACCCGGTTCGGCCGGCAGGCGCTGCCGGGCGATTTCGCCACCGCGCATCTGCGCCAGTGCGCGCAGATCGCCGGGCGGATCGGCGTCAGCCGCCTCGAAGTGCCGGCCGGGCTCGCGCGGATCGATGAAGCGGTCACGGCGATCGAAACCGACCTGGCATCCAGGACAAGGTGAGTCAGGGCATGGGTTGGTCCTCCAAGCTTCGCCTGTCGTTTTTCCGGGACGTGGCCGGTTTCGGCGCCATGATGGCGCATATCGGCGGACGGCGCACGGCGATGGCACTTGCCTTCCTGATCCTCGGCAGCCTGACGGAAGGCGCCTCGATCCTGCTGCTCGTTCCGCTGCTGCGCCTGATCGGCAAGGCCGACCAGGATTATGCGGTGCGGGTGCCGGAGGCCTTGCATTGGCTGGTGCCCGGCGGCACGTTGTCGCTCGCAACGGTGCTCTGCCTGCTTGTCGCGCTGGTGGCGCTGCAAGCGACGTTCAACCGCTTCAAGTCGGTCTACATGGCGCGGCTGCTCTACGATTTCGTCAATCGCGTGCGCATGAACCTGTTCGAGAGCATCGGCAAGGCGCGCTGGGGCGTTTTCACCCGCATCCGCAGCTCCGATCTCGACCATGCGCTGAACGGCGACGTCGACCGGGTGCAGGTGGCGGCCTTCTCGCTGCTGATGCTCACCCAGGCCACGCTGCTCCTGGTCGGCTATCTCGTGGTCTCGCTGTTCATCTCGCCGGTGATGACGTCCTTCGCCATCCTCGTCGGCCTGGTGCTTTTGGTTGCGCTGCAGCCGTTCCGGGCGCGCGCCAGCGCCTATGGCCGCACGCTGACCGGCAATCGCCAGGACCAGTACCGAACGGTTTCCGAGTTCCTCGGCGGCATAAAGGTCGCCAAGAGCCTCAATGTCGAGGCAGGCTACTTTGCCGAGCTCGGTTCGACGCTGGACAGGATGAAGGCCGACAACATCGCCTTTGTCCGCAACAGCTCGCTCGGCACCGCGCTGTTTCAGGTGGCGAACGTGATCGGGCTCAGCCTGTTCATCTACATCGCGCTGGTCCGCTTCCACCTGTCGCTTGCCGAGATCGTCGTGCTGCTCCTGGTCTTCATGCGGGTCGCGCCGCGCTTCATGGACATGCAGCTTCAGACCCAGCAGGTGCTGATCAACCTGCCGGCCTACGCTTCGATGCAAAGCCTCCAGGCCCGTTTCGATGCCGAACGTGAGCCGGAGGAGAGCATGGCCGAGCAAGGCGCGAAACTGTCGCTCGAAACCGGACTCAACGTTCGCGACGTATCGTTCGCCTATGGCGAGGGCGACGGGAAACCGGTGGTCAGCGATATCACCTTCGGCCTGCCGGCCGGCAAGGTGACGGCGCTGATCGGCCCCTCCGGTTCCGGCAAGAGCACGATCGCCGACATGCTGCTCGGCCTGCTCGAACCCACCGGCGGCCGGATCCTGGCCGACGGCGTGGAGATCACGGCACAAAATCGAAGGGCCTGGCGCGATCGGGTCGCCTATGTGCCGCAGGATGTGTTCCTGCTGCACGACACGATCGCCGCCAATCTGCGCCTTGCCGCGCCCGAGGCCTGCGACGACGACCTATGGGCGGCCCTGCGCAACGCCCACGCGGCCGATTTTGTCGAACGGCTGGCATTGCGACTCGAGACGGTGGTGGGCGACCGCGGTGTGCGGCTTTCCGGCGGCGAGCGGCAGCGCATCGCC
The DNA here is from genome assembly GCF_055811115.1 of Mesorhizobium sp. WSM4832. Lineage (NCBI taxonomy): Bacteria > Pseudomonadati > Pseudomonadota > Alphaproteobacteria > Hyphomicrobiales > Phyllobacteriaceae > Mesorhizobium > Mesorhizobium sp. WSM4832. The sequence continues at coordinate 543,531 of NZ_JBVVQH010000001.1, read as the reverse complement.
TTGGCGCGGGCGCTGCTGCGCAAGCCGTCGCTGCTCATCCTCGACGAAGCGACGAGCGCGCTCGACTGGCAGAACCAGTCGTCGATCGCGCAATCGATCGAGGCGCTGCGCGGCCACATGACGATCTTGACCATCGCGCACCGGCCATCGATGATCGCCTTTGCCGACTGGGTCGTGGCCATCGAGAATGGACGCATCGTCGAGGTCGGACACTATCGGCGGCTGAAGGCAAAGGCCGGCAGCCGCCTTGCCAGGATGCTGGCCGGCGAGCAGGCCGAGCGCGAAACCGCGCCGCCGGCCGAGGCCGCGCCGGTCCCTCAGATCGAACGATCAGTGGAGGCCGCGTCTGGCGCTTAGCTTTTCGCCTTCGGCGACCTTGTTCAGGATTGTGCCGCGGTCGGCCTCGCGGACCTTGCCGGCCGATGTCGGCGTGGTTCTGCCAATCATGGCAAATACCAGAAGGAAATAGCCCGCCTGGATAATGACGGCACAGACGACGGCACGAAGGACGATGGTGCCTAGCGATGCGCCGTCAAAATACGACCAGCCGATGACGATCGCCAGCGCGAACATCATGCCGACGATGAATTTTGGCAGAGACATGATCGCCGGCCTCTCAACCGAGACGAGCATGCAGAAGCTGCGACTTACCCACCCGCGTAACTCCCCGTTGCGCCAAAGAGCCTTTTGTGGCTGCCCAATCCGGCCGGTTGCTTCCGGCCTTCCTTACCCATGCAGACTATGACAGGAACAATTTGCGACTCTATTAAGGCGGGCCGTCCGGAGCAAGGCCCGACAGGTATGGTTTCCAACGATTTTACGAGATCGACTCTGCCATGCTGCGTCGCACACTGTGGCCCCACCACCTATTCAATGCAGCGCTTGGCGCCTCAGTAAAGCTCACCACTTTGATTAGTATTTTACCTGAACAACTTACCATCGCGAGTGCTTCCAGCGACATGCAACCGCGTTTCTTCTGCAGCAAGGAACGCACTGTCCAAAAATGGCCCAAAAGACGGACTACATTTTCCCGGTTTTCTCTCACCTTGTCATAAACATGCCACAAAGGTGAAAATTTGGGCAGGGCTGGTTTATTATTTAGTCAATTCATGACGTGAACATTTCAATGTGATGGGAAATTGTGTGTTGCGCTGCAGCATTTTTTTGATATCTTGCCGTAAACCATCCGTTCAACGTATGGAGCTTCTGCATGAGGGACGTCGCCAAGTCGGCTAATGCGGGTTTTGCGCAGGCCGGCGTTGATTTTCCACCCCCCATCGGCGGTCTGATCAAACGCAGTTTCGATATCGTCGGTTCCCTGGCGGGACTGGCCCTGCTCAGCCCGCTTTTCCTGATGGTCGCCCTGCTGGTCAAGCTTTCGGACAATGGGCCGATCTTTTATGGCCACAAGCGTATCGGCCGCGGCGGCAGGATTTTCTCCTGCCTCAAATTCCGCACCATGGTGCCGGACGGCGAGCGCGTGCTTGCTGCGTATCTGGCGGCCAATCCGGAAGCCAATGCCGAATGGATCGCGACGCGCAAGCTAAAGAACGATCCGCGCGTCACCCGCGTCGGCCAGGTGCTTCGTAAGCTCAGCCTCGACGAACTGCCGCAAATCCTCAACATCCTGCAGGGCGACATGAGCCTTGTCGGCCCGCGCCCGGTCGTGCGCGACGAATTGGAGATCTATGGCAGCGCGGCGGTCTATTACCTGAAGTCGCGCCCGGGTCTCACCGGGCTGTGGCAGGTGAGCGGCCGCAACGACGTATCCTACGACACGCGCGTCGCCTTCGACCGGCATTATGTCGAGAACTGGTCGTTGTTCGAGGACATTCGCATCATCTTCAAGACAGTTCCTGCCGTGTGGATGTCGCGCGGCAGCTATTGACCGACGGGCCTGTCCCGCAGAACTCGGGGCAGGCATCCGGCAGTGATCTCATTCGGGCGGATGGGGCCAAAGCGGATCGGAAACGTTCATTTGACAAAACACTCCTTCGGACTGTCTTTCGCCTGCAGTCTCATATCCAGGACACCAGCCCGCTTCGCGGGCATCTTGCTTGCAGCGTCGCTGGCCATGCCGCAGTTCGCTGCCGCCGGCGATTATCAACTTGGCCCACAGGACAAGCTCAACATCCGCGTCGCCGAATGGCAGACGGTCGACGGCACCTTCCGTGACTGGTCGGCTATCAATGGCGAGTATTCGGTTGGCCCGGGAGGGACGCTCTCGGTGCCATTCGTCGGCGACATGCAGGCCGCCGGCAAGACGACATCGGAGATCGCCTCGGCGATCGGGGTCGCCCTGCAACGCAAGCTGGCGCTGCCCGACAAGCCGGAGGCCTCGGTCGAGATGGCGCAGTTCCGGCCGTTCTACATTTCCGGCGAAGTCCAGAACCCCGGCCAGTTTCCCTTCGTGCCAAATCTGACCGTGCTCAAGGCGATCAGCATTGCCGGCGGCATACGGCGCAGTGCCGACTATGGTCCTCAACTTGCCAAGGATCTGATCACCGCCAAGGGCAGCTATGACATCTATGACGACCAGCACTTGCGGCTGCTGGTCAAGCGAGCCCGCATCGATGCCGAGCTTACCGGGAAAACGACTTTCGAGGTGCCTCAGGAAATTCAGGGCGATTCGAGATTGCCGACCATCGTCGCCGACGAAACGGCGATCCTGGTCTCCGACCAGAAGTCGCTGAAGCTGAAGCTCGATGCGCTCGACTCTTTGAAGGGCGTTCTGCAGTCGGAAATCGAATCGCTGCAGAAGAAGATCACCAACCAGCAGAAGCAGGTCGATCTGGCGGTGCAGCAGGCCGACAGCATCGGCCCGCTGGCGCAGAAAGGCCTGATTGCCAATGCGCGATTGCTTTCCTCGCAGCAGTCGGTCACCGACCTGCAAGGCAAGATCCTCGACTACGAGACAGCCATCCTCACCGCCAAGCAATCGATCAGCAAGGCCGAGCAGGACGCCATCGATGCCCGCAACACGCTGAGTTCGGGCCTCACCGCCGATCGGCAGCAGACCGAAGCGAGTCTGAATGAGGCAGCGTTGCGGACCGGCATGCAGAAGGGCCTGATCGCCCAGGCATCCGATCCGGCAACGGCCGCCGCCCTCACCGGCACTGAAGAACCTGCGCTGCTCTATTCGCTGGTGCGGGTCGCCGACGGCAAGACGAGCGAGGTCGAAGCCAAGGAAGACACGCCCGTGCTGCCGGGCGACGTGATCAAGGTGAAGCTGGCGCCGACGACCAGCCAGTAGCGCGGCCGGCCCGGGCTTGCCCGAAGCGAAACCGAGGAATGGAGGCGGGAGGAAAACGTCAGGCTCGTTCGCGCGCGGCGCGGGCGAGCGATCTGTTTTGGACCGCTTGAAGGCATAACATGCAGCCCGCAGCCCCGCGTCATGTGTATCTGAACCTCGACGCCATCCGCGGCGTGGCGGCGATCAGCGTCATGCTCTACCACTTCTCGCCATTCCTTGCCGACGGCAGGGTGCTGCCGTCGAGCTATCTCGCGGTCGATCTTTTCTTCCTGCTCAGCGGCTTCGTCATCGCGCATGCCTATGACCGCAAGATCGAGAACGGCATGGGCTTCGGCTCCTTCGTGGCCATCCGCCTGATCCGGCTCTATCCGCTCTATCTGGCCGGCACGCTGCTCGGCTTCTTCTATCTGCTGGTCAAGAACAGGCTGATGCCGGCGGAGTACATGCCGCTGTCCGAGATCGGCATGCAACTGACGACCGGCATGCTGTTCATCCCGTTGGTCAGCGACGCCTATCATACGATCTTTCCGCTCAATCCCGCTTCGTGGTCGCTGTTCTTCGAGCTTATCGTCAACATCGCCTATGTCGCGGTCTTCTTCCTGCTGTCGCGGCGCGTGCTGACGGGGATCGTCGCCGCCAGCCTGGTGCTGCTCGTCGTCGCCTCGGTTTTCGCCGGCACGCTCGATTTCGGCATGACCGGCAACACCATCCTCAGCGGGCTGCCGCGCGTAGCCTTCTCGTTCTTCCTCGGCGTGCTGCTCTGCCGATCGATGGTGCACTGGCAAGGCAGCCTCGGCTTCCTGCGGCGCGGCTACTGGGTCGAAGGCGCGATCCTGCTTACGCTTGCGGTCTTCGCCATTGCCCCGGCCGGCGGCGCCCGCGTTGTCTACGACCTTGCCGCAATCGTCATCGTCTTTCCGATCATGGTGATGACCGGCGCGGTTGCGCCGACCGCGCCGCTATTGTCGGGCTTCTATGGCTGGCTCGGCCGGATTTCCTACCCGATCTACATCATCCACACGCCGATGCTGATGATCATCGCCGGGGCCGGCAAGGCCGTCTCGATCGATCCGTTCGCGCACCATCCGTGGTTCGGTATCGTGATGGCGGCCCTGGTCATCGTCATCGCCGACATCGCCACGCGCATCTATGACGAGCCGGTGCGGCGCTTCCTGCAGCGGCAGATGCAGCGCGCGCGGGCGGTGGCTTAGCGCGGTTCATCGCTAAAAAGGGCTCAACGGACAAAATCCGGTATGAAGATTCCGAAATCCATTCTGATCGATCCCGACCGCAACGAGACCTACGGCGTCTTCGCCGTCACGGTCTCTATGATCGCCTTCGCCTACTCGCCCAATTTCGGCCAGATCCTGATCCTCGCCTACTACGCCGTCTGGCTGCCGCTGCTCTTTGTCGACTATCGGCGCTTCACCTGGAAGCTTTCCAGCGCCTGGTTGCCCATATTGCTTGCGGCCTATGTCTGCTTCTCGGTGTTCTGGTCCCAGGCGGCGGGCATCAGCGCACGCGCGGCGGTGCAATATTCCTCGCACATCGTCTGCGCCTATGTCGCGGCGCGCACCATCAACGTGCGCACGCTGGTGGTCGGCTCGCTGATCGGTATCTTCATCGTTCTGTTCTATTCCCTGAAAGTCGGCGCTTACGCGCTCGACACGATCGACGGCACGGTCAATTTCGTCGGCGCCTTCGGCTCCAAGAACCAGATCGGCTTCTTCTCCTCGCTTGGCATCTTCTTCTGGCTTGCGTTCCTGATCTTCTACCGGCGCAACTGGCTGGGCTTCGTGTGGACCGCGCCGATCATACTTTTGTCGGTCTACATGCTTGCCATCTGCCATTCGGCGACGTCGGTGGCCTCGCTGCCGGCGGTCATCGGCATCGTGGCGCTGCTCACCATGACCAAAGTCCTGTCGCGGCGTTATCGTCGCGTGCTGTTCATCGTCGGCGCCGGGGCGCTGGTGACAGCCGTCGCGGCGGCGCTGAACCTCGGCCTGCTGGATGTCGTGCTCGGCATTTTCGGCAAGGATTCGACGCTCACCGGCCGCACCTATCTCTGGGAGCAGGGCTGGGAAGCGGCGCAGCAGCATCCGCTGCTCGGCTATGGCTATGCCGCCTACTGGGTGCAGGGCTTTGCCGATCCGGAGCGGCTGTGGGCGGAATTCTACATCTCGACCCGGTCCGGCTTCCACTTCCACAACACCTATGTCGAGACGCTGGTCGAGATCGGCTTCATCGGCGTCACCTTGCTGGCGCTGGTCATCCTGCGCGCCTTCTACGGCCACATATCGAAAGTGGTGTTCGGCGACTGGAGCGCCGATTCGGTGGTGCTTGCCGGCGCGATCGGACTGATGCTGATCCGCTCCTTCTTCGAGGTCGAGATGCTCGGCCCCTACTTCATGGCGTCCTTCATCGTCTATTACGGCCTGTTCAAGCTGAGCCCGTTGCCGGCTTTCCGGCGCCGCAGGGCGGCCATTTCCGCCGAAGACGAGAGGCACAATGGCCACATGCCGGCGCCGGTCTAAAGCGCGTCGCCTGAATCCGTTCCGATGCGACGCGCTTTAAAGTCATTGTTTTGATGCATGTCGTTGTCCCAGAACCGCAGCACGCTTCTGGGCGACATGCATTAGTCATGCAGGTCCCGTGAAATCGCCGGCCCGATTGTGAAGCCTGAAAATGTCACCTCGAAACCTTCGCGCTGCGGCGAGCAGCACATCATGCCGACATCGACCGATTTCGAGATCGGGAAATAGGCCAGCCGCACCGGCTTCCAGTGGCCATCCGAAGCGTCCAGATATTGAATGCGGACCGCCTCGGCGTGACGGGTCAGGCGGATCCTGACGCCGTCCTTGCCGGCGGCGATGGCGACCAGCGACCAGTCGGAGGTGTCGTTGGTGACGACGACGGAGAAATAAGCCAGCCCGTCGGTGTATTCGATGCCGGCCTTGATCCAGTGCGTTTCGCTGAGACGCAGCATCAGCCCCGCCTGATCGTAGAGCACCTTGTAGTCGCCCTTGACAGTGACCTCGGCACTGAAGTCACCCTCAACCGGACGGTAGAGGAAATGGCCGTTGTCGCGCCAGAAGCCATAGAAGGTCTCGCGCCAGAAGTCGGTCTCCTTGCCCGTTCGAGCGGTGAGCGTGCCGTCGCCGACCGAGTGGTGCGGCGGCGGGTTGAGCCATGTCATGTCGGCCACGCTCATCGATCCCCTCCCCGACTGGATTAGCCGGCAAATGTATAGGCGGTCTTCACCGTGGTGTAGAACTCCATAGCATAGCGGCCCTGCTCGCGCGGACCGTAGCTCGAGCCCTTGCGGCCACCGAACGGCACGTGGAAGTCGACGCCCGCGGTCGGCAGGTTGACCATGACCATGCCGGCTTCCGAGTTGCGCTTGAAATGCGTCGCGTGCTTCAGGCTGGTCGTGCAGATGCCGGAGGTCAGGCCGAACGGCGTGTCGTTGGCCACAGTCAGGGCCTCGTCATAGTCCTTGACGCGGATGACGTTGGCGACCGGGCCAAAAATCTCCTCTCGCGAGATGCGCATGGCATTGCTGGAGCCAACGAACAGTGTCGGCTGGAGATAGAAGCCGGGAGTCCCTCGCTCCAGCCTGTCGCCGCCGAAGGCGAGCTCGGCGCCTTCCTGGCGGCCGATAGCGATATAGTCCTCGTCCTGCTTGAGCTGGGTCTGGTCGACGACCGGGCCGATCTGGGTCTTGGCGTCCAGCGCGTCGCCGATGACCAGCTTGTCCAGACGCTCCTTCACGGCGTCGACGAAGCGGTCGTGGATGCCGTCGGTGACGATGAGGCGCGAGGACGCGGTGCAGCGCTGTCCGGTCGAGAAATAGGCGCCGTTGACCGCGCAATCGACGGCCGTGCCAAGATCGGCGTCATCGAGCACGACGAGCGGGTTCTTGCCGCCCATCTCGAGCTGGAACTTGCGCATATGCTCCACACTTGCGGCAGCGACGCGCTTGCCCGTGCCGACCGAGCCGGTGAAGGAGATGGCGTTGACGTCGGGGCTGTCCAGCATCGCCTGGCCGACCACCGAGCCCTTGCCCATGACGAGGTTGAGCACGCCCTTGGGCAGGCCGGCGCGATGCAGGATATCGACGATTGTCCAGGCGCTTTCGGGCACTAGCTCGGCCGGCTTGAAGACGATCGTGTTGCCGTAGGCGAGCGCCGGGGCGATCTTCCAGGCGGGGATGGCGATCGGGAAATTCCATGGCGTGATGATGCCGACGACGCCGACGCCCTCGCGGGTCATCTCGACGCCGACGCCGGGCCGCACGCTCGGCACCATCTCGCCCGACAGGCGCAGCGTCTCGCCGGCGAAGAAATCGAAGAGCTGCGCGGCGCGGATCGTCTCGCCGACGCCCTCGGCCAGCGTCTTGCCTTCCTCGCGCGCCAGCGAGCGGCCGATCTCGTCCTTGCGCGCCATGATCTCGTCGGAGGTTTTCTTCAGCACGGCGTGGCGGGCCAGCGGTCCGGAGCGCGACCACGCCGGAAAGGCGGCCTTGGCGGCTGCGATGGCCTGCTTTGCCTGCTCCGGCCCGGCCGAGGCGTACTCGCCAACGACATCGTTGGTGTTCGATGGGTTGATGTTGCGCGAGCCGGCCTCGCCAAGCCACTCGCCATCGATCAGGTTTTTACGCAGCACGGTCATCTCTTTTCCTTGAGTTTTTGGTCGTGGTCGCCATCGGCGGGTCAATTGTCAGACAAATGATATAGTCATTGCCCGGGAGGAGGTCTACCCGCGATCTTAAACCTAGAGCAGGCTCGCGTCAGGTCGAGAACGACCAGAACAGGCAGGCAAGCGTGATCCCGCCGAAGGTGACGAAGAACAGGCTTCTGAGCAGGATGTTGCGGCGAAGCTCGTTCATGGTGAGATGCGCGGCCACGATCGCCGCAACGAAGAGGAAACGCCAGTTGAAAAGCGCCCAAAGCACCTCGTGCTGGCCGAAGGCCCATCTGGCGAGCAGCGAGCCGAGGATGGTCGCGAACAGCATGATCGTCGCCCAGAAGACCGCGTCGGCGGCATGGGTCAGCACGACGCCGGCGGCGCGGATCGGCAGGATCATCATCAGCATCGCGCCGAAAAAATAGACGGCGGCGATTGCCAAGAAGGAGCCTGCGTCGGCGATGCCGTCGAGGCGCTTCACGCCGAACGCGCCATAGGGATATCCGTGCCTCGCCACGGCCAATGACAGCGCCATCAGCAAGGCGCTCAAAACCGTGATCAGTGCGAATGTGCCGAGAGCCTTGCTCATGCCTTTTCCTGTCTGAATCGGGATGACGTTTCGTTGAAACGCCATGCCGATCCAGCTCTTGTTGGAGCATGATCTTTTCCGAAAACCGGTTCCCACTTTTCGGGATCATGCTCTAGCGAATCAACAGGAGTTTAGCAGAGCCCGAAGCCTCGATTCACCGTTCGATGTTCTCGAAGGCGCCGACCCCTTGTGCGATCAGGTTGGTGGCCATGACCAGAGAAACGATCGCGCCCGAGTTGAAGACCACGACCCACCATTTGCCGCCGGTGAGGAAGCCGTAGCCTTCGGCGACCGCCAGGCCCCAGTCGGCCGAGGGCGGCTGGATGCCGAGACCAAGGAAGCTCAGCGTGGCGATGGAGAAGAAGGCGTAGCCCAACCGGGTGACGAGCTCGATCAGGATCGTCTCCCGGATGTTGGGCAGGATCTCCAGCACCATGATGGCGAAGGCATTCTCGCCGCCAAGGCGGGCCGCGCTGACATACTCGCGCTCCCTCTGCTCGCGCACCGCGGCGCGCACGGTCCTCGCCACCAGCGGTGCATAGGCGATGGCGATCACCAGGATGACGGTGAGGTTCGAAGGCCCCAGCGCCACCAGCGTCATGGTGACGAGCACGATGAAGGGAAAGGCCATCAGCGTATCGAGCAGCCTCGCGCCAATGGCATCGACCAGGCCATCGAAATAGCCAAGCACCAGGCCGATGACTGTGCCGGCGGCAACGCCGCCCAATGTCGCGAGCGGCGCGACCAGCAGGATGTCGCGCGATCCGACGATGATGCGAGACAGCACATCGCGACCGAGATGATCGGTACCGAACCAGTGCGCGGCGTCCGGCGGGGTCAACGTGGCGAGGAAATCCTCGGCATAGGGATCGTAGGGAACCAGACGGTCGCCGAACAGAGCGCAGGCGATCCAGAAGGCGAGGATGAGCGATCCGACAATGATGGACGGAGGAAGGCCGCGGACGGCGCGGCCCAACCTGTGAACGACCCGCGAGGCAAGCGATGCACGCGAAGGTGCCGGGAATTCCAAAAGGTCCATCATAGCGACGCCCGCCGCCGCTGCCGCGGGTCGAGCAGCGCCTGAGCGAGATCGCCCACCGCGGCGGACAAGACGAAAATCGTCGCCATGACAAGCACGCCTGCTTCCAGCATCGGGAAATCGCGCGACTTGGCGGCGTTCAGCACGAGGTTGCCGAGACCCTGGATGCCGAACAGGGCTTCGATCACGACGAGGCCGCCGAGCATATAGCCGCTTTGGGTGGCAAGCACCGCGATGGTCGGCGTCAGGGCGTTCGGCAGCACGTGGTGGACTATGACCTGCCGGCGATCGAGCCCCTTCAGGGTCGCGGTACGCGTATAGTCGGCTGCCAGCGCCTCGATCACGCCTGCCCGCGTCATGCGCGCCAGATAGCCGGCGAGGTTGAGCACCAGCGGCAGAGCCGGCAGGATGAGGTAGTAGCCGCTCGTCCAGAGGCCCGCGCCATCGGGCGCCGCGCCTGTGATCGGAAACCAGTCCAGCCACAGGCCGAAGACCAGGAGCAGGAGCAGCCCGGACACGAAATCCGGGACGATGCCGAAGGAGACGCCGGCGAGAACGATCAGCCGATCGACAAGCCGACCCTGGTTGAGGCCGGCGACGATGCCCGCACCGACACCCAGCGGCACAAGGAACAGCAATATGATCCCGGCAAGCGCCGCCGAGCGGCCGAGGCTTGCCAGCACGAAGGGCGCGACCGGCGCGCGCATCGACAGCGAGATGCCGAAGTCCCCGGTGAGCGCCGCGCTGAACCAGCGCCAATACTGGACCAGCACGGGCTGGTCGGCGCCGAGCTCTCTGTTCAGCGCCGCGACGGCCTGCGCGTCGGCGAAGGGACCGAGCATGACGCGTGCGACATCGCCGGGCAGGACCTGCCCGGCGAGGAAGACCAGCGCGCTGACCAGCCACAGGGTGAGCAGCAGCGAGGCTGCGCGCGCCGACAAGGTGCGGCCGGTCAGCATCGGGTTCCGGCGCTCCAGCTGGTTCGAGGGTCCCGCATCAGGCCTGGACGAAGGAAACGCGGTCGAGCAGCAGATGCGAGATCGCCGTGAAGCGCACGCCCTCGACCTTGGTGTTGGTTATACGGCTGTATTGCGAGAAGTAGCTGATGATCTCCGGCGTCTCGTCGAGCAGCAGGGTCTGGATCTTGCCGGCCGCGACCCGCTGCGCCCGAAGGTCGCGCGCCTTGCCGTAGTCGACCAGCAATGCGTCATAGTCGGAATTCTTGAAATGCGCGGCGTTCCAAGCGCCATCGCTCTTCAGCGTCGCGTTGAGGAAGATGTCAGGCGTGCCGCGATGGCCGAAATCGGTGATGCCGAGGTTCGAATCCAGCCAGGGCGAGCTGCCGAAGGTCGCCGAACCATAGTAGGCGTCCTGCGGCAGCACGTTGAGCTTGATGTCGATGCCGGCCTTCTTTGCGAAGTTCTGGATGATCACGGCATAGTCGGGGATGTCGTAGGCGCGTTCGGTGGTCAGCGTCACCTCGAAGCCGTTCGGCACGCCGGCCTCGGCCAGCAGACGCTTGGCCTCGGCGATGTCCTGCTTGCGCTGCGGCACCGACGGGTCGGCCGAGGGGAAGATCGGCGCGAACGGGGTGTCGTTGCCGGCGATGGCGCGACCCTTGAGCAGGCCTTTCACGATGGCCTCGCGGTCGAGAGTGAGCGCAAGCGCGCGGCGGACGCGCTTGTCGGTGAACGGCGACTGGTCAGTTCTGAGATGCACGGCGTCATGCGAGCTCGCCTGCACGCTCAGCAGCTTGAAGTTGGGATTGCCCTCGATCGCCAGCTCGAGGCGCGTGGTGCTCGGGATGACGTCGAGCTGGCCGGCCTGCAGCGCCACCACCTGCGCCTGCTCGTCGTCGAAGAACTTGATCTCGACCCGGTCGGGCAACGCCTTGTCGCCCCAGTAATCGGGATTGCGCACGAAGCTGGCGCCCTGCTTGGGGCGGAAGGATTCGAGCTTGAACGGGCCGGTGCCGTTGAAATTCTTCTCGAAATCGCCGGCATAGTCGGCCGGCAGGATCACCGCATTGTAGACGTCGGAAGAGACATAGAAGGGGAAATTCGAGTTCGACTGGTCGAGATCGAAGGCGACGGTCGCGTCGTCGACGATCTTGGCGCCACCCTTGGACAGGATGCCCTTGTAGGCCGACAGGGCCGACGAGCCGCTGTTCGGATCGACCAGGCGCTCGAAGCTCGCCACGACATCCTTGGCTGTGACGGTGCGGCCATCATGGAACTTCACCCCCGGCCGCAGCTTGAACGTCCAGCGCTTGGCCGTTTCGTCGGCTTGCCAGGATACGGCGAGCTTCGGCTGCAGCCCATCCCTAGGATCGTCGAGGATCAGGTACTCGCCGACCTGGCTGAGAACGCCGATGCTGGCCGGATCGGTGATCGTGACCGGATCGATCGCCTTGGTTGGCTGGCCGAGCCCGACACGGACCGTGCCGCCAGGAGTTGAGGCGCGCGCGGTGCCGGAAAAGCCCAGCCCCTGCGAAGCGGCAAAGCCGGTCAGGCCGATCAGCGCCGCATATTTCAACAGGTCGCGGCGTTTCAGGAATCCCTGGGCATATTCGTCGACGGCGACATTCCAGATGTCGCCAGACAGATTGCGAAGCGGGTCGATGTCGTTGCGCTTGGTCATTTTGTGCCTCTTCTTGAAACTGGATTGGGATGAAACTGGATTGAAATGCAGATGGCTCAGCCGGATCAGACCGGCTGGCCGTCAAGATGGATGCGATCGACCGCCTGCGGATAGAAAGCGATCAGCCCCTTGATCTTCGGCATCTCGGCGATCGGATCGCGGTAGCTCCAGGCGATGTCCTCGCGCACAGAGCCGTCCTTGAGCAGGCCGGACCAGTAGGAGGCGATGCCCTTGTAGGGACATCGGGTCCTCGTCAACGAGGCCCTCAGCCGATCGAGCCGTACATCTTCCGGCGGAAGATAGAAACGCGTCGGCAGATGCGTCTCGAACAGCAGCACGGGACGACGGCTATCGGTGATCAGCTCGCCATCGAACCAGATCTCGACATGGCTGGAACTCTGCAACACGTCGATGCGCGCGTAGGGATCGCGGGCATGGACGAGGACCTCTTCCTCCTCCTCGAACCATTGGTCGACGAGGTTCCAGGTGAAGGCGATGCGGCCGGCGAGCGGCGCCAGGTTCTCGTCGGGCGGCGCCGTGAACGACCAGGCGGCATCGGCGGCACGCCGATCGCCGGCCTCGATATCCCAATATTTTGTATCGCCGCCGACAGCGTGCTGCTGGCCTTGCTTAGATGGCTTCAGCACCGACTGGTCGACCGCCGTCAGCGGGAAGAAATAGACCGGCAGGAAGTGGTTGGAGCGCAGTACCAGCACATTGCGGCTGTCGGCGATGACGCGGCCGCCGAACTTGACGCGGATGCGCTTGGGGCTGTGCAGGACATTGATCAGCTGCGGCGCGGTCGCCTCGCGCGGCTGCAGTCTCGGAGCGGCGGTCATGACGGTTTCTCCCTCAGGATACGGCGCGCTGATTGGCGCGCTGCTCTGCGAAGCGGTTGGCGGGGCGGGCGAGGCCGAGGCGGTCGCGCAGCGTGCCAGGCGCGTATTCGGTCGGGAAAACACCGCGGCGCTGCAGTTCGGGCACGACCTGCTCGGCGAAATTGATCCAGTCCTCGGGCAGCAGCGGGAACATCAGGTTGAAGCCGTCGGCGGCACCTGCCTCGAACCAGTCCTGCAGCTGGTCGGCGATCTGCTTCGGCGTGCCGGCGACCGTCGGCACCGAGCCGCTGTTGGCGAGTTTGCGGGCGATCTCGCGCAAGGTCAGGTTCTGCGTGGCCCACTGCTTGACGCGGTTGAGCGAAGTGCGCCCGCCATTGAAGGTGCTCTCGTCCGGAAGCTGCGGCAGCGGACCGTCCGGCGGATAGGCCGAAAGATCGATGCCGCTCCAGCTCGACAGAAGATCGATGCCGATGCGGTCCGGCAGCAGCGTCTGCAGATAGTCCTGCCTGTCACGCGCCTCGGCTTCGGAAGCCGCGACGATCGGCAGGATGCCCGGCAGGATCTTGAAGCTCTCGGGCCGCCTGCCATGGCGGGCAAGGCGATCGTTGATGTCCTGACGGTATCTGATGCCATCTTCCCGCGTGCTGTAAATGGCAAAATGCGCATCGGCGTGGGCGGTGGCGAAATTCTTGCCGTCCTCGGACGAGCCGGCCTGGACGATCAGCGGATGGCCCTGTGGCGGCCGCGAGACGTTGAGCGGCCCGCGCACCTTGAAATGCGCGCCGCGATGGTCGAGCACATGGACCTTGTCGGGATCGGCGAAATAGCCGGTCTCCTTGTCGAACAGCAGGGCTTCGTCCTCCCAGCTGTCCCAAAGTCCCTTGACGATATCGAGGAATTCGGCGGCGCGCTGGTAGCGGAAGGCATGCTCGATATTGCCGTCGCGGCCGAAATTGCGCGCCTCCTCGTCCATGGCCGAGGTGACGACGTTCCACGACGCCCTGCCCTGGCTGATATGGTCGAGCGAGGCGAACATACGCGCCACGTTGTAGGGCTCGCTGTAGGAGCTCGACGCAGTGGTGATCAGTCCGATGTGCTTGGTGACGCCGGCCAGCGCCGCCAGCAGTGTCAGCGGCTCGAGGCGAGCATTGGCGTAATGCGCGACACCGCTTTTCACCGAATCCCAGATCGACACGTGGTCGGCGACGAAGATGGTATCGATCCTGGCGCGCTCGGCCGCCTGGACCAGCTCGCGGTAATAGTCGAAGCCGAGCACTTCCCGGCCGGGCGCGCGCGGATGGCGCCACGACATGCGATGGTCGCCCTGCGGGTTGAAGAAGAATGCGCTGAGAATCAACTGGTTTCGCGCCATGCCGGCCTCCTTGCAAATCTGCTGGAAGAGACGGAGGCGCCGCATCGGTCGGCGCGATCCGCAATCTCCAATTTGCAAAAGACTAGATTGCGCTCGGCATCAATTCGAGTAATTTTATAGAGATAATGTACTTAATTCGCGGAAGCGATTGCCCTTCATAAGGGCACCGACAGAAAGCGATTTCGAGGTCTTGATGTCCCCTTCAGTGCTGAATGTGGAAAAACTTTCCATCGCCTATGGTGGGAAAAGAGGATGGCAATCCGCCGTCAACGGCGTTTCGCTAAGCGTAGGCCAAGGCGAAGCACTCGGGCTGGTCGGCGAGTCAGGCTCGGGCAAAAGCTCGGTAGCCCTGGCCATCTTGCGCTACCTGCCGGGCAATGCCCGGATTGCGGCCTCGGCGCTGGAGTTCCAGGGGCGTGAATTGCGCGATCTTTCGGGGGGCGAGCTGCGCAGCCTGAGGGGCGACCGCATCGCCGCCGTCTACCAGCACCCCGGCGCAGCACTCAGTCCGGCGATGACGATCGGCCGGCAGATCGGCGAAACGATCATGCGCCATCGCTCGGTGCGCCACGAGGAAGCGCGCTGGCGCTCGGCCGAGTTGTTGAAGCGCGTGCGGGTCGGCAATCCCGAGCGGGTGCTCGATCTCTATCCGCACGAGTTGTCCGGAGGCATGCAGCAGCGCGCCAACATCGCCATCGCGATCGCGCTCGATCCGTCGCTGCTGGTGCTGGATGAGCCGACGACGGCGCTCGACGCCAGCGTGCAGTCGGAGATCATCGCCATCCTCGACGACCTGCGCCGCGATCACAAAACCAGCATCCTGCTGATCAGCCACGACATCAACCTGATCCGCCGTTCCTGCGACCGAGTGGCGGTGATGCAGGCAGGGACGGTGGTCGAGACAGGCGACGCCGGCGATGTCTTCGACAACCCTGCCCATGCCTATACGAAGGCGCTGATCGCCTCGATCCCGGCGCTCGACTTCACCAAGCGCGACGGCCGGCTGGCCGAGACCGGCGCGACGAGCCGCATCCAGTCGCAGGGTCGCCCAGCCGACCTGGGGGCGAAGCGCCAGACCGCCATCGCCTGCAAGGGCGTCAGCCATTCCTTCGGCAGCCAAGCGGTGCTGCACAATGTCGATCTCGGCGTCGGCCAAGGCGAGACTTTCGGCCTGATCGGCGAATCCGGCTCCGGCAAGTCGACGCTGGCCAGGATCGTCACCGGGCTGCAGACGCCTAGCCAAGGGTCGGTCGAGCTGTTCGGCAGGACCGTCGCGCCGCGCGCCGAAAGCCGTGCGCCAGGCGAGCGTCGCGACGTGCAGATGGTCTTCCAGTCGCCGGACCGCACGCTCAATCCCCGCCACAGGATCGGACGGATCATCAACCGGCCGCTGCGGCGGCTTGCCGGCCTTGGCCGGAGCCAGGCGCGCCAACGCGTCGCCGACCTGCTGCGCTCCGTCCGGCTGGCGGACGCGACCGCCGAGCAGAAGCCACGCTCGCTCTCCGGCGGCCAGCGGCAGAGGGCGGCCATTGCGCGCGCCTTTGCCGGCGCGCCGAAAGTGGTGGTGCTGGACGAGCCGACCTCGGCGCTCGACGTCTCGGTGCAGGCGACCGTGCTCAACCTGCTCAACGACCTGCAGCGCGACAAGGACACGACCTATCTGTTCATCAGCCACGACCTCAGGGTCGTGCGCTACATGGCCGACAGGATCGGCGTGCTCTATCGCGGCCGGCTGGTCGAGACCGGCTCATCCGAACAGGTCTTTCGCGGACCCAACCACCCCTACACGAAGCTGCTGCTGGCGGCATCTTCCGATCATGCGCCGGCGATTGTCCGCCAGGCGGGAATTCCAGCCGAGACCGCCGGCGAAGGCGGGTGCGCATTCGCCGGCCGCTGCCCTCTTGCCGCGCCCGCGTGCCGGGAGGCGGAGCCTGCCTCGACAGATATCGGCGATGGCCATCTGATCGCCTGCTGGCGGACGGAGGCGCTTGCGGGCTAGCCGATGCGGTCGCCGCTCTTCGGATCGAAAAGGTGGAGGGACGCCGGGTCGGCGGCGAGGCGGACCACATCGCCCGGCTTCACGTCGCTGCGGCCCATGACGAAGACGCAGATCTGCTGGTTGGCCAGCCTGACATAGAACTGCGTCGACAGGCCGAGCGGCTCGACCACCTCGACCTCGGCTTTCAGCGCGCCGTCGTCGACCAGCCTGATGTGTTCCGGCCGCAGTCCGACGGTGAGCACGTCGCCGTCCTGCAATGGCAGGCCGTCCGGCAATCCGAGCTTTTGGCCATCGGCGAGCACGGCATCCGCCTTGCCGCCCTTGGCAATTTTGGCCGGCAAGAAATTCATCCCCGGTGAGCCGATGAAGCCGGCGACGAAGGCGTTGGCCGGCCGGTCGTAAAGCTCGAGCGGGCGGCCGACCTGCTGGACGTAACCGTCATGCATGACGACGATGCGGTCGGCCATGGTCATCGCCTCGACCTGGTCGTGGGTGACATAGACCGAGGTGGTCTTGAGCTGCTGGTGCAGCGCCTTGATCTCGGCCCGCATATGGACGCGCAATTTGGCGTCGAGGTTGGAGAGCGGCTCATCGAACAGGAACACCTTTGGATCGCGCACGATGGCGCGGCCCATGGCGACGCGCTGGCGCTGGCCACCGGAGAGCTGGCGCGGCAGGCGGCCGAGATAGCTATCGAGGCCAAGGCGCTTGGCGGCCGCACCGACCCTGCCGTCGATCGTCGTCTTCTCGGCCTTCTTCAGCAACAGGCTGAAGCCCATGTTCGAGGACACGTCCATATGCGGATAAAGCGCGTAGGACTGGAACACCATGGCGATATCGCGGTCTTTCGGCGCGACGTCGTTGACCAGCCGCTCGCCGATGCGGATCTCACCGCCGGTGACCTCTTCGAGGCCGGCGATCATGCGCAAAAGCGTGGACTTGCCGCAACCGGACGGGCCGACCAGGACGACGAACTCGCCGTCGGCGATCTCGAGATCGACGCCGTGCAGGATGCGCAGCGCGCCATAGTCCTTCTCGACATGTTGCAGCGTGACGGAAGCCATCTTTTATCCTTTGACCGCGCCGGCGGTGAGGCCGGTGACGAGATAGCGTTGCAGGAAGGCGAAGAAGATGCAGACCGGGATCAGCGCCAGGATGGATGCCGCCATCATTTGCCCCCAGTCGACGGCGAACTTGCCGATGAAGGTGAGCAGGCCGACGGCAAAGGTCTTCTGCTCGTCGCTGGAGATCAGCATCAGCGCGAACAGCAATTCGCTCCAGGCGGCCGTGAAGACGAAGCCGAGCGTGGCGCCCATGCCGGGCAAGGTCAGCGGCACGATCACCCGGCGCATCGCCTGGGCGCGCGTGCAGCCGTCGATCATCGCCGCTTCTTCCAGATCCTTCGGGATGCCGTCGAAGAAGGATTGCATAAGGAAAGTGGCGAAGGCGGTGTTGAAGGCGGTGTAGATGATGATCAGCCCGGTCAGGCTGTTGGTCAGGCCGAGATCGCCCATGATGCGGTAGATCGGCGGGATGACCATGACCAGCGGGAAGGTCTGCGTCAGAAGCAAAAGGATCGCCAGCGTCGCCTTGCCGCGGAAGGTGAAGCGCGACATGGCGTAGCCGGCGAGCGTGGCGATGACGGTGACAAGTGCGGCCGTCGACACCGAGACGATGACGCTGTTGAGGAAATAGCGCGGGAAGTCGGAGGCCTCCAGCACGGTGACGAAGTTCTGGAACGTCGTCTGCGACGGCCAGAAGGTGATACCTTCCGAATAGAGCAGGCGCTCGGGCGTGACCGAGATCTTCAGCGTCCAGAAAATCGGGAACAGAGCGAAGATCACATAGGCGGCGACGGCCGCGTAGAGCCCGATGCCGCCGAAAATGCGCGAGGAGGTGGAGCGGCCGGCGATCATCAGACATGCCTCACGAGCATGCGGCGGATGGCGATCAGCCCGATGGCGTAGGCGATGAGCAGCACCAGAAGCAGCACCGCCACCGCCGAGGCATAGCCCTTGTCCAACGACTTGAAGGCGCTGACATAGATGTAGACCGGCACCGTGCTGGTCGAGCCGGCCGGCCCGCCCTCGGTCATGACGAAGATCAGGTCGGCGAAAGTGGCGATCCAGATGGTGCGCAGCATGACGGTGATGACGATGGTCGGCGCCAGGAACGGCAGCGTCACTTTGGTGAAGCGCTGCCAGGGCGAGGCGCCGTCGATCGCCGCGGCCTCATGCAATTCGGAAGGGATCGACTTCAGCGCCGCCAACAGGGTGATGGCGAAGAAAGGGATGCCGAACCAGATGTTAGCGATGATCGGCCCCCACATGGCGGTGGCGGGATCGGAAAGCACATTGGTCGGTTCGGCCTTCAGCCCGAGCGCGAAGAGCCAGTGCGGCAGCGGCCCGATGATCGGGTTGAACAGCCACGCCCAGGTGAGGCCGGACAGGAAGGAGGGCACCGCCCAGGGCAGGAATACAACAGCCTGCACCACCTTGCGGCCGTAGAAAGGCTTGTCGAGCAGCAGCGCCAGGCCGAGGCCGAGGAAGAACTGGAAGAACAGGCTGGCGACGGTCCACCACAGCGTGTTGATCAGCGCCTGGCCGAGCACCTGGTCGGAGAGCATCGCCTGGTATTGGGCGAGGCCGACATATTGCGACTTGAAGGCGGAGAATTTGCGGAAGGAATAGCTGATGCCTATGATCAGCGGCACCAGCAGCACCAGGACCAACAGGACGATAGCAGGCGAAAGATAGAGCCACGGCTCGATCGAGGCCTTGCTCAGCCGCTGCTTGCGCGGCCGGGCGGCGGATCGGATTTCGGACACGGCGTAGGTCATACGGTGCTCGCGTTGGAGGGGTGAGCCGGCGTGGCAACTGCCATCTTCTCCCCGTTCCACGGGGAGAAGATGCCGGCAGGCAGATGAGGGGCAGCGCCAACCTATCAGAAGCAGTCGCTGCCCCCTCATCCGACCCTTCGGGCCACCTTCTCCCCGTGAACGGGGAGAAGGGAAAGGCCTGTGCTACTTCTTGTTCTTGGCCATCCAGTCCTGCTGTTCCTTGGTCAGGAACTTAGCCCATTCGTCGGCCACCTGCTTAGCCGGCTTCTGGCCGAGCAGCACTTCCTGGAAGTTCTTGATCGCCACCTGGTCGACGAAGTTGCCGAGGTTTTCGAGATGCGTCGGCGGCGTCACCATTTCATATTTGGAGGTATCGCTGAGCTCGGTGAACCAGCCCTTGAACTGCTCGGTCTTGAAATGGGCGTCCTGGTCGGCGCCGTTGTGGATCGGCACGACGCCGACTTCCTTGGCCCATTCCAGATTGTCCTTCGGCGAGAGCAGCGTCGCCATCAGCTTCCAGGCCTCTTCCTTGTGCTGCGAATTGGCGAACATCGCCCAGCCGGCATAGCCCAAAGTCGGGTAGGATTTGCCGCTCGGGCCCACGGGGAGCGGCGCGACGGCGAAGTCGTCGGCGCTCATCTTGTCGGCGATGCCGAGCAGCGCGTCCGGATCCTGGTTGAGCATGGCGCAGGTGCCGGAATAGAAGCCGGTCACCGTTTCGTTAAAGCCCCAGCTCACGGCGTCCTTGGGCGCCAGGCCGTTCTTGTACATGTCGGCCAGCATCTGCAGGCCCTTGACCGAGCCTTCATCGTTGATGGTCGAGACACCGTCGTCGGTGAAGTAGCCGCCCTTGCCGTCGGCGATGTTCATGAACATGTGCATGCCGTTGAAGGCGCCGGGGCCGCCGCGCAGGCAGTAGCCGTATTTGCCGGGAATCGCCGAGATCTTCTTGGAGAACTCGACGAACTCCTCGAGATTTGCCGGCGGACGGTCGAGACCGGCCTCCTTGAACAGCTTCTTGTTCCAGAACAGCGCGTTCACATAGTAGCCGTAGGGGATCATGAACTGCGTGTTGTTGACGGTCGAGCCGAACTGCTTGGCGCGGTCGCCGAGCGTCTTGGCGTCGTCCCACTTGGCCATATAGGGGCCGAGATCCTCGAGTTGGGCGTTGTTGGCATAGAGGCCCATCCAGCGCTCCGGCATCTCGACGACGTCGGGCGTATCGCCTGCCTGCACCATGGTGAGGAACTTTTCGAAGGCCTGGCCCCAGGGCAGCGAGACCACCTCGACCTTGATGCCCGGGTTGGCGCTCTCGAATTCGGCGATCTGCTTCTTCAAGAATTCGGTGCGCGGCGGGCTGGTGATGACCTCAACCAGCTTGATGGTGGTGTCGGCCAGCGCGCCGCTGGCGGAAATCGCCAGGCCGGCAACGGCGGCAAGCATGAAGGTCAGTCTTTTCATGTTCAGGACTCCCATTTTCGATCCGTTTATTTTTTTGACTTGTCGAAGGCTTTGCTTTTGTCGAAGGCTTGGGCGATGTCGGCCCAGAGATCCTCGACATTCTCCAATCCGACATTGAATCGGATGGTTCGGGGGCTGACGCCGAAGCGCGCCATCGAATTGATGCCCGGCGTCTGCTCGAGCGAGGCCTTTGCCGGCACGACCAGGCTTTCATGGCCGCCCCAGCTGACGCCGAGGCGGAAGAGCTTCAGCGCATCGACGAAAGCCGGGATGTCGACATCCTCCGTGACCTCGAAGGAGAACAGTCCAGCATAGCCGGCTAAAGTCTTCTTGCCCGGATGATTGGAATAGGCGGGGTGGTTGACCCGCTCGACCTTGCCATGCGCCTTCAGCCGCTCGGCAATGGTGAGCCCGCTTTTCATGTGATGCGGCAGGCGCAGCGGCAGCGTGCGCAGGCCACGCAGCAGCAGCCAGCCTTCGAAGGGCGACAGCTTAGCGCCAAGCTGGGAATAGGTCTGCTCATTGATATGCTTGATGTGCGCCGCCGAACCCGCCACCACGCCGGCGACGGTGTCGCTGTGGCCACCGAGATATTTCGAGGCCGAATGCAGCACGAGATCGACGCCGTGCGAAATCGGCTTCTGGAACACCGGCGTCGCCCAGGAATTGTCGATGGTGGTGACGATGCCTTGCTCCTTCGCCAGCCGGGCGAGATGCGCGATATCCTGCAGCTCGAACAGCATCGAGGTCGGGCTTTCGAGATAAAGCAGCTTGGCGCCGGGAAGTGCCGCGGCAATCGCGTCCGGATCGGAACCGTCGACATAGTCGACCTTGATGTTGAGGCGCGGGAAGAGCCGCTCGAACAGGCGGTAGGCATCGCCATAGCAGTTGCGCACGGCGACGATGCGTTCGCCGGCGCCGACAAAGGCGAGCAGCGTGGCGCTGATGGCCGCCATGCCGCTGGAGAAGCCGCGGGCGGCTTCAGCGCCTTCCAAGGCCGCCACGCGCGCCTCGAACTCCATCACCGTCGGGTTGTCGCCTCGCGAGTAGATCGGCTGCTTTCTTCTGCCGGCAAAGGTGTCGGCCATGTCGGCATAATTGGCGAAGGTGAACAGCGACGTCTGGTAGATCGGCGGCACCACGGCGTTGCCGGGAAACGGATCGTCATGGGCGAGCAGCGTCGCCGCCTCGGCGAGATAGTCGCTGGCCAGCGAAGCAGTGTCGAAGGCGTGCTCGTTCATTTGCGGTCCAAAAGCTTGAGGTTGGCGGCGCCGCGCTTCAGATCGTCCTCGACGGTGGCGATGAGCTTCAGCGCCTCGGCGCGAGCGCCATCGGGATCGCGCGCGGCGATGCGGTCGAAGATGGTGCGGTGGTAGGGGAAGCTGGCGTGGCCGAAGTCGCGCACGCCGAGCGGATGCTCCCAGAAGCGATGGAACAGCTCATGCATGGCGGCGATGATCTGCTCGAACAGCGGATTGCCCGAGGCGCGGTAGACCGCCTGGTGGAACTCCCAGTCCTCCTCCGAGGACATGCCTGCGCGGGTCTGGAAGGCCTCTTCCATGATGTCGAGCTTGCGCTCGATCCCGATGATCTCGGCCCTGCCGGCGCGGATGGCGCAAAGCGCCGCCGCCTCTGCTTCGAGCGCACGGCGGATTTCAAGCGTGCGCATCAGGCCGGTGAAGTCGTTGCCGCCGGCAAGCGTCAGCGGCATGTGCAGCATATCAGGGGAAACAGCGGTCTTGAGATAGGTGCCCGAGCCCTGGCGCCGTTCCACCAGGCCGAGCCCCTCCCATCGCGTCAGGGCTTCGCGCACCGTGTTGCGGCTGACCTTGAGGCGTTCGGCCAGGATGCGCTCGGTCGGTAGTTTGCCGCCGGGGCCCAGCGCTTCCTGCCGGACAAAGCCCGCCAAGGCCTTCAGTACCGCGTCATCGCGGGCCGTCGTCTGGATGGGGGGCAGGAAATCGGTCACGCCGGCTGAGCCTAAAGTGGTTCAATGGTCCAACCAATTTCTGCACAGGGCGAAAGGCGAGTCAACAGTCGAAACGAGGCCGGGCCGAATGGCGCGGATCTGCGCCATTCGCCTCCCTGGCTTCAGGCATGATTACGCTGCGACATGTCCGCCGCGCGCTTCGCGCCAGCGAGCGAACATATCCTCACGGACCCGCCTCGAACCCGCGAGCCGCTCCTTTGCCTCCGCCAACACGGCCGGCGAAGCCTCGGCGGGCGTGCCGGAGCGGAAAGGGGGCGCCGGCGCATATTCGAGCGAGAGCTGTACCGTCTCGGCTTCGGCCTGGCCGAGCAGCCTTGCGACCAGCGCCAGCCCGAAATCGATCCCCGATGTGACGCCGCCGGCGGTGATCAGCTTGCCGTCCTCAACGATCCGCGCATCGACGGGGATCGCGCCGAACTCTTCAAGGAAATCATGCGCATACCAGTGCGTGGTGGCGCGCTTGCCCTTCAGCAACCCGGCCGCGCCGAGCACCAGGGCGCCGCTGCAGACCGAGGTGATGTGGCGCACCTGCGCCGCGCGCTCCCAGACGAAATCGAGGACCGCCTGGTCTTCCAGCAGCGCGTTGACGCCGCCTCCGCCAGGAATGCACAGAACGTCGAGAGGCGGGCAATCGTCGAAGGTCGCGGTCGGCGTGAGGGAAAGGCGCGTTGAAGACATCACCGGATTGCGGTCCTTCCAGATCAATTCGACCTCGGCGCCCCTGGCGGTGGCCAGGACTTCGTACGGCCCGGTGAGGTCGAGCTGCTGGACGTTGGGGAATACGAGAATGCCGAAACGAAGGGTCATGGAAATCTCCACAGGTTGACTCGGGGCGAGTTGACTTCTGGCAATCTAAGGCATCATGCTTTGGCACGATCGCCAATCACCCCTCGTTTCAGGCCAATGCCATGCGCCGTATCGAAATCCTTGCCTATCCCGACATCCAGCTCCTCGATGTCAGCGGACCGCTTCAGGTTTTCGCCAGCGCCAACGACTTCAGGACCCAGGCCGGCGAACCGGCCGTCTATGACGTCGCCGTCGTCGCCGCTTCGCCACGGATCAGGACATCGTCCGGCCTCGTGCTTGAGGTAGCGGCGCTGCCGGAGCACGGGCTCGAGATCGACACGCTGATCGTGCCCGGCGGATGGGGCGTCAACGCGGCCTGCGAGGATGCCGAGCTGGTCCAGTGGATCATCGGCCGCTCGCAGGATGCTACGCGAACAGCTTCCGTCTGCAGCGGCGCCATGCTGCTGGCGCAGGCCGGCCTGCTCGACGGTCGCCGCGCGGTTACCCATTGGGGGCGCTGCGCGGAGTTCGCCCGGCGCTTTCCGGCGGTTCGGCTCGAACCCGACCCGATCTTTATTCGTGACGGCAATGTGTGGACCTCGGCCGGCGTGACGGCGGGCATCGATCTTGCGCTTTCCTTCGTCGAGGCCGACCTTGGCCGGCGCATGGCGCTGGCGGTGGCGCGCGAGCTGGTCGTCTTCCTGAAACGTCCGGGCGGCCAGGCGCAATTCAGCCAGACCCTCAAGCTGCAGGAAGGCGACGGGCGCTTCGACCGGCTGCATGGGTGGATCCTCGACAATCTGGCCGGCGACCTTTCGCTGGCGCAGTTGGCCGACCAGGCCAATATGAGCCGGCGCAGTTTCTCGCGGCACTATCAGGAAGCAACCGGGCGGACACCCGCCCGCGCCATCGAGGAGATCCGCATCGAAGCGGCGCGGCGGATGCTGGAACGGGGGCAGCCCGTCAACAAGACGGCGCGCCGCTGCGGCTTCGGCTCCGAGGAAACGATGCGGCGCGGCTTTCTACGCATTCTCGGCGCCAACCCGCGCGACTACCGCGAGCGTTTCTGATCGCGATCGAGAACGCAGCGAAGGCGGTCGTCGGCGATGGCGATATCGGCCATCGTCAGCCCTTGATGCCGGTCGCGGCGATGCCGCGCACGAAGTGGCGCTGCAAGGCCAGGAAGAAGATCGCCGTCGGCAGGGTTGCCACGACGGCCGAGGCCATCAGCACGCTCTGCTTCATCGACATGCCGGCGCCGCCGACCAATGTCGCCAGCCCGACCGGAAGCGTGCGCGTCTCGTCGGAATTGGTGGCGATCAACGGCCAGAAGAAATTGTTCCAGCTGGCGACGAAGGTGAAGATCGCGACGGTGGCAAGGCCCGGCTTGGTGAGCGGCAAAAGGATGCGCCAGAAGAAGCCGAAACGGCTGCATCCGTCCATGATCGCGGCGTCCTCCAATTCCCTCGGCACGGCCTGGAAGAACTGGGTGAGCAGGAAGACCCCAAAGGCGTTCGCCGAGGCCGGCACGGTCAGGCTGAAAATGCTGTCGACCAGGCCGTAGCTGTTCAAGCCCAGGAACAGCGGCACGAACAGGAGTTCGTATGGCAGCAGGAAAGTCGCGAAGATGACGCCCATGATGGCGCGGCGGCCGGGGAATTGCATGCGCGCCAGCGGATAGGCGGCCAGCGCATCGACGGCCAAGGTCAGCACGGTCGTCAGTAACCCGACGACGGCCGAGTTGCGGAACCAGGTCAGCATGGGAAAGCGCTGGAACAGCGCGCCGTAGGCTTCGAGCGTCGGTGCATCCGGAATCCATGCCGGCGGATAGACGTAGATCTCGCTCTCCGGCTTGATCGATGTGACCAGCATCCAAAGGATCGGCGCGCCCCAGAGCGCCGTCACCACGCCCATCAGCACATAGGCCAGCGCACGCCCGCCAAGCGATTTCCCGGCACGGGCTGAACGTTGGTCCTGCATCAGATCGCCTTCATCAGCTTCATCTGGGCCAGCGAGAAGACCAGCGTGATCAAGAGCAGCACCACGCCAGCGGCGGCTGCCGGCCCCATTTCGAAATTCTGGAATGCGGTGAGGTAGATGTACTGCACGATGACGAAGGTGCTTGCTTCGGGCCCCCCTTGCGTCATCACATAGGCCTGGCCGAAGACGCGCCAGCCATTGATGATGGTGAGCGCGGTGACCAGCGCCATGGCCGGCCGCAGCAACGGCAGCGTGATGTAGACGAAACGCTGCCACGGGCCGGCGCCATCGAGCGTGGCGGCGTCATGCAGTTCTTCCGGAATATCCTGCAGCGCCGCCAGGAAGATGATCATGTTGGTGTTGACGGTCCACCAGACGGTGGTGATGGCCAAGGCCGGCATCGACCAATGCGGATCCTTGAGCCAGGCGATGGGCTCGATGCCGATCGTGGTCAGGTAGTAGTTGACGAGGCCGGTGCCTTTGTCGAACAGCCAGCCCCAGAGGATGCCGACCGTCGAAACCATGACCACATAAGGCAGGAACACCACCGTTCGCACGAACGCCGTCCCCTTGAGCTTCTGGTCGAGCAGCATTGCAAGGGCCAGGCCGAGCACGACCATCGGGATCGCGGTCAGGAAGACGAAATAGAAGGTGTTCTTGATCGCGGTCAGGAATAGCGGGTCGGCGAATATCTGCCGGTAATTGTCGAGCCCAATGAATTCAGGCGTTCCGAGAATGTCCCAGCGCATGAAACTGACGCCGACGGCGGCGAGCGTCGGCATCAGCATGAAGGCTATGAACAGCGCCAGATAGGGCGACAGGAAGAGATAGGCGGCAAGCGTCATGCCGCTGCGCACCGCCCCTCCCTCCTGCGCAGCCGCGCGGCGGGCCCTGGAGCGGCCCGCCGGTTGTGATGCCAGCGATGTCATCAGCCCTTCTTCAGCTGCGCGTCGAGACCTTCCTTCATCGCCTTCAAGGCGTCCGGCACCGGCTTGGAGCCGCTGAGCGCGGCCTGAAGGTTGGTGACCAGCGGCGTCGGCTTGTCGAAGGAGAAGACCGAGAGGTATTGCGGGATCAGCGGCTCGTAGACGATGTTGGGCAGATCGTCGACGAAGGACTTGAAGTATTTGTACTGCTCGGTGCCGGTGAAGGCCGCGCTCTCGCGTACCGCCTTGCTCTGCGGAATGATGCCGACGGTGGTGGCGGGTGCTGCGAAATTGTCGAAGAACCACTTCATGAAGTTGCCGTCGGCGGCGAGCTTGTCGTCGTTTTTCTGCTTCGATACCGCCATGCAATGCGAGTTGGCCCACACCGCCGGCTTGGCGCCGAACACCGGCAGCTGCGCGGTCATGAAATTCATCTTCTGCGCCATGCGCAGATTGACCTCCCACGGGCCGATGAACTTCATCGCGACCTGCTTCGAGGCGAAGGCGTCCTCACCCTTGTTGCCGCCGACCTCCGGATTGGTCACGCCATGAACGTTGATCAGGTCGACGAGGTACTGCAGTGCCTTCTGCGAGGCTTCGCTGTCGACCGCGGCTAGGCCCTTGTCGTCGAGGAAGGTGCCGCCGAACTGGTACATAAGGCTGAACCAGATCCAGCGCGCCGTCGCCCAGGTGTTCGGCAATTCGAAGCCGTATCGCGTGACCTTGCCGCTGCCGTCCTTGACCGTGAGCCTCTTTGCCCATTCGAGGAATTCCTCCCCGGTCTTCGGCGGCTTTGTCGGATCAAGCCCCGCCTCCTGAACCATATCGACATTGTAGTAGAAACCGAGCGGATGGACGTCGAGCGGCGCGGCATAGACCTTACCGTCGAAGATCACGCCGGTGCGGCCGGCATCCGGAACCTGCGACAGGTCGAGGCCGGACGACGCGACGACGTCGTCGATCGGACGGATGACCTTGCGCGTGGCAAATTCGGGCAGTTCGGTGATGTGGAAGAGCACCAGGTCCGGCGCGCGTCCGCCGGCGGATGAGACGACCCATTTGGAGAACAAGGTATCCCAGTCATAGCCGGTCGGCTCGACCGTGACGCCCTTGCCGCCCTTGTTGAAGGTATCGATGACGCCGTTGAGCGCCGTGGTGTTGTCGGCGCCGGTCCAGCCGTGCCAGAGCGTGACCTTCTCGTCCGCAGCGAACGCGATGCGCGGGAGCGAGCCCGCCAGCGCCGCGCTTGCACCAAGCGCAAGCGCCTGGCGACGCGTCAACAGGGATTTTGCGAACACATCATTTGCCATTTTATCCTCCGATTTATGGCTTGTTTCAGGGGTGGTGAAGCACGCTCAGGCCGCCATCCGCGACGAGGCAGGCGGCGTTGATGAAGGGGCATTCGTCGGAGACCAAAAAGACCGCGGCCATGGCGATCTCTTCCGGCGTGGCGATCCGCCCGCTCGGATGCAGCGCCAGCGTCTTGCGGCGCGCGGCCTCCGGATCGTCGAAACCGTTCCAGTAGTCGATGACCTTCTGCGTGGCGACGTAGCCCGGCGCCAGTGCGTTCACGCGCACATTGTTGCCGGCATATTCAATGGCCAGCGACCTGGTCAGGCCAAGCAGCGCGTGCTTGGCGACGGGATAGGGGAAGGTGTGCGGGATGATGGTGAAGGCGTGCGTCGAAGCGATGTTGAGGATCACGCCGCCGCCTTGCCCGATCATGCCGGGCAGTGCCGCCCTGGCGCAGTGCCAGGCGCCTTTGACGTTGACGTCTAGATTGCGCGTCCAGTCGTCCTCGGTTGCTTCGAGTGGGGTTGAAAATACGTTGGTGCCGGCATTGTTGATGACGGCGTTGATCGGGCCGATGGCCCTCCCCGCCGCCGCCATCGCGGCGTCGATCGCTTTAGCGTCAGCGATGTCGGCCGCAGCATGAGCGACCTTACCCAAACGTGCGGCGCTTTCGGCGAGCAGGCTCGCGTCGCGGTCGACCAGGAACAGCTCGGCCTTCTCGCGCAGGCACGCCTCGGCAATCGCGTAGCCGATGCCCTGCGCCGCGCCGGTCAGGAAGATGCGTTTACCGGAAAGCCGTGCCATCAGCGCCGCCCCAAGGCGGAGGAACG
The DNA here is from genome assembly GCF_055811115.1 of Mesorhizobium sp. WSM4832. Taxonomy (NCBI): domain Bacteria; kingdom Pseudomonadati; phylum Pseudomonadota; class Alphaproteobacteria; order Hyphomicrobiales; family Phyllobacteriaceae; genus Mesorhizobium; species Mesorhizobium sp. WSM4832. Next base: position 515,009 of record NZ_JBVVQH010000001.1, on the reverse strand, counting down.
CAGATTGTCGAGCAGGACGGCCAGAAGCAGGATCACGCCCCTGACGATGTATTGGTAGAAGGCCGGGATGTTGAGCAGGTTCATCGCGTTCTCGGCGATGCCCATGATCAGCACGCCGACGATGACGCCCGACATTGTCGCACGACCACCGGCAAGCGACACGCCGCCGAGCACGCAGGCCGAGATCACGGACAGCTCCAAGCCCACCGCGGCGTTGGGCTGGCCCGAAGTGATGCGCGAGGCAAGCAGGATGCCGGCGATGCCGCAGACCACGCCCTGCAGCGTGAAGATCCAGATGCGCGTCCTGTCGACATTGACGCCGGCAAGGCGCGAGGCCTCCGGATTGCCGCCGATGGCCAGCGTGTTCTTGCCGAAGACGGTGCTGTTGAGCACGAAGCCGAAAATGCCGAACAGCACCGCCAGCACCCAGATCGGCGTCGGTATGCCGAGCAGTTTCGACAGAGCGAGCTGGTAGAAATCGGGGCTGTTGATGCCGACGGCGCGGCCGTCCGACGAGATCAGCGCCATGCCGCGCACGATCTGCATGGTGGCCAAGGTGGTGATCAAGGCATTGATGCGGAATTTGGCGATGACGATGCCATTGACCCAGCCGACGACGGCACCGCAAGCGATTGCCGCGACAAGGCCGAGCAGGATCGAGCCGGTGGTGTTCGACGCCATCACCGCAACCATGCCGGCAAAGGCGACGATGGAGCCGACCGATAGGTCGAAGTCGCGCGCCGCGAGACAGAACATCATGGTCCAGGCGACGATGCCGACAGTGACCACCGACTGCAGCAGGCCGAGCATGTTGCGGTCGGTGAGGAAGTTCGGCACCAGGAGCGACACCAGCGCGAAGGCGACGATGAAGATGACGACGAGGCCCTGTTCGCCGAGCAGTATCTTCTTCAACCGGTCGGTCATTACAAATCCTCAGGATGCGATCGCGTCGGGGGTTTTCTTGTCGGGCAGCGCGGCGGCCAGGATCGCCCTTTCGGCAAACTGGTCGCGCGCGAGCTCCGCGCTGATGCGTCCGCCGCACATCACCAGGATGCGGTCGCAGATGCCCATCACTTCCGGTAGCTCGGACGAGACGACGACGATCGCCATGCCGTCCTCGGCGAGCTGGTAGAGCAACTCGTAGATCTCCGACTTGGCGCCGACATCGATGCCGCGCGTCGGTTCGTCGACGATCAGCACGCGTATGCCCTGTTCCGACAGCCAACGGCCAAGGATGACCTTCTGCTGGTTGCCGCCGGAGAGATTGACGATGTCCTGCCTGCGCGATGGCGTGCGCACCTTGAGCTTCTTGATGAAGGTCTCGGCGATCGCGATCTCGCTTGCGCGGCTGAGCACGCCGAAGCGCGTGTGATGGCGCCGCGACGAGACGTTGATGTTCTCCTCGACAGAGCGGCCCTGGATGATGCCGTCATGCTTGCGGTCTTCCGAGCACAGCACGATGCCGGCCCTGATCGCGTCATGCGGGCTGGCGGCGGCAACCGCCTTGCCGTCGACGGCGATCGTGCCGCCCGAGCGTGGGTCGGCGCCAAAGACGAGCCGCATCAGCTCCGAGCGTCCGGCGCCGATGAGGCCGAACAAGCCGACGATCTCACCGGCACGGGCTTCGAAACTCGCCGGCGTCCGCAATCTGGCGCCGCTCAAATTGTCGACCTTGAGGCGAACCTCTCCGGCCTTTCGCGGGCGAAAACCCCAGATGTCGGAAATCTCGCGGCCGACCATTTCGGCCACGACCTGATCGCGCGTCACATCCTTCAGCGACGTGTGATGCGCGGCGAGCTTGCCGTCGCGCAGCACCGTCAGGCTGTCGCAGAGCCTGAACACCTCGTCGAGGCGGTGCGAGACATAGATGATGACCTTGCCTTCGCCGCGCAGCCGGCCGATCAGCTTAAACAGTATCTCGCTTTCGCGCGAGGAAAGCGACGAGGTCGGCTCGTCGAGCGCGATGACGCGGGCGTCGAGCATGACTGCCTTGGCGATCTCGACCATCTGGCGCTCGCCGATCGATAGCGTCTTCACCTTGCGGCGCATGTCGGTGTCGATGCCGGCCGATTTCAGCTTGGCGCCGACATCGTCGAGCATCCGGCGGCGCGCAATGATGCCGGCGCTGGCCGGAAAACGGCCAAGGCTGAGATTCTCGGCGACGGTCAGCTCGGGAACGAGCTGCAATTCCTGGTGGATGACGATGACGCCGTTGTCGAAAGCGTCCCTGGTCGAGGCATAGGCCTGGACCTTGCCGTCGATGCTTATTTCGCCGGCATCGGCATGCTGGTCGCCGGACAGGATCTTGATCAAGGTGGATTTGCCGGCGCCGTTCTCGCCCATCAGCCCATGCACGGCGCCCTTTTCGATGCCGAACGACACATCCGACAGGGCTTTGACGCCTGGATAGGTCTTGGTGATGTTTGAGAATTCGAGAAAGGACACGCTTCGATCCTTCTGCGCTACCCTTGCCGGATCGTACCAAACAGGCGGCGACACGGCCGCCGCCTGTTTGTACAGGGAGGATTATTCGATGCCGAGGTCCTGCCTCACCTTCTGATAGTCGTCGCGCTTGGCCAGCGCACCGGCGGTCAGCGTCAGCTTCGCCGGCTCCTTGTTGTTGGCGATCCAGTCATACATGTTGAGCGCCGTCTCGTAGCCGTGACGCTTGGGCGAGATGATGACCGTGCCGACGAAGCCGGTCGCCGCCGGCTTCTTGAACTCGTTGATCGCCGATTCCGCGCCGCCGATGCCGACGCCGATCATGCCGTCGGCCGGAATGCCGACGCTCTCGGACGCGCGCACGGCGCCGAGCACCGCCTCGTCGTTGAGGCCGAAGGCGATCCACTTCTTGATGTCGGCATGGGCGTTGAGCACGACCGTCGCGGCGTTGAGGGCGGCTTCGGTGTCGGTCTTGGCCTGCGGGGCGTCGAAGATGTTCTCGGCCTTGAAGCCGGCGGCCTTCAGCACCGAAATCGCGCCCTCGACGCGGTCGACGGCGGTCGGCAGCTGGTCGTACGAGACGCGGATCGCGCCGACCTCATCCATCTTCCAGCCACGCGTCTTCATCTCGTCGAGGATGGCCTGACCGACCGCCTCGCCGATCTTGGTCGCCGAGATGCCCATATGCGGCACGTCTTCCAACGGCTTGCCGTCAGCGCCGACGAGGCGGTCGTCGACCGTCATCAGCTTCAGATTGTTGGCGGCGGCCTTGGCGACGATGCCGGGGCCGAGCTTCACATCGGGCGTGCAGACGACGAAGCCCTGCGCTCCTTGAGCGCCGAGATTGTCGATCGCCGACATCAGCTTCTCGCCGTCCTCGGCGCCGATCTTGACCAGGGTGAAACCCTTTTCCTTGGCAGCCTGGTCGGCGAACTTCCATTCGTCCTGGAACCACGGCTCCTCGGGCTGCTTAACGATAAAGCCGATCTTGGTGTCCTGCGCATAGGCGGACGCAATCGTGGTGACCGACAAGACAGCGAGAGCACCCGCGACGAGCGCGGTTTTCAAAAGTCGCATGATTACCTCCCAGCAAACGGCCGGGCGCTCGGCCCGGATTGGCAGTGTGTAGTCAATTTTATCATACCCGTCAATTGATCTGGTATGATAAATAAGATAGATAGTCCGACAAGTAGTCGCTGGCGCAAATCAATCGCATCCGCTAAGGCCGGACCAATTGCGCGCAAACCAAAGGGTTCGCTGCCTTGGAGGAGGGGCTGAGGTGACCGAAACACCGAAGAAGGCTGACGAAGAGGCCGAACCGCGTGAGACCGCGCGTCGTCCACGCGTCATGCCTGACGTAACCAAGGCTTTGGCCTCCGACATTTTCTCCGGCCGCTATCCGGCGGGGTCGTCGCTGCCGACCGAGAACGATCTCGGCATCGAATATGGCGTCAGCCGCACCGTCATCCGGGAGGCCCTGAAGGTGCTGGCGGCCAAGGGGCTGGTGCTGTCCAGGCCGCGCGTCGGCACGGTCGTGTGCGACCAGGACAACTGGAACATCATTGACGCACAGGTGCTCGCCTGGCATGCGCCGCATGCGCTGGACGACAAGCTGTTCGACGCGATCCTGGAGACCCGCCGCGCCATCGAGCCGCTTGTCGCCGAACTCGCGGCGACGCGGGCGACGATGCAGGAGATTGCCGACCTCGAGATGGCGTGGCAAGGCATGGCCGGCGCCGGCGAGGACCTGACGCAATTCTCGCGCTCCGACATCGCCTTCCACCAGATCGTCTATGGCGCCAGCCACAACCCGATCTTCCGCCAGATCGGCAATCTGATCGACACCGGGCTGAAATTCTCGCTGGAAGCGTCGGCGACGATCTCGCTTGAAAGGCGCATGGAAGCGGTGGCGGCACATCGCGAAGTCGTGGAGGCGCTGCGCATGCGCAATGCCGCAGCGGCGCGGGCCGCGGCGAGCAAGATCCTCGACCTTGCGGCGCGCGACCTGACCAGCGCCAAGAAATTGAAGAACAACTGAGACCGGCCGGCCGCATGAAGATCACCGCCCTGACCACCTATGTCGTTCCGCCGCGCTGGCTCTTCCTCAAGATCGAGACCGATGCCGGGGTCAGCGGCTGGGGCGAGCCCGTCGTCGAAGGCCGGGCGCTGACGGTCGAGGCGGCGGTCAAGGAACTGGCCGACTATTTGATCGGCAAGGATCCGCGCTTGATCGAGGATCATTGGACGGTCATGTATCGCGGCGGCTTCTATCGCGGCGGGCCGATCCTGATGAGCGCCATCGCCGGCATCGATCAGGCGCTGTGGGACATCAAGGGCAAGGCGCTCGGCGTGCCGGTGCATGAACTGCTTGGCGGCAAGCTGCGCGACACCATCAAGGTCTATTCCTGGATCGGCGGCGACCGGCCGGCGGAGGTTGCGGCGGGCGCCAGGGAAATGGTCGCGCGTGGCTTCCTGGCGCTCAAGATGAACGGCACGGAGGAACTGCAGATCGTCGACAGCCACGACAGGATCGATGCGGCAGTGGAACGCGTCGCCATGGTGCGCGAGGCGGTCGGTCCCGATATCGGCATCGCGGTCGATTTCCACGGCCGCGTGCACCGGCCGATGGCGCGCATCCTGGTCAAGGAACTGGAGCCATACCGGCTGATGTTCATCGAGGAGCCGGTGCTGAGCGAAAACCGCGAAGCGCTGAAGGAGATCGCCGCACTTGGCTCGACGCCGATCGCGCTGGGCGAGCGGCTCTACAGCCGCTGGGACTTCAAGTCGGTGTTCGAGGAGGCGGTCGTCGACATCATCCAACCGGACCTCTCGCATGCCGGAGGCATCACCGAATGCCGCAAGATCGCGGCGATGGCGGAAGCCTATGACGTGGCGGTCGCCCCGCACTGCCCGCTCGGCCCGATCGCTCTCGCCGCATGCCTGCAGCTCGACGCGGTGAGCTACAATTGCTTCATCCAGGAGCAGAGCCTCGGCATCCATTACAATGCCGCCAACGACCTGCTGGACTATGCCGCCAACAAGGACGTGTTCCGCTATCATGAAGGCTATGTGGCGATCCCGGACGGGCCCGGCCTGGGGGTCGAGATCGACGAGGAATACGTCAAGGAACGCGCCAAGGAAGGTCATCGTTGGCGCAATCCGGTGTGGCGCCACAAGGACGGCTCCTTCGCAGAGTGGTAAGCCGGCCGCTGAGTGGTAAGCCGGCAAAGCTTTCGATCCGCGATAAGTTACAGCGCCGCCGGCAAAGGTCCGATCGCCGCAAGGCCGGCTTCGGTCAGCGCGTAGACGCCGCGCTCGGCCCTGGCGAACCAGCCATAATAATTGTGCAGAAGGATGCTGGCCGCGCGCGGCGAAAGCGCCTTGAGATCGCGCGGGCGCTTCGGCCCGTCTGCCATGGCGGCGGCGCAGGCGAGCGCCTCCTGCCGGTAAGCGGTCATGATCGGCTTCCTTCGCGTGCTGCCGCCGATGGATGGATCGCCCTTGCGGCGGTGATGCTCCTCGACGAGGCGCGAGCGCCGCCGCGGATCGCGGCGCGGCGGCAAGGCGGCCGGACTGAGGATCAGTTCCACCTCACCCTTCTTGCCGACACCCAACAGGCCGAAGCCGAGACGGCGGCAGAGCGCGCGGAAGCGGCGGTCGTGCTCCCGACCCTTGCCGCGCGCCGACATCAAGGCAGCCAGCCAGACTTCGTCACAGGCCGCCGCGCGATCGACGGCTTGCAGGACGAGTTCGAGGTTGAATTGCAGCTTGAGTTCGCAGATGACGACGACCGACGGTTCGCCCGCACGCACGCCGACCACGTCGCAGCCGCCGATCTCGCCCTTGACGGCGAAATCCATGCTCTCGAGAAACCGCTTCACCGGCTCGTAAAGGGACGTTTCCTGCATGCGCAAGGCATAGCCGATTCGCAGCTGTGCGGCACAGCGGGCCCCGGCACGATTGCCGCGCGGTCACCCGATATCAGGCGCGATGCAGATAGTCTTCGATCGACTGCGCCTTCATCTCGATCGAGAAGCCGGGCGCGCGGGGCGGCATGTAGGCGGCGTCGCGGATCAGGCAGGGTTCGAGGAAGTGCTCGTGCAAATGGTCGACATATTCGATGACGCGACCGTCCTTGCTGCCCGACACCGCGACATAGTCGATCATCGACAAATGCTGGACATATTCGCACAGGCCGACGCCACCGGCATGCGGCCAGACCGGCAGGCCGAATTTGGCGGCGATCAGAAGCACCGCCAGCACTTCGTTGAGACCGCCCATGCGGCAGGAATCGATCTGCACGACATCGATCGCGCCGCCGGCGATGAACTGCTTGAACATGATGCGGTTCTGGCACATCTCGCCGGTCGCGACCTTGATCGGCGCCACCGCCTTGCGGATTTTCGCATGGCCGGCGACATCGTCGGGACTTGTCGGCTCCTCGATGAAGAACGGCTTGGCGAAGGCAAGGTCTTTCAGCCAGTCGATAGCCTGGTCGACCTCCCAGACCTGATTGGCGTCGATCATCAGGTATCTGTCCGGGCCGATGGCCTCGCGGGCGATCCGCAGGCGGCGGATGTCGTCGGCGCGGTCGCGGCCGACCTTCAGCTTGATGTGATCGAAACCCTGGTCGACAGCTTCCTGGCATAGGCGCCGCAGCTTGTCGTCGGGATAGCCGAGCCAGCCGGCCGAAGTGGTGTAGCAGGCATAGCCTTCGCGCTCGAGCGTGGCGATGCGCCCGGCCTTGCCGGCTTCGCCCCTCTTCAGGATTTCAAGCGCCTCAACGGGCGTGATCGCGTCGGTGAGGTAGCGGAAATCGACGATGCGCACGATCTCTTCCGGGCTCATCTCGGCGACGAGGCGCCAGACCGGCTTGCCGGCCTCCTTGGCCCACAGGTCCCAGACCGCGTTGACCACTGCGCCGACCGCAAGGTGCATGGCGCCCTTGTCCGGGCCGATCCAGCGCAACTGGCTGTCGCCGGTGACGTGGTGCCAGAAACGGCCGGGATCCTGCTTCACCCAGTCGAGGTCGAGCCCGACGACGAGATGGCGCAGCGCCTCGATCGCCGCGCAGCAGATCTCGTTGCCGCGGCCGATGGTGAAGGTGAGGCCATGACCTTTCAGCGACGGGACATCGGTATCGAGGATGACATACGCACCCGAGTAATCCGGGTCTGGATTCATCGCGTCCGAACCGTCGAGGCTTTGCGACGTCGGAAAGCGCAGGTCGAAGGTTCTGAGGTCCGTGATCCTGGTCATGTCATCCTCTTAGCTGCCCGCCTCGTAACTGGATTACCGCCGTCGCTCGACCTGGCCGCCGAAACGGCCTCAGATCGACCAGCCGCCGTCGATATTATAGGCCTGTCCGGTCGTATAGGTGGCGCCAGCCAGATAGACGGCGAGGTCGGCGATCTCCTCCGGCGTCCCTATCCTGCCCATCGGCTGGCGGGCGATGAAGGCGGCACGGGCCGCCTCATAGTCGCCCTGCGCCTGCATGCGGCCCTGCAGTGAAGGGCTCTCGACGGTGCCCGGGCAGATGGCGTTGCAGCGGACGCCTTTGGCGACATAGTCGGCGGCGATCGATTTGGTCAGGCCGACCACGGCCGCCTTGGTCACGCCATAGGCGAAGCGGTTCGGCACGCCCTTCGGCGCGCCTGCAACCGACGCCATGTTGATGATCGAGCCATCGCCATGCTCCAGCATGCCGGGCAGCACGGCGCGGATGGTGCGGATCATGGCGCGCACGTTGAGATTGAAGGCAAAGTCGAGGTCCTCGTCCTTCATCTCCAGGATGGAGCCGGAATGGACGACGCCGGCGCAATTGAACAGCGCGTCAATGCGGCCGATCTCTGCGAAAGCAGCTTTGACGGCATCGTCGTTCAGCACATCGAGCTTGCGCGTCTTGATGCCGGGCGTCTTGCCAAGCTCGGCCAGGGCCGCCTCATTGATGTCGGTGGCATGGACGATGGCGCCGGCTTTTGCGAAAGCCAACGCGCTTGCCCGGCCGATGCCTTGCGCAGCCGCCGTGACCACCGCGACCTTACCTGTCAGATCAGCCATGTTGTTTGTCTCCGTCTGTCAGCCGAGCCGTCGCTCGACGATGTAGATGTGATCCGCCGCCAGCACGACCTCGTCGCGCTGATTGATAACTTCGACGCGCTCGATGACGCGACCCGAAGCGGGGCGCTTGGGGTCATCCTCCTTGGCCGCGATGGTGGTGCGCGTGCGGATCGTGTCACCGATGAAGACGGGCTTGATGAAGCGCAGCCGGTCGTAGCCGTAGGAGAAGGCGACGGGGTTGATCACGCTCGCCGTCAGGCCGACGCCGACCGAGAAGACCAGCGTGCCATGGGCGATGCGCTGGCCGAAGGGTGTCGTCTTCATGTACTCGGCGTCCATGTGGTGCGGGAAGAAATCCCCGGTGTGGCCGGCATGGACGACAAAGTCGGTCTCGGTGATCGTGCGGCCGCCGGTGAGGCGCGACGAACCGATCTCGTAGTCTTCGAAATAGGTGGTCTGTTCCATGTCCTGCCTTACGGCTTTGCGGCGAGCGGCGTCGCCGGCGCGGCGCTCGATTTATAGGCGGCTTCAACCAGCGCCATGGTGTGCCAGGCATCTTCGACGGAGCTGACAAGCTCGGCGTCCTCGCCGGAAGCGAAGCGCTGGATATTGGCCATGCGACCGACAAAGGCGTCGGGGAACCATTCGCCGGCGAGCGGCACGCTGACCCAGTCCGACCGGCCCCTGGGATGGATTTCCAATATGTCCGGCTCGCCGCGCGGATAGTCGAGGTTGAGGCCGAGCTTGACGTAGGCCGCGCCCTCGGTGCCGCAGATGCGGAACTCGCAGGCCTGGTGGCGGCGGCCGAATTTGTGGTCGTGATTGATCGAGAGCGCGCAGCGCACCGTATCGCCGTAATCGAGGATGGCGCTGGTGCGGGTCTGCGCGACCTTGTGATTGGGATGGCCGAGCGTCTTGGCATGGACGCCCAGCGGATTGCCGAGAAGCTGGCGGATCAGGTCGAGATAGTGGATCGAGTGCATGGCGATCTCGACACGCGGCGCCTTGAGCAGGAATTCCCAGAGCTGCCATGGCGTGTCGAGCGCCAGCAAGGCATCGAAGTCGACGACTTCGCCCAGCCAGCCCTTGGCAATGGCGTCCTTCAGCGCCAGCATCATCGGCGCGAAGCGGAGCTGGAAATTGACCGCCGCCCTGAGGCTCTTGGCGCGGCAGATTTCGAGGATTTCCGTGGCCTCGCCGAGATAGTTGCCCATCGGCTTCTGGATCAGCGCCACCGCGCCGTCGGGCAGCGCCTTCAGCACCTCGGCATGCCGGCCCGGCGGCGTCGCCAGATCGAAGATCGCGTCCTTCACCGCTGCTGCTTCTTCAATCGAGTGAAAGGCCATCACGCCCCATGTCTCGGCGAGCTTCTGCGCCTTGGCCTGATCCGGATCGTAGAGGCCGGAAATCGGGAAGCCGGCCTTGCGATACGCGGGAAAATGCGCGTCGCCGACGATCGAGCCGGCGCCGAAGGTGACGATCGGGCGCGGCTTCGAGGGTTTTGGCCAGGACTGCGCCAGCGATGCCGGATCGAAGGCATCAGTCATGATGGCAGACCTCGTCCATCGTCGCCCACCATTCGCCTTCCTTGCGGGTCGGCAGCGGTTCCTGGCAAGGCATGCAGACCGCCCACCATTCCTGGGTCTTCGGGTCGGCGGCCATCCTGGCCATGTCGGCGGCATAGTCGGCGCCGTGGTACTCGAAATAAGAGAACAAGAGGTTCTCCGGCCGTTTCAGGTAGATCGAATAGTTCTTGATGTTGCAGGCCGAGATCATGGCGAGAACGTCCGGCCAGACGGCGGCGTGCAGGCGGACATATTCCTCGACCTTCTCGGGCTTCAGGCCAAGCACCATTCCCATGCGCTGCATATCCGCCTCCCTATTTCACGATCGCCGTGGTGAACTCGGCGATGCTTCTTGCCTTGACCGCGTCCCAGTCCCAGTCGATGCCGATGCCGGGCTCGCTGGGCGCCAGCGCATGGCCATTCTCGATGCGCATCTTGTCGCCCGTCAACTCGTCGAGCTGCGGAATATACTCGACATATTTGCCGTTCTGGATGGCGCAGACCAGACTGACATGCAGTTCCATCAGGAAATGCGGGCAGACCGGCATGTCGAAGGCCTCCGCCGCATGCGCCACTTTCAGCCAGGGCGTGATGCCGCCGATACGGCCGACATCGACCTGGACGATGTTGCAGCCACCCTTCTGCATGTATTCGCGGAAATGCCTTATCGAATAGAGCGACTCGCCGACCGCAATGGGTGTCGCGGTCGAATTCGACAGGCGCACATGGCCGTCGATGTCGTCGGCCGGCAGCGGCTCCTCGATCCAGGCGAGGTCGAGCTCGCGCAGCCGCTCGGCGCGGCGGATCGCCTCGTCGACGGAAAAGCCCTGGTTGCAGTCGGTCATGATCTCGTAGCCGTCGCCGACCGCCTTGCGCACGGCCGACAGCCGCGCGACGTCTTCCGAGCCGTGCGGCTTGCCGATCTTGACCTTCGAGCCGGTAAAACCCTTCGCCTTCGCGGCAAGCGCGTCCTCGACCAGTGCGGCCGTCTCGATATGCAGCCAGCCGCCTTCGGTAGTGTAGAGCGGACAGCGGTCCTTGGCGCCGCCAGCGAGCTTCCACAGCGGCAGGTTCTGCTTCCTGGCGCGCAGATCCCAAAGTGCAGTGTCGATCGCGGCCAGCGCGATCGCGGTGATGGCGCCGATGGTGGTGGCGTGGGTGGCGAATTCGAGGTCGTGCCAGATCGCCTCGATCTGGTCGGCGTCACGGCCGATCAGGCGCGGCACAAGATGGTCGGCCAGAAGTCGCATCACCGAAGAGCCGCCGGTGCCGATCGTGTAGCTGTAGCCGGTGCCCGACGCGCCGTCGGAATCGGTGATGGTGACGATCGGCGTCTCCTGGCTGACGAAGCTCTGGATGGCATCGGTGCGCTTCACCTTCGGCACGAGGTCGACCATGCGCAGCTCGACTTTCTCGATTTTTGCCATGTCAGATCCTCAGCGACTTGCCGGTTTCGGCGGAGAACAGATGCGCGCGGCTCAGGTCGAAGCTCATGCCGATCCTGTCGCCCGCCTTTAGTGGCTTGGGATTGAGCATGCGCGACACCCAGTCGGTGCCATTGAACTCGGCGAAGACCAGCGTTTCGTTGCCGAGCGGCTCGGTGATGCTGACCGGCAGCTCGACGCGGTGGACTTCGGTTTCACCGCCGGAACTCAGGCCGTGGCCGGTGGGGTAGAAATCATCGGGGCGGATGCCGAACACGACCTTGTCGCCGGCAGCCGTCCTCGACTTGAACTGGCCGGGCAGCGGCAGGCTGTCGCCGCCGCTGAACACCAGTTTGCCGTCGCTCACCGTCGCCTCGTGCAAATTCATCGGCGGCGAGCCGATGAAGCCGGCGACGAAGTGTGTCGCGGGACGGCTGAACACTTCGTCCGGCGTGCCGACCTGTTCGATGTAGCCGGCGCGCATGATGACGATGCGGTCGGCGAGCGTCATCGCCTCGACCTGGTCGTGCGTGACGTAGATGACCGTCGACTTCACCTTGGCGTGCAGCTTCTTGATCTCGGTGCGCATCTGCGTGCGCAGCTTGGCGTCGAGGTTCGATAGCGGCTCGTCGAACAGGAAGACGTCCGGATCACGCACGATGGCGCGGCCCATGGCGACGCGCTGGCGCTGACCGCCGGAAAGCTGCGAGGGGCGTCGCTCGAGCAGCTCGTCGAGGCCAAGGATGGCGGAGGCCTCGGCGACGCGCCGATCCATGTCGTCCTTGGCGGCGCCGGCGATCTTGAGCGAGAAGCCGAGGTTCTCGCGCACGCTCATGTGGGGATAGAGCGCGTAGGACTGAAACACCATCGAGATGTTGCGCGAGCGCGGCGGCAGGTCGTTGACCATGCGGCCGCCGATGTCGATCGTGCCGCCGCTGATATCCTCGAGACCCGCGATCATGCGCAAAGTCGTCGACTTGCCGCAGCCGGAGGGGCCGACCAGCGCGATGAACTCGCGGTCGGCTATCTCGAGATCGATGCCATGCACGATCTCCATAGTGCCGTAGCGTTTGGTGAGCTTTTTCAGCGAAACCGTTGCCATGCAAATCAACCTTTCACCGCGCCGGAGGTCAGGCCGCCGACGAGGTGTTTCTGGACGATATAAGTGAGGGTCAGCGCCGGGATGATCATCACCACGGCCAGCGCGCACATGCCGCGCCAGTCGATGGTGAACTCGGCGGTGTAGTCGAGCAGCCCGACGGGCAGCGTCTTGGAGTTGACGGAACGGGTGAGCTGCGAGGCCAGCGCGAACTCGTTCCAGCAGGTGAGGAAGGCAAAGATCGCGGCCGATGCGATGCCCGGACGCGCGAGCGGGAATTCGACCTGCCAGAACGCCTGCCAGCGCGTGCAGCCGTCGATCTGCGCGGCTTCGGCGAGGTCCTTCGGCACCTGGCGGAAGAAGCCGTCGATCAGCCAGATCGTGAACGGCACGTTGAGCGCGACATAAGCGAGGATCATGCCGACATGGGTGTCGATGATGCCCAGCCGCACATAGAGGAAGAACAGCGGCAGCGAGAGCGCGATGCCGGGCACGGTGCGCGTCAGCATCAGGCCGAGGAACATGCCCGACTTGCCGCGGAACCGGTAGCGCGCGAAGGCATAGCCGCCGGCCATGCCGATGGCCACCGCGATCACCGTCGAGGTGACCGAGATGATCAGCGAGTTGCGGAAATAGTCCAGCACCGGGATGCCGCCCTTGCCGATGCCGCTGAACATGGCGACATAGGCGTCGAGGGACAGCTCTTGCGGGATCCAGACCGGCGGCTTGGCCATGATCTCGACCGTGGGCCTGAGCGACGACAGCACGATCCAGATGCCCGGCAGGCAGATGACGAGCATGGCGAGGAACAGGCCGACGCGGTGCGCGACGGTCAGCGCGCGGCGCGTGAGGCGGGCGGAGGCGTTCTCGTCCATCTTCACCACTCCGCGCCGATCTGCGCGCGCGCCGCGGCGAGCTTGTTGTAGAAATAGACGGTGAAGGCGATCGACAGCAGGATCGAGAAATAGGCCATGGCGTTGGCCATGCCCATGCGCGCATCGCTGTAGGCGGTGCGCCCGACAAGCGTCCACAACAGTTCCGTGCGGCCGGCCGGGCCGCCATCGGTCATGATCTTGACGATGTCATAGGCGCGCGCCACGTCGAGCGAGCGGATCGTCATGGCGATGTAGGCGAAGGGCATGACGAACGGCCAGGTCACATAGCGGAAGGTCTGCCAGGGCGTGCAGCCATCGACGCGCGCCGCCTCGATCGGCTCCTTGGGCATGGCGAGAAGCCCGGCCAGGATGAGGATGGCGAAGATCGAGGTCGACGACCAGATCTCGGCGATCGAGATGGCGATGAAAGCGAGACGGCCTTCGATCAGCCACGGGATGGCGTCCTGCGTAAGCCCTAGAGACTGCAGCGCGTTGTTCACCAGGCCGATATTGTCATTGAACATGAACTTGAACTGGAAGCCGACCAGGATCGGCGAGAACATCATCGGGAACATCATCAGCGTGCGCAGGATGCGTTGCCCGCGCGTCGCCTTCTCGACCAGCATGGCCAGGCCCAACCCAAGCAGCATTTCGAGGTTGAGCGCGATGGTGAGCAACAGAACGGTGCGGCCAAAAGCCCACCAGAAATCCGCATTGGACAGGATCGAGAGGTAGTTGCGGAAGCCGATGACGACGAAGAACGTCTCGGGCCGCGTCAGGCGAAACGGCGTGAAGCTGGAATAGAGCGACAGGATCAACGGCAGCACCACGACCGCCGCCAGCACGATGGTGGCCGGGAGCAGCAACAGGAACGGCGCGGATGGCTTGAAGCCCTTCATCAGGATCCTGTGAGGTTTTGCATTCGACTTCGGGCGACTTCGGACCGCTCACCGGCAAGGCCCGGTCTGTGCAGACAGGCTCTGCCCATAGCGGCAAGACACTGTCGCCTCCCCCATTCGCGATGGGGGAGGCAGCGTTGGCAGCAATGTCTAGAGCTTGCCGGCGTCCTGGAGGATCTGCGTCGCCTTGGCGGCGGCCTCATCCAGGGCCTGCTTGGACGTCTTGTCGCCAAGGATCGCCGCCTGCAGTTCGGGATAGACGGCGTTCGAGATCTCGATCCACTCAGGCGTCTGCGGCACGGCGAAGGCGTGCTTGGCTTCCTCCTGGAAGGCGGCCAAAACCTCCTTCTTGTACGGATCGTTTTCGGCCTGCTTGAGGTCCCAGTCCCAAACCGCGGTGCGGGTCGGCAGCGGGCCGGCGGCGGCTTCCAGCTTCTGGCTGTCCTCATTGGTCAGCCACCACACCAGGGATGCGGCTGCTTCCTTGTTGGCGCAGTTCTCGGTCACCGAGAAGCCGTGGAAGCCCGACCAGCCGGTGCGCTTGCCGGAAGAACCCTTGGGCGCGACCTTGACACCGACATTGCCGGCGACCTTCGACGACTTCGGGTCGTTGAAGAAACCGGCCCAGCCCGGCCAGTCGAGATTGATCGCCACGGTGCCCGAAGCAAAGCCCTGACCGAGATCGTCCCACAGATAGTTGGTGGTGCCGGCCGGCACGGCCTTGGCCTTGTAGAGGTTGACGAACCAGTCGAGCGCGCGGATGCCGGCCTCGGAGTTGAAGGCGGGCTTGCCGTCCTTGTCGAGATATTCGCCGCCCTCGGCGACCACCATCTCGTAGAAGCGGCCGTTGATCGCCTCTTCCTTGCCGGCGAACTGCGTGCCGTAGAAATTGGGCGGGTTGGCGAAGAACTCGGCCTGGTCGGTGACTTCCTTCCAGGTGTCGGGCGGAGCCAGGTCATAACCGTATTTGGCTTTGAACTTGGTCTTGTTGTCGGCGTTCTCGTAGAGGCTCTTCTGGTAGTAGAGCGCCGAGACGTCGAACTGCGCGCGCGGCAGCATCTCGAGCTTGCCGTCGATGGTCGCGGCTGTGATCGTCGACGGCACGAAGGCGTCGATCTCTTCCTTCGGCAAGAGCTTGCTGAGGTCGGTGTAAAGGCCGGTATATTGCGGCGCGAAGGACGAATGGTTCCAGCCGACGCACCAGTTGGTGCTGCCCGAGGCGATGTCGGACTTCAGCTCCTTGTCGATGTCGAAGCCGTTCTTCTTGGTCAGGATGTTGACCTTGGCGCCGGTGGCCTTCTCCCATTCGGGGATGCGCTCGTAGAGCTTTTCATATTGCTGGCCGCCGATCAGCTTCACGTCGATCGTCACGCCCGGAAATTTGCCGGGCAGATCGGCTGAAAATGCCGTGCCGCCGAGCAGCAGGCCGGCCAGGCCGGTGGAAATGCCTAGAAGCAGTCTCGTCATGTTCTCCTCCCATGAGCTCGCGGCGACGGCTCGCCGAGTGCGTAGCCGATCGCCTAAGCTTCATTCATATGCAAATAGCATTTTCATTCCCGGGTCAAGCCGATTATGCTTCCCGTGGAATGAAGTTCATGCATATATGCAGATTGAAATTCACTGGAGGGGCAGGTGGCAGAGGAAGAAGACGGGGACCGCTACCGCGCGCCGGCGCTCGACAAGGGCCTGGATATCCTTGAGCTCCTGTCGGGCGTTGATGGCGGGCTGACGCAGGCCGAGATCGCCAAGCGGCTCGACCGAAGCCCGAACGAGTTCTACCGTATGCTCGACCGCCTGGTGCGGCGCGGCTATGTCACCAAGATCGACGGCGACCGCTATTCGCTGACGCTCAAGCTTTTCGGCCTCGCGCAATTGCACGCACCGGTGCGGCGGCTGGTGTCCTATGCAACGCCGATCATGCGCGACCTGGCCGAGACGTCATGGCAGGCCAACCAATTGGTGGTGTTCGACCGCGGCGCCGCCGTGGTTATCGCGCAGCAGGAAGCGCCGCGCTACTGGGGTATCTCGATCCGCGTCGGGTCGCATATCAGCCTTTTCGACACCGGTTCCGGCCATGTGCTGCTTGCCTTCCGCTCGCCCGAAGAGCGCAAGATGATGATCGCCGAGCATGTGCAGAGCACGGAACAGTTCAACCTGACACCGGAGTTCTTCGCCCGCCTCGACCAGGTGCGCGACCGCGGCTACGAGATGATGGCCTCGTTGCAGACCGCCGGCGTCTACAATCTGTCGACGCCGGTGCTGGGGCCGGATGGCAGAGCCATCGCCGCGCTGACCATCCCCTACATCACCCTCGTCAACGCGCCCACGGCGCCCGACATCACGCTGACGATTCGGCATCTGCAAGGCGCCGCGTCGCGGCTCTCGCAGCTCGCCGGGTCCGACGTGCCGCAATCGTCGTAATTTCTTATTTGAATAATGGATTTTTCGGCGAGATAGTGCCTTAGAGCGGGACGAAGCCAAAGCAGCCGGTCATCCCGCTCTAAGGCTTTGTTTTTTGGAGCATGATCTTATCCGAAAAGTCTGCAACTTTTCGGGATCATTCTCGAGGACCAAGGAGGATACGCCGCCATGATCATCGACACGCATCTGCACCTCATCGACGAGAGCGCGCTTCGCTATCCGTGGCTGGCCGGCGTGCCGGCGCTGAACCGCGATTTCCCTTATGGCGAATACGCCGTCGACGCGCGGCGCTGCGGCATCGACGGCGTCCTCCATATGGAGGTCGATGTCGACCCCGCCGACATCGCCGCCGAGACCGCCCATGTGAAGTCGATCGCCGGCCAGGCTGGCAGCCTGCTCCGCGGAGCGATCGCCTCCTGCCGACCGGAGGAGCCCGGTTTCGAAGCCTATCTGGAGACGGCCAGGGCCGACCCATTCGTCAAGGGTTTCCGTCGCGTGCTGCATGTCGTGCCCGACGATCTTTCGGAAGGGGCGCTGTTCCGCCAGAACATCAAGCGTCTCGCCGGCACCGGCCTGACATTCGACCTGGTGGTGCTGCCGCATCAGATCCCGAAGGCGATCGCGCTCGCCGACCTCGCACCCGACGTTCAGTTCATTCTCGACCATTGCGGCGTGCCCGATATCAAGGGCAATGCGGAACATCCGTGGCGCGAGCATATGGAAGCAATCGCAAAACGGCCGAACGTCGTCGGCAAGATCTCCGGCGTCGTCGCATATGCCGACCCGGCGACTTGGACGGCCGATACGCTCGGGCCCTATGTCGAGCATACGATCCAGTCCTTCGGCTGGGACCGGGTGATCTGGGGCAGCGACTGGCCGGTCTGCACGCTGGGCGGCGGGCTGACGACCTGGATTGCAGCGACGCACGCGCTGCTGACCGGGGCCAGCGACTCGGAGCGGACGCGCCTGCTTTCCGGCAATGCGCGCCGGCTGTGGCGGCTTGGATAGTCGCTCGATCTAGATCGTCGTGCGAACGTGGCGCTCGCGTCCGTACAGCGAAACCAGCAGCAGGATGACCAAGCCGAGCGCGGCCTGCACCGTCGACGGCCGGAAGCCGAGGCCGATCAGCAGCGTGTTGATTTCGGTGAGCACAAGAACCCCGGCAATGGTGCCGAGATAGTTGCCGCGCCCGCCGACCAGTGCCGCGCCGCCGACCACGACGGCGGCAATTGTCTGGAACAGATAGGGCTGGCCGACATCGCCATAGGCCGAACCGGTGAAGCCGAGCAGCAGCACGCCGGCCATCGCCGCGAAGAAAGCGCTCGCCGCATAGGTGACCACCCACATGCGCAACGGATCGATGAGCGCCAGCGGCGCTGCCTCCGGGTTGCTGCCGACCGCGTAGAGCCGGCGGCCATAGGGCGTGCGGGCGAGCACCAGCACGATCAGCACCGTCAGCACCCCGAGGCATGGCACCAGCAAGGGCACGGGCAAGGGGCCGACCGAGCCGCCGATCGAGACGAAGGTTGACACAGCCTCGGGTGCCGACCCAGACGGGAAGCCGCCGGTCCACAACAGCACGGCGCCCTGGATGATCATGCCGATGCCGAGTGTGACGATGAGTGGATGGATATTCAGTCCGCGCGAGATCAGCCCGTTCAGGGCGCCGATCGTGACGGCAAGGATACCGACGAGAACACAGACCAATGCAAAGTTCCATCCTTGGCCATAAAGCTGCGCCGCCACGACATTGGCAAAGCCGATGACGAAGGGAATGGAAAGATCGATGCCGCCGAGGATGACGACCAGCGTCTGGCCGATGGAGGCCACTGCCAGCAGCGAGGCGATGACCAGCAGCGCGCGGATGGCGAAAGGCGCCGAATAGCCGGGAATGAGCAGCGTGCCGACGATCTGAAGCAGCAGCGCCATCAGGAAAGCGCCGGCGATGCGGGCGTTGGTGGACTGGAACCAGTTGCGGGTCATCCCGGTCAGCCTTTCCGCCTCGCCAACCGCTCCTGCAACGCCGTCAGCACGACGGCGACGACGAGGATCAGGCCATAGGCGATCTGCAGCACATAGGTGGAGACATTGAAGGTGGTGAGCAGGCTCTGCAGCAGGAAGATGTCGATGGCGCCGATCGCAGCGCCGCCAAGCCCGCCACGTCCACCCGCGAGGCTGACGCCGCCGAGCGCCACGGCGGCGATCGCAATCAACGTGTAAGTGGGACCGATGTTGGGGTCGGCCGAGCCGATCAGCCCGGTGAGCATCAGTCCGGCAGCGGCGGCAAAGATCCCCGTCAGGACATAGGCGGCGAGCCGCACCTTGGTCACCGGCACGCCGGCTGTGTAGGCGGCGCGGTCGTCGCTGCCGACCGCCATCAGCAGGTCGTAGTAAGGCGTGCGGCGGATGAGGAACCAGCACAGGCCGATCAGCGCCAGCGGCATGATCGAGAGCGGCCCGGCCATGGCCTTCAGCCAATCCGGAGCGGGACCGATCGGCGCCGGCAGGATGGTGAGCGTGATGCCAGTCAGGATCAGATAGGTGCCGAGCGTCGCCACGATCGGCTGGATACGGACGATTGTGGCCAGCGCGCCGTTGGCGGCGCCGACCGCCGCGCCGACCAGCAGCGCGGCCGGAACGATGACCAGCGGCGACGAGATGCCGAGATTGAGGAACAGCACCTGGATGACCAGCGCGTTGACGAAGCCCATTAGCGGGCCGACGGAGATGTCGATGCCGCCGCGTCCAGCGAGGATGACCGGCGCCGAGGCGACGGCCGCGCCGATCAGGGGTGCGGCCAGCCCCAGCAACGTGCCCCAGGACGACGGCTGGAAGCGCGCCGGATTGAGCGCGACGTCGAGCACGAGCAGGATGACGAGCATCACCACGGCAAAGCCGACGCCACGGAGCTTGCGAAGGACCGGGCTCATGCGGCGCGTCCGAACATGGCGGCAATCACCGTGTCGGCGGTCATCTCCGCGCCCGCGAACTCGGCCGACACGCGCTGCTCGCGGAACACCAGCACGCGATGGCAGAGAACCAGGATCTCCTCGATCTCGCTGGACAGGATCACCAGGGCCATGCCCTCGGCGGCGAGGCCGCGGAAGACGTCGTAGAGGACATGGCGGGTCGCCACGTCGACGCCGCGCGTCGGATCGTTGAGCAGAAGGAAGTCCGGCTCGAGAGCCAGGGCCCGCGCGAGCAGCACCTTCTGCTGGTTGCCGCCGGACAGTGTTGTTATCGCCGCATCGGGACGCGGCGCGACAATGCCGAGCTTCTGCCTGTAGGCCTCGTAGCGCCGGCGCCGGGCGGCAAAGCTGAGTAGCCCGAAACGGCAATCATTCGACACGGTGGAGATGGCGAAATTGTCGAGCACCGATTGGGTCGGAAAAATGCCGGTCGAACGGCGGTCGCGCGGCAAATAGGCGATGCCCTTGGCGACAGCTTTGCGGAAGCTGGTGATCGATCCCGGCTTGCCGTCGACCGCGACCTCGCCGCCGACCGGCGACTCGAGCCCCGCCAGCGCGCGCAGGAAGCGTTCCTGGCCATGACCGTCGAGCCCGGCAAGACCGACAATCTCGCCCGGCGCGATCGTCAGGCTGATCGGATCGACCCCGGGAGCGATGACAAGCTCGCGGACATGAAGAGCCTTTGCCTCAGCCATGCGCCAGCTCCGCGGCAGTTTGCGGCGCCATCGCCGCCAGAAGCTCGGCAGGCGTCGACACGCCACGCTCCTCGGTCTTCACCACACGGCCCGCGCGCAGGATGGATATGCGGTCCGACAACGCCATCACCTCGTCCATGCGGTGGGTAATGAACAGGACCAGCGTGCCCGCCCCGGCCATGGCGCGCATCAGCGCGAAGACCGATTCGCGATCGGCGAAATCAAGCGCCGCCGTCACCTCGTCGAGGATCAGGACGCGCGGATTGCGGATTACGGCGCGCGCCAGCACGACAAGCTGGCGCGCGGCAAGCGGCAGCTCGCCGCATGGCCGGTCAAGATCGATCGGCGTCACCGCGAAGCGGCTGAGCGCCGCCTGCGCCCGGGCGCGCCGCTCGCCGCGCGGCACGCCTCGCCGCCAAAACCCGTCGAGACCGAGCAGGATGTTGTCGGTCACCGAACGGTCGGGCGCGACCAGCACCTCCTGGAAAACGGTGGCGAAGCCGGCAGCCTGGAAGGCGGCGGGCTCAATGCCGGAAAGCGCCCTGCCGTCGAGCAGGATCGCACCGCCATCAGGCTGGACGATGCCGGACAAGAGCTTCACCAGCGTGCTCTTGCCCGAGCCGTTCTCGCCGAGGATCGTATGGATGGTGCCTGGCCGGAAGGCGATGGATGCCTCCGCCAACGCGACCGTTTCGCCATAGCGCTTGGAGACGCCTTGGACTTCGATCATTCTTCTTTCCAGAGTGGGGAAGCCGGCCGTTAGAGCGTTTCACCGTTTCACGGAAACGGCGAACCGCTCTATCTTTTCGTTTTGACGCAATTCCGGACGGAAAACCGTTTCACACTTTTCCTGGAATTGCTCTAGCGAGAGCCGGCTTCGCAAAACATCACTTGGCGCAGGCGTCCGGCACCTTGGCGTAGTCCCAGCCCTTGGTCGGCGCGGGATTGGTGAAATAGGCGTCGAGCACGTCCTCGGGCATCGGGTCCGTTGGCGGCACCGGGAAGACCGAAACGGCATCCGGCGTCATGCAGTCCTTGTACCATTTGCCGAGCTCGGCGGCGTGCACCGGCGGAATCGGGATCAGCAGCGTGTTGAGCTTCGGCTTCTGGCCGTCGAGCATACGCTCGCCGACACGGAACAGCGTCTGCGCCGTCCAGCCCGGCAGCACGGCATGGCCCTCGAAGCGGTACCTGTCGGGATTGGCCTTCCAGTAGCCGAGCGCGTCGCCGGTGATCGAGCCGGTGATCAGCGGCGCCGGCCGCCCAGCTTCGGCGAAGGCCTCGGCCACGACGCGGCTCTCGCTGCCGGTCGTCCACACCGCATCAATCGGCGCCGGATTGGTGGCGATCGCCTGCAGCACCACCGTCTTGGTGACATTGGCCGTCCAGTTGCCATTGACGGTGCGCGCGATCTTGAGGCCCTTGTTCTCGGCGAGCGCCTTGTCGGCTCCCTGCTTCTCCTGGACCACGATCGGATGACCGGCGATGCCTTCGACCACCAGCACGCTTGAGTCGGGCTTGGCCTTGCCGATCGCCGTCATCATGTCGTAGCCCCAGCGGGCATAGTTGGAATCGACATTGATGGCGTTGGGGCTGGTGATCGAGCCCGCCGCCGTGATGAAGGGAATGCCCGCCTTGGCCGCAGCATCCACGGCATCGTCGAGCGCCGTCGCCGAGCCGGGGATCGAAGTGATGATCGAGCATTTCTTGTCGATGAAGGCGCGGATCTGGTTGATCTGCTGGCTCGGGTCGTTGTTCGAATCCGATACCTCGAAGCTCGACACCGTGCCGTCAGCTATAAGGCCATCGACCAGCCGCTTCAGTTCCTTGGTGACCGACACGCGCCACGGATTGCCCTGGTAGCTCTCCGAATGGCACCACTTCCATGGCTTGGCCGGCGGCGTGAAATTATCCCAGGCCGACGGCAGCACTTTCTGCGGCGCGCCGTCATACTGCGCCTTGAGATCGGCGGGCAGGCCGTCGATCACCGATTTGACGTCCGCGGCATGAGCGGCGAGCGGGACCCCGACTATGGCAGTTGCGGCGAGAAGGCCGCGTATCAGGCTGGTCATTTTTTCCTCCCTTGGTGCACTAGAACTAACCGGCGGCAGCCGGCGCGAAACTCTCCCGGAACAGGCGATTGATGTCGGCAACGACGCGACGGGCGTCCTGCCGGCCGGCAAGGCCTTCATTGATGCGGTCGGCGGCCTGCTTCTGGAACGCCATGTAGCCGTCATGGCGCGGGCGAACCCAGGCGCCTTCAAGCGTCGCCCGCGTGGCGCGATAGAAGCCGCCGGTCGCGGCGTTGACGGCGTCATCCTCCCAGGCCGCGGCATGGCCGGGCTGGCCGCCCGCGGCCGCGTAGGGGCCGCGCTGCACGTCGCCGCCGGCGATCCAGTAGGCGAAGTCGATCGCCGCTTCGCGAGCGGCGGAAAAGGCGGAGACGGCAATGCCGGTGCCACCGAGCGCCGAGCCAATCGGGCCGCTGCCGCCGGCGACCGGCATGTCGGCAAAGGCGAGGCGGTGCGGCCGGAAACCCGCAACGGCGTAGGGAACATAGCCGTAGACCAGCGGCACGCAAGCAGTGGGCGAGCCGGATTGTGCCATCCTTTCGAACACGGCGATCGGATCCATCGCCAGGCATGCAGGATCTACCAGCGCCGCGATCTCGCGCAGCATCTCGAAGGCGGTTTCGCCGGTCTCGCCATCGACCATGTCGCCCGGTCCCTCGACCGCGCATGGCCGGCCGACTTCGGCGGCTAACGTGAAAAAGCACATCAGCGAATGCGGTGGCCTGAGCGGCAGCAACACGCGGCCCTGCTCGGCAAGCGCCAGCACTTCGGTCCAGATCGTCGGCGCCGCCTCGATCAGATCGGGCCGCCAGGCCTGGACCTGGGTCGCTGCATCGATCGGGAAAGCCCATTGCCGGCCCTGCCAGGTGTAGCTCGGATAGGACCGACCGACGCTTGCCTGCGCGAGTGCCTCGCGTTCCGCCTCGCGTCCAGGCACATCGAGCGGTGCCAGGCACTTTTCGGCAGTGATCTGGCCGACATGCGGATGGTCGATGACGATCAAATCATAGGCGCGGGCGAGCTCGTCGACCGGGAAGGATTCGAAATCCTGCAGCGAGCGTTTTTCCCAGTCGATCGAGACGCCGGTCTTTTGCTTCCACAGCGCCGAGCACGCCACCATCGGGTCATAGCCGCGCGGATGGCTCCAGGTCATGCCTTTCAACGAAACACCGCTCACAGGCCGAACTCCGCGCGGATTTTTTCGCTGTGCTCACCGATGCGTGGCGCTGCCCGATCGACCTTGGCGCGCACCCCGTCGACACGCAGCGGCGTGCGCGTGGTGAGGATCGAGACGTTGTCCTCGCGCGTCACGGTCTGCAGCATGTCCAGCGTCCTGAAGCCGTCGCTTGCCATCAGCTCCGGCCAGGTCAGCACCTTGGCGCACCAGACATCCGCCGGCTCGAGAATGGCCAGCCATTCATCGATGGTTTTCTCGGCGATGCGGCTGGCGATGATCGCCTTGATCTCGTCGCGGGCGGTGAACCAGGTCGCCGGCTTGTCGCGGAACGGGTCCAGCTCAGGCAATTCGAGCAGGTCGGCGATCTTCGGTATTGGCGTCATGGCGATCGCCAGGTAACCGTCCTTGGCCGGATAGACGCCGTAAGGCGCCGAGAGATAGGCGTGCGCGCTGCGGAAGGACGAGCGCTTCGGCAGGCGGCCGCCGTCATTGAGATGCGTGGTCAGCACCTCGAACTGGAAGTCGATGAGCGCCTCGAGGAGGCTGGTTTCGACATGGCCGCCCTGGCCGGTGATGCCGCGCCGTACCAGCTTGGCGAGTATGCCTTGCGCGCAGGCTGCGCCCGCCAGCATGTCGGCAATCGCCAGGCCGAACGGCACCGGCCCCTGCTCCTCGTCGCCGTTCAGCCACATGACGCCGGAGCGCGCCTGCGCCAGCAGGTCCTGCCCCGGGCGCTTCACCCATGGTCCTTCCTCGCCATAGCCGCTGATCGAAGCGTAAACGAGCCGGGGATTGATCGTGCTCACATGCTCATAGTCGAGGCCGAGCCGTTCGATGACGCCCGGCCTGAAATTCTGGATGAGCACGTCGGCCTTGGCGATCAGCGCGCGCAGCATGGCGAGGTCGGCGTCGTTCTTGAGGTCGACGGCAAGGCTTTCCTTGCCGCGGTTGATGGCGTGGAAAATGGTGGAATCGCCGCCGATCTCGGTGTCGCTGAGATAAAGCCGGCGCGAAAGGTCGCCGCCATCGGGCCGCTCGATCTTGATGACGCGCGCGCCAAGGTCGAGCAGGCGCAGCGAGCAGTAGGGTCCCGACAGGAACTGGCTCATGTCGACGACGACGAGGCCGGTCAGCGGAAGTTCCTTTTCAGCGGCCACGGTTCACTTCTCTGTCTTGCCGACAAAGTCGGCCGGGTTCTTGTACTTCACCGTCTGCAGATGCTCGCAGTAGAGAACCAGCTCGCCTTCACCCTTGAAGACTTCATAGCTGGCGCGGATCAGGCCCATGTCCTGGTAGCGCGGCTTTTTGTCGAGGTTGGTGCGGATCGAATAGATGGTCTCGCCGATGAAGACCGGCTTGATGAATCTGAGCTTGTCGTAGCCATACGAAAAGGCGTTGACGCAGTTGGTGGCGACCAGGCCGAGACCGGCCGAAAAGACGAAGGCGCCTGCCACCAGCCGCCGGCCGAAGATACCTTCCCTCTCGGCGAACATCTGGTCCTGCACGTAAGGGTGGATATCCAGCACCAGCGCATTGAACATATGGCTTTCGCCCTCGGCGATGGTGCGGCGGAGCGAACGGATTTTGTGGCCGACCTGCCAGTCCTCGTAGAACCAGTTTTCCGAATTCCAGACCGGTATTTCGGCATGCGCCTCAGGCATGTCGGCCGGATGCGTCGAGGCGACGCCGACGGTCGGCGAGAAGGTGCTCATGCCTCGCTCCGGAAGGTTCCGGCGCGGCCTGCAAGGCTGTTCCGGGCACGATGCCGGATGGCGAGATGCATAATCGCTTTCCTCCCCTCAATTTTCTTTTGTGAATAATATTTTCACATATGGGATTGCCTTGCAAGCGATGATCGGCGAAATTTTTGACAGCCGGCACAGGCGGAGGAGCCGCCGGGCCTATGAGGCATTCGCGGGCAAGCCCATGAATGCCTTCATAGGGATTGTTGTTTTCGCAGGTTCTCTTCGCAAAACCGTGGGACACTTTTGCGGAACCTGCTTAGGAGGAAGATCGATGCAAAGCGCCTGTCTTGTCTTTGTCGGCAGCCTCAACCGCGAGGCGCCCTATTTCCAGGGTGCCCGCGGCGTCGGCCTCAGCGTCTACGCTTTCGACGAGGCGACGCTTGCCGTGCAAAAGCTCGCCGAGACCAACGAGGTCGACAACCCGACTTTCCTGTCGGTGACGCCGGACGGCTCGCGCATCTATGCCAATTCCGAAGTGTTCGCCTGGCGCGAGGGAACGGTCACGGCCTATGGCTTCGAGCGCGCCACCAATTCGCTCGCCTATATCAACAAGCAGCCCTCGCTCGGCAGCATCACGGCGCACAACACGATCACCCGTGACGGCTCCAAGCTGCTGGTCGCGAATTACGGCATGGGAAGCGGCGGCCCCGATAAAGCCGTCTCGGTCTTCGGCTTCGACGAAGACGGCGGCCTGACCGCGCCGCTGGCGAGCGTCACGCATTCCGGCACCGGCCCCAACGCCGATCGGCAGGAGCGGTCGCATGCCCACAGCGTCACCGAGACCATCCAGGGCGGCGTCGCCGTCGTCGCCGATCTCGGCATCGACCAGTTAGTCTCCTACCGCATCGAGCCGGACGGCACGCTGGCGAAGCTCGCCTCCTCGGCGCTCACGCCTGGCGCCGGACCGCGCCACGTCGCGCTGCATCCGAACGGAAGATTCGTCTTCGTCATGAATGAGTTGGACTCTACGGTTGTCTCACTGGCGCTCGACCAGGCCTCGAGCCGGCTCGAGCCGATCGACACCAAGCCGGCGGTGCCCGAGGCGGCGCGAGCGCATAATCACTGCGCCGACATCCAGATCTCGCCCGACGGCCGCTTCATCTACGGCTCCAATCGCGGCCATGACAGCGTCGTCATCTTCGGCGTCGATCAGCAATCGGGAAAGCTGGATCTGGTCGATTTCACACCCTGCGGCGGCGCGACGCCGCGCAACCTGGCGCTGACGCCATCGGGCAGGCATCTGTTTTCGGCCAACCAGAATGCCGACCGTATCTCCATCTTCGCCAGGGACGAGACGAGCGGTCGGCTGACCGATACCGGCCATGCCATCGAAATCGGAACGCCGATGTGCGTGCGGATCACACGGGATCCGCTTTAATCTTAGCGGCTGACCTTGTTCACTGGCTGACCCGGGCGAACAAGCCGGTATAGGTCTGGTCGCCAAGCGTGTAGGCAACGTCGAGCGTTCCCTCAGACGGCATCGTGGCGGTAATGTCCGCGCCGTTCGGCAGGCGCCCGAGCTTCAATGTGTTTCCGACAATCCGGCCGGAGCCGTCGGCGACGCCCGGCTTGTTGTCGGCCAGATCGCCCCATGCATAGCTGACCGTCACCTGGCCGCCGGGGGACACCGTCAGCACAGCCAGCCTGCCGTCATACATGCCATTGAGCTGCCCCGCCCATATGCCGGAGAATGCAGCGTATCTGGCCGGAACGCCCTTGCCGGGGGGAACGACCGCAACCGCCTGATCCAGCACCGCCGAATTCGGCGAAGCCGGTGCGGGAGCTGCGGCGGCCGGAGCGGGTTGCGGGTCAGCAACAGGTTGCGAATTAGCAACAGGCTGTGTGTCTGGGGCAGATTGGCAGGCAACGAGCGCAAATGCCGCTAAGCCAAGCAAGAGACTGTTTGGTGGAGCCAATCGGGATCGAACCGACGACCTCTTGAATGCCATTCAAGCGCTCTCCCAACTGAGCTATGGCCCCACTCCCGGCAGTCAGCCGGCGCCGTTTCCGGCGAAGAGATCCGGCGCGGTTGGAAACCGCACCGTTGTTTAGTGCTGGCGGCTTCTAGCGCCGCCTTCGGTCAAGATCAAGCCTTCGAAGGCCGCTTTTTCGTCACAGGCCAAAATGGCCGGCAAACGATCGAATCAGACCTCGTCCTCATCGTCGCCGACGCCGATCATGTCGGCGACATCGTCGTCCTCTTCCTCTTCGTCGGCAAGGAAGGTGTCGTCGTCATCGTCGCCGAGATCAACGTCATCCTCGTCATCGCCGAGATCGGGAAGATCGTCGGCGCCGCCCTTGGCTTCGTCATCGGCCTCTTCGAGCGAGACGACTTCGGCGCCTTCTTCTTCCTCGGTGTCGATTTCCTTCTCGGCGACCTCCTCCTCCTCTTCGACGGCGGTAATCTTGCCTTCGTCGAAGTAGGAACGCGGATAGCTCTTGCCGGTATAGGGCGAGACGATCGGGTCCTTGTTCAGGTCATAGAATTTCCGACCCGTTTCGGGGTCGATGCGTTTGGTGCCAAGTTCAGCTTTTGCCACAGCAAGCCTCGTCAATAAAAGAACGGTCCCCTTAGCCGCAGTTTGCGGCGCTGTCAAAGCCTAAAGCCGGCGCCGCAAAAGCCCGCATTCGAAGGCCTCGCGCAAGGGGATGACCATTGCGGCGCGCCGTGATACGAGACCGCCGCAGCATGACGAACTGAGCCGGCCAGCCGGCATTTCATTTGGAAGACAAGGATGTCTCACTCCGCCGCCGCCAAGCCAGCCACGGCCCGCAAATCCCCTGCCCTTTCCGGCACCGCGCGGGTGCCGGGCGACAAATCGATCTCGCACCGCTCCTTCATGTTCGGCGGCCTGGCCTCCGGCGAAACCCGCATCACCGGCCTGCTCGAAGGCGAAGACGTGATGCGTACCGGTGCCGCCATGCAGGCGATGGGCGCGCATATTGAAAAGAAAGGCGCCGAATGGGTGATCCGCGGCACCGGCAACGGCGCGTTGCTGCAGCCCGAAGGCCCGCTCGACTTCGGCAATGCCGGCACCGGCTCGCGACTGACCATGGGACTTGTCGGCCCCTATGACATGGAGACGACCTTCATCGGCGATGCCTCGCTTTCCGGCCGGCCGATGGGCCGCGTGCTCGACCCGCTGCGCCAGATGGGCGTGCAGGTGCTGAAGGCAGCGCCGGGAGACCGCATGCCGATCACGCTGCGCGGCCCAAAGCATGCCGCGCCCATTACCTATCGCGTGCCGATGGCGTCCGCTCAGGTGAAGTCGGCGGTGCTGCTCGCGGGCCTCAACACGCCGGGCATCACCACGGTGGTCGAACCGGTGATGACGCGCGACCATACCGAGAAGATGCTGAGGGGTTTTGGCGCAAACCTGACCGTGGAGACCGACGAGCGCGGTGTGCGTCACATCTTCATCGAAGGCCAGGGCAAGCTGACCGGACAGACAATCGCCGTGCCCGGCGACCCCTCCTCCGCAGGCTTCCCACTGGTGGCGGCGCTTATCGTGCCGGGCTCGGATATCCTGATCGAGAACGTGCTGATGAATCCGACCCGTACGGGGCTGCTTTTGACATTGCAGGAAATGGGTGGCCGCATCGACGTCCTCAATCCGCGCAATGCCGGCGGCGAGGACGTGGCGGACCTGCGGGTGCGCTTCTCCGACCTCAAGGGCGTCACCGTGCCGCCGGAGCGGGCGCCGTCGATGATCGACGAGTATCCGGTCCTGGCGGTCGCCGCGAGCTTCGCCGAAGGCGAGACGCTGATGCAGGGACTGGAGGAATTGCGCGTCAAGGAATCCGACCGGCTGGCCGCGGTCGCCACCGGGCTGAAGCTCAACGGCGTCGACTGCAGCGAGGGCGAGGCTTCGCTCGCCGTTCGCGGCGAGCCGGGCGGCAAGGGACTGGGCGGGCATCCGAATGGCCAGGATACGACGGTGCAAACCCATCTCGATCATCGCATCGCCATGAGCTTCCTGGTGATGGGGCTGGCGACGGAGAAGCCGGTGACGATCGACGATGCCAACATGATCGCAACGAGCTTTCCGGAGTTCATGGGGCTGATGACGGGACTGGGCGCGGAGATCGAGTGACGGGCGATGAGCATGAGCCGACCTGAGACGTTGGCGGGACAGCGCCCCCCTCTGTCCTGCCGGACATCTCCCCCTCGAGGGGGGAGATCAGCTGTCATCACCGCTTTCGCCAATCTCCAGCGTCGCAGGAGAAGCGCCGGCGCCCAAACTGCCGATCTCCCCCCTAGAGGGGGAGATGTCCGGCAGGACAGAGGGGGGCGCGAAGGATCGCGGCGTTTGTCTTATTCATCTCGCCCCTCCATCGCAGCAGCCCGCCAATGACCCAAACCTTCACCATCGCCATCGACGGACCCGCCGGCGCCGGCAAAGGTACCCTGGCCCGCCGACTGGCCGACCACTACCGGCTGAACCTGCTCGACACCGGTCTCACCTATCGCGCGGTGGCCCACAAGCTGCTCGAACTCGGCCTGCCGCTCGACAATGTCTCGGCGGCCGAAACCGCGGCTCGGCAGGTCAACCTGTCGAACCTCGACCGCACCGTGCTTTCGGCGCATGCGGTGGGCGAGGCCGCCTCGAAGGTCGCGGTCATCCCAACTGTCCGGCGCATCCTGGTCGAAAAGCAGCGCGCCTTCGCCAAGGCGCCGCCGGGCGCGGTGCTCGACGGCCGCGACATCGGCACCGTCGTGTGCCCGGACGCCGACATCAAGCTCTATGTCACGGCAAGTGCCGAGGTGCGGGCGCAGCGCCGGCTGGCCGAGATCGAGAGCATGGGCGGCAGCGCCGATTTCGCCACCATCCTTGCCGATATCGAGCGCCGCGACGAGCGAGACATGGGCCGAACGGACTCGCCGCTGAAGCCGGCGGCAGACGCGCACTTGCTTGATACCAGCGAAATGGCTATAGAAGCCGCGTTTCTGGCGGCGATGGCGATCGTTGACGAGGTCCTTGCCAAGAGAAACAAGGCCTGATCCGGGTTTTTCGATTGCCGTTGGCGGCGAAAATACCCATATCGGGCACGAACCAGCCTGCCAGCATTCTTTATGCGCCGGACTTGCCGCTCAAATAGCGGCCAAGGGCTCTTGAGCCCGGAACGCCGGCAGGCTTACGCAACGCTAACCCACGGCGCCCGCCCCGCGACAGACGCGGGGTATTCCAGGAGAAACAATGTCAGTAGCTAATCCGTCTCGCGACGATTTCGCGAGCATGCTCGAAGAATCATTCGGCGCCGGCCATTCCGGCGAGGGCCAGGTTGTCCGGGGCACGATCACCGCGATCGAAAAGGACATGGCCATCATCGATGTCGGCCTCAAGGTCGAAGGCCGCGTGCCGCTGAAGGAATTCGGCGCCAAGGGCAAGGAATCCTCCCTCAAGGTCGGCGATACCGTCGAGGTCTATGTCGAGCGCATCGAGAACGCGCTTGGCGAGGCCATGCTGTCGCGCGAGAAGGCCCGCCGCGAAGAGAGCTGGGTGCGTCTCGAAGAGAAGTTCACCAAGGGTGAGCGCGTCGAAGGCGTCATCTTCAACCAGGTCAAGGGCGGCTTCACCGTCGACCTCGACGGCGCCGTGGCGTTCCTGCCGCGCAGCCAGGTCGATATCCGCCCGATCCGCGACGTCACCCCGCTGATGCACAACCCGCAGCCCTTCGAGATCCTCAAGATGGATCGCCGCCGCGGCAACATCGTGGTGTCGCGCCGTACCGTGCTCGAGGAAAGCCGCGCCGAACAGCGTTCGGAAATCGTGCAGAACCTCGAGGAAGGCCAGGTTGTCGAAGGCGTGGTCAAGAACATCACCGATTACGGTGCGTTCGTCGACCTCGGCGGCATCGACGGCCTGCTGCATGTCACCGACATGGCATGGCGCCGCGTCAACCATCCGACCGAGATCCTCAACATCGGCCAGACGGTCAAGGTGCAGATCATCCGCATCAACCAGGAAACCCACCGTATCTCGCTCGGCATGAAGCAGCTCGAGAGCGATCCGTGGTCTGATATCGGCACCAAGTTCCCGATCGGCAAGAAGATCAAGGGCACCGTCACCAACATCACCGACTACGGCGCGTTCGTCGAGCTGGAGCCGGGCATCGAGGGCCTCATCCACGTTTCTGAAATGTCGTGGACGAAGAAGAACGTGCACCCCGGCAAGATCCTGTCGACGACGCAGGAAGTCGACGTGGTGGTGCTCGAGGTCGATCCGGCCAAGCGCCGCATCTCGCTCGGCCTCAAGCAGACGCTGGAGAATCCGTGGCAGGCTTTCGCCTCGAGCCATCCGGTCGGCAGCCAGGTCGAGGGCGAGGTCAAGAACAAGACCGAGTTCGGCCTGTTCATCGGCCTCGAAGGCGACGTGGACGGCATGGTGCACCTGTCCGACCTCGACTGGACCCGTCCGGGCGAGCAGGTCATCGAAGAGTACAATCGCGGCGACATGGTCAAGGCGCAGGTGCTCGACGTCGACATCGAGAAGGAGCGCATCTCGCTCGGCATCAAGCAGCTGGCCCGTGACACGGTCGGCGAAGCGGCGACCTCTGGCGAACTGCGCAAGAACGCCGTCGTCACCTGCGAGGTCACCGGCGTGAAGGATGGCGGTCTGGACGTGCGGCTGGTCGACAGCGGCATCGAGACCTTCATCAAGCGTTCCGACCTTTCGCGCGACCGCGACGAGCAGCGCCCCGAGCGCTTCACCGTCGGCCAGAAGGTCGATGCCCGCATCATCGCCTTCGACAAGAAGACCCGCAAGCTGCAGGTCTCGATCAAGGCGCTGGAAATCGCCGAGGAAAAGGAAGCGGTCGCCCAGTACGGCTCGACCGACTCCGGCGCCTCGCTGGGCGACATCCTGGGTGCCGCGCTGAAGAAGCAGGGCAGCTAAGCTTCTTCGCCTGGCGAACAACAAAAACCCCGCCGGAGCGATCCGGCGGGGTTTCTTTTGTCTAAAGCGCGTCGGGCTGAAACGAATTCAGGCGACGCGCTTTAAGTCTTTGTTTTGATGCATGTCGTTGTCCCAGAACCGCTGCACACTTCTGGGCGACATGCATTAGATATCCGTGAGGTCAGGCGCGGCCGTAGAGCGGCACCAGCGTGCCGCTCATCACCTGGTTGGTGGGCGAGGCGAGATAGGCGATCGCTTCCGCCGCAGCCTCGAGGCTGACCCATTTGCCGAAATCGGCGTCGGGCATGTCGGCGCGGTTCGCCGGCGTGTCTAGCGTCGAGGGCGCCACGGCGTTGACCAGAATGCCCTTGTGCTTCAATTCCTCGGCCATCGCCACGGTCATCGCCGCCACCGCCGCCTTGCTGGCGGCGTAGGCGACTTTGCCGGCTCCGCGCCTTGGGTCGACCCCGGCGCGCGCCGTGACATTGACGATCCGGCCCGCGGTACCAGACGCCAGCATCGAGCGGATAGCAGCGCGGCAGCACAGGAAGGCGGTGCGGGCATTGGTGTCCATCATCTCGGCAAAGGATGCCGGTTCGATCTTTTCGACAGCCGCCTCGGTGAAACCGCCGGCAAGGTGGATCGAGGCCCAGAGCTCGGGCACCTGGTGGTAGAAGGCATCGACCTTGGCCGAATCCGACAGGTCGACATTATGCGCCAGATGCACGCTGGCGTGGGCTGCGTAAGGAAAATGCGGCGGGGCCGCCGCGTGGGCATTGGGCACGTGGCAGATCGCGCCTTGTTCAAGCAACCTGCCGACAACCGCGCCGCCGAGGGCCCCAGTGCCGCCCGTCACCACGACATGCCTGCCGTTCAGCGTTTCCGTCATACTTCGACTGCTCCTGTCACTTTTTATGATTATTCTTTTGGTTATACCGCCCCAGACTGGAACGTCGCGCCTTTCGCGTTGTCACTCAATTGAAATATCGACATGGCAGGCGCAGCGTCTTTGCATGCGTCTGGCCCGTTGCGGGCCACATCAAACGCCCGCCGCCTGGAATGGATCGGATCGTGAGATCGCTGGTGCGCCAGCCTGGGATCAAGGCGGCAGCCGCTCCGGTCGCCACGTCCTTCAGTCGACGGTAATTTCGATGACGCGCGGCTTGCCGGACGCCCGCGCGCGCTTCAGCGCCTCGGCAAGGCCGCCGACCCCGGCCAGCCGCTCAGCCTCGATGCCATAGGCCTCGGCGAGCTTGCAGAAATCCGGCGGCGCCGGCGACACGCCGACCGGTTCGACGCCGACATCGAGCATCGACGTCTCGATCTCGCGATAGCCGCGATTGTTCCAGACGACGAAGATCACCGGCGCTTCGGCGTCGAGCGCGGCGCCGATTTCCGGCAAGGTGAACTGGAAGCCGCCGTCGCCGGTGAGGCACACCACCGGCGCCTCCGGCACGGCAAGTGCCGCGCCGATCGCGGCCGGCGGACCGTAGCCCAGTGCGCCGAAGCCGGTCGCGGCGTTGAACCAGCCGCCGGGACGGTCGTGGTCGTAATAGAGGTTAGCGGCGTAGATCGGCTGGGTCGAATCGCCGACGATGATGGCGCCCGGCAGCGCGTCGCGGATTATCTCCACAGCGCGCACCTGCGACAGATAGTCGGGCTTGAGTTCAGCCCGTGCCGCCACGCGCGCCGCGGCTGCGCGAGCCTCGCCATCCCTTGCCGCAACATGGCCAGGCCCGATCGCGGCAAGCAAAGCCTCGATCCCTTCGGCGCAATCCGCCTGGATGCCGACCGTCACCGGCCGGCGCGCGATCTGGTCGGCGCCGATATCGATGCGGATCAGGTTCTTCGGCAGCACGAAGCCGCCGTCGCCATAGCCGTCATAATCGGTCGGGCCGAATTCGGTGCCGGCGGCAATCACCAGATCGGCGTCGGCCATCAGCGCGCGCACTGCCTTCAGGCTGGGGCTCGCCGGCACGCAGAGCGCATGGCCGTGCATCAGGCCGCGCGCATTTGTGGTCTCCACCACGGGCGCGCCGAGTGTCTCGGCAAGGCGCCGCAACGCCGCGTCGGCCTTCTTGGCGCCACCGCCTGAAAGGATGAGCGGGCGACGGGCGGCCTTGACCAACTTCGCCGCTTCGGCAATCGCGGCCTCGTCCGGCGCTGGCGGCGCGGCATTGGTCAGCGTTGCCGCGATGCCATCGGCAGGCTTGACCATGACATCGGTGGGGATCTCGATATGAACCGGCCCCGGCCGCGCCGACGAAAACAGCGCGAAGGCGCGGGCGAGCGCGCCGGGCAGCTGCCCGGCCTCGGTGACGCGCTCGGAGAACAGCGCCACCTTTTCCATCATTCCGCGCTGGTCGGGCAGTTCATGCAGGAAGCCCAAACCCTTGCCCAGCGTATCTGTGGCGTTGACGCCAGAAATGACCAGCATCGGCACCGAATCGGCGCGCGCCTGGCCCATGGCGGTGACGGTGTTGGTGAGGCCCGGCCCGGTGATGACGAAGGCGACGCCTGGCCGGCCGCCGGCCCGCGCATAACCGTCGGCCATGAAGCCGGCGCCCTGCTCGTGGCGCGGCGTGACATGACGGATCTTCGAGCGCGCCAGGCCGCGATAGAGTTCCACCGTATGCACGCCCGGAATGCCGAAGACGGTATCGACGCCATGCGCTTCGAGCAGGGTGATCAGCGCTTCGCCGATGGTGGTCATTGGTTTCTTCTCACTTTTCCTGGGATTGCTTCAGCGGCGCGAGGCCGAGTTCGGCCTCGACAGCCTTGATGCCGATCGCCGCCAATTCGCCGGGCGAGAACATCTCGCCGGCCAGGCAGCCTTCGATCCAGAGCCCGTCGATGATCGCATTGATGGCGATGGCATGGTGACGCAGCTCGCCCGCGTCCGTCTTGCGTCGTTCGGCGGCGAGCACTTCGGCCACGACCGCTTCCACCTCGTTGCGAAAGCCAAGGTAGCCTTCGCGGTGGGCACGGGCGAGCGTCGGATCCGCACCGGCGCGGCCGATGAAGGTTGCCCAGAGCGAAAACACCCGCGTGTCGATGATCGGCGCGTTGAGGTTGGCGGTAACGAAAGCCGCAAGGCGTTGGCGCGGCGAGGCATTTTCCATGGCCAATGCGGCTTTCGCCTGCTCGGTCATGCGGCCGACCAGTGCAGTATAAGCTTCCTGCAGCAATTCTTCCTTGCCGGGGAAATAGTGCCGGATCAGCCCGGCGGTGACGCCGGCGCGCAATGCGATGGTGCGCAAGGTGGCGCCCTGCAGGCCATGCTCCGCCACGCTGTCCAAGGTCGCTTCGATCAGATCCTGCCGCCGCCGCTCCTCGCCCTCGCGACGGAACTTACGGCGCGCATTCATTGGCGCAGGATCGGCCGCGTCAGGCATGTCGGGCCGCCTTCGCAGGCGATGCAGAGCGCATCCGCCTCGAAGATCTCAACTGTGCAGCCGGCGGCTTCCATCGCGGCTTTGGTCCTGGGAAAGCCTGCGACGGCAATGACCTTGAGCGGGCTGGTCGGCAGCACGTTCAGGCTGAGGCCATTGGAAGCGGCGAACTCTTCGGCGTCGCCTTCGACCAGCCTGATGCCGCGCGCCTTCAGCATCTGATAGAACGGGGCCGGCAAAAGCGGTGAATAGACCAGCGCCAGGTCGTCGGCCAGCGGGCTGATCACCGACATCAGATGCAGGCACGCCTCTTCGCCCTGCCACAGCGGCAGATCGAAGCCGTAGACGGAAACGCCCAGCGGCGTCAACAGGTTGGCAACCTGCTGGATGCCTTCCTGGTTGGAGCGGACACCGCGCCCGATCGCCAGCGTGCGGGCATCCACCCACACGCAATCGCCGCCTTCGACCTGGCCGGGGGCCTCGACGCGGCCGAGGATCGGAATGCCCAGCCTTGTGTAGGTTTCCTCATGCAGCGAGGGCTCCCTGGCGCGCAATGGCTTGCCCATGGACAGGATCAGCGCGCCGCGGTCGGTCATCAGCGACGGGTCGTGCGTGAACACCGAATCCGAAAGTGCGTCGGCTTTGTCCTCGATCCATTCGATCTCGGCACCGGAAGCCGCTATCAGCTCGGCAAGGACCGCATGCTGCGTGGCTGCTTTCGCCGGGTTGAACCCGGGGCCATAATGCCAGGCAGCCCTGTCGGCGTCGCGCATGGCATTGGCGGCCGAGCGCATCAGCACGCGCCGCAGCGGCGCCGCCATGGACTGTGATCCGAAAGCGCTCATCGATGCCCTTTTATGCTGAAAAAAACCGAAAAAATTTCATGGAGAGCTATTTATACACTTGCACAACAAGGCCGCAAGTGCCGTAATGGGCGGGATTGACGGGCTCGCGCTGTCGGGTCCATGCTGAAGGCAGGAGCGGAACAGTATAGCGTATGTTGATTAGCCGGATGGACGTTCGACGACCTGACGTCGGCCATATGGAGGTCACCCGGTGAGCGCGGTGGACGCTGCCGAATTCCGATCCGGCGAGGCGCAGAACGGCGCCGCAGAAGCGATCCACGTCGAAAACCTGCACAAGAAATTCGGCCAGCTGCATGTGCTGAAAGGCGTTTCGCTATCGGCGCGCGACGGCGAGGTGATCGCCATCATCGGCGGCTCCGGCTCGGGCAAATCGACGCTGCTGCGCTGCATCAACTGCCTGGAGAACCCGACCAGCGGCATCATCCGGGTCAATGGCGAGGAGATCAAGCTCAAGGCCGACAGCCATGGCCACACCGTTCCGGCCGACCGCAGGCAGATCGAGCGCATCCGCTCCAAGCTCGGCATGGTGTTCCAGAATTTCAACCTGTGGAGCCACATGACGCTGATCGAGAACGTCATCGAGGTTCCGGTGCATGTGCTCGGCGTCAAGCGCGACGAGGCGATCGTCCAGGCCGAGAAGCTGCTTGCCCGCGTCGGGCTGGCGGAGAAGCGCGACGTCTATCCGGCCTTCCTGTCCGGCGGCCAGCAGCAGCGCGCCGCGATCGCCCGCGCGCTGGCGATCAATCCGCGCGTCATGCTGTTCGACGAGCCGACCTCCGCGCTCGATCCCGAGCTGGTCGGCGAGGTGCTTAAGGTGATCGGCGACCTGGCGCGCGAGGGGCGCACCATGGTGCTGGTGACGCATGAAATGAAGTTCGCCCGCGAGGTCGCGACACATGTCGTCTACCTCTACAACGGGCTGGTCGAGGAGGAAGGTCCGCCGGAACAGCTATTCGGCGCACCCAAGTCCGAAAGGCTCAAACAATTCCTCCGCAATGTCGGCTAGCAGCCGGCATCAAGCGGGGCGAAAAACCGGGAACAACAACAAACTGGGAGTCCTGACATGAAGACTGTTCTCAAGACGTTCGCTGCCGCGCTGCTTCTCGGCGTCGCGGCGATGGGTGGCGTGGCCAAGGCCGAGCAGGTCAAGATCGGCGTCGCCGCCGAGCCCTATCCGCCTTTCACCTCGCCCGACGCCAGCGGCAAATGGGTGGGCTGGGAAATCGATTTCGTCGACGCCGTCTGCGCCGAAGAGAAGCTCGACTGCGTGATAACGCCGGTCGCATGGGATGGCATCATCCCGGCGCTGACCACCAAGAAGATCGACGCCATCGTCTCTTCCATGTCGATCACCGCCGAACGCGAGAAGACGATCGACTTCTCGGACAAGTACTACAACACCCCGACCGCGATAATCGGTCCGAAGGACCAGAAATTCGGCTCCACCCCGGACGACCTCAAGGGCAAGGTGATCGGCGTCCAGGTCTCGACCGTGCATGCCGTGTACGCCAAGAAGCACTTCACCGGCGCGCAGGAGATCAAGGAATACCAGACCCAGGATGAGGCCAACCAGGATCTGGCCGCCGGCCGCATCGACGCGGTGCAGGCCGACTCGATCGCGCTCGGCGAATTCCTGAAGTCGGACCAGGGCAAGGCCTGCTGCGACCTCAAGGGCATGGTGGCTCCGGACGACGAAGTGCTTGGACCGGGCGTCGGCGCCGGCATCCGCAAGGAAGACACCGCGCTCAAGGAAAAGTTCAACGCCGGCATCAAGGTGATCCGCGCCAATGGCAAGTATGACGAGATCTCGAAGAAGTACTTCGACTTCGACATCTATGGCGGCGCCACCCAGTCGAACTGAGCCCTCTCGCAAATGAGCGAGGGCATGGCGTTCGCGCCATGCCCTCACTTGCCACGCATGCCCGTCGCTGACATGGCCGTCAGCGGCTTGCCAGCAATCGGGGGCGAAGCTGATCGACGCCTTTCTTCCGGCCTCCGCGGCCGGCATCATGGAACTCCTGTCACCCGTGGCGCCCGGCTGGGGCGGCACGCTGCTGGTCGGCCTGCTGCATTCGGTCGAGATCGCCATAGGCGCCACCTGTCTTGGCCTGATGATCGGCACCGCCGGCGCCTTCGGCAAGCTCTATGGCGGCCCTGTGACCCGAGACCTGCTCGCGGTCTACACGACCGTCGTGCGCGCCGTGCCGGAACTGGTGCTGATCCTGCTGCTCTATTACGCCGGCACCGACCTCATCAACCAGGTGCTGACGGCGATCGGCTATCAGCGTATCGACATCAGCGGCTTGGCGGCCGGCATTTTCGTGCTGGGTTTCGTCCAGGGCGCCTATTCGACCGAGGTCATCCGCGGCGCCATCCTCGCCATCCCGCAAGGCCAGATCGAGGCCGCCCGCGCCTATGGCATGTCGCCGGGCCTGATGCTGCGACGCATCACGCTGCCGGCGATGCTGCCCTTCGCCATTCCAGGCCTGGCCAACCTGTGGCTGATCGCCACCAAGGACACAGCGCTGCTTGCCGTCGTCGGCTTCTTCGAACTGACCCTCGCAACGCGCCAGGCGGCTGGCGTGACCAAGGCCTACCTTCTTTTCTATCTCGCGGCCGGCGCGCTTTATCTTGCCCTGTCGCTGTTTTCCAACCTGATCATCGGCCGTGTCGAAGCCTGGTCGCGACGCGGCATGCCCTCCGTCAAGGAGGCGCGCTGATGTCAGCCGAAGCCACCGCGATCAACATGGCGGCGCGCGCCTCGATCTGGCTCAAGCCGCACCGCATCGTGCTGATGCTGATAGCCCTGGCGCTGGTTCTCTGCGCCGCCTTCTTCATGCGCTGGGACTGGCTGCCGCAATATTGGGAAATGGGCCTGATGGGCCTCTGGCGGTCGCTCTGGATCCTCGCCGTCACCTGTGCGCTGGGCTTTGCGCTTGCCGTGCCGCTCGGGCTCGCCCAGGCAGGCGGACCGATCTGGTTCTCGGCACCGGCCAAGGTCTTCTGCACCATCATCCGCGGAACGCCGCTGCTGTTGCAGCTCTGGCTGCTGTATTACGGCCTCGGCTCGATCTTCCCGCAATATCCGTGGATCCGCGAGTCCTGGATGTGGCCTTATCTGAGACAGGCATGGCCTTACGGTGTGCTGGCGCTGACCTTGTCCTTTGCCGGCTATGAGGGCGAGGTGATGCGCGGCGCCTTCGCCGGCGTGCCAAGGGGCCAGCTCGAGGCCGCCCGGGCCTTCGGCATGAGCCGCTGGAAGATCTTCCGCCGCATCTGGCTGCCGCAAGCCTTCTACCGGGCGCTGCCGACACTGACCGGCGAAACGGTGCTGCAGCTGAAATCGACGCCGCTGGTGGCGACGATCAGCGTCATCGATATCTTCGCCGTCTCCTCCAAGGTGCGGCAGGACACATACCTGACCTACGAGCCTTTGCTGCTGCTGGCGCTGATCTATATGACGATCACGGGTATTCTCGTCTTTGCCTTCAGCCGGATAGAGGCTCGGATTCCCGTCAAGATCGGGTAGAAGCGAGTAGCGAATAGGGAGTAGCGAATAGCGGGCGGTTCGCTGGCTCCCCTACTCGCTATTCCCTATTCGCTATTCGCTTAGAGGCAATCACGATGCAACTCACTCTCGACCAGGCAACAGGCCTATGCCGGATGGCGGCGCTCGGCGCCGGCGCCAATGAGGAGGCGGCGCGGTCGCTCGCAGCCTCGATCATCGCGGCGGAGGCGGAGGGCCTGGCGACGGTCGGGCTGTCGCATTTCATCGATTATCTCGAAGCGCTCGAAGCGGGCCGCATCGACGGCAACGCCGATCCCGTGATCACGAGGCCGGCGCTCGCCGTCTATCTCTCCGACGCGCGCGGCGGGCTTGCCCATACCGGCTTCGACCGCACGATCGACGACCTGGTCAAGGCGGCGAAGCTGTTCGGTGTGTCGATCTTCTCGCAAAAGAACGCCTATACATGCGGCGCGCTCGGCTATTTCACCGGGCGGCTGGCCGAACAGGGGCTGGTCTCCTTCGCTGCCACCAACGGGCCGGCGGTGCTGGCCGGCTCCGGCTCCATCAAGCCCGTCTATTGCACCAATCCGATGTCGTTCGCATCGCCCGCCGCCGACGGTCCGCCGCTGGTCATCGACCAGTCGTCGAGCGCCACGGCCTTCGTCAACATCCGCAAGGCGGCCGAGGAGGGCAAGAAAATCCCGGAGGGCTGGGCGCTGGATGCCAGCGGCAATCCGACCACCGATCCGGCGGCGGCGATGAAGGGCGCGATGCTCGCCTTTGGCGGCCAGCGCGGCGCCAACATCGCGTTGATGGTCGAGGTGCTGGCGGCAGGCATTTCCGGCGCTAACTGGTCGCTCGACGCGCCATGGTTCTCGGGCGGACCGGACAGCCCCGCCACCGGCCTCTTCGTTCTCGCCATCGAACCCAAGCTGCTCGATCCGGAATTCGAGCAGCGCATGAAGGACCAGCTCGACCGGCTGCGGCGGCGCTATGGCGTGCATGTTCCCGGCCGCTCCCGCGCCGAGGCCGCCGAGAAGGCAAAGGCACGCGGCATCACCACGTCCAAGGCGGTGGTGCAGCGCATTTCGGAATTCGCCGAGCGTTATTCGGCCTGATTTGCCGCGCTGTTGAACCTTTTCCCGACCTGACACGACCCATATCCGGCACCCCACGCCGCGAGCCGTTCTGGTTGGCTCCGTCCGGCTCGCGGTTGGCGGCGCCGCGCCGGGCGTTCAGGGCGGGGGCGGGCGTGCTTGCTTCACGCCACCTTGATACCGTCTCAGGTCAGGCCGCCTCGTTGGACCCTGCTTCGGCGTGGACACTGCCCGGAAAACCCCGCTTCGGCGGGGTTTTCTGTTTTCTAAATACGCAGATGGGAGCCGCCTTCCGGGCAAGCTCAAAAACAAGGCGACGGCGACCTCCGGTCGCGCTTTGCCTTTGGCGAGAAACGGATTAAGAAACGGCTTCAGCCAAGCATTCGCGCGCGGAGCCAGTCATGACCGAAATCCTGCAGACCCCCAAGCTCGTCGTCGTCTTCGGCGGCTCGGGCTTCGTCGGTCGCCATGTCGTGCGGGCGCTGGCCAAGCGCGGCTATCGCATCCGGGTCGCCTGCCGGCGGCCCGACCTTGCCGGCCATGTGCAGCCGCTCGGCAATGTCGGCCAAATCCAGCCGGTGCAGGCCAATGTACGCGTGCGCTGGTCGGTCGACCGCGCCGTGCAGGGCGCCGACCATGTCGTCAACCTGGTCGCCATCCTGCACGAGACGGGCCGCCAGAAATTCGGCGCAGTGCACGATTTCGGCGCGCGCGCCGTCGCCGAGGCCGCACGCGCCGTCGGCGCCGGCCTCACCCATATCTCGGCGCTCGGCGCCGATCTCAATTCGCCGTCCGACTATGCCCGCACCAAAGCGCTCGGCGAAAAGGCGGTGCTCGACACGATCGGCGACGCCATCATCTTCCGGCCGTCGATCAATTTCGGGCCGGAGGACAGCTTCTTCAATCGCTTCGCCAACATGGCGCGCTACTCGCCGGTGCTGCCGCTGATCGGCGGCGGACAGAACAAGCTGCAGCCGGTCTATGTCGGCG
Organism: Mesorhizobium sp. WSM4832; assembly: GCF_055811115.1. Classification (NCBI taxonomy): domain Bacteria; kingdom Pseudomonadati; phylum Pseudomonadota; class Alphaproteobacteria; order Hyphomicrobiales; family Phyllobacteriaceae; genus Mesorhizobium; species Mesorhizobium sp. WSM4832. The sequence goes on along the minus strand of NZ_JBVVQH010000001.1, from coordinate 472,817 downwards.
ACGTCGCCGAAGCGGTGGCGCGTTCGGTCGACGGCACGGTCAAGGGCGGCCAGATCTATGAGCTCGGCGGCCCGCAGGTTCTGACCTTCAAGGAGTGCATGGAAGAGCTGCTCTTGATCGTCGAGCGCCGTCGCCTCCTGGTGCCGGTGCCGTTCTGGGTGGCCAACATCCAGGCGTCGATCCTTCAGCTGCTGCCCAATCCGCTCTTGACCAAGGACCAGGTGCTGCAGCTGCGCGAGCACAATATCGTTTCGGACGAAGCCGCCAAGGCCGCCAGGACGCTTGCCGGCCTCGGTATCCAGCCGCAGGCGATCGCCACCATCCTGCCCAGCTATCTCTGGCGCTTCCGCGCCGCCGGCCAGTTCCAGCAGCGCCGGCCGATCGCCGACCGGTAATCGAAATACCACCATTTGTTTTACGCAATTCCGGACGGAAAACCGCTACACACTTTTCCTGGAATTGCTTTAGCCGCGACGCGAAACCTGCATCGGCAGGCCGCCCTGCGGCTGCGTGGTGAGCTTCTGCACCGGCCATGGCCGCGTTTCGGATGTCGCGTCGAAGCGGAAGCGCGACAGCAGGATCGCCAGTGCGATGATCGCCTCCTGCATGGCGAAGCTGGCACCGATGCAGACGCGCGGCCCGGCGCCGAAGGGCAGGTACTGGAAGCGGTCGATCCGGTCGCGGTTTTCCGGATGGAAACGCTCTGGCAAGAAGGCGTCCGGCCTGTCCCATAGCTTGCGGTGGCGGTGCACGACCCAGGGCATCACCAGCACGGCGGCGTATTTCGGGATGTAAAGACCGTTCCAGGTCTCCGCCTCGATCGGCTCTCGGTTGATCGAGGGCGCCGGTGGATAGAGCCGCAGCGCCTCCTCGAAAGCGGCGCGGGTGAGCGGCATGGCATCCAGCCACTTCGTCGGATCGGGCTCGCGCGCCAGCACGGCGTCGATCTCCTGCTCGACCTTGTCGCGCTCCCAGGGCGCCTCGGCGAGGCAATAGATCGTCCAGCCCAGCGCACGCGCGGTCGTCTCATGGCCGGCGCCGATGAAGGTGATGATGTTGTCCTCGACTTCGGCGCGCGTCAGCCCCTCCGGTCCCTCGGCCCGCAGGAGAAGCGTCAGGAAATCCTGCGGCACGCCGTCGGGACCGCGCTTCATCCGCTCTTCGCGCATCCTCACCGTGCCGGCGACGATGTTGCGGAAATAGGCCATGGTCTTGCGGCCGCGGATGCGGGTCAAACGAGGCAGCCATTCCGGTGCCCGCAGAAGGTCGAGCGGATCGACGCGGCCCATGGTCTCGAACAGGCGGTCGATCTCGCTGGCGAAACTTCCCGGCTCGCCGGCGATCTCGCCGGAAAACAGCGTCTCGGCGAGGATGTCATAGGTGAGCAGCGTCATGTCGTGGGCAATGTCCGACATGCCGCCGGTCTCGTAGCGGGTGACGAAGTCCAGCGTGCGCTTCAGCATCGGCTGGGCGAAGCCGAAGATGTGGCGCGGCGTGAACACCGGCGCCATCGCCTTGCGCGAGCGTCTCCAGACCTCGCCCTCGGCGGTCAGCAGGCCGTCGCGCAGGATCGGGCGCAGGATCAGCTGGCGCACCGTCGCCATCTTGTAATTTTTGGCGTTGTCGATCAGCACGTGGCGGATGAGGCCGGGATCGTTGGCGACGATCAGATGTCCGCCCACGCCGTTCGCCGAAATCCAGGGCTCGTTGTAGGTATGCTCGCCCCACAATTCGAGCGGGTTTCGGTAGACGATGCGCATCATCTCCAGCGTCGAAGGCGGCGTGGTGCGCGGCTTCGGCGCGGGCGGCACGAAGGGGGCAGGCTGCGTGTCCATGAAGATGCTCCGCTGACAGCGCCGAATGTAGTGCCCGACGAAGAGGGCGTCCATGTGTCCGGGCAGCAAGTCACTTGCATCGATTTTGCAAGTGCAGGCAGGTTTTATGGTTTGTTCGCCGGTCGCGTTACAAAGGCGCGGAAGCATTTTCGACCCTGCTTGTCGCCAAGCCGGCAAAATGCCCGCAAACCTTGGAAAAGCAACCATTTGCGCCTATATCTAGGACATCAAAACGGCGCGATTCGGGGCCATTTTTCCGCGCTGTATCAGCGGCACCAATCAGACAGGTTTTCATGAGCGACCAGACCGAAAGCGCCATTGGCGCGGAAGCCGAGTACGGCGCCGATTCCATCAAGGTTTTGAAGGGGTTGGATGCCGTGCGCAAGCGGCCGGGCATGTATATCGGCGACACCGACGACGGCTCGGGCCTGCATCACATGGTCTATGAGGTGGTGGATAACGCCATCGACGAGGCGCTGGCTGGCCACGCCGACCTCGTTTCGGTGACGCTCAACCCCGATGGTTCCGTCACCGTCATCGATAATGGCCGCGGCATTCCGACCGATATCCACTCCAGCGAAGGCGTTTCGGCGGCCGAAGTGATCATGACGCAGCTGCATGCCGGCGGCAAATTCGACCAGAACTCCTACAAGGTTTCCGGCGGTCTGCACGGCGTCGGCGTCTCCGTGGTCAACGCGCTTTCCGCCTGGCTCAAGCTCAAGATCCGCCGCAACGGCGAAATCTTCGAGATGAGCTTCACGCACGGCAACGCCGACGCGCCGTTGAAGGTGACCGGCACGTATGAGCAGAACAAGCAGCCCGGCACCTATGAAGGCCGCAGCGGCACGGAGATAACCTTCTTCCCGTCGTCCGAGACCTTCACCATGGTCGAGTTCGACTATGGCACGCTGGAGCACCGGCTGCGCGAGCTCGCCTTCCTCAATTCCGGCGTGCGCATCGTGCTGACCGACGCACGCCATGCCGACCTCGTGCGCCACGAATTGCACTATGACGGCGGCCTGGAAGAGTTCGTCAAATATCTCGACCGGGTGAAAAAACCGCTGATCGAGACGCCGATCGCCATCCGCGCCGAGCGAGACGGCATCACCGTCGAGGTGGCGATGTGGTGGAACGACAGCTACCACGAGAATGTGCTGGCTTTCACCAACAACATCCCGCAGCGCGACGGCGGCACGCATCTGGCCGGCTTCCGCGGCGCGCTGACCAGGCAGATCACCGGCTATGGCGAATCCTCCGGCCAGACCAAGAAGGAGAAGGTGGCGCTGACCGGCGACGACTGCCGCGAAGGGCTGACCGCGGTTCTCTCGGTCAAGGTGCCTGACCCGAAATTCTCATCGCAGACCAAGGACAAGCTGGTCTCATCGGAAGTCCGCCCGGTGGTGGAAGGCCTGGTCAACGAGGCGCTAGGCACCTGGCTGGAGGAGCATCCCGCCGAAGGCAAGGTGGTGGTCGAGAAGGTGATCCAGGCAGCCGCCGCGCGCGAGGCCGCGCGCAAGGCGCGCGACATCACCCGTAAGAGCTCGCTCGGCGTCACCTCGCTGCCCGGCAAGCTCGCCGACTGCCAAGAGCGCGACCCGGCGAAGTCGGAAATCTTCATCGTCGAGGGTGACTCGGCCGGCGGCTCGGCCAAGGGCGGGCGCTCGCGCCAGAACCAGGCGATCCTGCCGCTGCGCGGCAAGATCCTCAATGTCGAGCGCGCGCGCTTCGACCGCATGCTCTCCTCCGACATGATCGGCACGCTGATCACCGCGCTCGGCACCTCGATCGGCAAGGACGAGTTCAATGCCGACAAGCTGCGCTATCACAAGATCATCCTGATGACGGACGCCGACGTCGACGGCGCCCATATCCGCACGCTGTTGCTCACCTTCTTCTTCCGGCAGATGCCGGAGCTGATCGAGCGCGGCCATCTCTACATCGCCCAGCCGCCGCTCTACAAAGTGACGCGGGGCAAGAGCTCGCAATATCTGAAGGACGAAAGCGCCTTCGAGGAATTCCTGATCGGCTCCGGCCTGGAAGAGGCTTCGCTGACGCTCGGCTCCGGCGAGGTGCGGACCGGACAGGACCTGCGCGGGGCGATCGACGACGCGCTGGCGGTGCGCCACCTGATCAACGGGCTGCACACGCGCTACAGCCGCAGCGTCGTCGAACAGGCGGCGATTGCCGGCGCGCTCAATCCCGACGTGCTTGACGATCTTGGCCGCGCCAACGCCATGGCCGAGCGCGTCGCACAACGTCTCGACATCATCGCCGAGGACACCGAGCGCGGCTGGACGGGGCGGATGTCGACGTCGAACGAAGGGACCGGCGGCTATGTGTTCGAGCGCACCGTGCGCAGCGTCAAGGAATACGCCCATCTCGACATGGCACTGATCAATTCGGCTGACGCCCGCCAGCTCGACCGCTATGCACAGCGCCTCAGCGAGGTCTACGGGACGCCTCCGGCGCTGCGCCGCAAGGATGTCTCCGAAACCGTCTCGGGGCCGCTGGCCCTGCTCAACGCGGTGTTCGCCACCGGCCGCAAGGGCCTGACCATGCAGCGCTACAAGGGGCTCGGCGAGATGAATGCCGAGCAGCTCTGGGAAACCACGCTCGACCCGAATGTGCGTTCGCTGCTGCAGGTCAAGGTCAACGACGCGACCGACGCCGACTCGCTGTTCTCGCGGCTGATGGGCGACGAGGTGGAGCCGCGCCGCGAGTTCATCCAGGACAACGCGCTGTCGGTCGCCAATCTGGACATTTGAGCGGGATTCTTGTCGCCCGCAGAACAGCCCGATTAAAGATTCGGGCTTGACCTGGAGCTGCTCCAGCTTGGTAGCCTGACGCAAGATCGGCAGGCTATGGGCGATATATGCGTATCTCTGAGGTGGCGTCGGCAAGCGAGCTGAGCATCGACACTATCCGCTACTATGAGAAATTGGATCTGCTTCCGAAGGTCGCGCGCGGACGTGATCGGAGGCGCGACTTCTCGGCGGAAAATGTCGAATGGCTCATCCTGCTCTCCTCGCTGCGCGAGACAGGCATGCCCATGGAGCGGATGCGATACTTCGCACAGCTCTACCAGAGGGGCAATGAAACGCTATCCGAACGGAAAGCGGTTCTTCTCGACCATGCGGCGCATCTGGATCGGCGGCGTGCCGCCCTCGATCGCTGTTCCGATCTGCTTGCCTACAAGCTCAAACGGTATGACGAGATGGCGGAGGAACCGGCATGAGGATCATTGTCGTCGGTGCCGAGGGTGATATCGGGAAGGCAGTCTGCAATGAGCTGGGTTTCCGCCACGAGATCATCAAGGCCGGTCGGTCCAGCGGCGACTTCCGGGTCGACATAGCCGACCGCGTGTCGGTCGAGGCCATGTACGCCAAATGCGCCAAGGTAGACGCCGTCGTCTCGACGGCAGGCGATGTCCATTTCGGAGCGCTTGGTGAATACACCGAAGAGACATTCATGCTGGGCCTGCGCCACAAGGTCATGGGACAAGTCAATCTGGTGCTGGCAGGGCTGGCCACGCTTAGCGACGGAGGCTCGTTCACGCTGACAAGCGGAGTACTCGACCGCGATCCTATCCGCATGGGAACGGGAGCAGCGGCCGCGAACGGCGCGCTCGGAGGTTTCGTTCTCAGTGCGGCTATCGAGATGCCACGCGGCCTCCGCATCAATGCGGTGAGCCCCGGACTTCTCGACGTGTCGGTACCGAGATATGGCGAGTGGTTCCCTGGTCATGAGCCCGTTTCTTCGAAACGGGTGGGGCTCGCCTATGCAAAGAGTGTGGAAGGCGCCATTACCGGCAAGGTAATCATCGTTGGGTAGTCGCGAAGCTGCCGATTAGGACGACAGCTTTGCTATGATTGATCGAGCCCAAGCCGGGGCGCGCACGGAACTCGCCGGCCGATACGGCTCAGTGATCCATCGCCTTGACGATTTCCTCAGTCATCTTCTTGGCATCGCCGAGCAGCATCATGGTGCCGTCCTTGTAGAACAGCGTGTTGTCGATGCCGGCATAGCCGGAGCCGAGCGAGCGCTTGACGAACAGGCAGGTGCGGGCCTTGTCGACGTCGAGGATCGGCATGCCGTAGATCGGCGAGGACTTGTCGTCGCGCGCGGATGGGTTGGTGACGTCGTTGGCGCCGATGACATAGGCGACGTCGGCCTGCGCGAATTCGGAGTTGATGTCCTCCAGTTCGAACACCTCGTCATAAGGCACGTTGGCTTCGGCGAGCAGCACATTCATATGGCCGGGCATGCGGCCAGCCACGGGGTGGATGGCGTATTTGACCTCGACGCCGTTGGCCTTGAGCTTGTCGGCCATCTCGCGCAGCGCGTGCTGCGCCTGGGCGACCGCCATGCCGTAGCCGGGCACGATGATGACCTTCTGCGCGTTCATCATCAGATAGGCGGCGTCGTCGGCCGAGCCCTGCTTGACGGTGCGCTCGATGCCGTCGTCGGCAACGGCGGCCGTCTCGCCGCCGAAGCCGCCGAGGATGACCGAGATGAAGGAGCGGTTCATGCCCTTGCACATGATGTAGGACAGGATCGCACCGGACGAGCCGACCAGCGCGCCGGTGATGATCAGCGCGAGGTTGCCGAGCGTGAAGCCAAGCGCCGCCGCGGCCCAGCCCGAATAGGAGTTCAGCATAGACACCACGACCGGCATGTCGGCGCCGCCGATCGGGATGATGAGCAGCACACCCAGCACCAGCGAGGCCAGCACGATCAGCCAGAAGACGAGCTTGGATTCGGTGGTGATCAAAAGCACGATCAGCACGACCAGCGCGACGCCGAGCGCGATGTTGATCAGGTGGCGGCCGCCGATCATGATCGGCTTGCCGGACATGCGGCCGTCGAGCTTCAGGAAGGCGATAACCGAGCCGGTGAAGGTGATGGCGCCGATGGCCACGCCAAGGCTCATCTCGATCAGCGCCTGGGCGTGGATATCGCCCGCCGTACCGATGCCGAAGCTTTCGGGCGCGTAGATGGCGGCCGCAGCAACCATGACGGCGGCGAAGCCGACGAGGCTGTGGAAGGCGGCGACCAGCTGCGGCATCGAGGTCATGGCGATGCGGCGCGCGGTGACCGCACCGATGCCGCCGCCGATGGCGAGGCCGAGCACGATCAGGCCGAAACGTCCGGGCGACGGCAGCGCCAGCGCCAGCGTGGTGCAAAGAGCGATGCCCATGCCGATCATGCCGTAGAGATTGCCCTGTCGGCTGGTGGTCGGGTGCGAGAGCCCGCGCAGCGCCAGGATGAACAGGATGCCGGAGACGAGGTAGAGGAAGGAAGCGAAGTTGGCGTTCACGTCACTTTTCCTTCTTCTTGTACATGGCCAGCATGCGCTGGGTGACGAGGAAGCCGCCGAAGATGTTGACCGAGACCAGAACCAGCGCGACGAAGCCGAAGCCCGCGGCAATGCCGGAAGCGGCGATGCCGACGGCGAGCAGCGCGCCGACGACGATGACCGAGGAGATGGCGTTGGTGACGGCCATCAGCGGCGTGTGCAACGCGGGCGTCACCGACCAGACGACATAGTAGCCGACGAAGATCGCCAGCACGAAGATGGCGAAGCGGAAGACGAAGGGATCGATTGCGCCGCCGGAGATGGCGTGCGCGGCGCCGCCGGCGGCGTCGGCCGCGCCCGGCGCGCTGTTGGCGAGATCCTGCACCGCGAGCCGTACGGCGGCGGTCGCCTGATCGAGCTGGTCGAGGGCCTTCTGCAACTGTTCCATCACGCGGTCCCTTCTGGCTTGGTCGAGGGCGACTTGGCTGCGGCCTTCTTTTTCGGCGCCGGTTTCTTGCCGGAAGCGTCGGCGACCATGGTCGAAGCCGGTATTGCAGCCGGCTCAACACGCGGCTCCTCCGCCGCCTTGGCGAAGTTCGGATGCACAACCTTGCCGCCGTCGGTCAGCATCGTCGCCTTGACCAGGTCGTCGTCGCGCTTGATGGCGAGCGTCTTGGCCTCCTTGTCGACCATGGTCTCGAGGAAGGCGTAGAGGTTCTTGGCGTAGAGCAGCGAGGCCGATGCAGCAACACGACCGGGCACATTGAGATGGCCGACGATCTTGACTCCGTTTTCGGTCGCCACGACCTTGCCGGGCACCGCGCCCTCGACATTGCCGCCGCGTTCGACCGCGAGATCGACGATCACCGAACCCGGCTTCATCGAGGCGACCATGGCGGCGGAGACCAGCTTCGGCGCCGGACGTCCGGGGATCAGCGCGGTGGTGATGACAATGTCCTGCTTGGCGATGTGCTCGGCGGTGAGCGCCGCCTGCTTGGCCTGGTATTCCCTCGACATTTCCTTGGCATAGCCGCCAGCCGTCTCAGCCGCCTTGAACTCCTCGTCCTCGACCGCCAGGAACTTGGCGCCGAGCGACTGCACCTGCTCCTTCACGGCCGGCCGCACGTCGGTGGCGGTGACGATGGCGCCCAGGCGGCGCGCCGTGGCGATCGCCTGAAGGCCGGCGACGCCGACGCCCATGATGAAGGTCTTGGCGGCCGGCACGGTGCCCGCCGCGGTCATCATCATCGGCAAGGCGCGGTCATATTCGGCGGCCGCGTCGATCACCGCCTGGTAGCCGGCAAGATTGGCCTGCGAGGACAGCACGTCCATCGATTGGGCGCGGGTTATGCGCGGCATGAATTCCATCGAGAAGGCGGTGATGCCGGCCTTGGCCATGGCGGCCACCGCGGCATCGTTGCCGTAGGGGTCCATGATGGCGATGACCGCCGCGCCGGACTTGTAGCCCTTCAGCTCCGCATCCGTCGGCCGGCGCACCTTCAGCACGACATCGGCCTTCGACGCGTCGGCAGCATTGCCGATCGCGCCACCCGCCGTGGCGAAATCCTGGTCGGGGATGCGAGAGCGGAGACCAGCGCCCTTTTCGACGATTACGTCAAAGCCGAGAGCCGCCAGACGTTTGACCGTCTCCGGCGAGGCCGCGACGCGCGGCTCGTTCGGGTCAAGCTCACGAGGGATGAACGCTATTTGTCCCACCGGATGATCCTTTCGGCTGGAACCTTGATTACGCAAGGCGTCGGCCGGGACGTCCGGCGACGTCGAGGGCAATGGGGTTGGGAAGTCTACCGCAGAATGAGAGTGCCGATGGCCGTGACCAGGATGAACACGATGAGGCCTGAAAAGAAGCCGCCGACGAAGAAGCCGAAGGCCATTGCGATGAGGATGGCGGCACATACCAGCGAGCCATATTTGGCCAGGCCGAGGAAGCCCTTATAGGTACGGTCGTGCTCGGCATAGTCCATCTGCGCGCCTAGCTCGACAGGACCGGTCGGCGTGTGATCAGCCATGGAAGTACCCCTTCGAAAATGCCTTTGAGGCACATAGCGAAAAGCCGAACCAAGAGCAATGGCGCTATTGCCGCACGGCCTGCGACAACAGCCTCAAATGAAAGTTGAAATTGAAAGCCGGGCCTTCGTCCGCGTCTCGGAGGCGGGATTTCAGCTGGCGAGATGGGGAAACAGGCCGAGCAGGCCGACGACGATCAGGTACAGCGCGACGATGTAGTTGAGGAGCCGCGGCATCACCAGGATCAGCACACCGGCGATCAGCGAGATCAGCGGCGTCAGCGCGAACGAGTGGATGGTCATTTGGGGGATCCTTTCCTATGACAGGCGATCGCCTGTCAGGCTGGGCTGCGGTCCTGATAACGGCGCAGCCGGCGAAAGGTTCATGGCCCGCGTTCAGGCAGCGGCACGATAGTATTTCGCCGTCGGCACGATCGAGAGAGGCGTCAGCCGGTTGATGGCCGGATTGCCGAACATCAGCCGCTGCTCCATCGGCGTCGATCTGAAGAACGGCAATCGTTCGAGCGTCAGGCGCATATTTTCGCCGGCCGGTATTTCGAACAGTGCGAGCGGGGGAAGAACGCCCGGAAATGCTTTAGCCTCTGTCCTCTGCACAGCCTGAAAGTAACGAACGTAAAAAGCGGAATGCTCCATCTTGACTGGCGTCAGCACCGAGTCCTGGCCAAAATAACAGGAGGCGACCATGGCAATCCTGAGTGTCAGGAAAGGTATCACTCCGGGCGACGGTGCGCTGTCAGGATCGGCTGCGAACCGGGTTCCATCGATGAAGGTTTCTCCGCGCGCAAGCCGCTCCGTCAATATTTCCGGATAGGCATCGACGGAGGGCGAGCACGGACACTCGCTGGTAATATAATGGAAACGCAGTGTGCTGACCAATTGGTCATAGCAATAGACACCGAACCGATAGGCGTTGGGTAGATTATCCCAGCGATCCTCGAACATACCACGCGCGATCGGGCCACACATGCCTGAGCGCCGATAGGAATTGTAGCGGAGCCGGTAGATCGCCTCCTGATCTTCACCCCCGGTGATGAGACGATATTCGACATGGTCCAGCAGTTGCATCATGGATCGGTTGAGCGCCGAGTCGATTCTAGCGCTGGCGTCGACCGACGCACTCTTTCTAGCAACATCCATTGTCAGTCCTCGAATTCCGCCTGCAACCAAGGCTATTCGAGTTGAAATGAGACACAAGCTGAAAATTCGATATCGCTGATTTACCGATTGTTAACCTTAATGGTCGTGAATCGTTCGTCGATCTTTCAAGCGAAAAGCAGGATCGTGCAGCCAAGGGGTTGCCTGATCCGATCATCACGGTGATTCTGAAATCAGGTGTCGCGCCCACCAGGACGTGGCGGATTTAGACAGCGCCCGAGCTGTCATCGTTTCATTGGATGAACATTCGATCTGTTTTTTGAACGCAATTCCAGGTGAGCTACACTCCGCACCTTCAGCTGGCTGTCCGTTTGCCGGCGATATGCAGGTCGGCGGCAAATGGCCATGTGACGCTCGACATCGTCTCGATGCCCGATGCGCTGAGCGCGGCGCCGAACAGGAAGCCCTGCACGAAGTCCGGCTTGACCAGATGGACCAGCGTCTTGAGCTGCTCGAAGGTCTCGACCCCTTCTATGGTGACCGAAAGGCCCAATGTCCGGGACAGACCGACGATGCCCTTCAGAAGATCGAGCGACCGCCGGTTCTGGTTTAGATCGACCAGGAAAGAGCGGTCGATCTTGATCTTGTCGAGCGGCAGCTTGTGGAGATAGCTCAGACTGGAGTAGCCGGTTCCGAAATCGTCAAGCGCGATGCGCGCGCCGAGCGTCTTCAATTCCTCGATCGATTCGCGCGTCAGCGACTTGTCGTCGAGCAGCGCGGTCTCGGTGACCTCGATCTCGAGCCGGTGCGCCGCCAGGCCCGACCTGGCCAAGGCGTCCCTGACCTTCTCGACGATGTCGCGATTGCGGAAATCCTTGGCCGACAGGTTGACCGACACGCTGGTCTGGGCCGGCCATTTGGCGCATTCGGCGCAAGCCGCCTCCAGCACGAAAGTGCTTATGTCGGAAACGATACCCATCTCCTCGGCCAGGGGGATGAAGACACTGGGCGAGATCGGGCCGAGATCGGGATGGTCCCAACGGCAGAGCGCCTCGCAACTGGCGATGCGCATGGTGCTGACAGCCACGATCGGCTGATAGACGACGCGCAATTCCCTGGCCTGCACGGCGTTGCGCAGATCGGCCTTCATCAGCTGGCGATTGCGGAAGGCGGCATCCATGGCGGCCTCGAACAGCCGCCAGCTGTTCTTGCCGAGTTCCTTGGCCTTGTAGAGGGCAAGGTCGGCCTTGACGATCATGGCATCAACGTCGGTGCCCTGGACCTTGGACAGCACCGCGCCGCCGCTGGTCTGGATGCGCAGCCCGTGGCCGGCGACGTCCACCTCGCCCTGCAGATTCGCGAATATCTGGTCGAGCAGGGTGCTGAGATGGCTCTCGTCCTCGACACGGTCGAAGAAGATCATGAACTCGTCGCCGCCGAAGCGGCTGACCGTGATGCCCGGTCCGGCAATCGCCGCGAGACGCTCGGCCACGGCGTAGATCAACCCGTCGCCGACAGGATGGCCGAGGGTGTCGTTGACGCTCTTGAAGTCGTCGAGATCCAGCACCGCCAGACCGCAGAGCCGCTCCTGCTCGCCGGAGGCCATGGCCTCGCCGACAAGTTCGTGGAAATAGGCGCGGTTCGGCAGGCCGGTCAAATTGTCGTAGCGTGCCATGAAGCGGATCTTTTCCTCCGCCTCGACGCGGGCCGTCACGTCCTCGAAGGTGATGACGCCCAGTTCCTGGCTGCCCTCACGGGCGGAGAATTCGTAGTGCTGACCATTGGCAAGTGAAACGAGCACCTTGCGGTCGCGGCCTTCGCGCAAGGCGCGCGTCAACTGCGCCTCGATGTAGCGGCAGTCTTTCGGCGCCAGCATGCCGCCGGCGACGCCGCGCATCAAAAGGCCGTGGATCGAGCGTCCGAGCAAGGCATCGCCCGATCTCAGCGACATCAGGCGGGCGGCTTCGGCATTGGCCACCGCGACGCGCCCATCGGGCCCCAGCATGACCAGGCCATGTGACATGGTGTTGAGCGCGCGATCGAACCGGCGCGTCAGGTTCCTGGCCTGCTTATGGCCGATGACCGCCGAGAAGAGCACGTTGCGGACATGGTCGGCGCTGTTGATGGTGACGAACGTCAACGGGAAGATCATCAAGCCGAGGACGACAGAAGGCATATCCATGCGCAGGATGAGCGCAAGAGCCGCGGGCCCGACGAGGGTCAAGGAAAAAATCTGGACCATGCGCATGGACCCGTAGCTTCGTCCGACAACCGTTACCAAGGTCGTCAACGACAACGACACCGACGCCAGTTCAGCAAATTGATCAGGACGCAGGTAGATCGACACGAAGCAGAATGACCCCAATGCGAGGCCCTGCGCGCTGCCTTTTAGAATGTAATTGCGCTCTATCGCTTCTGCCTCTGCGACACTTGCTATGGTGCCGCCCGCTCTATGGAAGCCTCGTATGCTGAAGTACCGCCAGAGGCTGGCCGATAGCAGAACGAAAGCCAACGTCAGATAAAGCAGATCCTGCGTACGCAGGTAGACCATGAACCCGAGAATCCAGTAGCATACGCCGCCGATCGCAACCATGCCGGCGTTGTCGAACAATGCCCGCACGAACTGGATATAGACATCCGCCGGGATGTTCTCGGTCTTTGTTTTGCCCATGTCGTCGGCCCAACGCTAAGCCTTGTCATGCCACACCCGCCTTAAGAAAGGCTTAGAAGGGCGCTCAACCCCGGTCGCGGAGGGTTGCGGCAGGCGGGACAGACCAGGGAATCCGGGGAGTTTTGGCGCGCCGTCAACGCGCCGGCGCGGTCACTCCGCTGCCCGAAGCGAAGGCTCCGCGGAGGCTTTGGTCAAGCGCTCGGTCAACCGCGAGCGCTCGCCTGCCGCTTTCCCGGCGCTGGCCTGCCGGACATGGCCATAGCCGCGGATGAGCGCCGGCACGGAGGCAAGGGCCGCAGCGACCTCCACCCGGCCCGGCGCCAGCGCGCCGGCGATAAGGTCGAGATCGGCTTCGTACTCTCTCAGCAGCTGCCGCTCCATGCGTCGCTCGGCCGTGTAGCCGAAAAGGTCGAAAGCGGTTCCGCGCAGGCCCTTCATCGCCGCCAGCAGCCGAAAGCCCTTCATCATCCACGGGCCGAAGCTGGATTTCCTGGGCGTGCCGTCATTGCCGCGCCGGCCAAGGATCGGCGGCGCGAGATGGAATTCAAGCCTCTCGTAGCCCTGGAACTGCTTGGCGAGGTCGGCGGCGAAAGTGCCGTCTGTGTAGAGCCGCGCCACCTCGTACTCATCCTTCATCGCCATCAGCTTGAAGAGATTCCTGGCGACGGCCTCGGTCACCGCGGTCGATCCAGGCACGGCCTTGGCTTCGGCGGCGCGCAACGTCGCCACGCGGTCGGCGTAGCGCCTGGCGTAGGCGGCGTTCTGATAGGCGGTGAGGAAGGTGACGCGACGCGCAATGACCTCATCGAGTGTTTCAGCCAGTCTGGGCGCCGGCTTGCCCGTCTCACCGACGAGGCCGCGCACGAAGTCGGGCTGGTGCGCGGCGCGGCGGCCCCAGCGGAACGCGGCGATATTCATCGCCACCGCTTCGCCGTTCAATTCTATCGCCTTTTCAACGGCTTCGGCCGAAAGCGGGAGGCCGCCATGCTGGAAGGCGAAGCCAAGCATGAACATGTTGGCGCCGAGCGAATTGCCGAACAAAGCGGTTGCCGTGCGGGTGGCGTCGAAGAAATGCGCCTTGTCGTCGCCGGCGGCCGCCCGGATCGCCTTCTTCAGCCGCTCGACCGGCAGCGAGAAGTCGGCGGAACGGGTGAACTCGCCAGGCATGATCTCGGCGGTGTTGGCGAGGAAGATCGTGTGCCCCTCGCGCACCGCGCCCAGCACCTTCTTGGCGCCGGAGACGACGAGGTCGCAGCCGAGCACGAGGTCGGCCTTGCCGGCCGAAACGCGAATGGCGTGGATGTCCTCGGGCGTCGGGGCGATGCGGACATGGGTGAACACCGAGCCGCCCTTCTGTGCGAGGCCGGCCATGTCGATCATGCCGCAGCCCTTGCCTTCCAGATGCGCGGCCATGCCGAGCACCGCGCCGACGGTGACGACACCGGTGCCGCCGACCCCGTCGATGATCCCCGCCCAGCCCTGGTTGCCCATGCGGAATTCAGCCGGCACGGGCACGCCGTCGAGGGGATCGGCCCTGCCGGCAATTCCTTCGGCCTTCCTGATCTTGCCGCCATGAACGGTGACGAAAGAGGGGCAGAAACCGTTGAGGCAGGAAAAATCCTTGTTGCAGCTCGATTGGTCGATCCGGCGCTTGCGGCCGAATTCGGTCTCTACCGGCTGGATCGAGACGCAGTTCGACTGCACGCCGCAATCGCCGCAGCCTTCGCAGACCAGTTCGTTGATGAAGACGCGCTTGTCGGGATCGGGAAAGGTGCCGCGCTTGCGGCGGCGGCGTTTTTCGGCGGCGCAGGTCTGGTCATAGATGAGAACGGAAACGCCTTTGAGCCCACGCAATTCGCGCTGGACGAGGTCTAGATCGTCGCGGTGATGGATGGTGATGCCGGCCGGAAAATCGGCCTTGCCGGCATATTTGTCGGGCTCGTCGGTGACGACGGCAATGCGGTCGACGCCCTCGGCGCGCACCTGCCTGGCGATCATGTCGACCGTCAGGCCGCCTTCATGCGGCTGGCCGCCGGTCATGGCGACCGCGTCGTTGTAGAGGATCTTGTAGGTGATGTTGGCGCCGCTCGACAGCGCGAAGCGGATCGCCAGAACGCCGGAATGATTGTAGGTGCCGTCGCCGAGATTCTGGAAGATGTGGTCCCGTTTGGAGAACGGCGCCTGTCCGACCCATTGCGCGCCCTCGCCGCCCATGGCGGTGAAGCCGACGGTGTTCCTGTCCATCCACAGCGCCATGAAATGGCAGCCGATACCGGCGGCGGCGATCGAGCCATCCGGCACCTTGGTCGAGGAATTGTGCGGGCAACCCGAGCAGAAGAAGGGCGTGCGCGAACCGATGTCGACGGTGTCGGCAAGCATGGCCTGGAACTGGCGCAGCTTGGCGACGCGCGCGGCGATCTCTTCCGACGGGCCGATCGTGCGCAGGATCCTCTCGCCGAGCGTGATGGCGATCTCGTTCGGATCGAGCGCGCCCTTGGCCGGAAACAGCCAATCGCCGCGCTCGTCCTTCTTGCCGACGATCACCGGCCGCGTAGCGGTGCCGTAAAGGTTCTCGCGCAGCTGCGCCTCGATCAGCGAGCGCTTTTCCTCGACGACGACGATGGTGTCGAGGCCGCGCGCGAATTCGGCGATATGCTGCAGGTCGAGCGGCCACGGACAACCGACCTTGAACAGCCGGATGCCGATGCGGTTGGCCGCCGCTTCATCGATGCCGATATCCTCCAGCGCCTGGCGGACATCGAGATAGCTCTTGCCGATGGTGATGACGCCGAGCTTGGGATTGCGGCCGCCGGAATAGACGATGCGGTTGAGACCATTGGCCTGGATGAAAGCCGAAGCTGCGGCGCGCTTGTGTTCGTGCAGCCGCTCTTCCTGGCCGAGCATGTCGATCTCGTGGCGGATGTTCAGGCCACTCGGCGGCATGTCGAATTCGGGAATGACGATGTTGAGCCGCTCGATCGAGGCGTCGACCGAAGCCGTCGATTCGATGTTGTCCTTCACGCATTTGATGGCCGCCCAGGTTCCAGCGAAGCGCGACATGGCGAAGCCGTAGAGACCGTAATCGATGATCTCCTGGACACCGGCCGGATTGAGGATCGGCACCATGGTGTCGACGAAGAGGAATTCGGTGGCATGCGCGTTGGTCGAGGATTCGGCCATGTGGTCGTCGCCCATGAGGGCAAGCACGCCGCCATGCTTCGAGGAACCGGCAAGATTGGCATGGCGGAAGACATCGCCGGAACGGTCGACGCCGGGCCCCTTGCCGTACCAGACCGAAAAAACGCCGTCATGCGTGCCCTCGCCCAGAAGTTCGGTCTGCTGCGAGCCCCAGCAGGCTGTGGCCGCGAGTTCCTCGTTGAGGCCGGGCTGGAAGACGATATCGGATTGCGCAAGCTGCTTTTTCGCCCGCCACAGCTGCATGTCGAGGCCGCCCAGCGGCGAGCCTCGATAGCCGGAGACGAAACCCGCGGTGTTGAGGCCGGCGCGGCGGTCGCGCTCGCGCTGCATCAGAAGCATGCGCACAACCGCCTGCGCGCCGGACAGGAAGATGCGCTCCTTGCCAAGATCGAACTTGTCGTCGAGCGCGACGTCGTGCAGCGTCATCAGGTATTTCCTCTGCGGAGGCGCCCCAAATCAGGCAGCCAGCGTCGGAGTGGGACGCCGCAGTCTTTCTTCCCTTACGGGAGAGGTCAAATAAATTCGCAGGAGCCAAGTAACACGCAACAAACGGTCTGGCGAGTGGCCAGCAGCGCACGCAAGATGATGCTAACCGCCTCGCGAGGAACAAAAATTTCGCGATAGGACGGTTTCACCGTTTCATGGAAACGGTGAACCGCCCTATCTTTTTGTTTTGACGCAATTCCGGACGGAAAACCGCTCACACTTTTCCTGGAATTGCTCTGCGCCTGCGTTTCAGATCGCTTTCGAGCAATCCGGCTTCTGAGCATCGGGCAGTTTGCCGTCCGGATGACCGGCGAGGTCCGGGTTGAGCTCGTATTTCGGCCCGATCACCAAAGGCCGGTCCGGCAGCATCGTCTGATCCTCTGACGACGTCATGGTGGTGTCGATGCTTTGCAGCAACGTGCCGCTCGCATCCTGGATGCGGATCGAGACGGCATAGGGCTTGTCCTTGACCACGCAGGTAAGCGGCGGACTGGTCAGCGTGATGTGGGGCAGCTTGGGCCAGATCTTCTGGTTGACGATGATCGGATCGCCGCCGGCCGGGTTCTGGAAGCTCACGACCGCGACCTGGCCGTCGACCATCGGCCGCAGCGGCCTCAGCGTGATGACATAGGTGGCGATGGCCAGCCGGTAGTTGAACTCGAACAGTTTTCCCGAGATGGCAAAGAGCTGATCCTTGCCGGTGTCGCGGCAGGCGCCGAGCGCGACCGCGGCAATCAGGACGACACAAAGAACGACCGAACGTGAGAACCTTTTAGGCATTGCTTGCCTCCCTGACCGCCGTGCGGCGGCGATAGTAACGATTGGCCTTCTGGCGGTTGCCGCACACGGCCATGTCGCACCAGAGGCGGCTGGAGTTGCGACTGCGGTCGACGAACAGCCAACTGCAATTGGGACAGATCCTGAGCCTCGCCAAAGTGTCGTCGCGCAGAAGCGAGAGCGCCGACACGGCAAGCGCCGCCTCGAAGGCGATGGGCGTTGCCGGATCACCGAAAGGCTGACCGGGCGCACCGATTTCCACAGCGCGGCCCGACAGCCCTTCCGCGCAGGCCGTGAGGAAATTCGACAGAAGCCCGGTGGCAATCGCGCCTTTCGACACGGCGTTGCGGAACAATCGATCGGTCGTTTCGCGGATGGCTATGACAGCCGGCTTTACATCGTTCGGCTCCGCCGCCTCCAGCCGCCGGCCGCCGAGCTCGGCGGCGCGAAAGCCGCTCGCCGCCTCGGCGAAACGGGCGATCTCGGCCGGATCGTCGAACCGGTCGAAAGTCTTTTCCGCATCGTTGCGCAATACGACGGTGTTCGCGGTATCGAGCGCCAGAATGCCACCGGTGAAGCGGTGCGGGGTCCAGGATACCGTCATGACAGGAATCTAACCGATAAAACGTATTTGACAAGTTAGATTCCGGATGCGACGCTTCGAATGTGGCCAAGGGAACGGCCCTAGAGCGGTTCAGTGTTTCGCAAAATCGCCGACCCGCTCTAAGTCTTTGTTTTTGCGCAATTCCGAACGGAAAACCGCTACGCACTTTTCCTGGAATTGCTCTTGGGATGCCGCATGCTCTATTTCTACCAGCAGGTGCTGAACGGGCTGCATTCGGGCGCGCTCTATGCGCTGCTCGCATTCGGCTATGTGCTGACCAACGGCATCCTGCACCGCACCAATCTGGCCTATGGCGCGCTGTTCGCCTTTTGCGGTCAGACGATGATCCTGACCGCCGCCTTCAGCTACCAGGCACTGTGGCTGACGCTGGCCGCCTCGGTCGCGCTCGGCGTGGTTGCCGCCCTGCTTTACGCCGCGCTGATCAGCCATGTGTTGTCGCGCAGCGTGTTCGAAAAGCTCGCCGACCGCTCGCCCAACGCCATCGTGGTGACGACGCTGGGCATCTTGCTCTTCCTGTCGGAAGCCAGCCGCATCGCAGCCGACACGCACGACCTCTGGCTGCCGCCGATGCTCGCCAATCCGGTCATTTTCGCTGAAGGTGAAGGCTTCAAGGTCACGCTGACCGTCATCCAGCTGCTCGACTGCGCGGGTGTCATCGCGGTGGTGGCGCTGGCGGCCTGGCTGTTTTCGCATTCACGCTTCGGCCGCGCCTGGCGCGCCGTCTCGGACGATCCGAAGGCGGCGGCGATGTGCGGTATCGACGTGGGCGCGGTGTTCCGCCTTGCCGTGCTGTTCGGCGGCTTCTGCGCGGCCTTGGCCGGCGTGCTTGCCGGTCTCTATTACGGCAATGTCAGCTTCGGCACCGGGCTGATCTACGGCCTCAAGATCCTGTTCGTGACGGCGGTCGGCGGCTATCTGTCGCCGCTCAAGGCGGCACTCGGCGCCGCGGCCTTCGGCATGGCGGAATCGCTCTGGGCCGGCTATTTCCCGCTCGAATGGCGCGACGCCTGGATCTACCTCTTCCTCGTCGCCATGCTGGTGCTGATCGGCGCCAGCCGCGACCAGGCCAAGATCGCCTGAGCATCAGACTTTGGTTGAATGACGTTTCGTAAGGCAGCGGATTCCAGCCGCTGACCGACACTCGTTGCGCCTGCCTTCCGCCGGGCGCGCCTTTGTCATGTTGACCATCCGTACCACGCACTGCATACCGTTGGGCCAAGCGGCGCGACACCGGAGGGGGAATCGGGCGCGCAGCGGCGCTTTGAGTTTACGCATCGTGCTTTCCGAAAATCGCATGCGATTTTCGGGCCGATGCGCCAGGGAGGAATATGCATGGCAGGGCTTCTCGCTCTTTCCAGGACGATCGACCGCATCAACGAATTCATCGGCCGCTGGGTCTCGTGGCTGATCCTGTTCGCGATCCTGGTGAGCGCCGGCAATGCCGTCATCCGCAAGGTGTTCGACATTTCGTCGAACTCCTGGCTGGAGCTGCAGTGGTACCTGTTCGGCGCCGCCTTCATGCTGGCCGCCGCCTACACGCTGAGGCAGAACGACCATATCCGCATCGACATCGTCTACGGCATGTTTTCACGGCGCGTGCAGCACTGGATCGACCTCTTCGGCCATCTGTTCTTCCTGATGCCCTTCGTGGTGCTGATGGTGATCTACTTCGTGCCTTACGTGTCGCTTTCGTACCGAAGCGGGGAAATGTCGAACAATTCCGGCGGGCTGATCATCTGGCCGGCAAAGGCAATCCTGCTGGTCGGTTTCTTCCTTCTGGCGGTGCAGGGCATCTCCGAGATCATCAAGAAGATCGCCATCATGCGCGGTCACATGGACGATCCCAATCCCTTCATATCGGCACATGAGCAGGCAGAGCTCGAGGCGAAGGCGCTGGCCGAGGAAGCCAAGGCGCTGGCCGGCGAGGTGCGCTCATGATCGAGTTCATCGCCCAGAACATGGCGCCGATCATGTTCGCCTCGCTGATCATCTTCCTGCTGATCGGCTACCCCGTCGCCTTCTCGCTCGCCGCCAACGGCCTCATGTTCTTCTTCATCGGCGTCGTGCTGTCGCCCTATTCGGGCGGATCGATCAACCTCGCCTGGCCGCTACTGCATGCGCTGCCCGACAATTTCTACGGCAGCCGGGTGATGTCGAACGACACGCTGCTGGCCATCCCGTTCTTCACCTTCATGGGCATCGTGCTCGAACGCTCCGGCATGGCCGAGGACCTGCTCGACACGATCGGCCAGCTGTTCGGACCGGTCCGCGGCGGCCTTGCCTATGCCGTGATCTTCGTCGGCGCGCTACTCGCCGCCACGACCGGCGTGGTGGCGGCCTCCGTCATCGCCATGGGCCTGATCTCGCTACCGATCATGCTGCGCTACGGCTACGACCGCCGCCTGGCATCCGGCGTCATCGCCGCCTCCGGCACGCTCGCCCAGATCATCCCGCCCTCCCTGGTGCTGATCGTGCTGGCCGACCAGCTCGGCCGCTCGGTCGGCGACATGTACGCCGGCGCGCTGATCCCCGGCCTGGTTCTGACCGGTATCTACATGGCCTACATCCTGGTCATGTCGATCATCCGGCCGAAATCGATGCCGGCCCTGCCGCTGGAGGCTCGCACGCTCGGCCATGGCGTGCTGTCGCTGTTGGCGGCGCTGCTGGTGGCGGTCGCGGCTTCCTATGCGGCCTATCGCTATCTGGCGCCAACGCATGGCGACAATGCCGACATCCTCGGCGCCTGCGTCGGCGTGATCCTGATCTATGTCGTGGCGATTGCCGACAAGGGCCTGAACATCAACATGATGTCCAGGCTTACGCAGCAGGTGATCATCGTGCTGATCCCGCCGCTGGCGCTGATCTTCCTGGTGCTGGGCACCATCTTCCTCGGTATCGCCACGCCGACCGAGGGCGGCGCCATGGGCTCCGTAGGCGCATTGATCATGGCGGCGGCAAAGGGGCGACTGTCGCTTGACGTCGTCAAGCAGGCGCTGGCCTCGACGACCAGGCTGTCGTCCTTCGTGCTGTTCATCCTGATCGGCGCGCGCGTCTTCTCGCTCACCTTCTACGGCGTCAACGGCCATATCTGGGTCGAGCACCTCTTGACCTCGCTGCCCGGCGGCGAGACCGGCTTCCTGATCGGCGTCAACATCCTCGTCTTCGTGCTCGCCTTCTTCCTCGATTTCTTCGAGCTCGCCTTCATCATCGTGCCGCTTTTGGCGCCGGCCGCCGACAAGCTCGGCATCGACCTGATCTGGTTCGGCGTTCTGCTCGGCGTCAACATGCAGACCAGCTTCATGCATCCGCCATTCGGCTTCGCGCTGTTCTACCTTCGCTCTGTCGCCGCCCGCGTGCCCTATCTCGACCGCCTCACCGGCAAGAAGATCCAGCCGATCACCACCGGCCAGATCTATTGGGGCGCGGTGCCCTTCGTCTGCATCCAGGTGCTGATGATCGGATTGACCATCGCTTTCCCGCAAATGGTGATGCACTACAAAGGCACGGTGGCCGAGCCGAGCACGATAGATATCAAGCTGCCGGACATGCCGGGGCTTTCGCCGCTCGGCACGCCGCCGGCGGACAAAGGGGCGGCACCCGCAAATGGCGGCACGGCGCCGGCGGCACCCGGCACGTCCGATCTGTCGCAGCCGCCGAACTTCGGCGACGCACCTGCCAAGCCGGCGGAGCCGGCGCAAGACCTGTCGCAGCCACCCAAATTCAATTGAGGTGATACCCATGAGAGCCGTGCGGCTGGAAGCGGTGGGCAACATTGCATTGCGCGAGGTCGCGAAACCCGTTCCCAGGCCCGAGGACGTTCTCGTGCGCATCGAGGCCTGCGGTGTCTGCGGCACCGACCGGCATCTTTTCCATGGCGAGTTTCCCTGCACGCCGCCGGTGACGCTCGGCCATGAGTTCTGCGGCATCGTCGAAGCCGTCGGCGATGCGGTGTCCGGCATTGCCGTCGGCGACCGGGTGACCGGCGATCCTAACATCGCTTGCGGGCACTGCGCCCACTGCCATGCCGGCCGCGTCAATCTGTGCAGCAATCTCAGGGCCATCGGCATCCACCGCGACGGCGGCTTCGCCGACTATGTGCTGATGCCCCACAAGCAAGCCTTCCGGCTGCCCGCGGAGCTCAAGTCGACGCATGGCGCTTTCTGCGAGCCGCTGGCCTGCTGCCTGCACGGCGTCGACCTTGCCGCGATCCGGCCGGGCTCGTCGGTCGCGGTGCTTGGCGGCGGCGTCATCGGCCTGCTCGTCGTACAACTGGCCAAGCTCGCGGGCGCGGCGACCATCATCCTGTCGACCAGGCAGGCCTCGCGCCGCGCGCTTGCCGAGGAGCTCGGCGCGACGGCGACGATCGACCCCAGCGCCAGCGATCCAATCGAAGCTATCGCAGGCTCGTCCGGCCTGATGCCGGGCGGTGTCGACGTGGTGCTGGAATGCGCCGGCGTGCGCGACACGGTCGAGCAATCGGTGCGGATTGCGAGGGCCGGCGGCACCGTCGTCATCGTCGGCGTCGTGCCGCAAGGCATGAAGGTGGAAATCGAGCCGTTCGACCTTCTGTTCCGGGAGTTGAAGGTGCTCGGTTCCTTCCTCAACCCGTTCACGCATGGCCGGGCGGCGCAACTGATCGCCTCGGGCGCGATTGAGATCGACAAGCTGATCTCGAGGCAGGTCAGTCTGGAGGAAGCGCCAGATGTGATCGCCAATCCGCCGGCGCCGGGCGAGGTCAAGGTGCTGGTGGTGCCGGGCCAGGGGTGAGGCGCTGGTTCTTCCCTTCTCCCCTTGTGGGAGAAGGTGTCGCCGAAGGCGACGGATGAGGGGTGTTCCAGCGGAGTGAGACGCTGGCGTTCCCTGGAGTACCCCTCATCCGTCTCGGCGCTGCGCGCCGATCCTCCTTCTCCCACAAGGGGAGAAGGAGGGCCCCGCCTACAGCTTGCCGTTGCGCTGCTGCACCATCATGAAGGTGTCGTAATTGTATTCGGCGACCTGGGCCCAGAGATAGTGCTCCTTGCGGAAGCCCTTGATCGAGTCCCAGATCTTCTTGAACGGCGCGTTCGAGGCTTCCATCTCGGCATAGACCTCGTTGGCCTTCTCGAAGCAGGCGGCCATGATCTCCTGGCTGAACGGCTGCAGCTTGGCGCCGCCCGCGACCAGCCGCTTCACCGCCGCCGGATTGAGATAGTCGTATTTCTGCAGCATGTTGGCGTCGGCGGCTTGCGCGGCCGTGTGCACCAGCGACTTGTAGGTCGGCGACAGCTCCTCGTACTTGGCCTTGTTGAACATCAGGTGCACGGTCGGGCCGCCTTCCCACCAGCCGGGGTAGTAGTAGTAGGGCGCGACCTTGTAGAAGCCGAGCTTCTCGTCGTCATAGGGACCGACCCATTCGGCGGCGTCGATGGTGCCCTTTTCCAGCGCCGGGTAGATATCGCCGCCGGCGATCTGCTGCGGCACGACGCCGAGCTTCTGCACCACCTTGCCGGCAAAGCCGCCGATGCGCATCTTGAGGCCGGAAAGATCGGCGACCGTGTTGATCTGCTTGCGGAACCAGCCGCCCATCTGCACGCCGGTGTTGCCGCCCGGCAGGCCGAACAGCCCTTGCGTGGCGAGGAACTCGTTGAACAGGTCGATGCCGCCACCATGGTAATGCCAGGCATTCATGCCGCGCGCATTGAGCGAGAACGGCACGGCGGCTCCCAGCGCCCAGGTCGGGTCCTTGCCCCAGTAATAGTATGCCACCGTGTGGCAGGCCTCGACGGTGCCGCCGGCGGCGGCGTCGGCCGCCTGCAGGCCGGGCACAAGCTCGCCCGAGGCAAAGACCTGGACCTGGAAATTGTCGTCGGTCGCTTCCGACAGCATCTTGGAGAAGACTTCGGCGCCGCCATAGATCGTGTCGAGCGATTTCGGAAAGGACGATGCCAGCCGCCAAGTCACCTTCGGATTGGACTGGGCTATGGCCGGCGTGGCGAGCGCCGCGGCCGCCGCCGCGGCGCCGACACCGGACGCACCGGCCTTGCGGATGAATGAACGACGATCCATGCAGTTTCCTCCCATTTTGGATCAACAGACCGACGTTCGGACATCCTCGCTGCCCGGATCGGTTGGAGAAGAAACATACACAGGCGACAGGTCGTGTCCAGCATCGCAGCCAAGGTTCCGGCCATTCGCGGGCCTGCCTGCAACTATAGTTTAACGCCGATGAACCTGGCCCATGCAAGGCGGCGAAACTTGCCATGGCAAAGTGCCTTCGGATCGCCTATTTAGTAGGCAGAATAGTTCGTTAGCTTCAATGGAACCCATATCCAAAATGCAGCAGCCGCTCGTTGCCATCTCGACCGATGTCCGCCAGTTCGACAACTACACCTGGCATGCTGCGCCGCAGCAATATCTGGAGGCTGCGCTTGTCGGCGCCGGCGTGTTCCCGCTCATGGTGCCGTCCTTCGGTGACCGGCTCGATTTCGACGAATTGCTCTCGTCCGTCGACGGCGTCATGGTCACGGGTTCGAAGTCCAATGTGCATCCCTCGCTCTATGGCGGCGATCCCAGCGAGGCGAACGGCCCCTACGATCCGGCGCGCGATTCAACCACGCTGCCGCTGATCCGCAAGGCGATCGAGCGCGGCGTGCCGCTTTTAGCCATCTGCCGCGGCATCCAGGAACTGAACGTGGCGCTGGGCGGCACGCTGGGCACCGAGATCCAGGAGCGCGAGGGCTCGCTCGATCACCGCGCGCCGGTGAGCGACAATCAGGACGAGCGCTTCGGCATCCATCAGACGATCTCGATCAAGCCGGGCAGCTGTCTTGCCGGCGTGTTCGGCGCCGGTGAGATCAAGGTCAATTCATTGCATCGCCAGGCGATCGACCGGCTCGGATCGAAGCTGCAGGTCGAGGCTTTAGCCGCCGACGGCACAGTCGAAGCGGTTTCGGTCAAGGACGCCCGCGCCTTCGCGGTCGGTGTGCAATGGCACCCCGAATACTGGGTGAAGTCGGACAGCAACTCCGCCAAGATCTTCCGCGCGTTCGGCGATGCCGTTCGCCTGCACGCCGCGGCGAAAGCCGGAGCACGCGCGGCGGCCGAATAGGTCAATCGTCAGAGGTCACGGCTGCCGGCGGCACAGGTCATACGGCATCGATCGCGTTTTGCGGGAACATGGCGCGACGTGATCGACCCGTCGTTTGACGGGCCAGCCATGAAAGGCCAAAGCACACCATGAGCCGGGGAATGGCAGCGGCTGCAAGGCAGCCCTGCCATCCTTTCCATCGTCATACCCGCTCGCATCGGACTATTCGCCGATCCATTCGGTAGCTGACTGATGGGTTTGCGGGTCAGGCGGCACGCTCGAGTGCAGCCCGGATTTGTGCTTCGGTGGAGGCGATCGCAGCCTTGGCAGCGTCCGGGCTTACGAGTGTCCCTTCCACGCGGACCACTTCGATATTCGTCAGTCCGATAAAACCGAGAAGATGCGACAGATAGGTGGTCTGGAAGTCTAACGCGGCGTTCCTGCCTTCCGAGAAGACGCCGCCAGTTGCGGTCACGAGATAGACTTTCTTGGCGGGCAACAATCCCATCACACCGGTTGCGTCGTAGCGAAAGGTGACGCCAGGCCAAGTGATGTAGTCAAACCAAGCCTTGAGCTGCGTCGGCGGGCCGAAGTTGATCATGCCCGAGCCAACGACAATCACGTCGGCAGCCTGAACCTCATCAACGAGGCTTTGAGCGAGATTGACGGCTTCGATCTGTTCGGGCGTACGTGTCTCGGGCGGCGCAGTGCGGCCGTCGATATAGGCTGCTGCGATATGCGGCAGCGGTGCTGTCCCAAGATCACGTTCGACAATTATGCCGCCAGAACGGGCGTTGAGGCTTTCAGCGATGTCGCGGGCAAATCGGGTGGAAAGGCTCTGAGGACCGCGTGGGCTAGAGGTGACGAGGAGGATGTTGGTCATTGGTGGCTCCTTTGGGGTAGTATCAAATTGTGACCAACCCTATTAAGGTAACCATTTGACTGCTCGCAAGAAGGCACATCCATGACACTCAGTGACATAGAGTTTCCTACCCCAAGCGAAGACGCCGACTGCCGTCCCGTTCGGGAGATCCTCGATCGCATCGCCGATAAGTGGAGTCTTTACATCTTCGTGGCCCTGAAGGATGGGCCGGTCCGCTTCAATGCATTGCGACGGCAGATCGACGGGATCTCGCAGCGGATGCTCACGATTACGCTTCGTCAATTGGAACGCGACGGTTTGATCAGTCGAACCCTCTTTCCGACGATCCCACCGCGCGTGGATTACGAGCTGACCGCGGTCGGCAGGTCGCTTCTCACCCCAGTCATGGCCTTGATGACCTGGGCAGATTCAAATCGGGACGTGATCGAGGAGGCGCGCCGGCAACATGACCAAACTAGATGATCGCTGCGGCGATATCCTCAAAGACTGCAAATCCGCCGCAATGCGTCGTTCAGGGTGCTTCCCCTGAGGTTCTGGAAATGGCGCGGCCACGCTAGTCCGGCGGCCTGCGGGCACGACAAGATTCCACCCCGTTGCCGTCATCTAGGACCGTCTAACGTCCGGCGGCCGCCAGCGACAGGAGCGGCAGCGCCGGCGCGTAGGATTCATAGCCATCGCCGTCGGCAACCGCGAACGTGACGATCGGATCGCTGCCGTTGGCGCTGAAGGCCACCGTGCCGTCCTCGCGCTCGCGCCAGAATTTCGCCCTCTCGATGCCAGGCAGAAGCCGACGGCAATTCGAAGCGACGGTCAGCAGCGACAGGCCGGCCGAGACTTCGGCGCCACGGCTGACCGCGCAATCCGCCTCGTCGCCGTTGGCGGTCAGCCGGTAATTGCTGGAAGGCGTTGCCTCACTGGCCGCACGGCTTTCGCCGGTGCCGCCGTGAAACAGCTGGAAGCCGCCGAAAAGCGCAGCGGCCACCATCAATGCAGGAAGCGTTTTCACCCTGTTTCTCCGCATCTTAGACGCGCATCGCGTTTAAAGGAGGCTGACGCGGCGCTTCAAATCCTGCTCTCATGCATGTTGCCCGAAACCGCTGCGCGGTTCAGGCGACATGCATAACGAAGTATGCAGAATGATTCCAGAGCGTTAAGCCGGCGTTAATAAGTGTGGCGGACCGCCGCTCAAGCTCGCGCTTCAACGTCCGCCGTCTCCGGCACCGGGGTCAGCGCCTTTCCTTGCGAAAACCAGGAAACCAGGTTGTCGACGCAAAGGTCGGCCATGGCACGGCGCGTATGCTCGGAAGCCGAGCCGACATGCGGCAGAAGCGAGGTGTTGGGAGCGTCAAGCAGGGCCTGCGGCACGTTCGGTTCGTCGGCAAAGACGTCGAGCCCGGCGGCTGCGATGGTGCCGTTCTCGAGGGCGGCAGCAAGGGCTGCCTCGTCCACCGTCGAGCCGCGACCGATATTGACGAAGACGCCGTTCGAACCTAGCGCCGACAGGATCCCGGCGTTGATCACTTTTTCCGTGGCGGCGCCGCCCGGGGCAATGCAGATCAGCGTGTCGACGGCTTCGGCGAGGCCTTTCAAAGTGGCATGGTATTCGTAGGGCAGGCCTTCGACCTTGCGGCGGTTGTGATACGCGATCGGCAGGCCGAAGGCTTCAATGCGATGGGCGACGGCAAGGCCGATGCGACCCATGCCGAAAATGCCCACACGGCGGCCACGCAAGGTAAGCCGGCTCAGGCGATAATTGCCTTGCTTCACCCAGTCGCCGTCGCGCAGGTATTTCTCGGCGGCGTACATTTCGCGCACGGTGTTGATCAGCAACCCGATCGTGGTGTCGGCGACCTCCTCGGTCAGCACATCGGGCGTGTTGGTGACCATGACGCCGCGCGTCGCCGCATGGCGGGCGTCGACCGAATCATAGCCGACGCCGAAATTGGCGATGATCTCGAGATTGGGCAGCGCGTCGATCATGGCCGCGTCGATGCCGCCGAAGGATGCGATCCCGCGTACGGTCTTGCGCATCTCGTCCGTCAGCAGCCCAGGGTCGGCGCGTTCGATCCGAACACGCTTGAACGCCTTGTCGATGCGGCCGATGGCATGGTCGTTGAAATTGCCCGGCACCAGGATGGCGACCGGCAAATTTCCTTCGGCCTTGGTCATGCACGCTCCACCGGCTTGCCGGTCGACTGCCGCACATGCAGCTCCGGCTTGATCAGTTCCTGCGAGGGCCGCACCGCTTGCCCGTTCAACTTGTCGAGCAAGGCACTGGCGGCGCGGCGACCGACCTCGCGCTGGCCGTTCCAGACCGTGGTCAGGGCCGGTGTCGCGATTGCCGCCTCCTCGAGATCGTCATAGCCGGTCACGGAGATATCGACGCCCGGCACGAGGCCGGCGCGCGCGATGCCGTTCATCAGCCCGATCGCGACCAGATCATTCCAGCAGCAGGCGGCGGTGGGCTTGTCTTTTAGCGCCAAAAACTGTCCTGCGGCCTCGAAACCCGCCTGCTTGGTGCGCGGTCCGGGAATGCGCCAGGACGGCTTCACCTCCAGGCCGGCCGCCTCCATCGCGTTCAGATAGCCCTGGTAGCGGTCGCGGCCGGTCGAGGTCTGATCGGTGCCGCCGACCATGGCGATGCGCTTGTGGCCGAGCGAGATCAGATGGTTGGTTGCAAGCGCCGTGCCATAGGCATCGTCGCCGCGGAACACCGGCACGTCGGCGCCGGCGACGGTGCGCGCGATCAGGACTGCCGGCAGGCCGTTTTCCTCGGCCATGATGATGTCCTCGGCCGGCGTGCCGATGGCCGGCGACATGATGACGCCATCGGCGCCGAGCTGCAGCAGCGTGTCGATGAAGGTGCGCTGCTTTTCGAGCTGGTCGTAGTGGTTGGACAGGATGAAGGTCTGGCGGCTGCGGTCGAGCTCGCTTTCGATCGAGCGCAGGATCTCGGCGAAGAACGGGTTCATGATGTCGTGCACGACGACCCCGACGATGCCGGAGCGCGAGGTGCGCAGCGAGGCGGCGCGGCGGTTGTAGATATAGCCGATGGCGCGGGCATGTTCCTTGATGCGCTCGCGCGTGGCGCCGGCTACCAGCGGGCTGTCGCGCAGCGCCAGCGATACCGTTGCCGTGGAGACGCCGAGCGCATCCGCGATCGTCGAAAGCTTGATCTTCTGTGCCAGCGCCCCTCGCTCCCTAGAGCATGATGCCGAAAAGTATTAAGCGGTTTTCGGACGATATCATGCCCTATCTCGTTGATTTTAGAGCCGGATTTAGATTCAGGTTAGAGCTGAAATCATCCGGCTCCAGGGTCCTCGGAACCACGTCTTTAAATTTTTTAAACGCGGCCTTATGCCACCGGATTTGGAGCAAATCAAAGTTTTTTCGCCAGCGACTCGGTCTCGGTGTCGAGCGAGGCGGAGTTGCGCAGCCGAAGCCGATGCTCGCGGTGGATGATATAGAGCCCGCTGGCAACGATGATGGCGGCGCCGAGCAGCGTCCAGCGGTCCGGGAACTGATGGAAGATCAGCCAGCCGGAAATGATCATCCAGACCATCTGCGAATAGGGATAAGGCGCGAGCTGCGTCGTGGTGGCCAGGCGATAGGCCCGGACCAGCAAATAGTGACCGCCGGCGCCGAAGACGCCCAGCATCAGGACCACGAACCATTGAAAGCCGCCATGCGGCAGCGCGTGCGAAAATACCAGCATCGGGGCAAGCAGCACGGACGGCGCCAGGGCGGAAAACAGGATCAGGCTTTCCGATGTCTCCGAGGCCGACATGCGCCGCGTCATGATGACGTAGAAGCTGTTGGACAGCATCGAGCCGAGCGCGAAGAGATGGCCGATGCCGAAAACGCCCACGCCGGGCCGGGTGATGACAAGAACGCCGACAAAGCCCGTCAGAATGGCCAGCCAGCGCCGCCAGCCGGCCCATTCGCCGAGCAGCGGGCCGGCGAGCGCGGTGATGACCATCGGGCCGAAGAAATAGATCGAGGTGGTTTCGGCGAGCTGCAGCGTGCGCAGAGCCAGGATGTTGAACATGGTCGAGCCCAAAAGCAGGCAGCCACGCAATATATGCGCCGGCAGGTTATTGGCGCGAAAGCGCGACGGCTCGCGCCAGCCGCGCAGGAAGAAACCGACGAGCAGCACGTGCACGGTGAAGCGGGTCCAGGCGACGATCAGCGCCGAGACGCCGGCCAGCACCAGATACTTGCTGGAGGTGTCGAGAAAGGTGAAGCAGACATAGACGCAAAGCATCAAAAGCATCGCCGCG
This sequence comes from Mesorhizobium sp. WSM4832, assembly GCF_055811115.1. NCBI lineage: Bacteria > Pseudomonadati > Pseudomonadota > Alphaproteobacteria > Hyphomicrobiales > Phyllobacteriaceae > Mesorhizobium > Mesorhizobium sp. WSM4832. Next base: position 442,560 of record NZ_JBVVQH010000001.1, on the reverse strand, counting down.
GGCGGCGTTGCGCTGTCGTCTTGATTTTTGGGAACGCTCAAGGTCGGACCGAAGGAAGATAGACGTCTACCTTCTGCGGCAATCGCCGCGGGCCGGCAAGCCAAAAGCGACTGGCCCAACAAGCGCTCCGGACAGGCTTAGAGCGCACAGCTGCTGGCGATTTGTCCGACCATGCCTCGCGGTCGTCCTATGGTCTGCGCGCGTCGCTACGCCCAAGGACGAAGCTGGGAGGCTGCGGCCAATCTCAAACGTTCGCAATCAAACCCGAGCGAATGCTCAATCCACCGGCGCATGCACGGCAAAGGATCAGCCATGCATGCGGGCGCCCTTGGTGATCTTGTCGACCAGCTTCTTTTCGGCGCGCAGCGCGATGCCGACGATTTTTGCATCGTCCGGGGCGAATTCGGCGAAAACGGCGCGGTTGGCGACATCATGGCCGGTCGCGAACATCTCCTCGACGTAGGCGGACGTCGTCACGCCGCGCTCCAGTGCCCGACGATGGATCGCATTGAGCGTAAGGCCGTCGGCGGACAGCACGATGACGGGCTGGATCGAGAGCGGGTTGTAGAGATTGCGGGCGCGGTCGCGATAGGGCTCGCCGATGATTTCAGGGAATTGCGCGACGATGCCGCTGGTGAGGAAGGCGGTGACGTTGAGTTTCTGCCAGACGGCGAGGTCTTCCCTCAGCACGATTGCAAATTTTGTGTCGAACACCAAAATGTCTCTCCGAGATTGGGCCCATGACGGGCATGGATGAGGCGATGGCGCTGGGTCTAGGCGGCGAGACGCTCGAAGGTCTTGAACGTTCGTGCGCGGATGCGACCACTACCGGAGATAGGATCGTTTCGGCGCCGGGCGGCCTGGGCCTCGAACGCATCGAAGCGCGCTTTCATGGCAATGCCTTTGAACTGCACCGGCACGACACCTATGCCATAGGCGTGACCTTGCAGGGCGTGCAGCGCTTCCACTATCGCGGCGCGCTGCAACACAGCCTGCCCGGCCAGGTGATCGTGCTGCACCCCGACGAATTGCATGATGGCGGCGCCGGCACGGAAGACGGCTTACGCTACCGGATCCTGTACCTGGAGCCGTCCCTGCTGCTCGACTGCCTGGATGGCGAGCCGCTGCCCTTCGTCCGCGACGCCGTCGTCGACGATCCTCAGCTGCGCGACACGCTGCTGTCGGCGCTGGCGCCGCTGGACGAAGAGCTCGGCGACCTGTTCGTGGCGGATTTCGTTGCGCAGATGGCGCAACACCTGAAACGCCACGCCGGACAGCCGGCAAAGTCAACGGTCAGGACCGCATGGCGCGCCGCAGCACTTGCCCGTGACTATCTGGAGGAGAATGCCGAACGGCTGGTGCGCTCCGACGAGCTGGAGGCCGTTACCGGCCTCGACCGCTACGCGCTGTCGCGGCATTTTCGCGCGACCTATTCGACCAGCCCGCATCGCTTCCTTTTGATGCGCCGGCTGCAAAGGGCGCGGCGCATGATCGCCGAGGGAGAGGCGCTGGCGGAAATCGCCGCTGCCGCCGGCTTCAGCGACCAGAGCCATTTCAACCGGCATTTCAAGAAGGCGTTCGGCTTGACGCCAGGGCGTTGGGCGGCGCTTGTGCGCGACGCGTAGCGTCGTCGCTCACCCGCGAGACGTTCGGTGATAGCGCTCAGGCGCGACGCGCAGCGTCGTCGCCCTTTCCGCTAAGCCGTCGATGCTTGGGTGGTGCGTGGAGCGACGACGCTGCGCGTCGCGCTTTAGCAGGATTGCGAACGCCTCGCGGTTGAGCGACGACGCTGCGCGTCGCGCTTTCGTCACGCTTCATCCAGCTCCGCGTCATCGTCTATCAGCACCAGATCTTCGTTCGACAAATTGGCCTCGATGCGGGCGAGCAGCTTGAACAGTGCCTTCTGGTCCTTCTTGTCGAGGCCCCTCAGCGCCTGCTTCTCGGTCTTCTTGACCGACTTCTCGATGGCGCGGATGGTTTCGCGGCCGGACTCGGTGAGAAAGATATGCGCCTGGCGGGCGTCGGCGTTGGACGCGCGTTTTTCGAGGAAGCCCTGCGCCTGCAGCCGGTTGATCGTCTTGGTGATCGTCGGCGGACGCACGCCGAGCCGGCCGGCGAGGTTGCCGGGGGTCTGGCCGTCCTCGCGATCGAGCGCCAGCATGATCTGGTCCTGGCCGGCATAGAAACCATGGGCCAGAAGCCGCGCCGCGAGCGCCGTGCGCGCCAGCCTTGCCGCCGAATGGAGCCGGCTCATTGTCGCTGTCTTGTCCGCCTTGGCCATGGTCATCCCCTCTTCGGCCGAACCGGCGCGGGCAGCATAGAGGCTGTCCTACGGTTGGCAAATGACGATCTCTAAGAATCCGGCTTGCGAAACGCTTTGCCGGCAAGCATTGCGGTGCCCGCGCAGGTGATGCCAGATGTTTATTTCAGTTAGATGACAAACGACTTTTGAGCAGGCGAGATTCACAGCGGAAGCCCGCAAAGGCCATCGGCGCTCACGTGGCTCCTCCGTTTGGCCGGCCCCGACCGCCACCGATCCGTCTTCGGCGTCATCGCGATTGGAGGGTCCGACTGGCCCATCGGTTTGGCGCGTGCAAAAGCGTGGCACCCATCCTATATGAGGCCGACAATCCAAGATTTTCGAGGCCAAGACTTTCGAGGCAAGCCATGAGCGATGCACAGACACAAATCCCCGTAACCGTTCTCACCGGCTATCTCGGCGCGGGCAAGACGACGCTGCTCAACCGCATCCTGTCGGAGAACCACGGCAAGCGTTACGCCGTCATCGTCAATGAGTTCGGCGAGATCGGCATCGACAACGACCTGATCGTCGAATCCGACGAGGAAATCTACGAGATGAACAATGGCTGCGTGTGCTGCACGGTGCGCGGCGACCTGATCCGCGTCGTCGAAGGCCTGATGCGGCGGCCCGGCCGCTTCGATGCGATCGTCGTCGAAACCACGGGCCTGGCCGATCCGGTGCCGGTGGCGCAGACCTTCTTCATGGATGACGACGTGCGCTCCAAGACCAAGCTCGACGCGGTGGTGGCGCTGGTCGACGCCAAGCACCTGCCGCTGCGCCTGAAGGACTCCAAGGAGGCCGAGGACCAGATCGCCTTCGCCGATGTGGTGGTGCTGAACAAGACCGATCTCGTCACCCCCGAAGAGCTCGAAAAGGTCGAGGCGACGATCCGCGCCATCAACCCGGCGGCCAGGATCCATCGCACCCAGCGCGCCGGCGTGGCGCTCGGCGAGGTGCTCGACCGCGGCGCCTTCGATCTTTCGCGCGCGCTGGAGAACGATCCGCACTTCCTCGAGGCGCACGACCACGATCATGACCACGATCACGACCACCATGATCATGACGGTCACGATCATCACCATCATCACGACCATGCTTCCGACATCCATGACGTGACGGTGAAGTCGGTGTCGCTGCGCGGCGGCGAGATGGACCCGAAGAAGTTCTTCCCCTGGATCGAGAAGGTGACCCAGATGGAAGGGCCGAACATCCTGCGGCTTAAAGGCATCATCGCGCTCAAGGGCGACGACGACCGCTATGTCCTGCAGGGTGTGCACATGATCCTCGAAGGCGACCACCAGCGCGCCTGGAAGGACGGCGAAAAACATGAAAGCCGGCTGGTCTTCATCGGCCGCGATCTCGACGCCGATCGGCTCAGGAAGAGCTTCGAAGCCTGCCAGGCGTAGTTGTCCGGTAGGGGTTGATTGCCGACTTCTGTACACATATCATGTGTACAGAAGTACCGCGAGGTGACAATGCCAAGATCCGCCGACAACAAGAACGAACGCTACCAGATCCGCATTCCGTCCGCACAGAAGGCGATGATCGCGCGCGCCGCCGCTCTGTCGCACAAGGACATGGCCGATTTTATCTTAGATAAGATCGTGCCAGAAGCGCTTGCTGTAATCGAAGCTGCAGAGGTCACGAAAGCTTCCAACCGCGACTTCACGCGGATACTTGACCTGTTGGAGCACCCACCCAAGCCCAATGCCAAGCTGCGGGCAGCTATAACTGCATTGCCAGATACGCTGTGACGCTTCCCTCCTGGCACGAGGAGCCGATCGCAAAAAGCCACGATCGAACGTCCTTCGATTGCGGCGACAGGCAAATGAACGATTTTCTGCGACGATACGCGCGGCAGAGTCATGATCAAAACGCAGCAAAGACCTTCTGTGCGATCGACGACACCGCATCGGACCGAATCCTCGGCTTCTATACAATCGCCCCCTCTGCCGTCGCTCATGAAAACGTCCCCGATGCCATGGCGAGAGGCTTGGCGCGGCATGAGGTTGCGGGCTTCAAGCTGGCTCGACTTGCGACTGACCGTGCGGTGGCTGGGCAAGGGCTCGGGGGTCAATTGCTCGCCGCCGCCGCACTACGGTGCCTGCGTCTGGCCGGCGAGGGCGGCGGCATCCTGCTCATCATCGATGCCAAAAGCGAGCGCGCCGCGCGATGGTACGCCAGCTATGGTGCCGAGCCTCTCCAAAACCAGCCTCTGACTTTGGTGATGCCACTTGCAACCTTCGCGGCGGATTTACGAAACAAAGGATTGCTCTGATCTAGTGCGAGCCTTCACGTTGATCGGCATGCTTGCCGATGAATGAACTGTCGAGTAAGCCCCAGAACAGACTTACAACCTCGCCCAACCTGGAAGCCATGCCTACAGTCGCCCCACTTGATCTCGAAGGCCATTGCGTCGCTGCGGTCTTCCTCGCCGACGTGCCGCATTTCGCCTTGGCCGACGGAGCGATCCACCGGCTCGATAATGGCCACAAGACGGTGCAGGCCAACGATGGGATGCTTGCAGCCTTTCACGATGCGGCCAACGACCGGCTGATCACCGGCGGCGAGGACGGCAAGGTGTTTGCCGTAAAGGCCGGCGGCGAGGTGAGCGAACTCGCCAGCGCTGGAAAGAAGTGGATCACCAGCGTCGCCGCCGGACCACAAGGCGCGATCGCCTATGCCTCGGGCAAGACCGCTTTCGTGCGTTTCGCCGACGGCAAGACCAAGGAATTCACACATCCGCGCTCGGTGGAGGGGCTCGCCTTCTCGCCCAAGGGCATGCGCTTCGGCGTTGCCCGCTACAATGGCGCGACGCTGCATTTTCCGGCCGCCGAAGGCAAGCCGGTGGAGCTCGAATGGGCCGGGGCCCATACGGGCATCACCTTTTCGCCGGACGGCGCCTTTATCGTCACCACCATGCAGGAGAATGCGCTGCATGGCTGGAAGCTTGCCGACGGCAAGCACATGCGCATGAGCGGCTATCCCGGCAAGGTGAAAAGCCTGTCGTGGAGCGTCAAGGGCAAATGGCTGGCGAGCTCGGGCGCGCCGGCGGCGATCGTGTGGCCCTTTTCAGCCAAGGACGGGCCGATGGGCAAGGCGCCGCTGGAACTCGGCACCCGCGGCAATACGATGGTGACCTGCGTTGCCTGCCACCCCAGCCAGGACGTGGCGGCCATCGGCTATGAGGACGGCATGGTGATCGCGGCGCGCTTCGCCGACGCCAAGGAAGTGTTGCTGCGCCGCCCCGGCAAGGGCGCCATCACCGCGATGATGTGGGACAAGGAAGAACGCCGCATCGTGTTCGGCAGCGCCGCCGGCGACTGCGGCGTCATCGACATTACGGCGTAGACGGACTTCATTCCGCGCCGCAGGAGACCTTGCCGGTCGTCTCCACCGGCTTGCCGTCCTTGGCCACATCAGCCGCGACATCATAGACGGCGAGCGTGTAGCGTCCATCATAAACGCCCTCGTCGCTGGCCTTGGTCAGGATTGTCAGTTCGACGGAGCCGTAGCTGTTCGCCTGCTCGTGCTCGCGATAGATGAGCAATCGCAGTTCCTTGTCGTCCAGCCAGTACTGCGCCAGGTTGGAATCCTCGAACACCGTCTTGCGAAAGCCATCGCCGACCGGCCTTGACTTGATTTCGAGGTCGCCGCGAAAGTTGAACGTCGGCCCGCCCATTCCGGTGGTGACGCCGGCGCCGACTTCGAATTTCACCGCCGCGTCGTCGACATTGCACCAGATGCCGCCTGTGGCTGATGCGGCGCCGGCCGGCAACAGCAACGCCGCCATACAAAAGATCGATCGCATCTGCCTCCCCACTACCCCTGCAGTTGCATTGGCGCCGACATGGCCTTTCAGGTCAAGCACGGTGAGCGCTGAGCCATTGCAGGACGGCACGCGGCCAATTGCGGTTACAGGCGCTGATTGGCTAAGAGTGGAGCAGCAGAGGGGTTTTCATGCATAGCAGAGACACGTCAAAAACATCCATTGGCGGCATCGCTGCCGCCCGTATCGCGGAGTTGCGCGACACGGAAGCAGCCGCCTTCCGCAAGGCGCGGCCGAAATCCGAGGCGAAGCTCGGCAACGGCATTGCCGGCTTCCTCGGCGGCGTGCCGATGCACTGGATGACCGACTGGCCGACGCCGTTCCCGATCCTGGTCGACGGCGCGAAAGGCGCCACCATCACCGATATCGACGGCAACAGGCTCGACGATTTCTGCCTTGGCGACACCGGCTCGATGCTCGGCCATTCGCCGCCGCCGGTTGCCCGCGCGATCCGCCGGCAGTCCGGGCGCGGGCTGACCTACATGCTGCCCAGCGAGGATGCGCTGGCGATCGGCCCGCTCCTGCAGCAGCGCTTCGGCTTGCCCTACTGGCAGATCGCCACGACCGCCACCGACGCCAACCGCTTCGCGCTGCGGGTTGCCCGCGCCGTGACCGGGCGCGAGAAGATCCTGGTCTTCAATGGCTGCTATCATGGCTCGGTCGACGAGACGATGGTGCGGCTGATCGACGGCATCGCGGTCAACCGGCCGGGGCTCGCCGGCGAATTCCGCGATCTGACGCGGGCGACCAAGATCATCGAATTCAACGACATTGCCGCGCTGGAGGCCGCACTGGCCGACCGCGACGTCGCCTGCGTCATCACCGAACCGGTGCTGACCAATTCCTGCATGGTGCTGCCGGAACCGGGCTTCCACGACACGCTGCGGCGCCTTACCCGCGCGGCGGGCACGCTGCTTCTGATTGACGAGACGCACACCATTTCGACCGGGCCGGGTGGCTATACGCGCAAGCACGGGCTGGAGCCGGATCTGTTCGTGCTCGGCAAACCGGTGGCGGGCGGCGTGCCGGCGAGCATCTGGGGCATGAGCGAGGAAGTCGCTACCCGCTACGGCGCCTACAACCGGGCCAAGGAGCCCGGCTATTCCGGCATGGGCACAACACTGTCGGCCAATCCGCTGCAATTCGCGGCGATGCGCGCGACGCTTGAAGAGGTGATGACCGAAGAGGCGTACGCCCATATGGATCGGCTGGCGCGCCGCCTCGACGCCGGGCTCTCGGCGGTCATCGACCGTTATCACTTGCCATGGCACGTCGCGCGTGTCGGGGCGCGCGTCGAGTTCATCTGCGCGCCCAGGCCACTGCAAAATGGCGGCGAGGCCGAGAAGGCGCATGCGCCGGAGCTCGAAGCCGCCATACATGTGGCGCTGGTCAATCGCGGCGTGCTGATCGCGCCGTTCCACAACATGATGCTGATTTCGCCGGCAACGACTTCAGCGCAAGTGAGCCGGCTGATCGCCGCCTTCGCCGCTGTTGCAGCCAGACTTACGGCATGAGAAAAGCGGCGATGGACAATCCGAACGCCGTTGCGACCTCCCCCTCGGGCTCGACACCCGCCGAGGCAAAAGCCTTTCTCGATGCTCATCCCAAAATAGAGGCGTTCGACATCGTGCTCACAGACGCCAACGGCATCGGGCGCGGCAAGATCGTGCGCCGGCACGAGCTGATGGGCATTTTCGAGAACGGCCGGCATCTGCCGATCTCGATCCTCGGCCTCGATATCACCGGCGAGGATGTGCACGAAACAGGGCTGGTGTGGGACACCGGCGACGGCGACCTTCGAGCATGGCCGATCCCAGGCACGCTGGTGCCGCTGTATGGCACCAAGCCTGCTCGCGGCCAGGTGCTGATGTCGATGCACCATCTCGACGGCCAACCGATGACCTCCGACCCGCGGCTGGTGCTGGCAAGGCAGGTGGAGTTGCTGGCGGCCCGCGGCTTGCATCCTGCCGGCGCCTTCGAGCTGGAGTTTTTCCTGCTGTCCAATGAGCGCGATGCCGATGGCAAGGTGCAGGCGGCGCGCGCGGTGCTCGACGGCCGCCGCTCGGCCAAGACCGAGGTTTACTCCGTCGACCATCTGCACGGCATGGAGCCGCTGTTTTCCGACATCTATGCCGCGGCCAAGGCGCAAGGTATTCCGGCGGAGACCGTGATCTCCGAATACGCGCCCGGCCAGTACGAGCTGACGCTGAACTACCGCAAGGACGTGATGCGGGCGGCCGACGACCTCATCATGCTGAAGCGGCTGGTGCGGGCGCAGGCGCGGCGGCATGGCGTCACGGCCTGCTTCATGGCCAAGCCCATCGAAGCCTATGCGGGCTCGGGCATGCATTTCCATGTCTCGCTGCAGGACGATGCGGGCCGAAACGTCTTCACCGAGGCTGCCGGCGAAAAATGGTCATTGAGCCTGCTCAACGCGCTTGGCGGCCTGATCCACACCATGGCGGAATCGATGCTGGTGTTTGCGCCGCACGCCAATTCGTGGCGGCGCTTCGTCTCGCAATCCTACGCGCCGGTGGCGCCAAGCTGGGGCGTCAACAACCGCTCGGTGGCGCTGCGCGTACCGGCTGGCGACGCCAAGAACCGCCGCATCGAGCATCGGCCCTCCGGTGTCGACGCCAATCCTTATCTGGTGGCGGCGACGGTGCTGGCCGGCATCGTCAAAGGCCTCGACGAAGGGCTGGATCCAGGGCTTGAGACAACCGGGAACGGCTACGAGCAGGCGACAGAGGAATCGACCATGCCGGCCGACTGGCGCGCCGCGATCGAGGCGGCCAGGGCCTCGGATTTCCTGAAATCGGCGCTCGGCGCCGACCTGCACCGGACTTTCGTGGCGATCAAGCAGGCGGAATATCTGCGCGTAGCGCGCACCGTCAGCGAGCTGGATTACCACCTCTATCTGCATGAGGTGTGAGGATCGGGAACCATCGCAAGGCTCGCCCATTTCAAGTTTGAAGATGGGCGAGACGGAGCGATGGCGACAACACCAGCAGCCTTGCAGCATGAAGCGAAGCGTCCAGCCAGGCAGATCCCCGCACCGGAGGTAGCTGCAGGGGGAGATGCTACCTCCATCGACGAGGCGCACGAGGCGGCGAAAGGCTGCCGACGCTGCCCGCTCTGGCGCAATGCCACGCAGACCGTGTTTGGCGAAGGGCCTGGGAGCGCCGAGGTGATCTTCGTCGGCGAGCAGCCCGGCGACCAGGAGGATCTGGCCGGCAAGCCATTTGTTGGTCCGGCGGGAAGGATCCTCGACACCACGCTGGATGATGCCGAAATCGAGCGTCGGAAAACCTACGTCACCAACGCCGTCAAGCATTTCAAATTCGAGCCGCGCGGCAAGCGCCGCATCCATTCCAAGCCGAACGCCGGCGAGATCCAGGCCTGCCGCTGGTGGCTGGACAAGGAGCTCGACCTCATCAAGCCGAACCTGGTGGTGGCGCTCGGCGCGACGGCGGCGCAGGCGCTGCTCGGCAAGGCGGTGCCGGTGCTGAAGCGACGCGGCGAGGTGATCGAGCGCGACGACGGGCTGCGCGTGTTCATCACGATCCACCCCTCGCTCATCCTGCGCATCCGCGAGCCCGCGGACAAGGACGCCGAGCGCGAGCGGTTTCTCGATGATATGAAGGCGGTGAAGCGGCTGATGGCGGCTTGATGGATCGCGTGAGATTAGCCGAGACGATCGTCGCTTCGTCATCCACGGGCGGAGCAAGGAGCGAAGCGACGCGCGCAGACCCGAGGATCCATGCCGTTACTTCAATGCGTTGCAACGGTGCAGAATTCTGCTCCGCTGCACTCTTCGGCTACGGTCACGGAATGGATTCTAGGGTCTGCGCGCGTCGCTTCGCTCCTTGCTCCGCCCTAGAATGACGACTTCTGTGGGGCTCTGCGCTACCTAACCAGGATCGCCCTGAGATCATTGACATTCGTTCCCGTCGGCCCTGGCACGAACAGATCACCGACCGCGTTGAAGGCCGTCCAAGCATTGTTGCCGGCGAGCATCGCCTTGGCGTCGATGCCGGCTGCGCGCATGCGCGACACGGTCGAGCCGTCGGCGAAGGCGCCGGCGTTGTTCTCCGAGCCGTCGATGCCGTCGGTGTCGGCGGCCAAAGCGTGGACGCCGTCGATGCCGTTGATGCCGATCGCGAAAGCGAGCAGGAATTCCGAGTTGCGGCCGCCCTTGCCCTTGATGCCACCAATTGGGGCGCGAAGCGTCACCGTCGTCTCGCCGCCCGAAAGAATGAGCACCGGCCTGGCAAAAGGCCGGTTGCGGATCGCCACCTCGCGGGCGATCGCGGCGTGGACGCCGCCGACCTCGCGCGCCTCGCCTTCGATCGAATCCGACAGGATGACGGCCTCTATGCCTTGCCGCTTGGCTTCAGCGGCGGCCGCTTCCAGCGAAACGCCCGCCGATGCGGTGAGGTGCACTTCATTGCCGGCGAAGCGCGCATCGTCGGGACGCAGCGCATCGGCGGCCGGCGACTGGATATGCGCCATGACGGAGGCCGGAAGCTTCATGCCATAGGCGGCGATCGAGGCCAGCGCATCCTGCCGGCTGCCTGCGTCGGGAACGGTCGGACCCGAAGCGACCAGCGCCGGATTGTCGCCCGGGATATCGGAGACCACCAGCGACACCACGCGCGCCGGATGAGCGGCAGCGGCGAGGCGCCCGCCCTTGATGGTCGAGACATGCTTGCGGATGGTGTTCATCGCCGCGATCGGCGCGCCGGAGGCAAGCAGCGCCTCGTTGACGGCGATCTCATCGGCCAAAGTCAGCCCGGGAGCGGGCGACGGCAGCAGCGCCGAGCCGCCGCCGGAGATCAACGCCACGACCAGATCGTCCGATGTCAGGCCGCGCACCTTGTCCAGCAGCCGGCGCGAGGCCTCGAGGCCGGCGGCGTCCGGCACCGGGTGCGCCGCCTCGATGATCTCGATGCGTTCGCATTTCGCGCCATAGCCGTAACGGGTGACGACCAGCCCGTCGATCGGACCGTCCCACAGCTTCTCGAAGGCGGCCGCCATCTGCGCCGAGCCTTTCCCCGCGCCGATGACGATGGTGCGGCCTTTCGGCTTCGCCGGCAAATGATTGCGGATCGTCTTTTCCGGATCGGCGGCGGCGACGGCGGCGTTGAAGATCGACGTGAGGAAGCTTTTTGGGTCGGTCATTTTTCTTCCGGCGGCAGCGCGAGCCCGCTCGCATCGATGCCGAGATGGGCGCAGAGGGCGTCGACGACGACGCCGTGATCCTCGCGCTCCGGCAGGCCCGAGACGGCGATGACTCCGATGACCCCAGCGCCCTTTACGGTGACCGGGAAGCCGCCGCCGGCGAGCACATAGTCGGCAATGTCCAGCGCCTCGCCGACCTTGAAGGTGCGGTCGGGGCGCTGCTGCTCCAGCACGAGCCGATAGGTGCTTCTGAGATAGCGCTTCACGACATTGATCTTGCGGCGCGCCCAATCAGGATTGGAGGCGTTGGAGCCCGGCAGCGCGGCATAGAAGAGCGGCCGGTCGAAGGTCCTGATGTCGACGATGATAGGCATGTCTTCCTTCAGCGCCCGGTCCCTGATGGCGGAACCGATCTTGAAGGCGACGGCCTCGTCGAAGGCCGGGAAGACCAGCGTGGCTTCCTGTTTCTTGATCAGAGCGATGTCGTCGGCAGTGGCCATATCTCTTCCTCCGAAAAATCGACATCGTCGTTTGTACGACAACCTCCGTCTGGTCAAGCATCCGTCGCGGACGCCCTCTCATCCGGCCGCTTCGCGGCCACCTTCTCCCCGGCGGGGAGAAGAGGCAAGCGCCGACGCCGGGCTCCCTCCTCTCCCCTTGGGGAGAGGTCGGATTGCCCCGAATTGGCCTTGGCAATTCGGTTGGCAATCCGGGTGAGGGGGATTCACGCGACAATCGCGCTCTTCGCCGGCCGCCCCGCCACATAGACCTCGCGCACCACGCGGTCGTCGCCCAGCGTCTGCAGCAGGAAGAGTTCTTCCGCCAGCGTTTCCACCGTTTCCATCCTCAGCCGCATGCCAGGCGTCGCATGGGCGTCGAGCACGACGATGTCGGCATCGGTGCCTTCGTCCAGCGTGCCGACCTTGTCGGACACGGACAACGCCTCGGCATTGCCGCGCGTCAATTGCCAGAAGGACTGGAACGGATTGAGCTTCTCGCCGTTCAGCGCGATCACCTTGTAACCCTCGTCCATGGTGCGCAGCATCGAATAGTTTGTGCCGCCGCCGACATCGGTCGCCGCCGCGATCCGCAGCGGCTTGTCGCGCCGGCGATAACGCTGGTAGTCGAACAGGCCGGAGCCGAGGAAAAGATTGGAGGTCGGGCAGAATACCGCCACCGAGCCTGACTGCGACAGCGCGTCCGCCTCGCGTTCCGACAGGTGGATGCAGTGCCCGAACAGGCTCTTTTTGCTGAGCAAGCCGTAATGTTCATAAACGTCGGTGTAGTCGCGCGACCAGGGATAGAGCTCCTGGGTGAAGGCGATCTCGGCGTGGTTCTCCGACAGATGCGTCTGCATGTGGAGATCGGGATGTTCCCGGCAAAGCGCGCTCGCCATCTCCAACTGCTCGGGCGAGGAGGTGATGGCGAAGCGCGGCGTGATGGCACAGAGCTGGCGGCCCTTGCCATGCCATTCGGCGATCAGCGCCTTGCTGTCGTCATAGCCGGTTTGCGGCGTGTCGAGCACGCCGTCCGGCGCGTTGCGGTCCATCATTACCTTGCCGGCGATGTTGAGCATATTGCGCTCATGCGACTCGGCGAAGAAGGCTTCCGCCGACGATTTGTGCACCGAGCAATAGGCAGCGACTGTCGTCGTGCCGTGCCGCAGCATCTCGTCGAGGAACAGCCTGGCGATGCGGCGGCCGTGCTGCGCGTTCTGGAATTTCGATTCCTCCGGGAAGGTGTATTTGTTCAGCCAGTCGAGCAGTTCGGCGCCGTAAGAGGCGATGATCTGCATCTGCGGGAAGTGCACATGCGCGTCGATGAAGCCGGGCAGGATGAGATGCGGGCGGTGGTCGGCCGTCGCGACGCCCGCGCCGGCGCGCTTCTGGACCTCGGCATAGGAACCGGCGGCAACGATCTTGCCGTTGTCGATCAGCAGCCCACCATCCTCTTCGTAGCGCCAGGCGGAATGGTCGTCGATCGCTTCGGGCCAGCGCAGGAAGGAGAGCGTACGGCCGCGCAATAATTTCATTGTCATGCTTATTTTCCGGCGCCTTCGAACCAGGCCACAAGGAAGGCTCGCTCCTGGTCGGTGATATGGCTGACGTTGGCTGGCGGCATGGCATGCGCCCGGCCCGCCTGGATATAGATCTCGCGGGCATGCTCGGCGATGCGCTCATCGGTGTCGAGCAGCACGCCCTTCGGCGCATGGTAGATGCCTTCATAGACCGGCTCTTCCGTATGGCACATGGAGCAGCGGCCAAGCACGGTGTCGCGCACGGCCGGGAAGTGGGCCGAGGCGATGTAGACCTGCGCCGCGGCAGAAGCGGCTGAGGTCTTCGGCTCGCCGGTCAGCACTTTCGGCACGGTCGACAGCCAGATGATGATCATGAACAGCACGGCGGCACCGAGCCAGGTCCAGGTCGGATTGCCTTTGCGCGCATGCACCGTGTTGAAATAGTGCCGGATCAAGACGCCGATGATGAACACCAGCGAGGCGATGACCCAGTTGAACTCAGTCCCGAACGCCAACGGATAGTGGTTCGACAGCATCAGGAACAGGACCGGCAAGGTCAGGTAGTTGTTGTGCAGCGAGCGCTGCTTGGCGATCTTGCCGTATTTCGGGTCCGGCTTGCGGCCGGCGATCAGGTCGGCGACGACGATCTTCTGGTTCGGGATGATGACCAAGAAGACATTGGCCGACATGATCGTGGCGGTGATGGCGCCGAGATGCAGGAAGGCGGCGCGGCCGGTGAAGAGATGGGTGAGGCCCCAGGCGATGAAGACCAGCACGCAATAGAGCACCAGCATCAGCCCGGTGTCGCTTTTGCCGAGCGGCGAGCGGCAGAGCAGATCGTAGACGATCCAGCCGACGCCGATGGTGGCCATCGACAGCAGGATGCCCACCGGCACCGAGATATTGAGCACGTTGGGATCGATCAGGAAGAGATCGGCACCGGCATAATAGACCACGCAGAGCATGGCGAAGCCCGACAGCCAGGTAGCGTAGGATTCCCATTTGAACCAGGTGAGATGCTCGGGCATCTCGGCCGGCGCGACCAGGTATTTCTGGATGTGGTAGAAGCCACCGCCATGCACCTGCCATTCCTCGCCGAAGGCGCCGGCGGGCAGGCCGGGACGCTGGCGCAGGCCGAGGTCGAGGGCGACGAAATAGAAGGACGAGCCGATCCAGGCGATACCGGTGATGACATGCAGCCAGCGGACGGCGAAACTCAGCCAATCCCAGAAAATCGCGAAATCCATCATCGAGTAACCCCTGGGAAATTGTCCCCGCCGATTGAGTGACTTTACGGGGTGGAGCGCAAACGAAAAGAGGCAAGGTATGCGATGACTTTCAAAAAAAATTGGAAAATACTAGGCTTGCCCTACGCCGCCGCTTGAGAGCCACGAAAAGCCCATGGCCTATCTCGACAACATCGCCGTCTTCGTCCGCGTCGTCGAGCTCGGCAATCTGTCGGCCGCTGGGCGCGACATGCGCCTTTCGCCGGCCGTCGCCTCCAACCGCATCAAGGAACTGGAGAAGCATCTGGGCGTGCGATTGTTCAACCGCACGACAAGGCAGTTGATGCCGACAGAGCATGGCACGGTGTTCTACACCGGCGCCAAGCAGGTGCTGGATGCGATCACCGAGGCCGAAGCCGCGGTGGCAGCGCTTTCCGGCCAGCCGCGCGGCACGATCCGCGTGACCGCGCCGCTCGGCCTCGGCCGGCGGCTGATCGCCTCCGGCATCCCGGATTTCCACGACAAATACCCTGATATCGAGGTGCGGCTCAGGCTCTCCGACCACAATGTCGACATCATGAAGGAAGGCATCGACGTCGCCTTCCGGCTCGGCATCATCGAGGATTCGAGCCTCAGGATGCGCGGCATCATGGAATGCGAGCGCGTGCTGGTGGCGGCGCCGAAATATCTGGAGGTGCGCGGCGAACCGGCCGAGCCGCAGGAACTGATCGGCAAGAAGCACGATTGCCTGATGCTGCGCTACGCCGGCGCACGCGAATATGTCTGGACGCTGCAGACGCAGAGCGGCCCGCAGAAGTTCGAGGTGCACGGCCCGTACGACACCGACGACGGCGACGTGCTGACCGGCTGGGCGCTGTCGGGACGCGGCATCATCAACAAGCCGCGCTTCGAGGTCGAGCCGTTCATCCGCGACCAGCGGCTGAAGGTGATCCTGGCCAAGACGCCGCCTACGCCGGTGCAATTCGCCGCCGTCTATCCGCACAAGAAGCTGCAGGACCCCAAGGTGCGGCTGCTGCTCGACTTCATGGCCGAGCGCTGCCAGCGGCTGATCAAGGATCTTCTCGCGGGGAAGTGAGAGGCAGTGGCGTTGCATGCTTCGGGTTGGCCGAAGCCTCCGTGACGTCGTCATCCACGGGCGAAGCGACGCGAAGCGGAGCGCAGACCCGAGGATGACGACGTGATGGGCGATGGCTGGCCGGCACGTGACAGGCTGGTGGCCCACTCGATCCCGTTGCCTTGCGCGAGGGCGGACCTAGGTTGATGGCCAGACGCTTGTCCGAGTTTCAAGGCAGCCGAAGGGCCGCACTATGCATCTCGCCGTTTCGCTCAACATCGCCACCACCGACGGGCAGGCTTCCCTGACATTCGCAGAGATCGCCGCCTTCGTGCGGCAGGCCGAGGCGGCGGGCGTCGACATGATCGTAATTTCCGACGCCGCGGATGGGCCGTCGAGCAGCCCGTTCGAGGCGACGACGCTGCTTGCCGCCCTGGCGACCGTGACCGACAGGATCGGACTCGTCGCCGGCGCCTCGACGCTCGCGCACCAGCCCTACAATCTGGCGCGCCGGTTTGCTTCGCTCGACATCATCAGCCATGGCCGCATCGGCTGGAACGCCACGACGGCGCAGAGCCCGCACGAGGCGGCGAATTTCAGCCGGCCGGAAGGTTTTTCCGACAATGATTTTCGGCGGCGTGCGGAAGAATATATCGGCATCGTCCAGGGGCTATGGCGGGGCTGGGACCCGGACGCGCTGCTGTTCGACCGAGGGGGCGGCCGGTTCCACGATCCCGGCAAGATGCATTTCCTCGATCACAAGGGCGAGTTCTTCTCGGTACGCGGGCCGCTCAATGTCGCCCGCTCGCCCCAGGATACGCCGGTTCTGGTCATGTCCGGCCTGACGGAAGCAGATCTCGATTTTGGCGCCAAGGTCGCTGACGTCATCATGCTCGACGACGTGGCACCGGCAGACGCAATGGCCGCTTGTGACCGCCTGAAACGCCGGGCGGTCACTGCCGGACGCGAGCCGGAAGCGCTGAAGGTGCTAGTCACTTTCCCCGTTGGACCTGAATTCAGCACAGAGAGGCTGGACCGCTTCGCCGCGCAAGCCTGCGATGGTCTGAACCTCACTTTTTCGGCTGATCTTTCGGCAGTCGGCGACTTCACCGATCGCGTGCTGCCGGACCTTCGTCGCCGAGACCTCGCCCGCTCTGCTCATGCCGGGGCAACGCTGCGTGATCATTTCGGACTTGGCGCGGGGGGCGGACAATGAGCGCGCGCCAGATGAAGCTCGGCCTGTTCCTGTGGGCGACCGGCCACCACATCGCCGCCTGGCGCCATCCGGATGCACATGTCACGGCCGGCATCGACATCGACCACTACATCGCGCTGGCGCGCACGGCCGAGGCAGCGAAGTTCGACATGGTGTTCTGCGAGGACGCCGCCGGTCTGCGCGAGACCAATGTCCAGATCGCCAGCCAGACCTCGCGTTCGATCGGCTTCGAGCCGATCAGCCTGCTGTCGGCGCTCGCCGCACAGACGGAGCGCATCGGCCTCGTCTCGACGGCATCGACGAGTTACAACGAACCCTATGGGCTGGCGCGGGTCTTCGCCTCGGTCGACAATCTGAGCGGCGGACGGGCCGGCTGGAACCTTGTCACTTCGGCAAGCCCCATCGAGGCCGCGAATTTCGGCGCGACGGGCCTGCGGCCGCATGCGGATCGCTATGCGCGGGCGCGCGAGTTCGCCACCGTCATCACCGGCCTGTGGAACCGGCGCGCCGCCGGACATGACGGCGAGAGCTTTTCGGTGCGCGACCCGCTCGACATACCGCCCTCGCCGCAAGGCGCGCCGGTCATGGTGCAGGCCGGGGCTTCGGACGACGGCAAGGATCTTGCCGCGCGAACCGCCGATGTCGTGTTCTCGGCGGCGCAGACTTTCGAGGACGCAAAAGCCTTCTATGGCGACCTCAAGGGGCGGCTCGCCGCCTATGGACGGCAGCCGGAGGACGTCAAGATCATGCCCGGCGTGGCGCCGATCGTCGCGGCAACGAAAGCCGAGGCGCAGGCAAAATACGATGCGCTGCAGGAATTGATCCCCGACGATGTCGGCGTGGCGCTGCTGTCCAGCTATCTCAGCATTTCCGATCTTGGGCGCTACCCGATCGATGGGCCGCTACCGGAGTTGCCGGAGAGCGAAGGCATGAAAAGCCGGCAGGCGCTGGTCATCGAGCAGGCGCGCCGCGACGGCCTCTCGATCCGTGAGCTCGCGCGTTACTTTGCCGGCGCGCGCGGCCATTGGCGGGTGGTCGGCACGGCCGAGCAGATCGCCGATGAATTGCAGGCGCGCTTCGAGGGCGGCGCGGCCGACGGCTTCAATGTCATGCCATCCTGGTTTCCGGGCGAGCTCGACGCTTTTGCAACGCTGGTCGTTCCGGAGCTGCAGCGACGCGGCCTGTTCCGCAAGGACTATGAAGGCCGGACGCTGCGCGAGCATCTCGGCCTGAAGCGGCCGGTCTAGAAAGACTCAGTCCATGAGCCGGGCCGTTCCGGACACCCTGATCGAGCTGCCGGGCACCGGCGGAATATCGGCATGGAGCCGCGAGCGCATGCCCATGTCCTCGCCCTGGACGATGTCGATCGCGCCGCCATGCGGCCAGTCAAGATCGCGCAGATAGCCGGCAAAGGCAGCGGTCGCGGCGCCCGTCGCGGGGTCCTCGTAGACACCACCGGAAGCGAATGGATTGCGGGTGTGGAAGAGGCGCGGCGTCTCGGCCCAGGCGAGCAGGATGGTGACCAGGCCTTCGCGCCGCATGAAGGACTGGCCTTGCTTCAGATCATAAGCCATGGCGGCCAATGCCTCGCGTGACTTCAGCGCCAGCACGAGATGATCAGCGCCGCCATGGATGAGCGCCGGCGGAATGGCCGGATCGAGGTCGACTGGCTGATAGCCGAACAGGGAGAGCGCCTCGCCGACCAGTTCCGACGAAGCCGGCCCGCTGCGCGTCGATGGCGATTGCAGGGCGGCGGCAAAATTGGCGCCATCGCGAAAACCTTCGACGGTTATGTTGGCCTGGTTGAGGGTCAGCTTGAAAATGCCGTCGCCGAACTTTCTGACCAGCGCCGCGCCGAGCGCAATGGTGGCGTGGCCGCAGAACGGTACTTCCGATTCCGGCGAGAAGTAGCGGACGCGCCAGCTTGCACCTTCGGGCGCGGCAAAGGCGGTTTCCGAAAAGCCGACTTCGGCCGCAATACGCTGCATCTCCACGGCATCCGGCAGGACGTCGCCGATCACCACGCCGGCGGGATTGCCGCCGGTGTTCCCATCCGAAAATGCCGCTATGCGCAAAACGTCCATGTCGCTCGCCTCGTGTTGGTCAGGCGCGCAGAAAACACGGTTCGACCTCCTATGGGAAACGAAGAAAGCGACGAGCAGCTGTGAGCGGCAGTCATATCTGCGGCCGACACTGCGGCTCTTCGATCCAATGCGGAACGAAAATCGACCGATGGCCGTTTTGACGATCGGCGGTCATTCTGGCCGCTTCTTCAGCTTCACCAAGCGACGCAGCGCGACAGGAGCCGACTATGGACGCCATCGTCACCAAGAATGACCTCAAATCCGATGCCAAGAAGGAATCGATCGATATTCTCAACGCCAGGCTTGCAGACGCCATCGACCTGGCGCTGATCACAAAGCAGGCGCACTGGAACGTCAAAGGCCCGCAATTCATCGCCATCCACGAGATGCTGGATGAATTCCGCGAGGAGATCGACGGTCATGTCGACATCATCGCCGAGCGCGCCGTCCAACTCGGCGGCACCGCGCACGGGACCTCGCAGGAAGTATCGAAGGCGACCAAGCTGAAGCCCTATCCGACCGACATCCACAAGACCAAGGATCATCTGGCGGCGCTGATCGACAGCTATGCCGCGGCTGCCAAGCTGGCCCGCGAGGCCATCGATGAGGCGGACGACGCCGGCGACGCTGACACCGCCGACATTTTTACCGCCTATTCGCGCTCGCTCGACAAATTGCTGTGGTTCCTCGAAGCGCACACGCAGGAGAAGGAATAGCCAATCAGCCACCCGTTCCTTGGATGGCCGGCTGAATCAGCCGGCCATCGCCTTTTCGTGCGCGGCCGACGCGTGGGCTGCGTGCGAAACCAGCGCCGTCATGATCTCGGCGGCGGCGAGTGCAGCGATCACCGGCGGGCGCTTGTCCTTTACCGCATTGCCGCCGATCGGCGAGACGAGCCGGCCGAACTGCGCGTCGCTGCCCTCGGCGGACTTCAGGAACCAGTTCCTGAACGTCGCCTTCTTGGTCCTGGAGCCGATCATGCCGACATAGGCGGTGTCGTCGCGCTTCAGCGCTTCGGCAACGATCAGGAAATCCAGCGCATGGTCGTGGGTGAGGATGGCGAAGGCCGATCCCGCCGGCGCCTCGCGCACAATGGCCTCCGGCATTGGCGTCAGCTTGGTTTCGACCGTTTCCGGCATCCCTTCGAGCGCGTCCGCGCGCGTCTCGACGACGACGGCATGGACCGGCAGCAGCGCCAGCGACGCGGCCAGCGCCTGGCCGACATGGCCGCCGCCGAAGAGATAGACATGCGGCAGATGCGCCTCTTCGGTTTCGGCCCTGGCAATCAATTCCTGTCCGAGCGGACCATCGACGAGGCGGATCGACACCTCGACGCGGCCGCCGCAGCACTGGCCGATCTCCGGTCCAAGCGGAACGTCGAGCGTGGCGCGGGCCGCGTCGACCTCAATGCGGGCCTCTTTGCCCTTCCCCTTGTGGGGAGACAGGGGCCGCAGCATCTGCCGCGCCTTGTCGATCGCCATGTATTCGAGCTGGCCGCCGCCGATCGTGCCGAAAATGGCCGATGCCGAGACAAGCATGAAGGCGCCGGCCTCGCGCGGCGTCGAGCCTTTCGTGGCCGCCACTTCGACGAGGGCGACCCGGCCGGCTTGGCCAAGGAACTGCTTCAGGCTTTGCACTTTCGAGTTCATCGTTTGCATTTCCACGCAGGAAATATAGCGTTTTGCGTCCCGATTTGCACGTTTTCAGGCTGGCTTTGCGGCTTCCTGCTTCAACCGCTCGATCGCCATCAGCACCCGCTCGGGCGTGGCCGGCGCGTCGAGACGCGGGCAGATCTTGTGGTCGGCGACGCTCGCCACCGCGTCCGACAGGGCATGCAGCACCGACATGCCGTGCGGCAGCGGCGGCTCGCCGACCGCCTTGGAACGATGGATGGTCGGCTCATAGGCCGACGACCAGTCGGTCAGCTTGACGTTGAAGATTTTCGGCCGGTCGGAGGCGAGCGGGATCTTGTAGGTCGACGGCGCATGCGTGCGCAGGCGGCCGCTGTCGTCCCACCAGAGCTCTTCCGTCGTCAGCCAGCCCATGCCCTGGATGAAGCCGCCCTCGATCTGGCCGAGGTCGATCGCCCGGTTCAGCGAGCGGCCGGCATCGTGAAGGATGTCGGTGCGTTCGACGACATATTCGCCGGTCAACGAATCGACCGAGACCTCCGAGCAGGCCGCGCCATAGGCGTAGTAGTAGAAGGCATGGCCCCTGCCCTTGGCGCGGTCCCAGTGGATCTTCGGCGTCTTGTAGAAGCCGGCCGCCGAAAGCTGGACGCGGTTGATATAGGCCTGCTTGACCAGGTCGTTGAAGGCGACTTCCTGGTTGCCGACGCGCACCCGGTTGGGCAGGAACACGACCTGGTCGTGCGGCACCTGGTATTTGTCCGCCGCGAAATCGGTCAGCCGCTTGCGGATTTGGCGGGCGGCATCCTGCGCCGCCATGCCGTTGAGGTCGGCGCCGGAGGAGGCGGCCGTCGGCGAAGTGTTCGGCACCTTGGCGGTGGTGGTCGCGGTGATCTTGACCCGGTCGAGATCGATCTGGAACTCCTCGGCGACGACCTGCGCCACCTTGAGATGCAGGCCCTGCCCCATCTCGGTGCCGCCGTGGTTCATGTGCACCGAGCCGTCGGCATAGACATGCACCAGCGCGCCGGCCTGGTTGGCCTCGGTCTTGGTGAAGGAGATGCCGAATTTGACCGGCGTCAGCGCCAGGCCGCGCTTGATGAAGCGGCTGTTGTTGTTGAACGCGCTGATCTCGCGGCGCCGCCGCGCGTAGTTGGCGCTTTCCTCCAGCTCCGCCACGATGCGCTGGATGATGCAGTCCTCGACCCTCTGGTGATAGGGCGTGAAGCAGCGCTCGCCGATGGCCTCCATCGGGTCATAAAAGTTCAGCTTGCGGATTTCGAGCGGATCCTTGCCGACCGCGAAAGCCACCTCGTCGATGACGCGTTCGGCGCCGACCATCCCTTGTGGGCCGCCGAAGCCGCGGAAGGCGGTGTTGGAGACGGTGTTGGTGTAAAGCGGCACCGACCTGGCGTGCACCGCCGGGTAGAAATAGGCGTTGTCGCAATGGAACAGCGCGCGGTCGCCGACCGGACCGGACAGGTCGGCGGAAAACCCGCAACGCAGCGCATAGGTGAAGTCGACGCCGAGGATGTTGCCCTCGTCGTCGAAGCCGACCTCGTAGTCGATGGCGAAATCGTGCCGCTTGCCGGTGGCGGTCATGTCCTCGTCGCGATCAAGCCTGATTTTCACCGCGCGCTTCAGCTTCTTGGCGGCGATGGCGGCGAGCGCCGCACACTGGTTGGCCTGTGTTTCCTTGCCGCCGAAGCCGCCGCCCATGCGGCGCACTTCCACGGTCACCGCATGGCTCGGCACGCCGAGCGTATGCGCGACCAGATGCTGTGTTTCGCTCGGCCCCTGGGTCGAGCAATAGACGATGACCTCATCATCCTCGCCAGGGATGGCGAGCGAGACCTGGCCTTCGAGATAGAAATGGTCCTGGCCGCCGAGCCACATGCGGTTCTTGATGCGGCGGGGAGCCGCCACGATCGCCGCCGCCGCGTCGCCGCGCTTCAACACAAGCGGCGTGGTGACCTGCTTGTCCTTGACCGGATCGAGATCCCAGATGTCGATGACGGCCGGAAGCTCGTCATATTCGATCTTGGCCAGACGCGCGGCGCGGCGCGCCTCCTCGCGCGTCTCGGCGACCACGGCGAAGATCGGCTGGCCGTAAAACTGCACCTTGCCTTCGGCCAGCACCGGATCGTCATGCATGTTGCTTGGCGAAACATCGTTTTGACCGGGAATGTCGGCATAAGTCAGCACGTCGACCACGCCGGGCGCCGAGCGCACAGCCGACAGATCGACGCTCTTCAAGCTGCCGTGCGCGACCTTGGAGAGGCCCAACCCGACATGCAGCGTGCCGGCAGGCTCCGGCATATCGTCGATATAGACGGCGGCGCCGCTGACATGCTTGTGGGCGGAATCGTGCCGCTGGTCGGTAGCGACGCCGCCGACGATCTTTTCTGCCTTGATATTGGGGGTGGCGTGCTTGTTCATTGAGCGCCTCTTTTCCCTTCTCCCCGTTCACGGGGAGAAGGTGACCCGAAGGGTCGGATGAGGGGCAGCGCCAAGGCCGACAGGTTTGCGACGGTCGGCCGGCGACAGCGCCGCTCCTCATCTGCCTGCCGGCATCTTCTCCCCGTGAACGGGGAGAAGGACGCTACTCGCGGCCGTTTGCCCATCTGTGCGGTCGAGCTGGTGTTCATCAGGCCGCCTCGTCGCGCGACACTTGAAGTGGCGCTTTCGTTCCCGTCGTCTCGATATAGAAGCGCAGCAGCAGGTTCCGTGCCGCCAAAGCCCGATATTCGGCGGACGCGCGCATGTCGGTCAGCGGCGTGAAGTCGCTGGCATATTCGGCCATCGCCACCTCCACCGTCGCTTCGTTCCAGATTTTGCCGATCAGCGCCTTCTCGACCGCCGTGGCGCGCTTCGGTGTCGCGGCCATGCCGCCATAGGCGATTCGGATATCGGCCACCGTGCCGTCCTTGGCCAGCGTCAGATAGAACGCGCCGAGCGTCGCGGTGATGTCCTCGTCACGGCGCTTGGTCACCTTGTAGACGGCAAACTTCGTGCCCTTTGCCGGCACGGGCACATGGACTGCCTCGACGAACTCGCCAGGCTGCCGGTCCTGCTTGCCGTAAGCGATGAAGAAGGTTTCCAGCGGGATCGTTCGCCGCGCGCCGCCCTTGCGCAAGGTGAGTTGCGCGCCGAGCGCGATCAGCGGCGGCGGCATGTCGCCGATCGGCGAGCCGTTGGCGATGTTGCCGCCGACGGTGCCCATGTTGCGCACCTGCTCGCCGCCGATGCGGTCGACCAGCGGCCCCAAGGCCGGGATGCGTTTCGACAGCGTCTCGAAGGCCTCGCTGTAGGTGACGCCGGCGCCGATGGTGATCACCCCGTCGGCCTCGGACATCGTGCGCAGGCCGTCGAGGCCGCCGATGAAGATCGCCGGCGAGATGTCGCGCATGTGCTTGGTGACCCACAGACCGACATCGGTCGAACCGGCGACGACGGTGGCACCCGGCTCCTTTTCGAGCATGGCGGCGAAATCGTCGACATCGGCCGGCACGATCAGCCGCTGCTTGGCCGATCCGATCTCGACCCTGGCCCCGTCGCGCAATGCCTTCAGCCGCGCGGTGATGTCCTTGCGCTCCACCGCCAGCGGATCCTTCGCAGCCTTGCCGTAGCTCGAAATGGCGTGCGCGGCGCGCATGATCGCCTCATAGCCGGTGCAGCGGCAGAGATTGCCCTGCAGCGCCTTCTCGATCGCCGCGTTGGACGGATCGGGCGTCTTCATCCAGAGCGCGTAGAGCGACATGATGAAGCCCGGCGTGCAGAAGCCGCATTGCGAGCCATGGAAATCGACCATCGCCTGCTGCACCGGATGCAACTTCTCACCGTCGCCGCGCAGATGTTCCACAGTCACGACATGCGTGCCGTCGAGCGAACCCATGAAGCGGATGCAGGCATTGACGCTTTCGTAGACGAGACCTTCAGAGGAGAGCTTACCGACCAGCACCGTGCAGGCGCCGCAATCGCCCTCGGCGCAGCCCTCCTTGGTGCCGCGCAGCGAACGGTTGAGGCGCAGCCAGTCGAGCAAGGTCGCATCGGGTGCAACGTCTTTCAGCGCTACGTCGCTGCCATTCAGGATAAAGCGTATCTCGTTGCGGGTCTCTGCCATCTCTCAGCTCCCCCGATAGGTCGAGTAGCCATAGGGCGAAATCAAGAGCGGCACATGATAGTGCCGCTCTTCCGCCATGCCGAAACGGATCGGCACGATGTCGAGGAAAGCCGGCTTCGGCAGATCGATGCCCTGGCTGCGCAGATAGTCGCCGGCGGCGAAGACCAGCTCATATTCGCCGGTGCGGAAGTCGGCGCCGGCCAACAGCGGCGCGTCGCAGCGGCCGTCATCATTGGTGCTGACGGTTTTCAGATGCGTGCGGGTTTGCCGCTCGATGCGGAAAAGCTCGATCGACAGGCCCTTTGCCGGCCGACCGGTCGCGGTGTCGAGCACATGGGTCGTCAGGCGCCCGCCATCGGCTTTCGACGTTTCTGCCACTGGCCGCCTCCCATCTCGGTACAGTCCGACGTTTTCAAGTCAATTGTGCGCCAATTAAAGGCGATGCATAAGCCCAGGTCGAGCGGAGTGCGGCAAAAAGCACTTTCAAAAATTTTCGGGGGAATGCATGCGCACTCCTTTCGATATCTTCAACGCAACAATCGGGCAGGAGCGGCGATGCGTTACGACAGGGACATGCGCGGTTACGGGGCAAATCCGCCGGATCCCAAGTGGCCCGGCGGCGCGCATGTCGCGGTGCAGTTCGTCGTCAACTATGAAGAGGGCGGAGAGAACTGCGTGCTGCACGGCGACAAGGCTTCGGAGGCCTTCCTTTCGGAGATCGTCGGGGCGGCTCCCTGGGTCGGCCAGCGCCACTGGAACATGGAATCGATCTATGAATACGGCGCCCGCGCCGGCTTCTGGCGACTCCACCGGCTGTTCACCGAAGCGCAGGTGCCGGTGACCTGCTACGGCGTCGCCACGGCGTTGGCGCGCTCGCCCGACCAGGTCGCGGCGATGCAGGAGGCGGGCTGGGAGATCGCTTCGCACGGGTTGAAATGGATCGATTATCGCGACCATGCGCCCGAGGACGAGCGACGCGACCTCGAAGAGACGATCCGGCTGCATTACGAGGTGACCGGGGCGCGGCCGACGGGCTGGTACACCGGCCGCACCTCCGTCAACACGGTGCGGCTCGTCGCCGAGGAAGGCGGTTTCGACTATGTCTCCGACACCTATGACGACGAACTGCCCTATTGGTTCGACCGCGACGGGCTGGAGAAGCCGCAGCTCATCATCCCTTACACGCTCGACGCCAACGACATGCGCTTTGCGACACCGCAGGGCTTCAACTCCGGCGACCAGTTCTTCGCCTATCTGAAGGACAGTTTCGACACGCTCTATGCCGAGGGCAAAGCGGGGCGGCCGCGGATGATGAATATCGGCCTGCATTGCCGGCTGGTCGGCCGTCCCGGACGGGTCGCAGCATTGAAGCGTTTCATCGACTATGTGAAATCGCATGACAGAGTGTGGCTTACGCGGCGTATCGATATCGCCAGGCATTGGCGAGAAACGCACCCTTACGAGGCGCCGGCGCTGCGCCCCTCGCGGATGGAATTCGAAGCATTCGTGCATGCCTTCGGCGGCGTGTTCGAGCATTCGCCGTGGATCGCCGAGCGCGCCTACGAATTGGAACTCGGGCCTGCGCATGACAGCGCGGGCGGCCTCCACAACGCGCTCTGCCGCATCTTCCGCGCGGCAACGGAAGCTGAACGGCTTTCCGTGCTCAACGCCCATCCGGACCTCGCCGGCAAGCTGGCCAAGGCTGAGCGCCTGACGCCGGAATCGGCCAAGGAACAAGCCTCCGCCGGGCTCGACGCGCTGACCGACGAGGAGCGCGAGCTGTTCTCGAAACTCAACGCCGCTTATGTCACCACCTTCGGCTTTCCTTTCATCATCGCGGTCAAGGGCAAGACCAAGGACGAAATCCTGGCGGAGTTCGAGACGCGGATCGGCAACAGCCGCGGCATCGAGCTGGAAACCGCGTGCAGACAGGTCGAGCGCATCGCGCTGCTTCGACTGAAAGACATGCTCCCGCAATAACGCCAGGGATCCCCATGGATATGATCAAGACTGCCGAGCGAACCTATTACGCCCCGCGTGGCGGCCATCCCGGCCAGAACGAGCTTTTGACCGGCAGGGCCGTCTTCACCGAGGCCTATGCGGTCATCCCCAAGGGCGTCATGCAGGACATCGTCACCAGTCCGCTGCCGTTCTGGGACGACACAAGAGCCTGGATCATCGCAAGGCCGCTGTCAGGCTTCGCCGAGACGTTTTCGCAATACATCGTCGAGGTCCTGCCCGGCGGCGGCAGCGAACGACCGGAACCGGATGCGGGCGCCGAGGGCGTGCTGTTCGTCGTCGAGGGCGAGCTTACCGTATCGCTAGCCGGCAAAAAACATGCGCTGGCCCCCGGCGGCTTCGCCTTCCTGCCGCCGGCGAGTGGCTGGACGGTGCGCAACGAGAGCGGCACTGCCGTCCGCTTCCACTGGATCCGCAAGGCCTACGAGGCCGTCGACGGTATCGACGTGCCGGAAGCCTTCTTCTCGAGCGACCAGCAGGTGACGCCGAGCCCGATGCCGGGCACGGAAGGGCGCTGGGCAACGACCCGTTTCGTCGACCCGGCCGACATGCGCCATGACATGCACGTCACCATCGTCACGTTGAAGCCGGGCGCGGTCATCCCCTTCGCTGAAACCCACGTTATGGAGCACGGGCTCTATGTGCTGGAAGGCAAGGCCGTCTACCGCCTCAACCAGGATTGGGTCGAGGTCGAGGCGGGCGACTTCATGTGGCTGCGCGCCTTCTGCCCACAGGCCTGCTATGCCGGCGGCCCCGGCAATTTCCGCTATCTGCTCTACAAGGACGTCAACCGGCACGCCAGGCTTGGTGGCTATCTTGGAGGTAAGGCGCGGTGAACCGCATCGTCGCCCGACCGCTGACCCACGAAAACTTCGCGCCCTTCGGCGACGTCATCGACATGGGCGGCGACAACCGCTACCCGATCAATGGCGGCAAGGCGATGCGCTACCACGACCTCGCCACTGTCGAAGCCGCAGGCCCGAATGCGCGCGTGCTGATTTCGATGGTGCGCGGAACGCCCTACGAGATGCCGCTGAAGCTCGCCATGGTCGAGCGTCATCCGCTCGGCAGCCAGGCCTTCATCCCGCTGTCGCCGCGCCCGTTCCTGGTGGTCGTCTGCCATGACACCAAGGACGGTCCGGGCGAGCCGCATGCCTTTCTCGCCGGCCCCGGACAAGGCATCAACTACCGCCGCAACCTCTGGCACGGCGTGCTGACGCCGATCGGCGAGGAACAGGATTTCCTCATCGTCGACCGCGGCGGCGACGGCTCCAATCTCGAAGAGTTTTATTTCTCGCATCCTTACGAGATCCACCTTCCCTGAAAGCTTGCGACTTCCCATGACCGACGTTTCGCTGATCGACCGCCTGCTCGACGTCATCGAGCATGATATCGTGCCGAAAACCGCTGAGGGCGTTGCCCACGGCAACAAGCTGTTCGGCGCCGCAATCCTGCGGAAGCACGACCGCTCACTGGTGTTGGCCGAAACCAACAACGAGACGGAAAATCCGCTCTGGCATGGCGAGGTGCACTGTCTGAAGCGTTTCTACGAGATGCCCAAGGCCGAGCGCGTCGACACCAAAGATGCACTGTTCATAGCCACGCACGAGCCCTGCTCGCTCTGCCTGTCGGCGATCACCTGGACCGGCTTCGACAATTTCTACTACCTCTTCAGCCACGAGGATTCGCGCGACAGTTTTGCTATCCCGCACGATTTGAAAATCCTGAAAGAGGTCTTCACCCTCGATCCCGGCGGCTACAACGCCGAGAACGCCTATTGGAAGAGTTTTTCCATCCGCCGGCTGGTGCGCGCTTTGCCCGAGGCCGAGCGCAAGCGGCTGGAGGCTCGCATCGGCAGGATTGCGGCGCGCTACGACGAGCTGTCAAGCGCCTACCAGGCGAGCAAGGCCGAGAACGACATTCCGCTGAATTGACACGTATTGCCTACCTTACCTTCGCGTTTTTCAGCACTTCATTTATCCTTGCCTGCCAGCCCTTCCCGGTCGCCTTGAATTTTCTGACGACATCCTGGTCCAGGCGAATGGAGACGACTTGCTTTGGTTTTTCCATGGCCGGCCGGCCACGGGAACGCCTTATACTCTCGAAAAGCTCCGGGAGCGCTTCCGCGAAAGGCTTGGCTTGGGCCAGCTGTTCGTCGGTCGCCTCCCCGTCCTCGGGATCAGCAGCAATCTGTCTTTGAATCTCGGCTTCCTCGGCATCGGTAAGCCGCCGAACGTGAGACTTAGTGTTGCTCATACACGGACCTTTCCTTTCGGCTGGCATGACGCATCGAGATCACCGAGATCGCTTCGGAACCAAGCGGCTTGAAGATCACGGCGAGAATGATCTCTCCAAATTCTCCAACCGCCTTGAGCCGACCGGCCTTGGCCGAGAGGACGATTGACGTGACAAAAAACTCGATATCGAGATCGGCGAAGTCGAGACCCCGGTTTTCGAGGTTCGTCACCCGTTTTGGCTCATCCCAAACGATTTCCAGGCGAGATCATCCACTGTGTCTGCGTCGGGCCACGTGAATAAACGTAATACATAAATTAATCGAGGGATGCAAGAAGAAGCCGGATAATCGGAGGATGCGCTCGCTAACGGCCCAGGTCGCATTTTTTGATGCTCCAGTCGCGAATGGCGATTGAAAGTCGTCACGCCGCGGAGCGTTATGCGCGACCATGAAAACCGTCACCGAATTTCCCCGCAAGGTCATCGAATTCCCTGACATGGGCATCGTCATGCCGGACGGTTGCCGGTTGTCGGCGCGCATCTGGATGCCCGAGGACGCGACCGGAAATCCGGTGCCCGCGATCCTCGAGCATTTGCCCTATCGTAAGCGCGACGGCACCATCTTCCGCGACCAGCTCACCCACCCCTATTTCGCCGGGCACGGCTACGCGTCGATCCGCGTCGACATGCGCGGCAACGGCGATTCCGAAGGGCTGATGGACGACGAATATTCCGAGCAGGAATTGCAGGATGCCTGCGATGTCATCGCCTGGGCGGCGGCGCAGCCCTGGTGCAACGGCAATGTCGGCATGATGGGCATTTCCTGGGGCGGCTTCAACTGCCTGCAGGTGGCGGCCAAGCAGCCGCCGGCGCTGAAGGCCGTTATCAGCCTGTGCTCGACCGTCGACCGCTACGCCGACGACATCCACTACAAGGGCGGCTGCCTGCTGCTCGAGAATTTCGGCTGGGCCTCGACGATGCTGTCCTATTCGTCACGGCCGCCGGATCCGGCGATTGCCGGCGGCAACCGCTGGCGCGACCTGTGGCTCAGCCGGCTGGAAAACCAGCCTTTCCTGTTGCCGCTCTGGCTCAGCCACCAGCATCGCGACGCCTATTGGAAACGCGGCTCGATCTGCGAGGATTTTCCCGCCGTCAAGGCGGCCGTGCTGTCGATCGGCGGCTGGCATGACGGCTACCGCAACACGATCTCCAATCTCGTCGCCAGCATCCGGTCGCCGGTCAAAGGCATCGTCGGCCCGTGGATCCACAAATACCCGCATTACGCCGGACCCAATCCGGCCATCGGCTTCCTGCAGGAAGCGCTGCGCTGGTGGGACCGCTGGCTGAAGGACGCCGAGACCGGCGTCGAGGCCGATCCCGATTACCGCGCCTATGTGATGGACAGCGTGCGGCCGGCGCGCTGGCATCCGGAGCGGCCGGGCCGCTGGGTGGCGGAGCAGGAGTGGCCGTCTTCGAACATCAAGGTCAAGTCTATCGAACTGATTGCCGACGACGCCAAGCCCTCGATCGTCGCTTCGCCGCAGACCTGCGGACTTGCCGGCGGCGAATATTTTCCCTTCACCTTCGGGCCGGAATTGCCGGGGGACCAGCGACCCGACGACGCGTTGTCGGTTTGTTTCGACCAGGCCGAGCTTGGCGAGGCGATCGACATTGTCGGGGCGCCGGAGCTTGAGATCCGGGTTGCGTCCGACCGGCCCCAAGCTAATATCGCGGTGCGGCTGTGCGACGTGCATCCTGATGGCGCCTCGGAGCTGATCTCTTACGGCGTGCTCAACCTCACCCACCGCAATTCGCATGAATTCCCGCAAGCGCTGGTGCCGGGCGAAACAGTTTCGGCGCGCGTCGTGCTCGACCAATGCGCCTACCGGGTGCCGGCAGGGCACAAACTGCGCATCGCCGTTTCGACCGCCTACTGGCCGATGATCTGGCCCTCGCCGGAGCCGGCACGGCTTGATCTTGCAAAGGCGACGCTGAAGCTGCCGCTGCGCCCGCTGGCGAAAGGCGACGAGGTTTCGTTCCCCGAGCCGGAAGGCGCGACTCCATGGGCAACCGAGGAAATCAGGCCGGCCAACTCGGAGCGGCACGTCGACCGCGATGAGAAGACCGGCCTCGTCACGCTTTCCATAACCGACGATTTCGGCGAGATGCGCGACCTCGACCACGGGCTCGTGCACGGCAGTACTGTCCGCGAGACATGGGCCATCCACCCCGACGGTCCGCTGTCGGCCACCGGCAGCACACATTGGACGCAGACCTTCTCGCGAAATGAATGGTCGGTGCGGACCGAAACCTTCGCCGATATGCGCTCAGACGCGCAAAACTTCATCCTCAGCGCCAGAATAGAGGCCTATGAGGGCGAGAAGCTGGTTTTCGAGCGTAACTTCGAACAGACGATTCCCCGCGCCCTCGTCTGAGCGCTGGCAAGATTGGTCCAACCGCGACGTACGATTTACGCCACGGCATGTCGCATTCGGTCTTGCCTGCCGCTTTCCCTTGCGGTCATTATCCCCTCACAAGAAACAAGAAACGACCACAAGGTCGAACCAACAGAGTGAGGAACTCATAAATGTCGAACGAACTGGAATACCTCAGCCGGCGCGTTGCATCCGGCAAGCTGAGCCGTCGTGATTTTCTCGGCCGTGCTGCCGCGCTCGGCGTCACCGCACCCTTCGCCAACATGCTGCTTTCCAGTGCGGCTCGCGCGGAAGGCCCGGTCAAGGGCGGCACGCTGAAGGCCGGCCTTGTCGGCGGCGAATCCACCAACAGCCTCGATCCGGCCCTGTTCATGACCCAGGTGCCGTTCGCTTTCGGCAAGATGTGGGGCGAACTGATCGTCGAGCTTTCGCCGGAGGGCAAGCTCGAGAATCGCATCGCCGAGGAGATCGGCTCCTCGGACGATGCCAAGGTTTGGACGCTGAAGATTCGTGACGGCGTCGAATTCCACAACGGCAAGACGGTGACGGCCGAGGACGTGGCCGCCACGCTCGAGCGCCATTCAGACGAGAAGTCGAAGTCCGGCGCGCTCGGCTACATGAAGGGCATCGAGACCATCAAGGCCAACGGCAAGGAAGTCGTGCTGACCTTGAAGGAGCCGAATGCCGACCTTCCCTACCTGCTCAGCGACTATCACCTGATCGTGCAGCCCAATGGTGGCAAGGACAAGGCCGATGCCGGCATCTCGGCCGGCCCGTACAAGGTCACCACCAACGAGCCCGGCGTGCGCCATGGCGGCGAGCGCTTCGCCAATTATTGGCAAGGCGACAAGATGGGCCATGCCGACCAGATCGAGATCATCGTCATCAACGACGCGACGGCGCGCACGGCAGCCCTGCAGGGCGGCCAAGTCAACATGATCAATCGCGTCGAGCCGAAGATCGTCGATCTGATCAAGCGTCTGCCAGGCGTCACCATCCGCAACCATGCCGGCCCTGGTCACTATGTCTTCATCATGCATTGCAATACGGCGCCGTTCGACAACAACGACCTCAGGATGGCGTTGAAGCTGGCGATCGACCGCGAGGAGATGCTGGACAAGATCCTGCGCGGCTACGGCTCGCTCGGCAACGACTTCCCGATCAACGCGTCCTATCCGCTGTTCAGCGAAATCGAACAGCGCAAGTACGATCCGGACAAGGCCAAGTTCCACTACAAGAAGTCGGGCCATGACGGCACCGTGCTGCTGAGGACCTCGGACGTCGCCTTCCCGGGCGCGGTCGATGCCTCGCAGCTGTTCCAGCAGAGCGCCGCCAAGGCCGGCATCAAGATCGAGCTCAAGCGTGAGCCCGGTGACGGCTACTGGAACGAAGTCTGGAACAAGCAGCCCTTCTGCGCCTCCTACTGGGGCGGCCGCTCGACGCAGGACCAGATGTACTCGACCGCCTATCTGTCGACCGCCGACTGGAACGATACGCGTTTCAAGCGTCCCGATTTCGACAAGATGGTGCTGGCGGCGCGCGCCGAGCTCGACGAGGCCAAGCGCAAGGCGATGTACCACGACATGGCCGTCATGGTGCGCGACGAGGGCGGCCTGATCCTGCCGATGTTCAACCAGTTCATCGACGCCACCGGCGCCAAGGTCGGCGGCTGGGTCGACGATCCGCATCAGGAGCTGATGAACGGCTACGCGCTCGCGAAGTGCTGGCTCGAAGCTTGAGCTTGGCCTTGCGGATATGTCCTCACCCGTCGTGAAACTGGTGGCCCAGCGCATTGCGCTGGGCATCCTCCTCCTGCTGGCCGTTTCGGTCCTGATCTTCGCCGGCACCCAGATCTTGCCCGGCGATGTCGCGCAAGCCATTCTCGGACAGTCGGCGACGCCGGAGTCGCTCGCCAATCTGCGCGAGCAACTTGGTCTCAATCAGCCGGCTTACCTACGCTATTTCCATTGGCTGGGCGGCGTGCTGACCGGCGACCTCGGTACGGCGATGTCGAGCGGCCAGGATATCGCGACGTCGATCAAGGGGCGGTTGTGGAACACGCTGTTCCTCGCCTTCTGGGCGGCGATCGTGGCCGTGCCGCTGGCAATCATCCTCGGCCTGATCGCGGTGCGCTACCGCAATGGCTGGGTCGACAAGTTGATCTCGGGACTGGCGCTCGCCTCGACATCGTTTCCCGAGTTCTTCATCGGCTATGTGCTCGTCTATTTCTTCGCCGTGAAGTACCAGATCTTCCCCGGCATCTCGACGGTCTATGAGGGCATGCCGTTGGGCGAGCGCATGCAGGCGATCGCGCTGCCGGCGACGGCGCTGACGCTGGTGGTGCTGGCCCACATGATGCGCATGACGCGCGCCGCGATCCTGAACGTCATGCAGTCAGCCTATGTCGAGACGGCGGAACTCAAGGGGCTTTCGGCCTTCTCCGTCATCCGCAAGCACGCCTTTCCCAACGCCATCGCGCCGATCATCAACGTGGTCATGCTTAACCTGGCCTACCTGATCGTCGGCGTCGTCGTGGTCGAAGTGATCTTCGTCTACCCCGGCATGGGTCAGTATCTCGTCGACCACGTCACCAAGCGCGACGTGCCGGTGGTGCAGGCGGTCGGCCTGATCTTCGCCGCCGTCTATATCAGCCTGAACATCATCGCGGACATTGCGGCGATCGTCGCCAATCCGCGTCTCAGACATCCGAAGTGAGGGGGCGGGCATGCTCGATATCAGACGCATCCCCATCCCCGCATTGATCGGTATCGTGCTGACGGCCATGTTCGTGCTGGCGGCGGTCTTCGCACCGTGGATCGCGCCGCACGGCAATGGCGAGATCGTCGGCGACGTCTGGGAGCCGATGTCGGCAACGCATTGGCTGGGCACCGACAATCTCGGCCGCGATTTGTTGTCGCGTATGATCTATGGCGCCCGCATCACCTTGTTCATCGCGGTGCTGGCGACCGCGCTGTCCTTCTCGCTCGGCGCCATCCTCGGCTTCTCGGCGGCAGTGTTCGGCGGCTGGTTCGACACGCTGTTGTCGCGCCTCGTCGATCTCCTGATGTCGATCCCGACGCTGATCATGGGCCTTGTCGTGCTCTCGGTGCTGCCAACCAATCTGGTGACTCTCATCCTGGTCATGGGCGTTCTCGACTCGACCCGCGTCTATCGCCTGTCGCGCGCGGTTGCCGTCGACATCAACGTCATGGATTACGTCGAGGCGGCGAAGCTGCGCGGCGAAGGCGAAGGCTGGATCATCTTCCGCGAGATCCTGCCCAACGCGCTGTCGCCGCTGGTTTCCGAGCTCGGCCTGCGCTTCATCTATGCGGTGCTGTTCCTGTCGACGCTATCCTTCCTCGGTCTTGGCGTGCAACCGCCGGACGCCGACTGGGGCGGCATGGTCAAGGAGAACAAGGACGGCATCGTCTTCGGCATAGCAGCCGCGCTGATCCCGGCGGCGGCGATCGCAATGCTGGCAATCTCGGTCAATCTGGTCGCCGACTGGGTGCTCAACCGCACGACCAGCCTGAAGGGAGGGCGTGGGTGATGGCTGACAGCAAAGCAAAATCCGGCCTGCTGCTCGACATCCGCAATCTGCGCATCGAGGCGACGGTGTTCCCGCCCGGCGAGGCGCCGAAGAACATTGTGCTCGTCCACGACGTCTCGCTGACGCTGGAGAAGGGCAAGGTGCTCGGCCTGATCGGCGAGTCCGGCGCCGGCAAATCGACCATCGGCCTGTCGTCGATGGGCTATGGCCGCGGCGGCGTGCGCATCACCGGCGGCGAGGTGATCCTCAACGGCCGCGACATCCTCAAAGGTGGCAAGGAAGGGTTCCGCAGGCTGCGCGGCCGCGAGGTCTGCTATGTCGCGCAATCGGCGGCGGCGGCCTTCAACCCGGCGCACAGACTGATGGACCAGGTGGTGGAAGCCACGCTGCTGCACGGCACGGCGACACGCGCCGAAGCCGAGAAACGCGCCATCGCGCTGTTCAAGAAGCTCAGCCTGCCCAATCCCGAAACCATTGGCGAGCGCTTCCCGCACCAGGTGTCGGGCGGCCAGCTGCAGCGCGTGATGACAGCGATGGCGCTCTGTTCCGAGCCCGACCTTATCGTCTTCGACGAGCCGACCACGGCGCTCGACGTGACGACGCAGATAGACGTGCTGGCGGCGATCAAGGACGCCATCCGCGATACGCATGTGGCGGCTTTGTACATCACCCACGACCTCGCCGTCGTCGCCCAGGTATCGGACGAGATCATGGTGCTGCGCCACGGCCGGCTGGTCGAATGGGGCGGCACAAGGCAGATCATCAAGGAGCCGCGCCAGGAATACACCAACGCGCTTGTGTCGGTGCACGAGATCGAGCATGCCGAACAGAAACCCGGCACGACACCATTCCTGTCGGTCAAGAACGTCACCGCCGCCTATGGCCGCAGCCACATCAAGGTGCTGAAGAACGTCTCGGTCGACATCTATCCCGGCCAGACGCTGGCTGTCGTCGGCGAGTCCGGCTCCGGCAAGTCGACGCTGGCGCGTGCCATAACCGGGCTTTTGCCGCCGGAGGAAGGGACGGTCACTTTCGATGGGCGACCGCTTGCCAACAGGCTTGCCGACCGGCCGAAGGAGGATCTGCGCCAGTTGCAGATGATCTACCAGATGGCCGACGTGGCGATGAACCCGCGCCAGACCGTCGGCACCATCATCGGCCGGCCGCTGGAATTCTATTTCGGCATACGCGGCCGCGAGCGCGACAAGCGGGTCGCCGAACTGCTCGACAAGATCGAGATGGGCAAGGGCTTTTCCGACCGCTACCCGGCCGAATTGTCCGGCGGCCAGAAACAGCGCGTCTGCATCGCCCGCTCGCTTGCCGCCAAGCCGAAGCTGATCATCTGCGACGAGGTGACCTCGGCGCTCGACCCGCTGGTGGCGAACGGCATCCTGAAGCTTTTGCTCGAGCTGCAGAAAGAGGAGAGCGTCGCCTACCTATTCATCACTCATGACCTGGCGACGGTGAAGTCGATCGCCGATTCGATCGCGGTGATGTTTCGCGGCGAAGTGGTGCGCTACGGCGCCAAGAGCAAGGTGCTGACGCCGCCGTTCGACGCCTATACGGATCTGCTCTTGTCCTCCGTGCCCGAGATGGAGATCGGCTGGCTGGAGAAGGCGATCAAGGGCCGGCGCATGGCGAGCGCCGGCAACTAATGCATGTCGCCCAGAAGTGTGCAGCGGTTCTGGGACAACGACATGCATCAAAACAAAGACCTAAAGCACGTCGCCTGAATCCGTTTCAGCGTGACGCGCTTTAAGCTGGCTTCCTCTTCTCTCCGCATCGACGGGTTTGGCCGGCCAAGCCCTCGATGCTGATCTCTCCCGCAAGACCGCATGGAACCGCCGTGGCGCCCAAATCCAAACTGCTGCTCATCATCCTCGATGGCGTGCCTTACCGGAACTGGCGCCGGCTGATGGGCAATCTCGAGGGCTGGGCGCAGTCCGGCGAGGCGCAGGTTTGGAAGATGCGCTCGGTGCTGCCGTCGACCTCGGCCTGCTGCTACGCCTCGATCCACACCGGGGTTTCGCCGCAGGTGCACGGCATCCTTTCCAACGAGAAGCGCTTTCGCGTCACGCAGCCGGATATCTTCTCGGAAGTGAGCAAGGCCGGCGGCAAGACGGGCGCCGTGACCCATTCCTACTGGTCAGAATTCTTCCGTAGCTTCCCGTTCGACCTTGTCGAGGACATGGAGTTCGACGAGCCAGGTGGGCCGATCACGCATGGCCGCTTCCACACCATGACCGGCTACAATCTCAAGAACCAGATGACGCCGAGCGACGTCGACCTGTTCGCGACGCTGACCATGCTGGCGAAGCGCCACGGCATCGACTACGGCATCCTGCACAGCTGCACGCTGGATTCGATGGGCCATCGCTTCGGCCATGACTGCCACGAGATGGATCATGCCTGCTACGCCATGGATGCGATGCTCGCCGCCTTCCTGCCTTTGTGGCGCCAGGCGGGCTACGAGGTGATCGTGACGGCCGACCATGGCCAGACGGACCGTGGCCACCACGGCGGCCATGACGACGAGATGCAGGATTTCGCGCTGTATTATTTCGGACCTGCGAAGGGCCCCGAGGCCGACGCGCTGCTCGACCAGCTGCAGCTGGCGCCGACGGTGCTGAGCCGGCTTGGGGTGGCTATACCCGAGACGATGAAAGCGAAGGTGTTTTTGGGGTGAGTACGGCCTTTCCTTCTCCCACAAGGGGAGAAGGAAAGGCGCTCCTACTGGCAACCTCCCCGCTCTTCGGTTAGCTTCCGAAAATTCCTTGGCGGAGGATGAACCTTTTTGGACCGATCAGCGACAGAGCTTCGAGGAGCCAGGCGGCTCGACCGGCCATGAATGCGGCGACGGAAACCGATCGCGCGCTTGTAGACCGGGTCGCGAAGGGCGACCGGGCCGCCGTTCGGCTCCTGTTCATGCGTCACCACGCGCGGATCTACCGCTTCGTGGCGCGCCAGACGGGATCGGAATTGATGGCCGACGATATCGCAAACGAGGTCTTTCTGGAGCTGTGGAAGCAGGCGCCCAGCTTCGAGGGACGCTCTGAAGTCTCGACATGGCTGCTCGGCATCGCCCGCTTCAAAGCGCTGTCCTCGCTGCGCAAGAAGAAGGAAGACTGGATCGGCGACGATGACGCGGCGCAAGTTCCCGACGGCGCCGATACGCCGGAAGTCGTGACCATGAAGGAGGACAAGGCCGCCGCCTTGCGCCGCTTTATCGATGCCTTGCCTGAAGAACACCGCACGGTGATCGACCTTGCCTACTACCATGGGCAGTCGGTGACCGAGATCGGCGAAGTGCTCGGCATTCCGGTCGCGACCGTCAAGACCAGGATGTTCTACGCCCGCAAGAAACTCGGCGAAGCCCTCAAGGCTGCCGGTTACGACAGGGGGTGGCCATGAGCGCCGCTGAAAAGATGTCGCGCCGCGACGAGATGGAAACGCTGCTGCCGTTCTATCTGAACGGCTCGCTGGAAGGCGCCGAGCTGGAGGCCGTCGAGGAATGGCTGGCCACCGATCCTGCGGCGCTTGCCGCGCTTGGCGAAGCGGAGGCCGAGTTTTCCGGCACCGCCGCCGCCAACGAGGCGATCCGGCCGCCCGCCGACGCGCTCTCGCGCTTTGCCAAGGCGCTCGACGCCGAAGCGGGCCCGGCGCGCACGCCGGCCGGCCGGTCTTGGCTTGCCAGCCTGTTCGGCCGGGTGACGGCGATGCCAGCCGGCGTCGCCTGGGCGGCCGCCGCGGCGCTGCTTGCGCTCGTCCTGGTCCAGTCTTTCGAACGGCCGGGCGGCAAGGGCAACGATTTCGAGGTGGCCGGCGCGCAGGACGACCTCGCCAAGCTGCCTTTCGCCCTGGTCAAGTTCAAGCCGGATGCGAAGATGGCCGACATCGCCGCCTTCCTCGGCCAGAACGGATTGAAGATCGCCGGCGGCCCGACCGCGGACGGCGTTTTCCACCTGGCGATCCCGGCCAGCACGGCGGCCGACTATGACAGGCTTGTCGGCCTCATTGCCGCCCAGCCTTTCGCGGATGCTGTGATGCAGGGAAGGAAACCGGACGATGGCGGCTAACGCAATTCCAGGAAAAGTGCGCCGCGGTTTTCCGTTCGGAATTGCGTCGAGGCCGAGAGTCATTCTTCACGCGGCAATCCTCGCGGCGGCCTTTGTCGCCCCGCCTGCATTTGCGCAGACCAATGACCCCAACCTGACGCAAAAACAGGTCGACTGCCTGGACCGCACAAAGGCGGCCGGGGACGGCTGCGCCAAGAATGGCGGCGGAACGCCGGGCATAGCCACGACCACCGGCAGCGCGGTGTTCCTGCCGGCGCTGATCGTCGATTTGTTCCCCAATCCGCCGGCGGGTGCCGCCCCGCAAACGCCGGCGCCCTCGAATGGAACATCGTCAGCGAACGGCTCCGCCAACACACCGGCACCCGCGCCGAGCGGCCCCGTGACGGCGCCTCAAGGTCTCAATCTGGCCGAACCGCCGCGCGCGATCACCGGTGAATTCGTGCCCGACGAGGTGCTGGTGACGGTCGACGGCGATGCCGGCGTCGTCCAGCAGATTGCCAATTCCTTCGGCCTGCAGGTTCGCGCGCAACGCCAATCGCTTCTGCTCGGCACCACGCTCGTGCGTTTCGGCATCACCGACGGGCGGCCTGTCGGCGTGGTGCTGGCGCAATTGGCAGCCGATGGCCGCACGCAGCGGCGCGAACCCAATCATATCTATTCGCTGCAACAGGCGGCCGGCATCGTGAACTACGCGTTCGAGCGCATCGCGCTCGATTCGAAGCAGGCGAGCGGCGAGAACGTGCGTGTCGCCGTCATCGACACCGGCATCGACGACACCAATCCGGCTCTCGCCGGCGTCATCGCCGAGCAATATGACGCCATGCCCAACGTGCCGATCGAGAAGCGCGACCACGGCACCTCGGTCGACGGGCTGATTGCCGGCGTGGGTCCGCTGGAAGGCATGGCGCCGGGCGCCAGGATCTATCACGCACGCGCCTTCGAAGGCGGCAAGTCGACGATGGACGTCATCCTGTCGGCGCTCGACTGGGCTGCGGAGCAGAACGTTCGCATCATCAATATGAGCTTCGTCGGTCCGAAGAACGACCTGCTCGGCACCGCCTGCCGCAATGCCCGCGCGCTGGGCATCGTACTGGTCGCGGCCGCTGGCAACAACGGCCCGAAGGCGCCCTATGGCTATCCGGCCGCCTTTGACGGCGTCATCGCCGTCACCGCCACCGACGCCAGGGACGGGCTGATGCCGCAGGCCAATCGTGGCGCCTACGTCTTCCTCTCCGCGCCCGGCGTCGAAATGGTGGCGCCGAGCGGCGCCGGCTCCGACGTCGTGACCGGAACCTCCTTCGCCGCAGCGATCGTGTCCGGCGCCATCGCCAACCTCATCCATGCCGCGCCCGACCGCTCGGCCGACGACATCGAGAAGGCGCTGGCGGCCACGGCCAGGGATCTTGGCCCCAAGGGACGGGACAATGACTTTGGTTATGGGCTGCTGGATATCAAGGCAGCCGGGGCGGCGAAGGAGTGAGTCCAGGCAGTCGGCTTCAAAATGCCGGGATGGGAGCAACCAGTTGCCCCTTTAAAGAGCCGGACCTAGCCGGACAGGGCTTCCATCATAGAAGCGCGACAGCCGAAAGCGGCTGAGATCGTGCCCGGTTTCATGTCCCTGGATCATGTCCGAGACGACGCGACCTATGCCAGGCCCGATGCCGAAGCCGTGGCCGCTCATTCCCGTCGCGACGAAAAGACCGCCGATCGCCGCCACGCGATCGACGACGGGGACGACGTCAGGCATGGCGTCGATCATACCGCCCCAGCGGACCTTCAAGCGAACCGTTTCGAACTGTGGGAAAAGCCGTTTGAAATTGCGCTCGATCGAACGAAGCCGGGCGGGTTCAGGGGCTGGGTTGAGCACCCGCATTCTTTCGAAAGGACTCTCTGAATCCGGCGCCCAATCGCGCGGGGTCGACCAGCCATCGGGGTAGCCTGGCGGAGCGAACGGGAAATAGCGCGTTCCCAGCGGATTGTCCCTGAGGGCGGGAAGATATTGGGTAGCGTGCCGGAAGGCGTCAGGTCCCAGGTAATGCAGATGGCTGCCGCCTGCGGCGAGCGTGTAGCCGCCATCCTGCCGGCGCCTGAAAGCGATGCGTTCGTCAGTCGCCGCACCTGCATAGATTTCAGGCAGGGGTTCCGTTGCGGCTGCGGTTACCCTGACGCTGAGTTGGGGGATGGAGACGCCGTGTCTGCGCAAGAACAGGGATGACCACGCGCCACCCGCGACCAATACGCTGGAGGCCTCGATGTATCCCGCCTCGGTCCACACGCCCTTGATTTTACCACCTGAGATTTCGAGGGTTCGCGCTGCGCAATTCTCCGCGATTTTGACGCCTTTTCGCACGGCAAGCCGGGCAAGTGCCGGCACCGCCAGCCAAGGCTCCGCGCGCATGTCGGAGGGCGTCGTCATCGCACCCTTGAACCTGCGCGACATACCTTTGATGAGCTTCGCGGTTTCGTCTCCGTCCAGGAGGCGCGTGTCGAGCTGATGGGTCGAGGCGATCTTCATGAACGTTTCGAAGCCGGCCATGTCCTTGTCGGAGTTCGCCAGGTAGGTTACGCCCGTTTGGTTCAGCCCGATGTCTTCGCCACATTCCTCAGCCAGTTGCCGCCACAGGCGAATAGCCTCGATGACGATCGGCAGTTCATCCGCGTCTCGTCCCTGTTTTCTGATCCACCCCCAATTTCGGGAGGACTGTTCGGCCGCAACGCGGCCTTTTTCCAGCAGCGTCACCGGAATGTTCCGGCTCGCAAGGAAAAGGGCCGTCGTTACGCCGATAACACCGCCACCAATAATCACCACCTCCGAAGTCTTCGGCGGCGGCCCAGGGTACTGGATTGGATCCGCTGCGGTGAACGGGAATGTCGGCAATGGCGCACTCTGAAGAACTGGTTGACGGTCTGGCTTACCGGTTGTCACTTTCCAACATCAGGAGCAGCCGAAGGCGGACCGTTGTCCCACGGACAGTAAAGGATGCCCGGAAAGGAGGCGGTCGGGGAAGCTGTTGGATCGTGACCCTACCCCGGCGCCCCAGCCACCGAGCCCCTGACCACCAGATCGACCGGCCAGACCTCGCCTCGCGCCCCCTCTTCCAACCCCGAAATCCGCGCCGCGAGCCGTTCTGCAACGCGGGCGCCGGCGAGGCGGATCGAGGAGCGCGTCGTCGACAGCGGCACCGGGAAATTCTCCGGCCGCAGCCAGGGGAAGACGTCGTCATGCGCGACCAGCGATAGGTCGCCCGGGATGGTCAGGCCGAGATCGCGCACGGCGCGCACGACGCCCAGCG
Source organism: Mesorhizobium sp. WSM4832 (assembly GCF_055811115.1). NCBI lineage: Bacteria > Pseudomonadati > Pseudomonadota > Alphaproteobacteria > Hyphomicrobiales > Phyllobacteriaceae > Mesorhizobium > Mesorhizobium sp. WSM4832. The sequence goes on along the minus strand of NZ_JBVVQH010000001.1, from coordinate 400,271 downwards.
CCATGATCAGGCTCGAGCAGACGATCGCCGTCGGCGCCTCGTCCTCCTCAAGCAGGCGTCTGGCGGCGCGATAGCCGTTCTCCTCGGTCATGGTGGCCGAGCGAATATGACGCTCGCCGAGCGCCAGCCCGCTCGCGGCAAGCGCCCGGCGCATGCCGCGTTCGCGGTGAATGGCGAAGGTCTCGCGGTCGTTGCCGTTGATCAGCGCCAGGCGCTTGTGGCCGAGTTGGATCAGCAGCCGCGCCGCTTCGTGGAAGGCGCCCTCATTGTCGATGTCGAGATAGGGATAGTCGAAGTCGAAGCCCTCGCTGCGGCCATGGACGATGAAGGGAATGCCCAGCGTGTTGACCAGCGCCAGCCGCTTGTCGGCCGGACGCGGCGAGGAGAGGTAGACGGCGTCGACCTGCCGGTTGGCGACGATGCGCCGGTAGGTCGTCTCCTCGTCGTCGGCATCGGCGGGCGAAAGCACAAGGTCGAGCTCATGCGAACGGGCATAGTCGCCGAGGCCGGAGAGGAACTCGACGAAATGCGGATCGATGTCGACGGCCGCACCCGTCGGCAACACATAGCCGATCATGCCCGACTTGCCGGTGGCGAGGCGGCGCGCGCTGGGGTTCGGCCGGTAGCCGTGCCGCTTGGCGGCATCCACTACCCGGCGCCGGGTTTCCTCGCTGACCTCGGGATAGCCGTTCAGCGCCCGGCTCACGGTGGTCTGCGAGAGCGACAGCATATGCGAGAGTTGCTTGAGGTTCATCGGAGGCCTCCAGCCTCAAAGCGCTTTCAATTTGAATCGATCCGATGATTGTTGGCGAGATCGCCAAGCATGATGAGCTTAGAGGTGGACCGGCGCGGTTTGAAGCAAAATTGCTGCTGCAGCGCCAAAAAACCATGCTGCAGCGCACTTTCCTTGTCCAATCCTTCAGGATTTAAATCGATTGATGAACTCACCCCTTGACTTCCAGATGATTCAATGGCGAGATCAGAATAGCCAAAGCGCTTTGGAAGTCTCTTCGAAAGGTTGCGGTTATCCTTTCGCTGAGTCACAGTTCCACGGGCGTCGGCGGACGAAATGGAGGTTTCGTCCTGTTTGTGACCATTGGGAGGACTTGCGATGAAGAAAATGCTTCTCTTGGGCGCGGCGTTCGCGGCGCTCACCCTCAGCCTGCCGGCGCAAGCCGATTTGAAGTTCAAGCCGGGCGAGGATCCGAAGTTTCACTGGGCGAATTACGACGACCTCAAGAAGGTCGACCTCAAGGGCGAGACGCTGACGATCTTCGGACCGTGGCGCGGCGAGGACGAGACGCTTGTCCGTTCCGTTCTCGACTATTTCCAGGAAGCGACTGGCGCGGAAGTGAAATATTCCTCGTCCGAGAACTATGAGCAGCAGATCGTCATCGACACCCAGGCCGGCAGCCCGCCTAACATCGCCGTCCTGCCGCAGCCCGGCCTCATCCAGGATCTTGCTTCCAAGGGCGTGCTGACCCCACTCGGCGACGACGTCGCCGCCTGGATCAAGGAAAACTACGCCGCCGGCGAATCCTGGGCCAAGCTCGGCACCTATAATGGCAAGGACGGCAAGCCCGGCTTCTACGCCTTCCCCTACAAGATCGACGTGAAGGGGCTGGTCTGGTACTCGCCCGACAATTTCGACGAGGCCGGCTACAAGGTGCCGAAGACCCAGGAAGAACTCGCCGATCTTGAAAAGAAGATCGTCGCCGACGGCGGCAAGCCCTGGTGCATCGGGCTCGGCTCGGGCGGCGCAACCGGCTGGCCTGCGACCGACTGGGTCGAGGACATCATGCTGCGCACGCAGCCGCCGGAAGTCTACGACAAGTGGGTGAAGAACGAGATCCCGTTCACCGACCCGGCGGTGGTCAACGCCATCGACATCTTCGGCAAGATAGCCACCGACGACAAGATGGTGGACGGCGGCGCCAAAGCGGTCGCGGCGACCGACTTCCGCGACAGCCCGAAGGGCCTCTTCACCGTGCCGCCCAAGTGCTACATGCACCATCAGGCCTCGTTCATCCCCTCCTTCTTCCCCGAGAACGTGAAGCTCGGCCAGGATGCGGACTTCTTCCCCTACCCGGCTTACGCCTCCAAGCCGGAACTGGGCACGCCGCTGGAAGTGGCCGGGACGCTGGTGATGATCACCAAGGACTCCAAGGCCTCGCGTGAATTCATCAAGTTCCTCGAAATGCCGCTCGCGCATGAATTGTGGATGGCGCAGAAGAGCTTCGTCACCCCGTTCAAGGCGGCCAACAAGGACGCCTATGGCAGCGATGCGCTGAAGAAACAGGGCGAGATCCTCGTCGGGGCCACGACCGTGCGGTTCGACGGCTCCGACCTGATGCCCGGCAAGGTCGGCGCGGGCTCGTTCTGGACCGGCATGATCGACCTGGTCGGCGGCAAGTCCGCGCAGGACGTCGCCGACGGCATCCAGAAAAGCTGGGATGCAATCAAGTAGGCAACCGGCAAACGGGTCGCGCGCGGCCCGGGTTTGGATGCAATTCCGGGCGGAAGGCTACAGCGAAGTCGCCGAGCCTTTTCCTGGAATTGCTCTGAGATCCTCCTCATCCTCCTACTGGATCCGGGCTACGGCCCGGGTCCGACCGGCGGTCCACGCCGGAAGCCTTCCCGTTTCGAATTACCGAAAGTCGGTGCATCCGGTCGCCAGCCTTGGCTGACTGGTGGTACGCAGGGAGAGGGACCCATGGCGACTCAGATTTTCTCGGCCATATTCGTCATCATCATCGGCGTCGGCGGCTGTGTCGCCTATTTCTGGGGCGCCAACAAACTACTCGATCTTGTCTTCCCGTCGCGCGGCGTCTCCGGCACTGCCGCCGTCGACAATCTCCGCCGGCAAGGGCTGGTGCGGCCGTGGCTGTTCGTCGGCCCGGCGATGATCATCCTCACCATCTATCTGATCTATCCCGTGATCGAGACGCTGAGGCTCTCCTTCCTCGATCGCGGCGGCGCGAATTTCGTCGGACTGGCCAACTACAAATGGGCGTTCGGCGACCACGACTTCCGCAACTCGATCCTGAACAATGTCCTTTGGCTGGCGGTGGTGCCGGCGGCCTGCACCTTCCTCGGGCTGATCATTGCCGTGCTCACCGACAAGATCTGGTGGGGCACGATCGCCAAGAGCCTGATCTTCCTGCCCCTGGCCATCTCCTTCGTCGGCGCCAGCGTGATCTGGAAGTTCATCTACGAGTATCGCGGCGAGGGCCAGGTGCAGATCGGCCTGCTCAACGCCATCATCCAGTATTTCGGCGGCCAGCCGCAGGTGTGGATATCGCTGCCGTTCTGGAACAATTTCTTCCTGATGATCATCCTGATCTGGATCCAGACCGGCTTTGCCATGGTGATCCTGTCATCGGCGCTGCGCGGTATTCCGGAGGAGACGCTGGAGGCGGCGGTCATCGACGGCGCCAACCCGTTCCAGATCTTCTGGAAGATCATGGTGCCGCAAATCTGGGGCACCATCGCCGTTGTCTGGACCACCATCACCATCCTGGTGCTGAAGGTGTTCGACATCGTGCTGACCATGACCAACGGCCAATGGAACAGCCAGGTGCTCGCCAACCTGATGTTCGACTGGATGTTCCGCGGCGGCGGCGATTTCGGCCGCGGGGCGACAATCGCGATCATCATCATGATCGCGGTCATCCCGATCATGGTCTGGAACATCCGCCAGGCCAACAAAGAGACGGGAGGGCATTGAGATGGCTGCGACCCGCGGAAAGTCCTTCGCCGGCCGGTTCGGCGTCCATATCGCCGTGCTCGTCTTTGTGGTGATCTGGACCATCCCGACACTCGGCATTCTCGTCTCATCGCTGCGCGACAAGGACCAGATCGTGGCGTCGGGCTGGTGGAATTCCTTCGCCAGTTCCAGCCAAACCGAGGCTGGGCGGCTGCCGGCCGCCTCGGCGCAGGTGCAGAAGGACGGCAAGTATGTGATCGAAGGCAACATCTTCGGCGATGGCGCCAAGCGCGACATAAGCGCCTTCGGCTTCAAGGCGGCGACACCGACACAATACAAGGCCGGCACAGCGGCCGATCTTGGCGACGGCGTCACCTTGCAGGTGAATGCGGATGGCGGCTTCGTGCTCGCCTCGCCGAAAGCCTTCGAGGGCGAGCGTGGCCAACGCGTCTATTTCGCCTCCTCCGCGCCGCCGAAATTCACCTCGGAGAACTATCACGCCGTGCTGTTTTCCGAAGGCATCGGCCGCTCGTTCATGAACTCGTTGACGGTGACCATCCCGGCAACGATCATCCCCATCCTGATCGCGGCCTTCGCGGCCTATGCATTGGCCTGGATGCGCTTTCCGGGCCGGGCGCTGTTGATTGCCGTCATCATCGGCCTGCTGGTTGTGCCGCTGCAGATGTCGCTGATCCCGCTGCTCAAGCTCTACAACGGCGTCGGCACCTTCTTCGGCGTGCCGTCCAAGACCTATCTCGGCATCTGGCTGGCGCATACCGGCTTCGGCCTGCCTTTCGCCATCTACCTGCTCAGGAGCTATATTGCCGGTCTGCCGCGCGAGATCATGGAATCGGCGCGGATCGACGGCGCTAGCGACTTCGAGATCTTCGTCAAGATCGTGCTGCCGCTGTCCTTCCCGGTGCTTGCCTCCTTCGCCATCTTCCAGTTCCTGTGGGTATGGAACGATCTCCTGGTGGCGATGGTTTTCCTCGGCACGGCACCCGATCAGATCGTGCTGACGGCCAAGCTCAACGCGCTGCTCGGCTCGCGCGGCGGCAACTGGGAGATCCTGACGACATCGGCATTCATCACCATCATCGTGCCGCTGGCCGTGTTCTTCTCGCTGCAGCGCTATTTCGTCCGCGGGCTGCTTGCCGGCTCGGTGAAAGGAGGTTGAAGACATGCAATCGGCTTTGAAGGCGACTTCGAGACCAGACCCCGCCGTCGACCGCGACTGGTGGCGGGGCGCGGTGATCTACCAGATCTATCCGCGCTCCTACCAGGACTCGAACGACGACGGCATCGGCGACCTGAAAGGCATCGTGCGGCGCCTGCCCTACATCGCCTCGCTCGGCGTCGACGCCATCTGGATCTCGCCCTTCTTCAAGTCGCCGATGAAGGATTTCGGCTACGACGTGTCGGATTATTGCGACGTCGACCCGATGTTCGGCACGCTAGCCGATTTCGACGCGCTGGTGGCGGAAGCCCATCGGCTGGGCCTCAAGGTGATGATCGACGAGGTGCTGTCGCACACCGCCGACATCCACCCCTGGTTCAAGGAAAGCCGCTCGAGCCGCGGCAATCCGAAAGCCGACTGGTATGTGTGGGCCGACGCCAAGCCCGACGGCACGCCGCCCAACAACTGGCTGTCGATCTTCGGCGGCTCGGCCTGGCAGTGGGACACCAGCCGCCAGCAATATTACATGCACAATTTCCTGGCCGAGCAGCCCGACCTCAACTTCCACAACGCAGAAGTCCAGGACGCGCTGCTCGACATCACCCGCTTCTGGCTGGAGCGCGGCGTCGACGGCTTCCGCCTCGACACGATCAACTTCTATTTCCACAGCCGGGGGCTGGAGGACAATCCGCCGCTGCCGCCGGAACAGCGCAACGACCAGACCGCGCCCGCGGTCAATCCCTACAACTACCAGGACCATATCTACGACAAGAGCCGGCCGGAGAACCTCGGCTTCCTCGAGCGTTTTCGCGCGCTGCTCGACGAATATCCGGCGCAGGCTGCCGTCGGCGAGGTCGGCGATTCACAACGCGGCCTTGAAGTGGTCGCCGCCTACACCGCCGACGGCAAGCGCGTGCATATGTGCTATTCCTTCGACTTCCTGGCGCCGGAGAAGATCAGCGCCGCGAAAGCGCGCGCGGTGCTGGAGGCTTTCGGCACGGTCGCCAGCGACGGCTGGTCGTGCTGGGCCTTCTCCAACCATGACGTGATGCGCGTGGCCTCGCGCTGGGCCGCCAACGAGGCCGATCCGACCGCCTATCTCAAGGTGATCTCGGCGCTGTTGATGTCGCTGCGCGGCTCGGTCTGCATCTATCAAGGCGAAGAGCTCGGCCTTGGCGAGGCGGAGCTGAAATTCGAAGACCTGCAAGACCCCTACGGCATCCGCTTCTGGCCGGAATTCAAGGGCCGCGACGGCTGCCGCACGCCGATGGTGTGGGAAGCCGCGGCCAAGAATGGCGGCTTCTCGACCGCCAAACCCTGGCTGCCGGTGCCGGGCAAGCACCTTTCGCAAGCCGTCAATGTGCAACAGGGCGATGCAAGCTCGCTGCTCGAGCATTACCGTCGCTTCCTCGCCTTCCGGCGCCAGCATCCGGCGCTGGCCAAGGGCGACATCGACTTTATCGAAAGCGATGGCGACACCGTCGCCTTCACTCGCCGCGAGGGCAACGAGCGGATCGTCTGCGCTTTCAACCTCGGCAGCAAGCCCGCCGTGGTCAATCTTGGCCAAGGCGCGCTGCAACCCTTGCCCGGACATGGCTTTTCGGGACAGACTGGCAGCGGGCCGGTCCGCCTCGGCGGATACGGCGCCTGGTTCGGGCGAATCGACTGAACTTGCAGACAGAGATTAACGGGAGGAGAAAATCATGGCCGATGTCACGCTCAACCAGGTGAAGAAATCATACGGCAACCTCAACATTCTCCACGGCATCGACCTCGACATCAAATCGGGCGAGTTCATCGTCTTTGTCGGGCCGTCGGGTTGCGGCAAGTCGACCTTGCTCAGGTCGATCGCCGGCCTTGAGGAGATCACCTCGGGCGAGCTGAAGATCGACGGCGAGGTGGTGAACGACGTGCCGCCGTCGAAGCGGGGCATCGCCATGGTGTTCCAGTCATACGCGCTCTATCCGCATATGACGGTCTACGACAACATGGCCTTCTCGATGAAGATCGGCAAGGAAAGCAAGGCGGAGATCGACAAGCGGGTGCGGCAGGCGGCCGAAATCCTGCAGCTGACCAAATATCTCGACCGCCTGCCCAAGGCGATGTCGGGCGGCCAGCGCCAGCGTGTCGCCATCGGCCGCGCCATCGTGCGCAACCCGAAAGTGTTCCTGTTCGACGAGCCGCTGTCGAACCTCGACGCAGCACTTCGCGTCGCCACCCGCATCGAGATCGCCAAGCTCAAGGAATCGATGCCGAACACGACGATGATCTACGTCACACACGACCAGGTCGAGGCGATGACGCTGGCGGACCGCATCGTGGTGCTGAAGGATGGCGTCGTCGAGCAGGTCGGCACGCCGATGGAGCTGTACAAACGGCCCGGGAACCTGTTTGTGGCCCAGTTCATCGGCTCGCCGGCCATGAACATATTGCCGGCCAAGATCGAGAAGGCCGGCAATCCGACCGTGGTCAGCCATGTCGGCGGCCGCAAGGCGACTGTGCCGATCGCGACGCCGGCTTCGGCAAGCGGTGCCGCGGTCAGCTTCGGCGTGCGGCCGGAGGATCTCGCGATCGCCACCGGCGCGGACTATCTGTTCGAAGGCAAGGTGGACTATATCGAGCAGCTTGGCGAGGTTCAGCTTGTCTATGTCGATATCGGCCGCACCGACCTGCCATTGGTGACCAAGCTGCCGGGCAATGTCGAGGTCAAGCGCGGCGAGACCCTGCGGCTCAACGCCGGCGCCGGCGATCTGCACATCTTCGACACGGACGGCCACTCCTTCACGCTGCATCGCGAGGAAGCGAAGGCGGCCTGAGCGCGCAAAGCGCCTGCCGCAACGAAGAAGCGGCGGCCATGGCCGCCGCTTCTATTTTAATCGCAGTCGGCTGTTAACGGTTGCCGAAGTGGTCGCGGTCTGCACCCTGCGGAGCCGACTTCTGCACGTCACGCGACGAGTTCAGCAGCTTGTAAACCGTCGAGTCGTCGCGGATCGACGAGGTGCGCGTGGTGTCGACGGCCGGAGCCGGCTGGTTGACGCCACTGTTGTTGTAATTGTCGCTGCCTGCAAAAGCAGCCGTGGAAACGGCCATCAGGGCCGCGGTGGCAAGAAGGATCTTCTTCATTTTCAGTACTCCTGAATTCCTGTCGGGCCAAGACGGCGGGCGCACCCGCCGCCGGTCCTGAATCGGCTGTTAGTTGTTGCCGAAGAGGTTGTGGTCGGCACCCGTCTTAACGGGGTTCTGCGCGGCCGGCTCCGCCTTGCGGACCGAGGCCGTGTAGGACGAGTCGACCGAAGCGGCCGCCTGGTTGCCTTCATTCGGGTTGTAATGGTCGCTACCAGCAAAGGCGTTGCCGGAAATTGCCAGAAGGGCCGCGGCAGTGAGAACAATCTTTTTCATTTTTGCTACTCCAGTATTTTTATTCAGTCCGTCTAGCGGCGTGTCTTGGGAATGAAATCGCGTCGTTCGGACAGCGCTGATTTGGGTGAGCCGACCGCCGGATTCCAATCACGAAGTTTTTCCGGCTGGACCATGAATCCACACCTTGAAATTGTCATAAGCATGCCTACGATCTATTTTTCTCTTTTTAATTCAATTATTTAGATGAATATGCCGCTTGGCTCACCGAGTGTGTCATAGCGACAGCGTTCACCCCCTATTGCACGCACCGTCAACAGAAACGAACCGTTCGGTTCGATTTTAGGATCTGCTAATAGTCACTTTTTGATACTGTTAACTATTTCCCCCCATTGCGACGGTCGATTCGACTGGCTCCGGGGCCAGGATTCAGACTGAAGCGAACTCACTTGCCGCCCGTGTCGCGCCGCATGGATGCGATGTCGCTTTCATGCCGACGGCGCTCTCTGCTCCGTGATTAGATCAGGCCATCTCAGGTGCCGCTGCGTCGTGACGGGGCGGAGAATTGGGAAGCCGGTCGAAATCCGGCGCTGCCCCCGCAACGGTGGTGGAGTGAAGTCGCAACGGGAGACCACTGGGCCTTGGCCTGGGAAGGTGTCGCGACCGCCCCGCAAGGGCAACTCCAGAGCCCGGAAACCAGCCAGGGACATTTTTGAACTCGACTGATCGCGGTGGGCGATCAAGGGGCGGATAGCGCATGCCGGTCAGTCGGCGGCAGCCGTTCTTCTCCATCTCCACCAGTTCAGTCCTTGACATGAGGACAGGACATGGACGCGCGCAACGACATGCTGAGGCTCCTGCAGAGCCGCAAGCCGGGCTACTCGCTGGAGCAGCCCTTCTATACAGACCCTGGCTTCTTCAAGCTCGACATGGAGCTCATCTGGTACCGCGACTGGCTGTTCATTGGCCATGACTGCGAGCTGCCTAAGCCGGGCAGCTTCGTCACCGTGCAGATCGGCGATTATCCGGTGGTTCTGGTGCGCGACCAGCAGGGCAAGATCAACGCCTTCCACAATTCCTGCCGGCATCGTGGCAGCCGGGTGTGCAACACCGACAAGGGCATGGCCGCCAAGCTGGTCTGCCCCTACCATCAGTGGACTTACGAGCTCGACGGCCGGCTGCTTTTTGCTCGCCAGATGGCCGAGGGGTTCGACAAGAGCCGGTTCGGACTGAAGCCGGTCGCCTGCGAAAGCGTCGGCGGCTACATTTTCATTTGCCTCGCCGGCGAGCCGGCCGGCTTCGCGCCGATGCGCGCCATGATCGAGCCGTATCTTCTGCCGCACCGCCTCAGCGAGGCGAAGATCGCTTTCGAGTCGACCATCATCGAGAAGGGCAACTGGAAGCTGGTCTGGGAGAACAACCGCGAGTGCTATCACTGCGCCGGCAATCATCCCGAACTCTGCAAGACTTTCCCGGAAGCACCCACGGTGACCGGCGTGCACGGTGCCGAAAGCGACCCGGAAATGCAGGCGCATTGGGCGAAATGCGAGGCGGCGGGCCTGCCCAGCCGCTTCCGCATCGATCCGGCTGGCCAGTATCGCGCCACCCGCGCGCCGCTGCTGCGCGATGCGGTGAGCTATACGATGAACGGCAAGCGCGCGGTCCGTAAGGATCTCTCGGCCAATGTCAGCGCCGACCGTATCGGCACGTTGATGCACTACCATTACCCGACGACGTGGAACCACATCCTCATCGACCACGCGGTCACCTTCCGCGTGCTGCCGATCAGCGCCACCGAAACCGCCGTGACGACCAAATGGCTGGTGCACAAGGACGCGGTCGAGGGCGTCGACTATGACCTCGCCGAGCTCACCCATGTCTGGACCGAGACCAACGACCAGGACCGCCGCATCGTCGAGGAGAACGCCTTCGGCATCCTGTCACCGGCCTACGAACCCGGTCCCTATTCGGAGCTGCACGAGGGCGGCGTCATCCAGTTCGTCGACTGGTACGCGTCCTTCATAGGACCGCGCCTTGGCGAGCGGGACCGGCCGACGCTGCGCAGCGTCGCCTGAGGGCTGGGAGATGAACGCCATGACCGAACTCGGCCTCTACCGCCATCTCGACGAGATGACGCCCTGGAACGACCGGCTGCAGGTGCTGGAGGTGATCGGCGTCAGCGACGAGGCGCCCGACGTGAAGACCTTTGCCTTCCGCTCCGACAACCAGACCTGGTTCCGCTACAGACCGGGCCAGTTCATCACGCTGGAATTGCCGACCGCCAACGGGCCGCTGATGCGCACCTATACGCTGTCGTCGTCGCCGTCGCGGCCATTCTCGCTCGCGGTGACGGTAAAGGCGCAGAGCGGCAGCATCGGCACACGCTGGATGTTCGACAATTTGAAGCCGGGGGCGCTCGTCAAAGCCTACGGGCCCGCGGGCGATTTCTCGCTGCACAGCCACCCGGCGGCAAAGTATCTGTTCATTTCGGCCGGTTCGGGCGTCACGCCGATGATGTCGATGCTGCGTTGGCTGAACGACTGCGCGCCGTGGACCGATGTCGGCTTCGTCAATTGCGCGCGGCGGCCCGAGGAGATCATCTTCCGCAGGGAGCTCGAATTGCTCGGCACCCGCATGCCCGGCCTCTCGCTCGGCTTCATGATCGAGGAGCGGTCGAGCCGCGAAGGCTGGTTCGGCCATATGGGCCGCATCGACGCCATCCGGCTGCCGCTGCTGGCGCCCGATTTCCGCGAGCGCGAGATCTTCTGCTGCGGTCCCGATCCTTTCATGCGCGCCGTGCGCCAGATGCTGGACGCTTCAGGCTTCGACATGAGCCGCTACCATCAGGAGAGCTTCGCCGCGCCGCTTGTCGAGGAAATTGCGGCACCCTTCGCACCGGCGGATGGCGCACATGTCTCTGTCGACGCGGCGACGCCCGTCCGCTTCTCGCTTTCCGGCGTCGACGCCGAATGCGTTGCCGGACAGACCGTGCTGCAGACGGCACGCGCCGCCGGTGTCAGGATCCCGGCAGCTTGCGAATTCGGCCTTTGCGGAACCTGCAAGGTCAGGAAGGCTGCGGGCGAGGTCGCGATGGATCACAATGGCGGCATCCTCGACCACGAGATCGAGGACGGCTTCATCCTGGCCTGCTGCTCGAAGCCATTGTCGGCGCTGGAAATTGAGGCCTGAACCGCGAATCAATCCCAAAAAGGTCGAAATGGCGCCGACTTGCCTTAAATCGGCGTTCAAACGCCATAACGCTCGGTGCGGATAATCCCTGCCGGAACGCCGGCACCGATCAGCGACTCGGCAGCGGCCGAGACGAACGCGTTCGAGCCGCAGACATAGGCAAGCCTCGGCGCCTTCGGCAGCCGCTCGATGGCCTGCACCATCATCCGGGGGTCGACGCGCCGGGAATAGTCGGACGGCCGCCTCGCCTGTTCGCGGGTCAGCGTCAGCACCAGATCGAACCCATCGCGGCGATCGTCGAGGCCGATCAGTTCGTCGCGGAAGATCACTTCGTCCCAGACCCGCGCCGAGAACACTAGCGCAACGGGCACCGCCTTGTTGCGCAGCGTGCGATGACGCACCATCGCCATCAGCGGCACGACTCCCGATCCGCCGCCGACCAGAAGGATCGGCCCGCCGTCGCTCTCCTCCCAGATGAAATGGCCGCCCAGCGGTCCGCGCAGCTCGATCTCGTCGCCGACCGCCGCCACGTCGTGGAAGAAGGGCGAAACCTCGCCGTCGTCGAGGCGCTCGATCGCGAGCTCGATGCCCGCACCGGCTTCCGGCGCAGAAGCAATGGAGTAGGAGCGACGCGCCTGATAGCCGTCCGGCGCCGTCAGCCTGATGTCGACATGCTGCCCCGCCAGATGGGTGAAGGGCCGCGACGGCTGGAACCAGAAGCTGGTGACGCGCGGGGTGCGCTTTTCGATGCGGGTGATCTTGGCTGCCTGCCAGGGCGATTGCGGCGACGGCCCGGCGCTCATGGTTCGCCACTCACGGTTTGCCACTCACGGGGCCGCTCCTCAGGGATCGCTCGAATAGCGCTGCTCGCGCCACGGGTCGCCATAGATGTGATAGCCGCGCAGCTCCCAGAATCCCGGCTCGTCGCGCTCGGTGAACTGCAGCCCGTTCACCCATTTGGCCGATTTCCAGAAATAGAGGTGCGGCACCAACAGCCGTGCCGGTCCGCCATGATCGGGCGTGATCGGCTTGCCCTCATAGAGCAGCGCCACCATCGCCTTGCCGGAAACGAGGTCCCTGGTCGGCACATTGGTGGAATAGCCGTCGAAGGACAGCGCCAGCGTGTAGGCGGTCGGCGGTTCGATGCCGGCGTCGGCAAGGATGTCGTCGATCATCACGCCTTGCCAAGGCGTGTTGAACTTGGTCCAGGCCGTGACGCAATGGATGTCGCGGGTCATCTTGCTTTGCGGCAAGGCGTTGAATTCGGCCCAGTTCCATTTCTTGAGCGGCTTTGGCCCCTGCTTGAGCGTGAAGGACCAATCCTCGGGGCGCAGGCGCGGCGTCGGCCCCGCCGAGAGAACCGGGAAACCCTGCTCCAGATATTGGCCCGGCGGGATGCGCGTGTCGGTGTCGGAAGGAGGACGCCGTCCGGAAAAGAAGCCGCGGGTGACCATCGAGACATCCCTTACGCCAGATTTGGCCTTGCGTTGGATTTGGCCTTGCGTTGGATTTGGCCTTGCGCCGGGTTTGGCCGACCGCGGGGAGTGTTCTCGAATACGCCTCGGGGGGCAACAGAAATCTGCAGGCAAAGCCCACCGGAGACGCCGGCGGGCTCCGCCCGAAGCGTTGCTCAGCCTGCGGCGAAGGGCACGGCGACGAAGATCTGCGCGTCGCCGCGATCGATAAGCAAGAGCACCGACTTCTTGCCGGACTTACCGGCCTCGGCGATCGCCTGGTTGGCCTGCCTGGCCGTCCTTACCGGCGTCTGGTCGACACCGACGATGACATCGCCGGGCTGGATGCCGGCAGCCGAAGCCGCCTTGTCCGGATTGACCCGCTCGACCACCGCGCCGCGCTGGTTCTGGGAAAGGTTGAGCTGGTCGCGGATGTCGGGCGTAAGGTCGGTCAGGCCAAGGCCGAGCGACGGCACGCCCTGTCCGGCAGACGGCTTGCCCGGTTCGCCAGTGGAAGCGGTCTGTTGATCCTCGGTGTTGCGCCCGACATCGGCCGCGATCTGGAGCGCCTTGCCCTTGCGCCAGACATTGACCGTCTCCTTGGCGCCGGGCGCGACATCGGCCACGGCGCGCGACAGGTCCTTCGGATCCTTGATCTCCTGACCGCCGAAGCCGGTGATCACATCACCGGTCTCGATGCCCGCCTTGGCCGCTGGCGACCCGTCGGTGACCGCGGCGACAAGCGCGCCGCCCGGGTGATCGAGGCCCATTGCGCTGGCGACATCCGGTGTGACGGGCTGGATCTGCACACCGAGATAACCGTATTCGATGTTGCCGCCCTTCATCAGCTTGGCGACCACCTTCTCAGCCTGGTTCGACGGGATGGCGAAACCGACGCCGACGCTGCCGCCATTGGGCGAGAAGATGGCGGTGTCGATGCCGATGACATTGCCGTTGACGTCGACCAGCGGTCCGCCGGAGTTGCCGCGGTTGATCGGCGCGTCGATCTGGATGAAATCGTCGAACGGCCCGCTGTGCAGGTCGCGGCCGCGCGCCGAGACGATGCCGGCGGTGACCGTGGCGCCGATGCCGAACGGGTTGCCGAACGCCAGTATCTGGTCGCCCGGCATGAGCTTGTCGGAATCGCCCCATTTGACGGTCGGCAGCGGCTTGCTCGCCTTGATCTTGAGCACCGCCAGATCGTTCTTGCCGTCGTGGCCGACGAGCCTGGCGGGAAGCTCGGTGCCGTCGTCGAGCGTCACCTTGATCGATGTCGCGCCGTCGACGACGTGGTTGTTGGTGACGATGGTGCCGTCCGAGCCGACGATAAAGCCGGAGCCCAGGGCCTCGGCACGCTGCGACTGCTGCGGCGGCGCCTTGGGCACAGGCATGCCCTGATCGCCGAAGAACTGGCGGAAATATTCGTCGAAGGGTGAATTGCCGTCACCGCCGTCAGGAGGCGAGGCCTGTCCCATGGCATCGGGCTGGGCATTGGCGACCGTGGTGACGGTCACGACGGCCGGCTTGGTGGTGGCAACAATCGGCGCGAACGAGCCGTTGGGTGCCTTTGTGCCGGCGACCGGGGTCTGGGTCGTCGCGGCCACGGTGCTCAAGCCGCTGTTGCCTCCATTTTGCGCAAAGGAGATGACGACCGGGGTGATGATCAGCGCAGCGCCCAGCAGGGCCGCGACGCGATGTCTGCGAAGTATGCTTGATGGTGACATGGTCGTTTCTGTCCGGGCGAGAGTTGATCCAGCGCCGCGGGCATTTTCGAACGAATCGCCCGTCGGCGTGTCGGCGGCCGGATTGCCTGTCTCGCCGAACATGGCAGCCGGCCGGATCGACAATGAAGCATTTAGGGCGGGGAATGGCCCGATTTAGGGTTTTGGGTCGACCTTACGAAGATTTAATTCAGAGAACGCTTACAAACCGCTCCCTCCGGCGCAGGTAGGCGGACGCGATCTCGCGCATCCTCGCGCCGTCGAAGCTCGGGCCGTGGCCGCCATGGCCGATGCGGATCGGCAGGTCGAGCAGGCGCTGCATGGTGCGGCAATAGGCAGCACGGTCCGAATCCGGCAGATCGTCGATCAGCATGCCGTCATAGATGGCGTCGCCAGCGAGGAATAAGCCGTCGGCCTCATCGAAAAGCGCGATCGAATCCGGCGAATGTCCGGGCAGATGCAGCACGCGGAATTTTCGGTCGCCGAGATCGACGATGTCACCCTCGTCGAGCGCGCGTGTCAGCGGCGCAGGCGAAATCCGATAATCGGCCGGCTTCCATCCGGGCGCCGGCAATTTGGACACGGCGCCATCGAGATTATGGAACATGTAGGCATAGGTGACGGCATCGTCCATGCTGTCGAATTGCGCCGCGCTCATCCTGGGTCCCATGCGCAACGGGAATTCGTGCAGCGAGCCGACATGGTCGAGATGGATGTGGGTGGCGACGACGATGAGCGGCTTGCCGGCCGGCGTGTCGATCTCCTGCGCCAGCGGGCAGATGCCCATGCCGGTATCGACCAGAAGGTCGGCATCGCGGCCCCTGAGATGCCATATATTGGCGCGCACGAAATCATGCACGAAGGGTTCGGTCAGCATCGTCGTGCCGGCATCGACGATAGCCTTGCCGAACCAGTCGCCCACCACAAGCTCGCCCATCAGACGAACGGCTTGCCGATCTTGTATTTTTCCGGCACCAGCCGCTTGAGGTAAGCCATGCCGGCTTCCGAAAGCTGGTTGACGTCCGGCTTCATGAAATCGTCGGGCATGTGGCGCGTCTTGCCGGCCACGGCCTTCAGCGGCACCTTCTTCAGCACGGTCTTCGAGCCATCGTATTGGATCGCGACCGAGCCGCCGCCTTCGTCGGCGACGGCGACCGCGAAGGCGCCGGCATCGAAGGCTTCCCTGGCGTCGACGGCGCTGATCGCACCGACATAGCCGCGCGGCATATAGCCAAGCGCGTCGACCCGCGCGCGCTTGCCCGGCAGGCCTTCGGCCAAAGCCCGTTCAAGCGCCGCCGGCAGGTCGCTGCCCGACAATTTGACGTTGCCATGCTGGTCGCGCTCGAGCTTTTCCGGCGGAACCAGGCTCTCGACCAGCGCCTTGCCGTCGGCGGTGCTGACGCCTTCCGAGACGGCGACGATGCAGCGCTTGTGGCGGTCGAGCGTTTCGCGCACGTCGTCGATGAAGCGCTTGGCCGAGAAGGCGCGCTCCGGCACATAGACCAAATGCGGACCGCTGTCGGAATCGAGCTGCCAGGCTGCGGCCGCGGCGGTCAGGAAGCCGGCATGCCGGCCCATGACGATGCCGACATAGATGCCGGGCAGCGCGCGGAAATCGAGATCGACGGACAGGAAGGCGCCGGCGACGAATTCGGCCGCCGAGATGAAGCCCGGCGTATGGTCGTTCTCCTCGAGGTCGTTGTCGATGGTTTTCGGCGCGTGCACGAAGGCGATCGAGCCGCCCGCGGCATCGGTCAGGATCTGCTGGGTGCCCGAGGTATCGTTGCCGCCGATATAGATGAAGGCGTCGGCGCCGGCCTTTTTCAGGCCGTTGAGGATGACTTCGCAATAGGCGGCGTCCGGCTTGTCGCGGGTCGAGCCGAGCGCGGCGCTCGGCGTGCCGGCGATCAGCCGCAGCCGGTCCTCGGGGATGGCGGAGAGATCGACATAGTTGCCGTCGCGGATGCCGCGCACGCCGTGGATCGAGCCCAGCACCTTGGCGCCGGGGTGACGCTTGCGGATTTCCAGCGTGGCGCCGACGACGGTCTGGTTGATGACGGCGGTCGGGCCGCCGCCCTGCGCAATGACGAAGGTTCCAGCCATGCTTTTCTCTCCCTAGAGCATGATGCCGAAAAGTGTGAAGCGGTTTTCGGACGACATCATGCTCTACTTCTTTGATGTAGAGACGGATCCAGATTCCAGGTCCGAATGGACCTGAAATCATCCGGCTCCAGGCGAAGGTTTTCAGGGCACCTTCGCCTGTCTTGCGGCATCGCGCAACGGGGGAATGGGCTGGCGGAAAAGATCAGACGACGACGACCGGGTTCTTCTTGGAAACGCGGCTGTAGAGGTCGATGATGTCCTGGTTGATCAGGCGCACGCAGCCCGACGACATCGCCTGGCCGATGCTCCACCATTCGGGCGAGCCGTGGATGCGGTAACCGGTGTCCTTGCCGTCCTGGTAGATGTAGAGCGCCCGGGCGCCGAGCGGATTGGTGAGGCCGCCAGGCTGGCCACCCTGCCATTTCACCAGTTCCGGCTTGCGCTGGATCATCTCCGGCGGCGGCGTCCACACCGGCCATTCGCGGCCGTACTGGATATTGGCGCGGCCCGACCAGCGGAAGCCGTCCTTGCCGATGCCGACGCCGTAGCGGATGGCGTCGCCGCCCGGCTGGACCAGATAGAGCATGCGCTCCTGCAGATGGACGACGATGGTGCCGGGCGCCTCGCCGGTCTTGTCGACGACGATCTGGCGGCGGAACTGCGGCTTGACCTTCTGCCAGGGCACCTCCGGCACCTGGAAACCGCCATCGGTGAGCGAGGCGTACATGATGTCCGGGCCGGTGATGTTCTTGTCGACGCCGATCGCCGGGCGCATGGGCGGCACGGAACCGGTGACGGTATTGTCGAGCTGCATTTGCGGCAGGTCGAGCGTGTCGGTGGTGCTGCAGCCGGCGAGGCCGAGCAGCGCCATGGCGCCAGCGCCGGAAAGCACGGCGCGGCGGGAAAGCTGAATTTCGGTATCGATTGCGGCGCCGTTGGAAGACGGCGTCAGACTTTGCGGCAACTCGCGCATACACCAACCCTACGCTGCCGGCGGGAAGCACGGTCCGGCCGGATCGCAGGCATTTTCGCCATTCATGGTTGAAAAAGCGTGAAAGCGCCGGGGTCCGGCTTAACCCTGACGGATCCTTGTGCCGGCTGATCCGCCGGCACCGGCCCTGGCGTTGAAGATTCTTTCAAAGGGCTCTTTACATTCCCGGCGGCCCCAGGATTTATCCTTTTCTTTGCGCTCAAGGAGTAGGAAATGTCCTTCGAAAACTGGGCTGCCTTTGCCGCCGCTTCTTCCATTCTTCTCGTCATTCCGGGTCCGACGATCCTGCTGGTCGTCTCCTATGCTCTGGGACAAGGCTGGCGCACTGCGCTGCCGATGGCGGTGGGCGTTGCGCTCGGCGACTTCACCGCCATGACGCTGTCGATGCTCGGCATCGGTGCGCTGCTCGCGGCTTCGGCGACGGTGTTCACGGTGCTCAAGGTTATCGGCGCCGGCTACCTGATCTATCTCGGCATAAAGCTGTTCCGCGCCGGCGGCGCGCTGAAGGCGGAGCCGCGCACCGACGCGGTGCCGGCAGCCAGGATGATGGCGCATGCCTGGCTGGTGACGGCGCTCAACCCGAAGAGCATCACCTTCTTCGTCGCCTTCCTGCCGCAGTTCCTCGACCGGCACGCGGATTTCTGGACGCAGATGCTGATCTTCGAGACGACCTTCCTGACTTTGGCCTTCCTCAACGCCTTCGGCTACGCGCTGGTCGCCTCCAGGGCCCGCGCGATCGTGCGCAACCCGAAGGCGATCCGCATCTTCAACCGCACCGGCGGGACATTGCTGGTCGGTGCCGGCATCGCCACGGTGGCGGTACGGTCGGGGAATTGAGGTCAGGAGCAGGCAGCTGGTGCTAACCGCTCTTTTGCCGGGCGTTTGCGCTGCCCCTCATCCGGCTGCCGCCACCTTCTCCCCGTGAACGGGAAGAAGGACGATCACCATTTGACACTGAGCCCCAGATTGCCCTCCAGCACGCGGCGTTTGTCGCCGCCGAGGTTGGTCGTGTAGTCGCCGGTGGCGAAGACGCTGACCTTGTCCGTCACCTTGGCGACCACGCCGCCACCGAATTCGAAGGAGGTGGACCTGCTCTCGGTCGATATGTCGGTGCCTTCGAAATCGACGCGGTCGGTGCCGCCGAAATCGTGCCAGAGGTTGGCTTTGAGATATGGCTGCAACGCCATGCCATTGAGCACCGTCTCGCCTTGCAGCCTCAGTCCGATCCTGCCGGTGACATTGTCGTCGGAATCGAACGACACCGAGGAGAACCGGTCCTTGGCATCGTCAAGCGACAGATGCTGCCAGACCAGTTGCGCCTGCGGCTCCAACGTCCAACCCTGGGCGAGCGCGACCGGATAGCCGCCTTCAAGCGAAGCGGTGACCCCGGTTCCGCCGACATCGATGCCGATATCTCGCGACGACGTGGCCGAGCCGCCGAAGAACGTCGCCATCAGCACGCCGTCCAGGTACCAGCCGGCCTTGCCGATGCGGGTCCAGTAGCCGCCGACGCTGGTGCCGGTGACGTCAAGGCTGCCGACCGCGAGGTCGTCCTGTCCCAGCGCCTGGCCGCGCACGTCGCCATTCATGCTGCCATAGGCAAGGAACAGGCCGGCGCGGTCGACCGAGCCCGAGGCGGTCTCGCGGCCGACAAGATCGAAGCCGGCCTGGAGGCCGAACAACGTGCCGTCGAAGGATGGCGAGACTGTCCCCGACCAGTCCATCTTGGCGTCCTGGCCGAAGATGCGGCCCCAGACGGGCTGCAAATCGGTGTCCGACGACAACAGGCTCTGCTCGCCGCGCCGTTCATGGAAGGTGCCGAGCGTCGCCATCGTCAGGTGGTCGGCCACCGGCGGCACGGCCGAATAGACCGGCACCTCGACGCGGTAGAGCAGGATCTGCTGGCCGGGCGCCGGCGTCGGCAGGTCCGGCACGGCGGTCGGCACCGGCGGCGGCGGCGGCGGCGGGTCGGCGGGAGGCGCTTCCACCGGTGCAGGAGGCGCTTCGGGCGCGTCATCGCCGGCTTGCACCGGCGGCGTCGGATCGACCGGCGGGTTGTTGATGTCGCCCTCCGTCGGCACCGGCACCGGCGGCAATTGCGACGGCGGCGGCGGCGGCTCGGTTTCAGGAGGCACAGGCTCCAGTGCCGGCGACGGCTCGGCTTCCGGCGGGGCCGCCGCAGGCGATGTCGGCGTTATCAGCGTCGAGCGCAGATACCAGTTCTCCGCGCTGCCGGCGCTGACGCCGCCCTTGAACAGATAGTATTCGAAGGCGCCGGCGGCGACCGGCGCGTCGAGCGCAAAGGCGCTGGCGCCGGACGTGGCGCCGTTGATCGCCTGGACGACCATGATGCCGTCGGCCGTCGTCTCGGCGCCGGCGCCACCGGCATTGACCACTGCGATACCGGTCGAGCCGGAGGCTGTGCCGCCGGACAGGACGAGCCGATCGGAAGCGGAGGAATCGTCGCCAAGCTCGGTCTGGATCAGCAGCAGGCCGCCGAGCCCGGTGTAGTTGCCGTTGATGGTCAACCGGTCAGTGGCACCGGTGCCGCCATTGGTCAGGTCGATGCGGCCGGCATTGATCACATTGGCCAGTTGGCCGGACGTGAAGGCCTGGATCGACGCGTTGAAACCGCCGCCGTAAAGCGTGCTTGCCTGATCGACATTGAGCGAGCCGGTGCCTGTGCCGCTGTCGCCGAGCAAGAGGTTGCCGTCCAGCGTCAACTCGGTGTCGTTGGTGGCGTTGATGGTTTCCCAATTCTGGACTCTGGCAATGCCATCCAAGTCGACATTGTCGAATGTCAGCGTGTCAGCGCCGAGACCGCCATTCAATGCGTCGGCGCCGCCGAGATTGGCCTTGGTGAGGTTGCTGAGCTTGGCAGTGTCGTTGTCGGCGCCAAGATCGACGCTGCCGTAGATGATGCCGCCGCCGTCCCAGACGAAGCTATCGGACCCAACGCTCATCAGCACGTCGTCGCCGACGGTGCCGCCGGTGATCGTGACACTATCGGCGCCGCCGCTGACGCTGATGTTGCCGCCGATGATGCCGCCGGAGAGGATGATCGTGTCCTGGTCGAAGCCGGTGACGAGATTACGGTCGATGGTGCCGCCGGACATGTTGAAGAAGTTCTTGTCGAGCTTCATGTTGACGCGGCCGATGCGGCCGCCGGTCATCACGGCGCGGTCGCCGTCGTCGAAGAAATCGACGATGCGGCCGCCGCTCATGGTGAAGGTGTCGAGCCCATCGCCCTGGTTGAGCGAGCCGATCTGGCCGGCGCTCATGTTGAAATCGTCGATGCCCGCGCCCTGCTGGACATTGCCCGTGACCGTGCCCGACTGCATGTCGACACGGTCGACGCCGGCACCGAAAGTGACGTTGCCGCTGATCTGGCCTGAGCCGCCGGCCGGAAAGGTCAGCGTATTGTCGCCTCCGGTATCGGTAAGGCTGCCGCCCGAATCGCCACTGTCGCAAACGAAGGTGTCGTTGCCGGCCGTAGGGGCAAATATGCATGCCGCGAAGGCTGGCGCGCCAGGCAGAAATGTGAGTGCGGTCGAGGTGAAAAGGCCAATCACCCAAGGATGATCCAAACCTCTTCTATGTCGATCAGGAGTTGCTGATATAACTATACCTTCCGAGGACAGTCTCGGAAGGCAGTTTTCAGAGTGCTTCATCGCGTCCTCGCAATTCGCGATTTAAGCCCGTCCACCCCTGCCGCAATAAAGTCATAATTCGTTTCGTTTTTCAAAGCCTATTCTGCACCGTATGGTTGATAAACTGCGGCGCCTGCCGGATAGCCCCGAGTATTGATTGATCCAGGCGGCCGTTGGCACGCCCGGCGCCGATGCTTTAGGATCGGCCCCGGAATGGCCGAATTGCGATCATCGAGGGACATCCAATGGCATTGAAGGATGCGTTTGGCCTCACCTATTCCGGGGCGACCGAAGCCGGGTTCTCGTCCTACGTCCGCGCCACCCGTGAGCTGCAATGCTTCATCGGCGATCCGGTCGGATCGATCGACCGAGCCATTGCCGATGACCCGGCCTTCGTCATGGCGCATGTCTTCAAGGGCTATCTGTTCGGCCTCGCCACCGAGCGGGACGCAACGGCTGTTGCCCGGTCAAGCCACCAGGCGGCGCTGCCGCTTGCCGCCACCCCGCGCGAAGAGGCGCATGTCGCCGCACTTGGCCATCTCGCCGCAGGGCGATGGCATGAAGCCGCCCGCATCCTCGAGGATATCGCGATCGACAATCCGCGCGATGCGTTGGCGCTGCAGGCCGGGCATCAGATCGATTTCTTCACCGGCAACGCGCGCATGCTGCGCGACCGCATCGGCCGGGCGCTGCCGTCGTGGCACAAGGACATGCCGGGCTATCACGCCATTCTTGGCATGCAGGCCTTCGGACTGGAGGAAATGGGCGATTATGCGCGCGCCGAATCCTTCGGCCGGCAAGCCATTGAGATCGAACCGCGCGACGGCTGGGCGCAGCATGCGGTAGCGCATGTCATGGAAATGCAAAGCCGGCAAAGAGACGGCATCGCCTGGATGCGCGCCAACCCGGAAGCGTGGACGAAGGAGAGCTTCCTGCAGGTCCACAATTGGTGGCATCTGGCGCTGTTCCATTACGATCTCGGCGAAAGCGGCGAGGTGCTCGAGCTCTATGACGGGCCTATCTACGGATCGCGCTCGACATTGGCCCTGAACATGGTCGACGCTTCTGCGATCCTGTGGCGCCTCAATCTCGGCGGCGTCGATGTCGGCGACCGCTGGGCGGCACTTGCCGCCAACTGGACCCCGAAAGCCGCCGCCGGCAATTATGCCTTCAACGATGCGCATGCGATGATGGCCTTTGTCGGCGCCGGGCTGGAGGCGCCGGCCAGGACGCTGATCGAGGCGCAGCGTGAAGCCATGCGCGGTGATGACGACAACGCCGCCTTCACACGCGATGTCGGCCATCCGCTGACGCTTGCGATCAAGGCCTTCGGCGAGAGAAACTACGACGAGGCGGTGCGCCTGATCCGGCCGATCCGCTCGATTGCCCACCGTTTTGGCGGCAGCCATGCGCAGCGCGACGTGATCGACCTGACGCTGATCGAGGCGGCGTTGCGCGCCGGCGATACGGCGCTGGCGCGGGCGTTGGCCGCCGAACGGCAGATGGCCCGGCCCGACAGTCCGCTATCGGCGCTGTTCTCGCGTCGCGCATCCAATTTGTCTGAGAATTGACCCGAAGCGGATCTTGTCTTAAAAACTGGCGAGCCAGATTTTTTCGAGATCCGAAAAAATTAATGGCAATGGGAGGAAATCATGTTTCTCGGCCTCGACCTGGGCACCTCAGGCGTCAAGGCGCTGCTGATCGATGACGGCCAAAAGGTCATCGGCTCCGGCCATGGTTCGCTCGACGTCTCGCGGCCGCATCCCGGCTGGTCCGAGCAGGATCCGGCGCATTGGATAGAGGCCTGCGAGACGGCGATTTCCGAACTCAAGGCTTCGCATCCGAGGGAGCTTGCGGCGGTCAGGGGCATCGGCCTTTCCGGCCAGATGCATGGCGCCACCCTGCTCGATGCCTCGGACAAGGTTCTGCGTCCCTGCATCCTGTGGAACGACACGCGCAGTCATGTCGAAGCGGCGGCGCTCGATGCCGATCCGCGCTTCCGCAAGCTCACGGGCAATATCGTTTTCCCGGGCTTCACCGCGCCGAAGCTCGCCTGGGTGAAGGAACACGAAGCCAAGATCTTCGCCGCCGTCGCCAAGGTGCTCCTGCCGAAGGATTATCTGCGGCTCTGGCTGACCGGCGAGCATATTTCGGAAATGTCGGATTCTGCCGGCACATCCTGGCTCGATGTCGGCAAGCGTCGCTGGGCGCCTGAATTGCTGGCGGCGACATCGCTCGACGAGAAGCACATGCCGGCGCTTACCGAAGGCACGGCCAAGGCCGGCGCCCTGCGCGGCGAGCTCGCATCGAAATGGGGTATCGCGGCGGGCATTCCGATTGCCGGCGGCGCCGGCGACAATGCGGCCTCGGCCTGCGGCATGGGCACGGTCGGCGCTGGCCACGCCTTCGTGTCGCTCGGCACGTCCGGCGTGCTGTTTGCGGCGAACGCGTCCTACCTGCCCAACCCGGAAAGCGCGGTGCACACATTCTGCCATGCGCTGCCCGACACCTGGCACCAGATGGGCGTCATCCTGTCGGCCACCGATTCGCTCAACTGGTTGTCCGAGATCACCGGAAAGAGCGCCGGCGACCTGACCGCCGAGCTCGGCGATACGCTGAAGGCGCCGACGGGCGTCACCTTCCTGCCCTATCTCTCGGGCGAGCGCACGCCGCACAATGATTCCGCCATCCGCGGCTCCTTCACCGGGCTGGCGCATGAATCGGGCCGGGCCGTGCTGACACAGGCCGTGCTCGAAGGTGTCGCCTTCGCCTTCCGCGACAGCCTCGAAGCGCTGAAGAAGGCCGGCACGACGCTGACGCGAGTGACCGCGATCGGCGGCGGCTCGCGCTCCCGCTATTGGCTGAAGGCGATCGCCACCGCGCTACAGGTTCCGGTCGATATCCCCGCCGACGGCGATTTCGGCGCTGCCTTCGGGGCTGCGCGGCTTGGGCTGATCGCCGCGACGGGCGCCGACCCGCTTGCGGTGTGCACCGCGCCGCCTACCGATGCGACGGTCGAGCCGGATACTGCGTTTGGCGGCGCCTTCGCGGATGCCTATCAGCGCTATCGCGCGCTTTATCCGGCGATCCGGAGCGCAACCGCGTGAGCAGGCGCGAGGCGCCCCCCTCTGGCCTGCCCGTCCTACGCTGCGCTGCAGCTACGGAGGGTGGACCGGGCATCTCCCCCTCAAGGGGGGAGATTGGCAGCTTTGGCGCCCCGCTCATTCCTGTGACGCTGGAGATTGGCGAAAGCCGGAGCGACATCCAATCTTCCCCCTTGAGGGGGAGATGGCCGGCAGGCCAGAGAGGGGGGCTTCGCACCCCACCTCCCCAGCTAGCCTCACTGCGCCGGCACCTTGTCGAGGAAGCCGGTGACGCTCCTCAGGCGGCCGTTCTCGATGACGCCGATATCGGTGCCTTCGATGACGGACTCCGTGCCTTCCGGTCCGAGATGCCACGAGAAGCGGATTTGGTCGGCGAAACCGTCGGGCTCACCCTTCAGCGAGAAGCGGAAGCCGGCAAAGCGCTGCTGCACGCCGTCGATCAGCGCGGCGATGCCGTCATGGCCATCGCCCTGCATGACCGGGTCGCGATAGCTGACGTCGCTGGTGAAGGCCGCTTCGAGCAGCGCCTTGCGGCGGGTCGCATCGCTCTCGTTCCAGGCGGTGATGTAGTTGCGGGCGATCGTGTTGAGGTCGGTCATGGTCTTCATCCTTCGTTGGATCGTTTCGACATGACCCTTTTCGCCCGACAAAAGAGTGAAACCAATTACGCCTGAGGTAATCGGGCAGAACCATCTCGGAGAGGAAGGAAACCATGAGCAGCGGATTTTTCGGCGACATCAAGAAGATCAAATATGAGGGACCGGATTCGACCAATCCGCTGGCCTACCGGCACTACAATCCAGACGAGGTCGTGGCCGGCAAGCGGTTGGAAGACCATCTGCGCTTCGCCGTCGCCTACTGGCATTCCTTCGCCTGGCCCGGCGGCGACCCGTTCGGCGGCCAGACGTTCGACCGCCCCTGGTTCGCCAAGTCGGGCGGCGTCGACACGATGGAACTGGCCAAGCTCAAGGCCGACGTCGCCTTCGAGATGTTCTCGCTGCTCGGGGCGCCCTATTTCTGCTTCCACGACGCCGATGTCCGCCCGGAGGGCAAGGATTTTTCCGAAAGCGCCGTACGGCTCGACGAGATCGCCGACTATTTCGCGGCCAAGATGAAAGAGACCGGCGTCAAGCTGCTCTGGGGCACGGCGAACATGTTCTCCAATCGCCGCTTCATGTCGGGCGCTGCCACCAATCCCGATCCGGATGTCTTCGCCTATGCGGCAGCGACCGTGAAGAGCTGCATCGACGTCACCAAGCGGCTGAAGGGCGAAAACTATGTGCTGTGGGGCGGGCGCGAGGGCTATGAGACGCTGCTCAACACCGACCTTGCCCGCGAGCAGGAGCAGGCCGGCCGCTTCCTCAACCTCGTCGTCGATTACAAGCACAAAATAGGCTTCAAAGGCACGATCCTGATCGAGCCGAAGCCGCAGGAGCCGACCAAGCACCAGTATGATTACGATGTCGCGACCGTCTACGGCTTCCTGAAACGCTTCGGCCTGGAGAAGGAAGTCAAGCTCAACATCGAGCAGGGCCATGCGATCCTTGCCGGCCATTCCTTCGAGCATGAGCTGGCTTTGGCCAATGCGCTGGGCATCTTCGGTTCCATCGACATGAACCGCAACGACTACCAGTCGGGCTGGGACACCGACCAGTTCCCGAACAACGTGCCGGAAATGGCGCTGGCCTATTATCAGGTCCTGCAGGCCGGCGGCTTCGAGACCGGCGGCACCAATTTCGACGCCAAGCTGCGGCGCCAGTCGCTCGATCCAGAAGACCTCTTGATCGGCCATGTCGGCGGCATGGATGCCTGCGCGCGCGGCCTCAAGGCGGCGGCGAAGATGGTCGAGGACAAGGCGCTGTCCGGCCCGCTCGCCGAGCGTTATGCCGGCTGGAACACCGCCGAAGGCAAGGCGATGCTCTCGGGCAAGCGCACGCTGGAGGAGATCGCCGAACGCGTGGTGAAAGAGAAGATCGAGCCGCAGCCGCGCTCCGGCCGGCAGGAACTGCTCGAGAACATCGTCAACCGCTACGTCTGAGGGCCCCTGTGGCGCCCAATCGGGAGCCGCCGAGCCTGAAATTGCTTTCCGCGCGGGGTGAAACCGGACGACAAGGTTTTGCCCCGCGCTGCCCATCAATCGCCCAGCTCTTGCCTTCAAACAGCCGTCACGGACCTCCTATATTGTGGCCATGTGGCGGGAAGGAAAGAAGGAGGCGAAACGTATGCAGCACGAACGTGAAATCGACGCCCTGCTCTCTCCAAGCGAGGCCGGATCGATCATCGATCGGCTGATGGCGCTGCCTAATCCAAAGGACGGCGCCCGCAAGACAAATGAATGGGATCGCGCGGTCGCCGCGCGGCTCGAAACGGCGCTTGCCAGGAGCATGCGCTCACGCATCGTAGGCGAAGGCCGCGACGCAGCCTGATTCTTCCGCGACTTGATTCTTCCGCGACTGATCCTTCCTTGATTTGACGAACGGAGACCGTTTCTCCATCCTGCATCGATGATACGCGCGGTGCTCCTGGATCTTCTGGGTGTCGTCTACGACGGCGACACCCAGATCGCAGGTGCAGCGGCTGCGGTCGAACGGCTGCGACAGGCCGGTTTGCCGCTCCGTTTCGTCAGCAACACGACACGCTCGCCACGCAGCGCCATCATCGCGCAGCTTGCCCGGATGGGCATCAAGGTAGCGGACGAGGAACTGCTGACGCCGGCGCGCGCCGCGGTCGACTGGTTGCGCAGGCATGGCCGCCAGCCGCATCTGCTTGTCCACCCCGACCTCGAGGTCGAGTTTTCCGGGCTGGAAGGCGGGAGCGGGCGCGCTGTCGTCGTCGGCGATGCCGGCGAAGCTTTCAACCATGCCAGCCTCAATCGCGCTTTCCGCGAGCTGATTGCGGGCGCCGATTTCCTGGCTTTGGCCATCAACCGCACCTTCAAGGATGCCGACGGCCTGCTCAGCCTCGACACCGGTGCCTTCGTCGCGGCGCTGGAATTCGCCGGCGGACGTAGCCCTGTCGTGCTCGGCAAGCCGTCGCCGGATTTCTTCCTTTCAGCGCTTGCCGATTTGAACTGTCCGGCAGCCGAGACGGTCATGGTCGGCGACGACGCGGAAAGCGATGTCGCCGGCGCTCTGGGCGCCGGGCTTGGCGCGGCGCTGCTCGTGCGGACCGGCAAATATCGCCCCGGCGACGAAACGCGCTTCGATCCGGCGCCCACGGCGCTTGTCGACGATCTCGCCGCCGCGACCGACTGGATAATCAGCCGCGCCGCAGCCTGACCGGCGCCTCGCCAAAAGCCCGGGAAAATGCCCTGGAGAATGCTGCGGCCGAGGAAAAGCCGGTACGCCCGGCAATGTCGGCCATGGCGACGCGGGTGTCGACCACCAGCCGCCGGGCGGCGCTGAGGCGCAGCCTCAGATAGTAGGCGCCGGGCGTCTCGCCGATCGATTTGCGAAAAATGCTTTCCAGCGTTCTTGCCGTGACGCCGGCGCGCTTGGCCACCGCGTCGATGGTGAGCGGCTGGTCGACATGCGCTTCCATCAGCCGGATCGCCTGGGCCAGGCGCGGATCGTAGCCGTCGAGCCGGCCGAGCGACACCAGGGGCTGCGCGTCGGTCGCGGCGCGCGCCTGATCGTAGATGAAGACGCTCGCGACATCGAGCGCCGCCGCCATGCCGAGCCGGGTGCGGATGAGATGCAGCATCAGGTCGAAGGTCGGCGAAGCGCCGCCCGAGGTGAAGACCGGCCCGTCGATGACGTAGCGGTCCGGCCGCACGTCGACGCCGGGAAAGGCGGCGGAAAAATCCTCCATGTCCTCCCAATGCGTGGTGGCGCTGCGGCCCTCGAGCAGGCCGGCGCGCGCCACCAGCCAGGTGCCGGCCTCGACGCCGCCGCAGGCGCGGGCCGCGCGCGCCGCCCTCCGCAAACCGGCAAGCAACGCCGCCGTGGCGTAATTCTGCGTGCCGAAGCCGGCGACGACCACCAGCATGTCGGTCGGCTCGGCGGCATCGAAGCGGCCGCTGACCGCCACGGGGAGGCCGCAAGTGGTGACCGGCGCCTCGCCGGTGACCGAGACCAGCTTGAAGTCGAACAATGTCTCGCCAGAAATGCGGTTGGCGGCACGCAACGGATCGACCGCCGAGGCGACGCACATGATCGACGAGCCGGAGAACACCAGGAGCGTCACCTTGAGCGGCTCACGTTCGGAACGAAAGATGGTCGGCTTTTCGCTTTTTATCATGAGAGCTTCGTAAAACGCAAAACAGTTTCCGGCAAGTCGGGCATTGTTGGTCAGCTTCGGCGCGTGTCGTCATAGCAAAGCCGGTTTCCAGTTTTTTGCTCGACATGAATGGCCGATCGAATTTGGGAGGAACGACGATGCCGCTCGCGATGAACCGTGAGGTCTTCATTACCTGTGCCGTGACCGGCTCCGGCGGCACGCAGGACCGCAGCCCGCATGTGCCGCGCTCGCCCAAGCAGATCGCGGATTCGGCGATCGACGCGGCCAAGGCCGGCGCCGCCATCGTCCATTGCCATGTGCGCGACCCCGAGACCGGCAAGCCCAGGCGCGACGTCCAGCTCTATCGCGAGGTGACAGAGCGCATCCGCGATGCGAATGTCGACGTGGTGCTTAACCTGACCGCCGGCATGGGCGGCGACATGGTATTCGGCTCGCCCGAGGCGCCGCTGCCGCTCAACGAGAAGGGCACCGACATGGGCGGCGCCACCAACCGCATGGAACATGTGCGCCAGTGCCTGCCGGAGATCTGCACGCTGGATTGCGGCACGATGAACTTCGCCGAAGCCGACTATGTGATGACCAACACGCCCGGTATGCTGCGCGCCATGGGCGGCATGATGACGGCGTTGGGCGTCAAGCCCGAGATCGAGGCCTTCGACACCGGGCATCTGTGGTTCGCCAAGCAACTGGTCGAGGAGAAGGTGCTGAACCCCGACGCGCTGGTGCAGCTCTGCATGGGCGTGCCGTGGGGCGCGCCGGACGACCTCAACACCTTCATGGCGATGGTCAACAACGTGCCCTCGACATGGACCTGGTCGGCCTTCTCGATCGGCCGCAACCAGATGGCCTATGCGGCGGCGGCGGTGCTTGCCGGCGGCAATGTCCGCGTCGGCCTGGAGGACAATCTTTGGCTGGACAAAGGCGTTCTTGCCACCAATGCGCAACTCGTCGAGCGCGCGGCGAGCATCGTCACCGATCTCGGCGCGCGGGTGCTTGGGCCGGAGGAGGTGCGCCAGAAGCTCAACCTCACCAAACGGGCGCCGCTCGCGGCATGATTTGAGGGAGTCGGAAATGGCTACCGTCAAATTCACCGCAATGAAGGATGGCGACCGGGCGGACTACGAGTTCTTGACCGCCCATGAGGTCGACTACGCCGCCAAGACCGGCGACCGGCTGCTCGACGCGCTGGTGCAGTTGGACGAGGGTCTTTCCGGCTACAAGATCACCAGGCTCGGCCATTCGCTGCAGGCGGCGACGCGTGCTTGGCGCGACGGCGCCGACATCGACTGGCTGGTCTCCGCGCTGCTGCACGACATCGGCGACATCTACGCGCCCTACAACCACGATGAATACGCTGCTTCGATCCTGAAACCTTTCGTGCGCGAGCAATGCACCTGGGTGGTGGAAAAGCACGGCGATTTCCAGCGCCTCTATTACGCGCATCATCTCGGCGGCAACCGGCATGCCCGCGACCGCTTCGCCGGCCACCTCTATTTCGACGATTGCGACCAGTTCTGCGAGCACTGGGACCAGTCGAGCTTCGACCCCGACTACGAGACGCTGCCGGTTGAGTTCTTCCGGCCCTTCGTGCTCGAAGTCTTCGCCCGCAAGGCCTACGACCCGGCGGTGATCCGCGCCGGCGAGCGCGTGGCGCTTACCAACCCTGATACAGCCAAGACAAGAACCGGAGCCTGACCATGAGCATCATCAACAAGGCGGCCGCCATCGGTGGCGGTGTCATCGGCGCCGGCTGGGTGGCGCGGCTGCTCTTGAACGGCATCGACGTCTCGATCTTCGATCCCGATCCCGAGGCGTCGCGCAAAGTGGGCGAGGTGATGAAGGGCGCGCGCCGCGCTTATAAGCAGATGCTGCCCGGCGGCCTGCCCAAGGAAGGCAAGCTCACCTTCGCCAAGACCATCGCCGAGGCGGTGGCCGATGCCGACTTCATCCAGGAGAGCGTGCCGGAGCGGCTCGACCTCAAGCACAAGGTGCTGGCCGAGATCGACCAGCATGCGCCGGCCAACGCCATCGTCGGCTCGTCGACCTCCGGCATCAAGCCGACCGACATGCAGGTGGCGATGAAGAAGCACCCGGAGCGCCTGGTCGTCGGCCATCCGTTCAACCCGGTTTATCTCCTGCCGCTGGTCGAGATCGTCGGCGGTCAGCAGACTTTCCCCGAGGCGATCGAGGTCGCCAAGGAGCTCTACGCCTCGATCGGCATGAAGCCGGTGGTGGTGCGCAAGGAGATCGAGGCGTTCGTCGGCGATCGCCTGCTCGAAGCAGCCTGGCGCGAGGCGCTGTGGCTGGTCAAGGACGGCATCTGCACCGTCGAGGAACTCGACGACATCATGCGCTATTCCTTCGGCCTGCGCTGGGCGCAGATGGGCATGTTCCAGGTCTATCGCGTCGCCGGCGGCGAGGCCGGCATGCGCCACTTCATGGCGCAGTTCGGGCCTTGCCTGAAATGGCCATGGACCAAGCTGATGGACGTGCCGGAATTCAACGACGAGCTGGTCGACCTGATCGCCACGCAGTCGGACGAGCAGGCGCACGGCCTGTCGATCCGCGAGCTGGAGAAGATCCGCGACGACAATCTGGTCGCGATCATGGAAGCGCTGTCGAAGCAGAACAAGGGCAAGGGCTGGGGCGCCGGCGCGCTACACAAGGACTACACCAAGCAGCTTGCCAAGCTGGCGGCCAAGAAGCCAGTCTCCAAGGCCGCCGAGAAGGCGAAGGCTGTCAAACCGGCGAAGAAGGCCGCCAAGCCGGCAAAGGCTGAAAAACCCGCCAAGGCCGATAAGGCGAAGAAGAGCAAGAAGAAGGGCTGAGGCGATGCATTTCGGTCTGTCGGAAGAACAGAAGCTCATCGTCGAGACGACGCGCGCCTTTGTCGAGAACGAGCTTTACCCGCATGAGCGCGAGGTGGAGCGCACCGGCGTGCTGCGCCGCGAGCTGATCGACGAATTGAAGGCGAAAGCCATCGACGCCGGGCTCTATGCGGCCAACATGCCGGCCGATGTCGGCGGCGCGGGCCTCGATACGGTCAGCTGGCTGCTCTACGAGAAGGAGCTTGGCCGCGCCAATTACGCGCTGCACTGGACCTGCGTGGCGCGTCCGTCCAACATCCTGCTTGCCGGCACGCCGGAGCAGCGCGAGAAATATCTCTTCCCCTGCATCCGCGGCGAGAAATCGGACTGCCTGGCGATGACCGAGCCGGGCGCCGGCTCCGACCTGCGCGGCATGAAGGCGACCGCTGTGCAGGACGGTTCGGACTGGGTGCTCAACGGCACCAAGCACTTTATCTCCCATGCCGACATCGCCGATTTCGCCATCGTGTTCATGGCTTCGGGCGAGGAGGATTCGCCGCGCGGCAAGCGCAAAAAGATCACCGCCTTCTTCGTCGACAAGGGCACCAAGGGTTTTTCGGTGCGTGACGGCTACCGCAATGTCTCGCATCGCGG
This sequence comes from Mesorhizobium sp. WSM4832, assembly GCF_055811115.1. NCBI lineage: Bacteria > Pseudomonadati > Pseudomonadota > Alphaproteobacteria > Hyphomicrobiales > Phyllobacteriaceae > Mesorhizobium > Mesorhizobium sp. WSM4832. The sequence goes on along the minus strand of NZ_JBVVQH010000001.1, from coordinate 368,119 downwards.
CTACACGAATTCGATCCTCGAATTCGACGATTGCCGGCTGCCGGCTTCCCAGGTTCTGGGCGAGGTGCACAAGGGTTTTGACGTTGCCAATTCCTGGCTCGGCGCCACGCGCCTGCAGGTCGGCGCCACCTGTCTCGGCCGCGCCGAACGTGCGCTGTCGCATGCCATCGAATATGCCGCGCAGCGCCAGCAGTTCGGCCAGCAGATCGGCAAGTTCCAGGGCGTGTCGTTCAAGCTGGCCGACATGGCGACGGAGCTGAAGGCCACCGACCTGATGGTCTTCGAGGCCGGCTGGAAGTACGATCAGGGCACCGTCACCGACCAGGACATGGCGATGGCCAAGCTGAAGGCCACCGAAATGCTGGCTTTCGTCGCCGACGAAGCGATCCAGATCCACGGCGGCATGGGGCTGATGGACGACCTGCCGCTGGAACGCATCTGGCGCGACGCGCGCGTCGAGCGCATCTGGGAAGGCACTTCGGAGATTCAGCGACATATTATTTCGCGGGCGTTGCTGCGCCCGTTCGGCGCTTAGAGCATGATGTTCCAAAGCCAGGATCCGGCTTTGGAAAACATCGCGCTCAAACGAAAAGATGGCCATGCATAAACTCGAACGTCTCCTGCGCCCGAAATCGATCGCCGTGTTCGGCGGGGCGCAGGCCGCCGCCGTCGTGGCGCAGTCGATCAAGATGGGCTTTGCCGGCGAGATCTGGCCGGTACATCCGACCAAGGACGAGGTCGCCGGCCGCAAGGCCTATCGTTCGGTCGCCGACCTGCCCGGCGCGCCGGACGCCGCCTTTGTCGGCGTGAACCGGCATCTCACCATTGAGGTGATCAAGGCGCTGGCCGAGCGCGGTGCCGGCGGCGCCGTCTGCTTTGCCGCCGGCTTCCTCGAGACCGAGGCCTATGACGAGGACGGCGAGCGGCTGCAGGCGGAGCTCGTCGTCGCAGCCGGTGAGATGCCGATCATCGGCCCGAACTGCTACGGCCTGATCAACTATGCCGACGGCGCGCTGTTGTGGCCCGACCAGCATGGCGGCATCCGGCTTGCGGAGGGCGGCAAGGGCGTCGCCATCATCACGCAGTCGTCCAACATCGCCATCAACATGACGATGCAGAAGCGCGGTCTGCCGATCGCCTTCCTGCTGACGGCCGGCAACCAGGCCCAGACCGGCCTGTCCGAAATGGCGCTCGGCCTGATCGAGGACGAGCGCGTCACCTCGCTCGGCCTGCACGTCGAGGCTTTCGATTCGGTAGCCGGCTTCGAAAGGCTCGCCGCGCGGGCGCGCGAATTGAAAAAACCGATCATCGCCATGAAGGTCGGCCGCTCGGAACAGGCACGGCAGGCGACTGTCTCGCACACCGCCTCGCTGGCCGGTTCGGATGCTGCTTCCGGCGCCTTCCTGAAGCGGCTCGGCATCGCGCGCGTCGATTCCATCCCGGCCTTCATCGAGGCGCTGAAGCTCCTGCACGTCACCGGGCCGTTGCCCGGCTACAAGCTGTCGTCGATGAGCTGCTCGGGCGGCGAGGCCTCCGTGATGGCCGACAGTGCCGAAGGGCGCTGGGTGCATTTCCCGGCGCTGGGCGCCGAGCATCGCGCGCATGTGAAATCGACGCTCGGACCGCTGGTCGCGGTCGCCAATCCGCTCGACTACCACACTTTCATCTGGAACAACGAACCGGCGATGACGGCCACCTTCACCGCCATGGTGTCGGGCGGCTTCGATATCAACATGCTGGTGCTCGACTTCCCGCGACCCGACCGCTGCTCCGACGTCGACTGGTGGGCGACGCTGCGCGCCTTCGAGGCGGCGCTGAAGACCAACAAGGCGCAAGGCGCGATCGTGTCCTCGCTGCCGGAGAACCTGCCGGAAGAATATACCGCCGGCCTGATGGCGCGTGGCATGGTGCCGTTGTTCGGCATCTCGGAAGCGCTGGACGCCGCCCAGGCTGCCGCCTTCATCGGCTGGGCCTGGCGCGAGCCGCAGGCGCAGCCGGTCGACACCACCGCGGCGGGCGCATCCGAAGCCAAGCGCGTGACGCCGGACGAAGCCGAAGCCAAGGAAAGGCTGATCACGGCCGGCTTGCCGGTGCCGAAGGGCGAGCGCGCTTCCAACGCGGTCGAGGCGGTGATCTCGTCCATGACGCTGGGCTTTCCGGTGGCGCTGAAGGCGCTCGGCGTCACGCACAAGTCGGAAGTCGGGGCGGTACGGCTGAACCTCAAGGACGCCGAATCCGTCAGCGCCGCCGCGCATGACCTTCTGCCGCTCGGCACCGGGCTTTATGCCGAGCGCATGGTGCGCGACGGCGTCGCCGAGCTGATCGTCGGCTTCACCCGCGATCCGATGTTCGGCGTGGTGATGACGCTCGGCACCGGCGGCGTGCTGGTAGAACTGTTGCGCGACAGCGTGACCTTGATGCTGCCGGCGACGCGCGACGACATCGAGGCGGCGCTGCGTGGGTTGAAGCTCTATCCGCTGCTCGAAGGCTATCGCGGCCGGCCCAAGGCCGATGTCGCGGCTGCCATCGACGCCATCGCGGGCATTGCCGACTTCGTGCAGAAGAACGAAGGCGAGATCGAGGAACTCGACATCAACCCGCTGATCGTCTGCGCCGAAGGCAAGGGCGCGTGGATCGCGGATGCGCTGCTGGTGCTTGGAGAAAAGAAGAATGGCTGACGTCATCACCACCCGCCGCGAAGGCGCCATCCTCGAAGTCACGCTCGACCGGCCGAAGGCCAATGCCATCGACCTGAAGACGTCGCGGCTGATGGGCGAGACCTTCAAGGCGTTCCGCGACGATCCGGAGCTTCGCGTCGCCATCGTCAAGACGGCCGGCGACAAGTTCTTCAGCGCCGGCTGGGACCTCAAGGCGGCGGCTGGCGGCGACGCCGTGGACGGCGACTATGGCGTCGGCGGCTTCGGCGGGCTGCAGGAACTGCGCGACCTGAACAAGCCGGTGATCGCTTGCGTCAACGGCATGGCGGTAGGCGGCGGCTTCGAACTGGCGCTGTCCTGCGACTTGATCTACGCCTCGGACCATTCCTCCTTCGCGCTGCCCGAGATCCGCGCCGGCACGCTGGCCGACGCAGCCACCATCAAGCTGCCGAAGCGCATTCCCTACCACATCGCCATGGACCTTTTGTTCACCGGCCGCTGGATGGATGTCGCCGAGGCGCATCGCTGGGGCCTGGTCAACGAGGTGCTGCCCAAGGACAAGCTCGAAGAGCGCGTCTGGGAGATCGCGCGGCTCTTGGCCAGCGGCCCGCCGCTGGTCTTTGCGGCGATCAAGGAGACGGCGCGGGTCGCCGAGGCGCTGACCTTCCAGGAGGCGATGAACAAGGTGACGCGCCGGCAGTTGCCGACGGTCGATATCCTCTACGGGTCGGAGGACAACATGGAAGGGTTCCGGGCGTTTGCGGAGAAGCGCGACCCTGTGTGGAAGGGGAAGTGACTCCGCGGAAATGACGGCGCCAGGCCCCCCTCTCTGCCCTGCCGGGCATCTCCCCCTCAAGGGGGGAGATTGGATGTCGCGAAGGGTTTCGCCAATCTCCGGCATTGCAGAAGGCGCGATGCGGCCGAAGCTGCTGATCTCCCCCTCTGAGGGGGAGATGTCCGGCAGGACAGAGAGGGGGGCCTGGGCGCCATCACCTAAAATTGGTCATCCGATATGACCGACTACAAAACCCTCATCGATGCCGAGACCTGGGCCTTCATCGAGAAGACCAACTCCTACTATCCGCCTGATACCATCGACTACACGATCACCCGGCAGCGCGCGATCTACGACCGGATGTGCCGGGAGTTCTTTGCCGGCTATCCGCAAGGCGTCTCCGCCGAGACGACTGCTATCGCCACGCCCAGCATCCCCATCCGCATCTACCGCAGCGCTGCCCCGAACAAGGCCGCGATGGTGCTCTACGTCCATGGCGGCGGCTTCATCCTGGGCGGGCTGGACAGCCATGACGATGTCTGCGCCGAACTCTGCGCCCGCACCGGCTACGAGGTGGTCTCGGTCGACTATCGGCTGGCGCCGGAACATCTGCATCCGGCCGCCTTCGACGACGCCATGACCGCCTTCGAATGGGCCGCCAGAACCTATGACCGCCCGGTCGTGCTTTGTGGCGACAGCGCCGGCGGCAATCTCTGCGCCGCCGTCGCGCATGCGACGCGCGGCCATGCGAAAAAGCCGGCCGGCCAGATGCTGATCTATCCCAGCCTCGGCGGCGATCACTCGAAAGGATCCTATCTGACACATGCCGAGGCGCCGATGCTGACCGTGCGCGACCACGACTTCTACAAGCATGTCCGGACCGGCGGCGTCGACCGGACCGGCGACATCACACTGTATCCGCTCGCCGACGCCGATTTCGCCTATCTGCCCCCGACCGTGCTGGTCACCGCCGAATGCGACCCGCTATCGTCCGACGGCGAAGCCTATCGCGACCGCATCGTCGCCGCCGGCGGGCATGCATATTGGTTCGAGGAGCCGGGGCTGGTGCATGGTTACCTCAGAGCCCGGCACATGGTCGGCCGGGCCCGGGCGAGCTTCACGCGCATCGTCGAGGCGGTATCGGCGCTTGGCCGAGCCGACTGGACCTGGTAACGCCCCCGGCGGCCAGAGGCGCTTTCCGCTTCGCCGTCCTCCCATGAACCTTTCCCCGCCAGCCAGCGACTGATGGCCAGGCGCCGCAATGGTGCGGCCCGGAAAGGGAAGCCTCATGACCAGAAACCCAGAGACTCCGCGGTCTCCGGGAACAGCGAAAGTCCAGCGCGATCACCGCCTTCGGGAAGCGGTCGACGCGCTGGGCTTCCGGCTGATTCCGTTGACCCTGCCCAGGAGCAGGCGTATCGTCACGCAGAGGAAAACAGACAATTCGATCAGGGAAGAACGTGCCGCAACGCCGCGCCTTGCCCTGGTTGGCGCGGTAGAGCCAGACGTTCCTTCCAGCGGCTTCGGGGGGAGTTCAATGTCTGGCGGCCACGGCTCGTTCGTGCCTTCGCATGTCGGCCGTTTGCGCCGCGCAATTGCCACAAATAGCGGAATTCTTGCTCTCGCGCTATCGGCCGGCCTCTTGCTGGGCGGTGTGGCGAAGGCGCAGGAAACCCAGATCATCTATCCCGGCTCGATGGCGGTCACCGGCTTCCCCGGCACCGTGATCCCCAATTTCGATCAAGGATTGCCGCCCGGCGTCGATCCGGTCGACGAGACTTTCATCGACACCTCGCGCGCCACGCTGCGCATTTTCGACGGCTCGCATCTCGGCGGCCCGGCCTCGGGCCAGCTCGTCTTCACGCCGCCGCCCTTCGAGGTGACGGCGGGGCAGATTGGCGAGGTTTTCGGCCTGACCTATGACGACGGCGTGCGCGATGGCGTGCCGTCGGGCATCCCCAATCTCTACGCGGCCGCGACCTCGCTGCATGGCGTCGAGATCGTGACGCCGGACGTCGATAATGACGGGCGCCCGGAACGGCAGCGCCGCGGCACCGCTGGCGCTACCTTCATGGACGGCCAGTTCGGCACCGAAAATGGCGGCGGGCCGGGCACGATCTGGAAGATCGACGGCATCACCGGCGCCGTCTCCAAATTCGCCGACATCGACACCAACAGCGGGCCGGGCATCGGCAACCTCGCCTTCGACCCCATTCACCGCCAGTTCTTCGCGTCCGATCTCGACACCGGGCTCATCCACCGCATCGACACCAATGGCCACCTGATCGACACGTTCGACCATGGTGTCGCCGGGCGTCCGGCGCATGGGCTTGCCCCGGTCGCCGATGACGGCGCCGTCATGGATATCCAGGGCGCCGCCTTCGACACGGAAGACCCGGAGACCTGGGGTTACACCCAGGACGAACGCCGCGTCTGGGCAGTCTCCTATCACGGCGGCCGGCTCTATTATTCGGTCGGTGAAAAATCCGAGATCTGGTCGGTCGGCATCGCGCGCGACGGCAGCTTCGCCGGCGATCCGCGCTGGGAACTGACGGTCAAGGCCGACAAGGATTACGCCGTCACCGACATCGCCTTCGACAACAAGGGCTTCATGTATCTCGCCCAGCGCGGTCCGGTCGAAAACCGTTACGATTACAGCCGCTTCGCCGGTTCCGGCAAGGCCGAGCTGATCCGCTACTGGCGCGAGGATCCGGATGATCCGGCGACGGAATCGGTTTGGGTCGAGGTGCCGCAGGAATATGCGGTCGGCTTCCCGCAAGGCAACCGCCAGTCGGCCGGGGGCATCGATCTCCAGTATGGTTATGACTCCGACGGCAATCTCGACACTTCCGTGTGCACCGACACCGTCGTCAACACCGGCGACAAGTTGCGCGACAACCCGGAACTTGCCGAGCGGCTCGCCGCCGGCGGGCCGCTTGCCGTGCATGGCGTGCAATTGATGCCCAGCGCGCTGGTCAAGCCGGCCAACGTGCCGCCTTTCGGCTCATGGTTCGTCGACTTCGACGGCTATTTCGAAGACCCAGAGGTCGAAGGCCATGTCGGCGACGTCAGGGTCTGGCGCCCCTGCGAGGGCCGCGCCGGCTATTATGAGGAAATCCCCGGCGGCTACCTGCCTCCGTTCTATCCGCCCGACTTCCCGCCGCCCGGCAATCTGCCGCCCTGCGTGGATGTCGAGGACGTGCATTATTACTGCACGCCGCGCGGGCTTCAGGCCGATCTCTATCTCCATGACCATGCCGGCTTTGGCGGCGATTCGATCAAGGCTCAGTCCAGGACGCCCGGCGTCGGGGTGACAACCCCCATGTCGCATGTCCCGGGCAAGCCTTACACGATCGACATCACCGGCCATTACCCTGGCGACACCGTCAATGTCGGGCTCTGCTTCTACCGCAAGTCCGACCAGGACAAGGGTGGCTACTACCCTTGCTGCAAGATGACGCTGCCGCTCAGAACGCCAGCCGTCAGCTGCGAACGTTGAGGGAGGGACAGATGGATAATCTCGCCCTTTCCCGTTTCGTTTCGAGCAATCCCAAAACCGTCATGGAGACGATCATGAAACCCCTGTCATACGCCAGGCGCGGCGCGCGCTGGCTGATGGCGGCCGGTATCGCGGTCGCCATGATGCCGGCTTTGCCGGCGCTTGCCGAAGACACCGCTCCGGCGAAGATCGCCGATGTCGCTGGCGCTGAACCCAGGCTCGACCTGGAAAACCCCCGCGTCATCAACCCCGAACCCGGCCGCATCGTGCCCTTCTTCACCAAGACGGGAGGCCAGCGCAGCTGCGACTATGTTTATTACACCTTGAACTTTGGCCTGCGCGGCAATGAGCAGGCCTTCGGCAATCCGGCTTTTGTCAATGCGCTGAAGAACGCCAGGATCGAGTTCAAGGACCAGCTTGCGCACGGCCTTAAGATCGTCAGCGTGCATGTGAGCGGCGACGGCACGGACGCCTCCGGCGGGCCGCTGCCGGCGGCCACGATCAGCAGCTCTGCCAACCCCGACGACACGGCCACGGTTTCCGATTTCCGGATCTCCGCTTCCGACCTCGACGGCTCAGGCGCGCCGAACGAACGCGTCATCACCTTCCGGATCCTGGCCAAGATCGACCAGGCGGCGTTTCCCGCGCCGGCCAATGTCGACAACCAGGGCCTGATCAAGATCGGGGCCGGCACCGGGACCGTCATCCCGTCGCAGGACCCGGGCAAGCCGGATGACGGCGATTTCCTCACCGGCGCGAAGACGACGATCCACATCGACCTGACCAAATGCAACCCGCCTCCACCTCCCGGCAAGGAATGCTTCAAGGTCGAGCGTGGCACCGTGGACTGCGTGCCCGGCGGCGGCGCTTTCATCTACCACATGCCGGTCGGCCCGGAGATGGGCGGCAAATGGGTGCAGGTGTCGACGACGACGCCCGGCATCAGCATCGTTCCGAACACGCAACTGGTGCCGGCGGGCGGCGGCGTGCTGAACTGGAAGATCATCGGCGCCTCGCCGGGCGATGTCATCCACCTCATCGTCACCGGCATCGAAACCTATGCCGGCCCGAAGGAAGGCTGGGGACTGTGCTGTACGCAGACGATCGACATCGTCATTCCACGCGACCTGAGATGTCCGCCTGAACGGCAGCCCGACCTCAAGGTCGAGAAGAGGGCCGATGTGCCGCGTTGCACGATGGCCGGCGGCTGCGACTTCACCATCACGGTCACCAATGTCGGCGGCGCGCCGTACAACGGCAAGATCGTGCTCGACGAGGTGACGCTGCCAGCAGGCTCCGTGCTGACATCGGGACCGAATGCGCCCTGGGTCTGCGTGCCCGGAACGACGCCGATGACCTGCACCTATCCGGTGACGACGCTCAACCCCGGCGCTTCCATCAACCTCAAGCTCGGCTTCAAGCCGGCAGGCGGATGGCAGGGCAGCGTGCTGCGCAACTGCGCCGTCTACGACTACCAGGCCAGCGGCAAGCCGCTGTTCGGCAGCCAGTTCAACGACCGCGGCTGCGCCTCGATCCCGATCTGCCGCCGTGGCGATCGCGACCCGCAGTGCAACCCACCGGTCGAGAAGAAAGTCGACCTGATCCTGAAGAAGCGCGCCCGCATCCCGGTCTGCACACCGGACGGCGTCTGCTATTTCGTGATCGACATCATCAACAACGGCACCAGCACCTATAACGGGCCGTTGACGGTGACCGACAACTACCCCGGCGGCGCGCCGGCCTCGTCGACCTTCGGGCCAAGCCCGCCCTGGACCTGCGGACCGAACGGCCCCGGCCAGTTCCGCTGCGACAATGCCGGCATCTCGCTGCCTCCGGGCGCCTCGACGCCGATCATCGTCAAGGCGGTGATGCCGGCGAACTACCGGCCGGACACGGTGGAGAACTGCGCCGAGGTGAGGGGCATTCCCGGCGAGGTCAACCTCGCCAACAACAAGGCCTGCGCGACCGAGCGCATCCGCCATCCAAATGGCGGCCAGCCCGGCCTGCGCATCACCAAGACCTGCGACGGCTCGCTGGCCGGTGCCGCGGCTGTTTCCTGCCGCATAACCGTCACCAACGCCGGCACTGCGGCCCCCACCGGTCCGGTGCGGGTGAGCGATGCCGCCACGCTGGTGTCGGGGGGCGCGCCTGTCCAGATTCAGACCGTCACCCCCGATGGCGCGGACTGGTCTTGCGGGCCGGTGCCTGCCAACGCGCTGTCCTGCCAGATTCCCGGCGCCGCGATGACGCCTGGAACCAGCCGGCACTTCGACGTGACGGTGAGCGGCAATGGCACGTTCGAGAACTGCGCGCGCGGCTCCTACGGGCCGGCGCCGGGCGACGACATCGTCTACCCGATCGGCCAGGCCTGCGCGAAAGGCGGTGGCACTTCCATCATCCGTGTCGAGAAGACCGGCGATGCCGAGTGCCAGCCGGGCCAGCCATGCTCGTTCGAGATCACCATCACGAATGACGGGCCGACCCCCTTCTCCGGTCCGGTTCGCATCGGCGATGCGATCGGCGTGGAAGGTCTCGGCCGGCTGGAAGGCGTCGCGATCGACTCGATCGACCCGCCCTTCGGCTGCTCGCCGGAACCGACGACGCTGCCCGCATCCTGCATCGCCGATCTGACGCTGGGCGCCGGCGAAAACCACACCCACCACGTCACCGTGATCCTTCCCGAGGATGGCCGTCTTGCCGATCTGCAGGGTTCGGTCAACGGACAGAACTGCGTCGGCGTGCTCTCTCCGAACACGCCCGTGCAAGGCGGTGGCGACGTGCTGCCGCGCGACCTGACCAACGTCCCGGACGATCGCGGCAAGGCCTATGCGTGCCATCCCTTCACCATCAGGCATGAGGTGAAGAACCAGTGCTCGGATGGGCTGGTGCTCAATTCGGCCGGCCGCTGCGCCTGCCCGGACGGCGCCATTTTCCGCAACGGCCAATGTTCGGGTAGTGGGGGCTCTGGCGGTGGCACCAAGCCGCTGCCGGTGCCGCCGCGCTGCGTCCTGCTGCAGGGCCAGATCCGGACCGCGGACGGGCGCTGCGTCTGCCCGCGTGGCACGGAGCTGGAAAACGGCAAGTGCGTGCGGGGCGAAGAGCCGCAGGAGCCGCAGTGCACGCTGCGTCCCGGCCAGTACCGCGACCAGGACGGCAACTGTGTCTGCCGCCGCGGCGAGCTGGTGAACGGTGTGTGCCAGGTCGTTGGGCCGAAGTGCACGATCCGTGGCGCAGTGCCGACTTCGAACGGCAATGGCTGCACCTGCCCGGACGGCACGCATCTCGACCGCGCGGCCAAGGCTTGCGTGCCTGACAGGCAGCCGCCCGCCCAGTGCCGTATCCGCGGCCAGTCCCGCAACGCCGATGGCGATTGCGTCTGCCCGAGCCGCACGGAGGTCCGTGACGGCGCCTGCCGGCCGATCGTGTCGAGGCAGTGCCCGATCCGCGGGCAGGTGCGCGACGCCAACGGCAACTGCGCCTGCCCGGACGGCCTGGAGGTGCGGGGCAAGGCCTGCCAGCGGCCGAAGCCGAGCCAGGAGCAGTGCACCATTCGCGGCCAGGTCCACAACAAGCGGGGCGACTGCGTCTGCCCGCGTGGAACCGAAATCCGCGACGGCGCCTGCCGCAAGCCGCAGCAGGAGTGCGCGCCGGGCTCGCGCTTCATCGATGGCCAGTGCCAGCCGGTGCTGACCAAGCGGCGCTGCCCGGTCGGCACGACCGGACGGTTCCCGGACTGCACGTCGATCCGCAGGCGGCCGGGCATCGAGATAAACCCCGGCATGCTGCTCAACCCGAACGTGCTGCAGCAGCTGGTGCCGCAGCGCCAGCCACGGCGGGTGCTGCAGGATCCGGCGGGCGCCAACATCCAGAACTTCAAGCCGTAATCCTGTGGCTGAAGACCCAGACCCGCCGGAGCGATCCGGCGGGTTTTCTTTTCCACATCGAAGATGGCCTTGTGGGCAGGCGGGCCACTGCACCTGTCGAAAACATGCTTCCCCTCGGCTGGTTCATGGTCTAGGCAATCGGCCTGACAGGCGCGCTAAGCGCACAAGATTGCCGGGAGAATTTGCGCCATGAGCAAGAAGACCCTGATTGCGCCATCGGTGCTGGCGTCGGATTTCTCCAAGCTCGGCGATGAGGTCGAGGCTGTCGTGGCCGCGGGCGCCGACTGGATCCATCTTGACGTGATGGACGGCCATTTCGTGCCCAACATCACCTTCGGGCCGCCGGTGATCAAGGCGATCCGCAACCGCACCAAGGCCTTCTTCGACTGCCATCTGATGATCGCGCCGGCCGATCCTTACCTGGCGGCCTTCGCCGAAGCCGGTTGCGACGGCATGACGGTGCACGCCGAGGCCGGGCCGCATCTCGACCGCTCGCTGCAGACCATCAAGGACCTCGGCAAGAAAGCCGGCGTGTCGCTCAATCCGTCGACGCCGGAAAGCGTCATCGAATATGTGCTCGACCGGCTCGATCTGATCCTGATCATGACCGTCAATCCGGGCTTCGGCGGCCAGGCATTCATCCCGGCCATCGTCGACAAGGTGAAACGGGTGAAGGCGCTGATCGGCAGCCGGCCGATCCGCATCGAGATCGACGGCGGCGTCTCGGCCGAAACGGCGCCGCTGGTGACCGCCGCCGGCGCCGATGTGCTGGTGGCGGGCGCCGCCGTCTTCAAGGGCGGCAGCGTCGAGGCCTACAGGGCAAATATCGAAGCGATCCGTTCAGCGGCCGACAAGGCCGCCAGTTAAAACGCATAGCTGCCACACTTCTCGCAGGAGTTGTGCAATTGGGCCTCCTGTTGAACAAGCGTTCAATATATCAAGTTGCCTGCAGATGTCAGCTTTTTCTGCACGGACTTACTTCACAGCCCAAATAGACTGGTGACCTTGTCTTAAAGTCGAATATTGTCAGCTTTCCGCTTGAGACGCCGTTGCCCGGCTGTATGATACATGTACGGGAGGATTGCTTCGCCGAGGGGCCCTGACAGAGCAGGGGCAAGCAACAGGAGCTCGATTGACAAACGGAAACGCCGAGCCGGGTGAAGGCAAGGGTGCCAAAAGCACGCTGGCCAGCTCGGTCTATCAGCAGCTCCGCGAAGACCTGCTTCGCGGAGCCCTGGAGGCCGAGACCAAGCTGCGTGTCGAGTGGGTCGTTTCCCGCTACGGCGCGGGCGCTTCTCCTGTGCGCGAGGCGCTCAACCGTTTGGCCGCCGAGGGCCTGCTCGGTCGTCATGACCAGCGCGGTTTCTTCCTGATGCCGGTCAGCGCTGCGGAGCTGGAGGAGCTGACGCGGACGCGATGCTGGCTGGAAGAACGGGCGTTGCGCGAATCCATCGCTCACCGCACGGCCGAATGGGAGGAACAGCTGGTGCTGGCCCTGCACCGCCTGGCGCGCGCCGAGCGTCGCCTGCCGGACGATCCGGCAAGCAACAATCCGGAATGGGAGAAGCTGCACCGGGCCTTCCACCGGGCGCTGATCGCCGCATGCCGGTCGCACTGGCTGGTTGGCTTCTGCGATCAGCTTTCCGACCAGGCCTCGCGCTACCGCCTGATCTCGCAAAACGCGTCGGGTACGGGGCGTGACGATCTTGGCGAGCACCGCATAATTGCCGAGCGCGCCTTGGATGGCGACGCCGACGGCGCGGTCGAAGCGCTTCTCAATCATTACCGCCTCACCGCGGCGATGTGCATGGAGCGCCTCGCGCAGGGCTATGACCCGAGGGCCGGTTCAGGCAAGTCCCAACGCAGCCGCAAGTAGCGGACGGAAGGCCAGGGCGAAGTCGCCGAGCCCAACCGCTGCGCAGTTTTTGCTCCAGCCGCCAAATCTGGTATTCGCTCGGGCGAACGCTGGTGTCATTGGGCTTCAGCGCGCCTTGAGGACGTTTCATGACCAATCATCTGTTCGGCGCTTTCCGTTCCCGCATGCCGGCGCCCGGCCGGCTGCTGATGGAGACGGATGACGGCCGTTTCATCACTTATGGCGACATGCTGGCCAAGTCCGCGCAACTGGCGCATGCACTGGCGCAGGCGGGCGTCGAACCCGGCGACCGCATAGCCGTCCAGGTCGAGAAGAGCCCGGAGGCCGCATTGCTCTATCTCGCGTCCGTACGCGCCGGGGCGGTCTTCCTGCCGCTCAACACGGCCTACACGCTGCCGGAGCTCGACTATTTCTTCCGCGATGCCGAGCCACGGCTGATCGTGTGCGATCCCGATCGTCTGTCCGGTGTTGAACCGCTGGCTGCGTCGATCGGCGCGACGGTGCTCACGCTTGGCCGCGACGGGCAAGGAACGCTGGCCAGCCAGGCTTCGCGGCAGGCGACGGATTTCAGCGATGTGGCGCGCGGACCCGATGACCTTGCCGCCATCCTCTACACCTCCGGCACGACCGGCCGCTCCAAGGGCGCGATGCTCAGCCACGAGAACCTCGCTTCGAATGCCCGCGTGCTGGTCGAGCAGTGGCGCTTCAGCACCGACGATGTTTTGATCCACGCGCTGCCGATCTTCCACACGCACGGCCTGTTCGTCGCCACCAACGTCATCCTGATGGCCGGCGCGAAAATGCTGTTCGAGCAGAAATTCGACCCGGCGCGCATCCTGTCGCTGATGCCGCGCGCGACGGCTCTGATGGGCGTGCCGACCTTCTATGTGCGGCTGCTGCAGCAGGACGGCCTGACGCGCGAGGCCGCGAAGACGATCCGGGTCTTCATCTCCGGCTCGGCGCCGCTGCTGGCCGAGACGCACAAGGCCTGGCGCGACCGGACCGGCCACGCCATCCTCGAGCGCTACGGCATGACCGAGACCAACATGAACACGTCCAACCCCTATGACGGCGAGCGGCGCGCCGGCACGGTCGGATTCCCCTTGCCGGGCGTCTCGCTGCGCATCACCGATCCCGAGACGGCCAAACCGCTGGCACAGGGCGAAATCGGCATGATCGAGGTCAAGGGACCGAACGTCTTTGCCGGGTACTGGCGGATGCCCGAGAAGACCAAGGCGGAATTCCGCGACGACGGCTTCTTCATCACCGGCGATCTCGGCCTGATCGATGCCGACGGCTATGTCCACATCGTCGGACGAGGCAAGGACCTGATCATCTCGGGCGGCTTCAACGTCTATCCGAAGGAGATCGAGAGCGAGATCGACGCGCTCGACGGCGTCAGCGAAAGCGCGGTGATCGGCATCGCCCATCCGGATTTCGGTGAAGCCGTCACGGCGGTGGTGGTGCGCAATCCGGGATCGGCAATCAGCGCCGCCGATATTGTCGGCGCCATCGCTGGGCGGCTGGCGAAATACAAGCATCCGAAGCAGGTGATCTTCGTCGACGAATTGCCGCGAAACACGATGGGCAAGGTGCAGAAGAATGTGCTGCGGGAGAGGTACAAGGATATCTACGCCAAAGCCGGCTAATGGAAGACCGAGTGGCTGAACCTCGACTGGCTTGTCGGGCAGCTCGCGAACCTTGGAAATTAGCCAAACCTATCGTGCGTTCGTCATCCTAGGGCGGAGCAAGGAGCGAAGCGACGCGCGCAGACCCTAGGATCCATTCCGTGACGCTAAAGCGCTGCTAATGTTGCAGAATTCTGCACCGTTGCACTTTACGCCACAGGTCACGGAATGGATCCTCGGGTCAAGCCCGAGGATGACGACGCGCGAGGGGCTCCGGCCAAGCGCGAACGTTTGCATTGGTTTCCTGATTGACGGTGGATCGAGTACCTACGCTCCAAACACCTTCTTGCCGCCGATCCAGACATTCCTGACGTCGAGCCCCTCCGACAACCCGACAATGTCGGCGGCGGTGCCGTTGGCGAAGCGGCCGAGGCGATGGGCCTGGCCGATGGCCTCGGCCGGATAGAGCGAGGCCATGCGCAAGGCCTCGTCGAGGTCGAGCCCAACGACGAGGTGGACGTAACGCACGGCGGAAATCATGTCGAGGTCGGCGCCGGCCAGCGTCCCATCCGCCAGCCGCAGACTGCCGTCCCTGCGGTAGATGGTGCGGCCGTTGAGCGTGAACGAGGTCATGTCGGTGCCGATCGTCGCCATGGCGTCGGTGACCAGCAGGATCTTGCCCGGCCCCTGCTTGCCGCGCAGCGCAAGGATCATCGTCGCCGGATGGACATGGATGCCGTCGGCGATGATGCCGGCGTACAAGCCGCCGGTGTCGATCGCCGCGCCGGCCAGACCCGGCTCGCGGTTGCCGATCTGGCTCATGGCGTTGAACAAATGCGTGACCACCGTGGTGCCGGCGGCGGCGAAGGCGCTGGCGGTCGAATAGTCGGTGTCGCTGTGGCCGAGGCTGACGATGACGCCGGCCTTGGCCAGCGCCGTGACACGGGCCGGTTCGACCGATTCCGGCGCGATCGTGGTGAGCAGCACCGGCAGGTCATGACGCGCCACGATGAGCGCGGCCTGATCTGCATCGGTCATCGGCCGGATCAGCGCCGGATCATGCGCGCCCTTGCGGGCTACGGAGAGATGCGGCCCTTCCAGATGCAGGCCGAGGAAGCCCGCCACGTTTTCCCGGGTTGCCTCGGCGCCTGCGGCGATGGCGGCGGCGGTGATCTTCGGCGTATCGGTGATCAGCGTCACCAGCAGCGCCGTGGTGCCGAAGGGCGCATGCGCCCGGCAGATGGTTGCGATCGAGGCGACATCGGGATGGTCGTTGAGCATGACGCCGCCGCCGCCATTGACCTGGATGTCGACGAAACCCGGCACCAGCAGGCCGCCGCCGGTCTCGACCGCCGAAACGCCGGCCGGAATGGCGCCGGCGGGCAGGATGGCCTCGACCACGTCGCCATTGACGACAAGGGCGGCATCGTCGTGCCAGTCGGCGCCGTCGAAGATGCGGGCGCCGGTGAGTGCGAAACGGTCGCTCATACGGTTTCCGTCACCTTGCGCAGGTTGCGCGGCGTATCGGGATCGAGCCCGCGATGGCGCGCAAAGGCCTCGACGAAGCCGTAGAAGGACACGATCAGCGGCAGCGGATCGGTCAGCGGATGGCCGGTGGCGACATACGGCAACAGCCTCGCGGTCTTCGCCTTGTCGGAGGTGATGAAGGCGGCCGCGCCCTTGGCCGTCAGGCCGTCAGCCGCCTCGGCGACCGAGGGTTCGGAGGCATCGCGCGCGGCAAGCGCCAGAACCGGGAAATCCGGCCCGACCAGCGCCAGCGGTCCATGCATGACCTCGGCGGCGCTATAGGCCTCGGCATGCATGGCGCAGGTTTCCTTGAATTTCAGCGCCGCCTCGCTGGCGATCGCGAAGGATGGACCGCGGCCTAAGATGAACAGCGATTGCGGGTTCTCCAAAGCGCCGGCGAGCGCCATCCAGTCGCAGGCGATCGCCTTCTCGAAATGGCCGGGCAGGCCGGCGAGCGCCCGAAGCAATGGCTGGTCGTCGGTCGCATGCGCCATCAGCGCAAGGCCGGCGACGGCCGAATTGACGAAGGTCTTGGTCGCCGCGACGGACCGTTCCGGCCCTGCAAGGATATCGATAGCGTAATCGGAAGCCCGCGCGAGCGGCGAGTCGGCCGTGTTGGTGATGGCGACGGTGAGCGCCCCTCCGGCCCTTGCCGTTTCGGCCATGGCGACGATGTCGGGGCTCTTGCCCGACTGCGAGACCGCCAGGCAGGCCGAGCCGCGCAGCCTGAGCTTGGCGCCGTAGATCGAAGCGATCGACGGTCCGACCGAGGCGACGGCCAGGCCTGCCGTCAGCTCGACGGCATATTTCATGAAGGTCGCAGCATGGTCGGACGAGCCACGCGCCACAGTGACGACGAAATGCGGGTCGCGCTCGCGAAGGCCGCGACCTGCCTCTGCCAGCACCGAAGCCGAGCCGTCGAGAAGCCGAGCGGCGGCTTCAGGGATCTCGTCGATCTCGCGCCGCATATGGGTGGTGGTTGCGCTCATGCCCGGATCTCCTCTCCCGGCCCGGTCAGCCGGAGTTCCGCGACGAAATCATAGGCGTCGCCCCTGTAGACCGAGCGGGTGAACTCGATCACCTTGCCGCTCGCCAGATAGGAAATGCGCTCGATCTGCAGACCGGCAACCCCCGGCGGCACTTCCAGGAGGCGCGCATCGGCGTCGCCAAGATTGGTGGCGGAGATGCGCTGCACCGCGCGCACCGGACGATTGCCGGTCATGCCCAGCGCGGCATAGAGCGAGGAGCCGATCGCCTCGGGGTCGGGCAGGACGCTGGCCGAGAGCGCCGCGCGCTCGATCGCCAACGGCGTATCGTTGGCGATGCGCAGGCGCGCGACACGCGCCACCAGTTCGGCCGAGGACAGGCCGAGCACCATCATCTCGTCCGGCGAAGGCGCATAGAGGCCGCGGTCGAGCCAGACCGAGCGCACCGTCATGCCACGGCGCGCCATGTCTTCGGTGAAGGAAGTGAGCCTCGACAGCGATTGCTCGACGCGCTCCATGCGCGGCGCGACGAAGGTGCCCGAGCCATGGCGCTGGACGAGGATGCCGCCCTTGACCAGGTCCTGCACCGCCTTGCGCACGGTGACGCGCGAAATGTCGGCCTTGCTGGCGATGTCGCGCTCCGACGGCAACGCGTCGCCGGGGCCGATCAGGCCGCGATTGACCGCTTCCTCGATGCTGCGCCTGAGCTGCAGGTAGAGCGGCGCGCCGCTCTGCGAGGATTCTTTCAGCATGGCGAAGATCTGGTCGGCGGTGCTCATCGCGACGCCTCCGACCCCTTGGCGAAGACGCGCACGGCCATCTGCACGGCGCCGCCCAGCGCATCGTCGAGCGGAGCTTTCAGCAGCGCCTGATAGCGTGCCGACAGGCGCGGCGTATAGAGCGGCGCCAAGCCGCCAAGCAGGCAAAGCGGAGCATCGTCGGCAAGATCGAGCGCGCCGAGCGACGCCTCGACATCGGCCACCGCCTTGGCGAGGATCCAGTTGGCGATGAGGTCGCCCTTTTCGGCATGCTCGAAGACCTTTGGCGCGAAGCCGCCGAAATCACGCGGCTTGGCGTTGGTGGTAAATTCGACCACGTCCTCGGGATTGTTGCGGAAGACGGCGAGCATGGCGTCCGTCAAGGGCGAGCCCGGACGGATGCCGTCATAGGCAAGCAGCGTCTGCTCCAGCAGGTCGCGGCCGATGCGGGCTCCGCTGCCCTGGTCGCCGACCTGGAAACCCCAGCCGCCGATGGCGCGCGACTTGCCACCTTTACGCGCCATATAGGCGGTGCCGGTGCCCAGGATGGCCATGGCGCCGTCGCCCGAACCGACCGCGCCCTCGAGCGCGATCTCGGCGTCGGTCTCGACGCGGCTCTCGCTGAAGGGCAGGATCGCCTCGAGCTGCTGGCGGTAGGTGCCGACATTGGCGCCGGCGAGGCCGAGAATGGCCGGCGTGCTCGGGATCAGCTCCGGATCCTTGCCGGCGGCCAGAAATGCCTGCCTGGCCGCCTCGACGATGTTGGCGCGGGCGCCGGTAAGGTCGGTTCGGATGTTGGCGGCGCCGCTCTTGGCACGGCCGACGACAACGCCGTCGACGGTCGCAAGGGCCGCCCTGCAGCTGGTGCCGCCGCCATCGATGCCAAGCACGAAATTCACGCGATTTTCTCCTCGATCTTGATAATACCAATAAAATACCAATAGCCAAGAGTTAATTTCAGTTCAAAAAAGATTAAGCCGTATTTTATTGAAAATCCACGATAATTTGCCGGCAGGCGAGTTGCTCGATCTGAAAAGTGTTAATGCGTGTGGACAAGTGGTATTTTTTTGGTATTGTTTCTTCAATCGGAGGAAAATGGATGGCCGAGACGCGCACGGAAGCGCTCCACCAGAATGCCGAGGGGCTGGATGTCCAGGCCCCGGAAGCCATTCTGGCGTTCCTCGCCAATGCCCAGATCGAGGCCGCCAAGGCCGTGCAAGGGGCCATCCCGGCGATCGCCGCCGCCGCCGAACTCATCGCCAGGCAATTGAAGAGCGGCGGCAAGCTCGCCTATGCGGCGGCCGGCAGCTCCGGCCTGATGGCGGTTGCCGACGCGCTGGAACTGCCCGGCACTTTCGGCATCGCCCGCGACCGCATCGCCGTCCTGATCGCCGGCGGCGACGAAGCGTTCCGCACGCTGGCCGGCGGACCGGAGGACGACACTGAGGAAGCTTCGGCGGCTGTCGCCGCAGCCAATATCGGCAAGGGCGACTGCCTGATCGCCATCTCGGCCAGCGGCTCGACCCCTTATGCGGTCCAGGCGCTCCAGGACGCGCGACGCCGCGGCGCGGCAAGCGTCGCGATCGCCAACAACAGGGGCGCCGCACTCTTCAAGCAAGCCGACGTCGCCATCCTGCTCGAGACGCCGCCGGAGCTGATCGCCGGTTCGACGCGCATGGGCGCCGGCACCGCGCAGAAGATCGCGCTCAACATGCTTTCGACGCTCACCGCCATCCATCTCGGCCATGTCCATGATGGCTACATGGTCAACCTCACCGCCGACAACATCAAGCTGCGCGACCGCGCCGTGCGCATGGTCGCCGCCATCAGCGGCCGCAGCCGCGACGATGCCGCCCGCCTGCTCGAGGAAAGCGGCGGCGTTGTCAAAACCGCCATTCTGCTCGCCGCAGGCGCCGCCAGCGCCGACGCGGCCGAGAAGATACTGGAAGGAACCGGCCAGAAGCTCAGGCCGGCGCTTTCCGCGATTGAGGGGAGCAAGGGGCGCTGAGCCTCTGTTCTCAAAACCGAACCTGAAAAAGGTCAACAGGGAGACTGAAGATGACGACCAAACTACTGACGGCCCTTCTGCTCGGCACAAGCATCCTCGGCACGACCGGGATGGCTCTGGCCGAGGACGTGACGCTCAACATCGAAAGCTGGCGCGGCGACGACCTGACCATCTGGAAGGACAAGCTGATCCCGGCCTTCGAAGCCAAGAACCCCGGCATCAAGGTGGTGTTCGCGCCTTCGGCCCCGACCGAGTATGACGCAGCCCTCGGCGCCAAGCTCGCCGCCGGATCGGCGGGTGACCTGATCACTTGCCGCCCCTTCGACAAGTCACTCGAGCTGTTCAAGAAGGGCAACCTCGCCGACCTTACCGCGCTGCCGGGCATGGAGAACTTCTCGCCCGTCGCCAAGGCCGCCTGGCAGACCGACGACGGCAAGTCGAGCTTCTGCGTGCCGATGGCTTCGGTCATCCACGGCTTCATCTACAACAAGGACGCCTTCGACAAGCTGGGCATCAAGGTACCGCAGACCCGCGACGAGTTCTTCGCGGCGCTCGACAAGATCAAGGCCGACGGCACCTACATCCCGATGGCGATGGGCACCAAGGATCTGTGGGAAGCCGCGACCATGGGCTACCAGAACATCGGCCCGAACTACTGGAAGGGCGAGGAAGGCCGCGCAGCCCTGATCAAGGGCGAGCAGAAGCTGACCGACAAGGACTGGGTCGCGCCGTATGAGGAACTGGCCAAGTGGAAGCCGTATCTCGGCGACGGCTTCGAGGCGCAGACCTATCCGGACAGCCAGAACCTGTTCACGCTCGGCCGCGCCGCCATCTACCCGGCCGGCTCGTGGGAAATCGGCCTGTTCAACACCCAGGCGCAGTTCAAGATGGGCGCCTTCCCGCCGCCGGTCGAGAAGGCCGGCGACACCTGCTACATCTCCGACCATACCGATATCGGCATGGGCCTGAACGCGGCCTCGAAGCACGCGGAAGAGGCCAAGAAGTTCCTGTCGTGGGTTGCCTCGCCGGACTTCGCCACCATCTACGCCAACGCGCTGCCGGGCTTCTTCAGCCTGAACTCCTCGCCGGTGAAGATGGAAGACCCGCTGGCGCAGGAATTCGTCTCCTGGCGCGGCAAGTGCAAGTCGACGATCCGCTCGACCTACCAGATCCTGTCGCGCGGCACGCCGAACCTCGAGAACGAGACCTGGGTTGAATCGGCCAACGTGATCAACGGCACCGACACGCCGGAGGTAGCGGCCAAGAAGCTGCAGGACGGCCTCGACAGCTGGTACAAGCCGGCAAAGTAAGAGCACCGATCGCGATCCCGGCCGGGCGCGATCCCGGCCGGCATCCAAACAGTTCCGGATAGCGATTGTCGGCGTAGCCTCACGGTCTTACCCTCACCTTGCGGGGAAGACGGAGCCGATCTGTCGCTGGCCTTGTCTTCCCCCTGAAGGGGACAATCGGGCCGCGCATCGAGGCATCATCTAGCATCATCCGACCTGGAACCGAGAGACGGCGGGGACCGAACTCATGGCCGCACAGACACGACCGAAAAGACCGATCCGCTGGCATGTCGGCGTCTTCCTGGCGCCGGCGGTGCTGGTCTACACGGCGATCATGATCCTGCCGCTCGCCGGCACGCTTCAACTCTCATTGTTCCGCAACGTCGAACAGCACCAGGTGTTCGTCGGTTTCGACAATTTCCGCACCCTGTTCGGCGACCCCAACTGGTCGGTCAATTTCTGGAATGCGCTGCGCAACAATGTCTGGTTCTTCATCATCCACATGCTGGTGCAGAACCCGATCGGCGTGCTTTTGGCGGCGCTTCTCTCCAGCCCTCGGCTGCGTTTCGCCGTCTTCTACCGCACGGCGATCTTCGTGCCGACGATCCTGTCCTTCGTCATTGTCGGCTTCGCCTGGAAGCTGATCCTGTCGCCGCTGTGGGGCGTGGCGCCGCATCTGATGGATTTCGTCGGATTGAAAAGCCTGTTCACGCCATGGCTGGGCAAGGAGCAATATGCGCTGACGGCGCTCAGCCTGGTTTCGGTGTGGCAGTTCGTCGGTATCCCGATGATGCTGATCTACGCAGCCCTTTTGTCGATCCCCGAGGAGGTGATCGAGGCGGCCGAATGCGACGGCATCACCGGCATGGCGCAGTTCTGGAAGATCAAGCTGCCGCTGATCCTGCCTTCGATCGGCATCATCTCGATCCTGACCTTCGTCGGCAATTTCAACGCCTTCGACCTGATCTACACGGCGCAAGGCGCGCTCGCCGGACCGAACTATTCGACCGACATCCTCGGCACCTTCCTCTATCGCGCCTTCTTCGGCTTCCAGTTGCAGGTCGGCGACCCCAACATGGGCGCGGCGATCGCCACGATGATGTTCCTGATCATCCTCGGCGGCGTCTGCGTCTACCTGTTCCTCGTGCAGACGCGCTTGCGTCGCTACCAGTTCTGAGGCGCGCCATGAGCACCGCTACCCGCTCTCTTCCCCGCGCCATCGGCGCCCACGCGATCCTTCTGACCTACACCGCGATCGCCCTGTTTCCGGTGATCCTGGTCATCATGAACTCGTTCAAATCCCGCGCGGGCATCTTCGGCGCGCCGCTGACGCCGCCGACGCCGAAGACCTTCGACCTGATCGGCTACACCACGGTGATCGGCCAGGGCGACTTCATCCACTATTTCCAGAACAGCCTCGTCGTCACCGTCGCCTCGCTGTTCTTCGTGCTTTTGTTTGGGGCGATGGCCGCTTTCGCGCTGTCGGAATACCGTTTTCGCGGCAACACGGTGATGGGGCTCTACCTGGCGCTCGGCATCATGATCCCGATCCGCCTCGGCACGGTCGCCATCCTGCAATTGATGGTAGCGAGCGGGCTGGTCAACACGCTGACGTCGCTGATCCTGGTCTACACCGCGCAAGGCCTGCCGCTCGCCATCTTCATCCTGTCGGAATTCATGAAGCAGGTGTCCGACGATTTGAAGAACGCCGGACGCATTGACGGGCTGTCGGAATACACGATCTTCTTCCGGCTGGTGCTGCCGCTGGTGCGGCCCTCCATGGCGACGGTCGCCGTCTTCACCATGATCCCGATCTGGAACGATCTGTGGTTCCCGCTGATCCTGGCGCCGTCGGAAGAGACCAAGACGGTGACGCTCGGCGCGCAGCTCTTCCTCGGCCAGTTCGTCACCAACTGGAACGCGATCCTGGCCGCGCTGTCGCTGGCGATCCTGCCGGTGCTGATCCTCTATGTCATCTTCTCGCGGCAGCTGATTCGCGGCATCACGTCGGGAGCCGTGAAGTGAGCGGAGCCCTACAGATCTCCGCCGGCGCCTCCACCCCACCCGGCGCTTCGCGCCGACCTCCCCATCGAGGGGAGGTAGGAGGTCGCCGCTTTATGGTCGACCGCTTGGGTTCCCAATTCAGAGCAGCTTCTTCGGTGGTGGGGATGTTCACGCCAACGCCCTACCTCCCCTCGATGGGGAGGTCGGCGCGAAGCGCCGGGTGGGGTGACACCCTCTCAGGAGATGGAGCAGTCAGGTGAGCGACAGAACACCCCTTCGCGTCGTCGTGGCTGGGCTCGGCAATATGGGCCGCAGCCATGCGCTGGCCTATCACACCAATCCGGGGTTCGAGATCGCCGCGCTGATCAACCGCTCCGACGTGCCGCTGCCTGACGGGCTTGGCGGCTACGGCATCCGACGCTCCTTCGAGGACGCGCTGCGCGACGAGAAGCCCGATGTCGCCGCCATCGCCACCTATTCCGACAGCCATGCCGACTACGCGGTGCGGGCCTTCGAGGCCGGCTGCCATGTCTTCGTCGAGAAGCCGCTGGCGACGACCGTCGCCGACGCGCAACGCGTCGTCGACGCTGCCAAGGCCAACGGCAGGAAGCTGGTGATCGGCTATATCCTGCGCCATCATCCGTCCTGGGTGCGGCTGATCGCCGAGGCGCGCAAGCTCGGCGGCCCTTACGTGTTCCGCATGAACCTCAACCAGCAGTCCTCCGGCCACACCTGGGGGACGCACAAGCAGCTGATGCAGACGACCTCGCCGATCGTCGACTGCGGCGTGCATTATCTCGACGTGATGCTGCAGATCACCGACGCCAGGCCGGTCGAGGTACGCGGCATGGGGGTGCGCCTGACCGACGAGGTGGCGCCGTCGATGTACAACTATGGCCATCTGCAGGTGCTGTTCGATGACGGTTCGGTCGGTTGGTACGAGGCCGGCTGGGGTCCGATGATCTCGGAGACCGCCTTCTTCGTGAAGGACGTGATGTCGCCCAAGGGCTGCGTGTCGATCGTGATGAAGGAGGGCGTCAAGTCCGACGATATCGACACTCACACCAAGACCTCGACCATCCGCCTGCATAGTGCCGAGACCGGGCCCGACGGCAAATTCGCCAAGGAAGACGAGCTGCTGTCCATGGAGGGCGAGCCGGGCCACCAGGAGCTCTGCGACCTGGAGCAGGCCTTCCTGCTCAAGGCCATCCGCGAAAATATCGACCTCACCCGCCACATGGACGATGCCGTGAAGTCGCTCGCCGTCTGCCTTGCCGCCGACGAGAGCGTGCGCAGCGGGAAGGCGGTGCGGCTTTGACAAGAGGGTTGTCGTCACAGGTTGCGCTCTACGGCGCCCCCCTCTGTCCTGCCGGCCATCTCCCCCTCAAGGGGGGAGATCAGATGTCGGAACTGCTTTCGCTAAATACCAGCGCCGCAAAGTGGTGCGAGACCTTGAAGCTGCCAATCTCCCCCCTTGAGGGGGAGATGTCCGGCAGGACAGAGGGGGGTGTCTTGGCGCCCACTCATCAATTTGGAGGACTGCCGTGGGCTCGCTGAAGATCGAGAATGTGAAGAAGGCTTTTGGGCCGGTCGAGGTGCTGAAGGGCATCGACCTCGAAGTGACGGACGGCGAATTCGTCGTCTTCGTCGGCCCGTCCGGCTGCGGAAAATCGACGCTGCTGCGCGTGATCGCCGGATTGGAGGACTCGACCTCCGGCCGTGTGCTGATCGACGGCGCCGACGTCTCGATAACGCCGCCTGCAAAACGCGGCATCGCGATGGTCTTCCAGACCTACGCGCTCTACCCGCATCTGACGGTGAAGAACAATATGGGCCTCGGCCTGAAGCAGGCGGGCACGCCGGGGGCCGAGATCGAGCGGCGCATCAAGATCGCTTCCGCCATGCTGTCGCTCGAGCCCTATCTCGAACGCCGGCCGGCTGAGTTGTCGGGCGGCCAGCGCCAGCGCGTCGCCATCGGCCGCGCCGTGGTGCGCGAGCCGAAGCTCTTCCTCTTCGACGAACCGCTGTCGAACCTCGATGCCGCCTTGCGCGTCAACACAAGGCTTGAGATCGCGCAGCTGCACCGGCGGCTGAAGGCGACGATGATCTACGTCACCCACGACCAGGTCGAGGCGATGACGCTGGCCGACAAGATCGTGGTGCTCAATGCCGGCAAGATCGAGCAGATCGGCAGTCCGATGGAGCTCTACAATTCGCCGGCCAACGAATTCGTCGCCGGCTTCATCGGTTCGCCGAAAATGAATTTCATCGATGGCGCGCGGCTGGGCGGGACAGCCAAGACCATCGGCGTGCGGCCGGAGCATTTGACGGTCGATGCGAAGTCCGGCACCTGGAAAGGCACGGTGGTGCATGCCGAGCATCTCGGCGCCGACACCAACCTCTATCTCGACTGCGAGAAGGCGGGACTGATCACCGTGCGCATCTTCGGCGTCTACAATGCCGAGCCGGGCGCGACGCTTTATGCGACGCCGGACGCGGCCAAGACGTACCGGTTTGGAGCGGATGGAAGAGTGTTGAAATAGACTGGCGCGGCGTCCCCTTCTCCCCTTGCGTGACGGATGAGGGGTGTTCCAGCGGAGTGAGACGTTGGCTTTCCCTGGAGCACCCCTCATCCGGCCGCTTCGCGGCCACCTTCTCCCACAGGGGAGAAGGGAAAGGTCGCGCTACTCGTCCGCCTTGAAGGTCTGCTTCTGCTGGCCGAGCCCCTCGATGCCGAGCTCGACGACGTCGCCGGCCTTCAGGAACACCGGGGGCTTCATGCCGAGGCCGACGCCGGGCGGGGTGCCGGTGGAGATGATGTCGCCGGGATGCAGCGACATGAACTGGCTGAGGTAGGAGACCAGATACTTCACGCCGTAGACCATGGTCCTGGTCGAGCCGTTCTGCATCGTCTTGCCGTTGACGGTCAGCCACATCTTGAGGTTCTGCGGGTCGGCGACCTCGTCCTTGGTCACCAGCCACGGGCCGGTCGGGCCGAAGGTGTCGCAGGACTTGCCCTTGGTCCACTGGCCCTGGCGCTCGGCCTGGAAGGCGCGCTCGGAAACGTCATGCGCGACGCAATAGCCGGCAACATAATCCAGCGCGTCGTCCTCTGAGACGTACTTCGCCGTCTTGCCGATGACGACGCCGAGCTCGACTTCCCAGTCGGTCTTGACCGAGCCGCGCGGGATCAGCACGTCGTCATCCGGCCCGACGATGGCCGAGCTTGCCTTCATGAAGATGATCGGCTCCGGCGGCACGGTGGCGCCGGTTTCGGCGGCATGGTCGGAATAGTTGAGGCCGATGCAGATGAACTTGCCGGTGCCGGCAACGCAGGCGCCCAGGCGCGGCTTGCCGGAAACGGCTGGCAGCGATTTCGGATCGAGCTTCGAGAGCATCTCCAGCGAGGCCGGATGAAGTGTCGTGCCGGCGATATCGGCGACATGAGCCGAAAGATCGCGGATCGTCCCGTCCGCATCGAGCAGGCCGGGCTTTTCGCTGCCTGTCTCACCGTAGCGCAACAACTTCATCTTTTCTCTCCTGCTTGCGGCCTACGGCCGTTTTTTCAAACTCTTTGGCTGGGCCGGTCGGACCGTAGTCATCGACCTGATCGTGGGCAAGCGCGCATCTCACTCAAGTCGGGCGAGCGGCTGGATTTTCAGACTCTGCCAACCCCTGTGCCGATAAACGCCTGCCGCCCCCGGTCTTTTCCCAAGGCAGCCGTCAGATCGACCAGCCGCCGTCGATATTATAGGCCTGCCCCGACGTGTAGGTGGCGCCGGCCAGATAAACGGCGAGATCGGCGATCTCTTCCGGCGTGCCGAGCCTGCCCATCGGCTGGCGAGCTATAAAAGCCGCGCGGGCCGCCTCATAGTCGCCCTGGGCATGCATGCGGTCCTGCAGCGACGGGCTTTCGACCGTGCCCGGGCAGATGGCGTTGCAGCGGATGCCCTTGGCGACATAGTCGGCGGCAACCGATTTGGTGAGGCCGACCACCGCCGCCTTGGTCAGGCCATAGGCAAAGCGGTTCGGCACGCCCTTCTGCGAGCTTGCCAGCGACGCCATGTTGATGATCGAGCCGTCGCCGCGCTCCAGCATGCCGGGCAGCACCGCGCGGATGGTGCGGATCATCGAACGAACATTGAGGTTCAGCGCGAAATCGAGGTCTTCATCCTTCATTTCAAGGATCGAGCCCGAATGGACGAAGCCGGCGCAATTGAACAGCACATCGACACGGCCGATCTCGGCGAAGGCAGCGGTGACGGCCGCGTCGTTCAGCACATCGAGCTTGCGGGTTTTTATCCCGGAAGTCCTGGCGAGATCGGCAAGAAGCGGCTCGTTGATGTCGGTGGCGTGGACCGTGGCGCCCGCCTTGGCGAAGGCCAGCGCGCTGGCCCGCCCGATGCCTTGCGCCGCTGCGGTGACCACGACCACCTTGCCTGCCAGGTCTGCCATGCCTCTCTCCTTGCCTGCCTGATGCGTCCGCCTTTATCGATGGCCCGCTGCGGCGCCGTGTGCCAGACAGCCGGCATCGTGCGGCCTACGCCGGGATTTCACAGATAAAGATGTTTTTTCTCGTTAAAGAACACAGGCAGAAGCGTCAAGCCCGAACGGGATCATCTTCGCGATAGCAGGCTCGGCATCAGTCGCCGTAAGGTACCCAGACGTTCTTTATCTCGATGGCGCGGCGCAGGAAGGCCTCGCCGGCGGCCTCGCTCGAGGTCCAGTCGAGGCTACGGCCATTGCCGGTCCAGACGCGCTTGAGGTTGCCGATGGAGTCGGCCTCGGCCTTGGCGCAGGTGTCGGCATCGGCGAATACCCAGAGCCCGTCGACATCGTCATGCTTGGCCAGCACGCCGCAAAGCTCGGCGCTGCGGCCGGTGACGATGTTGATGGCGCCGGCGGGAACATCGGAATATTCGATCACCTGGTAGAGGTCGGTGGCCAAAAGCGGGTGACGCTCGGACGGAACGGCGACCACGCTGTTGCCCATCGCGAGCGCCGGCGCGACCAGCGACACGAAGTTGAGCAAAGGCTGGTTGTCCGGCGCGACGATGCCGACGACGCCCACCGGCTCATGCAGCGCAAGCGTGACGACACGGGCCGGCGGCTGGTGGACGCTGCCTTCGAATTTGTCGGCGAGACCGGCATAGAGGAACAGCCGTTCGACCGACTGCTCGACCTCCTCGCGCGCGGCTTTTGCGGCGACGCCGGTGAGCTGGACGAGGCGCGCCGCAAACTCGTCGGCGCGGCCGGACAGGTTCTCGGCGAAATAGTAGAGCACCTGGCTGCGGTTGTAGGCCGTCGCTTCCGGCCAGGCTTTGCACGCGCGCGCGGCGGCGACCGCGTCGCGGATGTCCTTGCGGCTGCCGAGACCGACTTCGCCGGCAAGCTTGCCCTTGGCGGTAGCGACGGCAAGCGAGTAGTTGCCGTCCGGCCGCACCTGCTTGCCGCCGATGAACAGCTTTGCCGTGCGGTCGATAGTCGTGCCGTCGGCCTGTTCGACCGGCTGGGCCGAGCCCGCTGCAGCCGGCTTGAGGACCGCGCCAACCGGCAGTTTGGCGGCAAGATATTCGAACATGCCTTCACGGCCGCCTTCGCGGCCAAAGCCGCTTTCGCGATAACCGCCGAAGCCGCAGGCGGCGTCGAACATGTTGGTGCCGTTGACCCAGACCACGCCGGCCTTCAACTGCGGCGCGGCATGCAGCGCTAGGTTGATATTCTCGCTCCACACCGAGGCGGCCAGGCCGTAGCGCGTGTTGTTGGCAAGCTCGATCGCTTCCTCGGTGTTGCGGAAGCTCATCGTCGCCAGCACCGGGCCGAAAACCTCCTCCTGCGCCAGAATATTAGCCGGCGAAACACCGGTTGCCAGTGTCGGCAGATGATAGTAGCCCGTTGCCGGCAAGGCAGCGTCCGGCTGCCAGCAGACGGCGCCCTGCTTCGCGCCCTCCGCGATCAAGCCTTTGACGCGATCAAGCTGGGTGCGATCGACAAGCGGGCCGATGTCGGTGTTCTTGTCGAGCGGACTGCCGACACGCAGCCGGCTCATCCTGACCTTGATCTTGGCGATAAAGGCTTCGGCGATGCCCTCCTGGACCAGGAGGCGCGAGCCGGCGCAGCAAACCTGGCCCTGGTTGAACCAGATGCCGTCGACCAGGCCTTCGACGGCGCTGTCGAGATCGGCATCCTCGAAGACGATGAAGGCCGACTTGCCGCCGAGCTCCAGCGACAGTTTCTTGCCCGATCCAGCCGTCGCCTTGCGGATGATCTTGCCGACCTCCGAAGAGCCGGTGAAGGCAATCTTCTGGACGCCGGGATGATTGACGATGGCGGCACCCGCTTCCGGTCCGCCCTGGACGATGTTGACGACGCCCTTCGGCACGCCTGCCCGCTCGCAGATTTCGGCGAACAGGATGGCGGTGAGCGGCGTGAACTCGGCCGGCTTCAGGACCACCGTGCAGCCGGCGGCAAGCGCCGGCGCGATCTTCCAGGCCAGCATCAGCAGCGGGAAATTCCACGGGATGACCTGGCCGACGACGCCGACCGGCTTGTGGTCGGGGAAATCCTTCTCAAGCGCCTGCGCCCAGCCGGCATGGTGGATGAAATGGCGGATGGCCAGCGGCACGTCGATGTCGCGGCTCTCGCGGATCGGCTTGCCATTGTCGATCGATTCCAGCACCGCGAACAGGCGCTGGTGGCGCTGCATGGCGCGGCCGATGGCGTAGAGCACTTTTGCACGTGCATAGCCCGAACTGGCGCTCCATTTCGGCAGCGCCTTGGCGGCGGCCGAGACCGCGGCGTCGATGTCGGCGGCACCCGCGTCCGAGACCTTGGCCAGAAGCTTACCGGAGGACGGCTCGCTGGTGTCGAAAGTCTTGCCGCTGGCGGCGGCTTTCCAGGCGCCGTCGATGAACAGCGCTTTTGCGAAATCGCGCCCGGCGAGCCAGGCATCGGCCTCGTTGCGGGCTTCCGGCGCCGGGCCGTATTCCATGGCGTGATAGCGTTCGAGGATGTTCATGTGGCGCCTCCTTTACCCTCCCCCTTGTGGGGAGGGTCGATCGGCGAGGCCGATCGGGGTGGGGGTAAATGGCTGATGGTTTCGTGCATTGGATAGGCTGTTGTTCTTTCGACCCCCACCCCGCCGCTGCGCGGCGACCCTCCCCACAAGGGGGAGGGTGGGGCGCTCACGCCATCGCGTGACGGTGGTTGGCCGAATAGTGGCCGGTCAGATGATGCTCAAGCTGGCGCTCGATGTCGGTGAGCAGGCTGGACGCGCCGAAGCGGAACAAGTCGGGCTCCAGCCAGGGCCGGCCGAGCTCTTCCTTCATCAGCACCAGCCAGTCGAGCGAGACTTTCGCTGTCGAAATGCCGCCGGCCGGCTTGAAGCCGATGAGGTAGCCGGTCTCCTCGAAATAGGCGCGGATGGCGCGCACCATGGCGAGGCCGACGGGAAGCGTGGCGTTGACGCTTTCCTTTCCGGTCGAGGTCTTGATGAAATCGGCGCCCGCCATCATCGCCACCATCGAGGCGAGCATGACGTTGCGCAGCGTGGCGAGATCGCCGGTGCCGAGGATGACCTTGAGGTGGGCGTCGCCGCAGGCGGCGCGCATGGCGACGATCTCGTTGAACAGCTCGCGCCATTTGGCGCCGTAAACCAGGCCGCGCGGAATGACGACGTCGATCTCGTCGGCGCCATCCTTTACCGAGGCCTCGATCTCCTGCAGGCGGGTCGAGAGCGGCGCAAGCCCGTGCGGGAAGGCCGTGGAGACGGCAGCGACATGGATACCGGTGCCGCGCACGGCGTCGACCGCGGTGGCGACGAAAGGATGATAAACGCAGACCGCCGCCGGGCGGATGGTTTCGCCGGCGATGCCGAGACCCTCGACGATATCGCGACGCAGCGGGTTGATCGCCTTGGCGCAGAGCCGGCGCACGCGCTCGTCCGTATCATTGGAGTTGAGCGTGGTGAGGTCCATGCAGGCAATGGCGCGCAGCAGCCAGGCCGCCTGGTTGTCGGCCTTGATCGAGCGCCGCTTGGTCAGCGTCGCGACGCGGCGCTCCAGCGCCGAGCGGTTGACGCTACGCACCGATTCGAGAAAACCGAGATCGAGCTTCATGCCGGGGTTGCGGGCAATGCCATGTTCCTGCGGCGCAGGGGTGTTGGCGGCGGCGCGCGCCGGCAGCGGCATAACCTTGGACGCGCCTGCGCCGGCCTCGCGGATCGTGCTCATCTCCTGCCCTTTCACTCAGCTTTTTGCCGTTTTTCTTGGTGCGTGTCGTTTTCCCAAAACCGCTCGACACTTTTGGGCGACGCGCACAAAGATAGCCCGCGAAGCAACGCTTCACGAGTCTTTCAAAGGCTCATAGCGGAAAAAGGCTGGCAAGGCAGTAGATTTTTGACCGTATGGTCAAAGCATCGTGCTGAGTGGGCGCTCCCGGCGTTGGAGATTGGCCGAAACGCCCTTCCCTTCGTCATACTCGGGCTTGACCCGAGTATCCATTCCGTGACCTCAGCCGCAGAGTGCAATGGCGCAGAATTCTGTAACCGCTGCAACGCCTTAGCATCGCGGAATGGATTCTAGGGTCTGCGCGCGTCGCTCCGCTCCTTGCTCCGCCCTAGAATGACGAAGCTCGAATGTCGTCGCTAATCTCAGACGCCTCCAACAGAGCTGGCGGGCTGAGACGTGCCTCAGCCGACGAAGGCGCGCTCGACGACGAAGCTCGCCGGATGGCTGAGCGAGCCTTCCTGGAAGCCGAGGCTTTCGGCGAGTTCCTTGACGTCCTTCAGCATATGCATCGAGCCGCAGATCATGATGCGGTCGGTCTCGGGGTTGAGCTTGCCGATGCCGAGGTCGGAATAGAACTTGCCCGAGCCGATCAGCGCTGTGATGCGGCCCATGCGCGCCGACTCCTCGCGGGTCGTCGAATTGTAGAGCGTGACGCGGCCGCCGGTCAGCTCGCCGATCAGCGGGTCGCTCTCCAGCGCCGCCACCAGCTCCTGGCCGTAGGTAAGCTCGGCATTGTCGCGGCAGGTGTGGGTAAGGATGACCTCATCGAACTTTTCATAGGTGTCGGGATCGCGCAGCAGGCTGGCGAAGGGCGCGATGCCGGTGCCGGTCGAGATCATGACGACGCGCTTGGCGGGCGTCAGCGCGTCGAGCACCAGCGTGCCGGTCGACTTCTGGCGCATAATGACGGTGTCGCCGACCTGGATCTTCTGCAGCTCGGAGGTCAGCGGGCCGTCCGGAACCTTGATCGAGAAGAATTCGAGCTCGTCGTCCCAGGCCGGGCTGGCGACCGAATAGGCGCGGAAGATCGGCTTCTCGGCATTGGGCAGGCCGATCATGACGAACTCGCCGGAGCGGAAGCGCAGCGACTGCGGACGGGTGATGCGGAAGGAGAACAACCGGTCGGTATAATGCTTCACCGATACCACGGTCTCGGCATAGACGTTGGCCGGGATCGGGAATTGCAGCGGCCTGGCGCCGGCGACGTTGACCGCGGATGTCGTGTTCATCAAACCCAACTTTCCGGCGCGGACGTGAGACGCTGGCGCCAAAATTTCTCCTGTGCGCCCGAACCGTCAGGTTCAGGCGTGCTCCCTGCACACTGCCAAGCGGTAAGCTCTTGTGTCCCGAATTTATTAGTATACAAATGATATTCAGGTCAAGATGGCAGCGTAAAACGCCTTTCCAAACCAAGGCATATCCGTAGTCCCGGCATTTCGAGTTTCGGCAATGAATGAGAAATTTTCGGCGTTGGCGGGAAGCGTCGTTGCCGGTATCGATGTCGGCGGAACCTTTACCGATCTGCTCCTGATCGACGGCAAGGCGGGCGGCAAGGTGCATATCGCCAAGACGCCGACCACGGTCGAAAACCAGGCCTTTGGCGTGGTCGCCGCGCTTGGCGCCACCGGCTTTCCGATCGACGGCATCGACCTCATCGTGCATGGCACGACGACCACCACCAACGCCGTGCTGGAGCGCCGGCTGGCCCGAACCGGCATGATCACCACGCGCGGCTTCCGCGACGTGATCGAGCTTGGACGGCGCACAAGGCCGCAGGCCTATGGCATGACGGGCACCTTCATGCCGGTCATTCCGCGCGATCTGCGGCTCGAAGTCTCGGAGCGGGTCGAGGCATCCGGCGCCGTGCGGGTGCCGCTCGACGAAGCCGAGATGCGCGACGCGGTGAGCCGGCTTCTCGACGCCGGCTGCGAGTCGCTGGTCATCCATTTCCTGCACTCTTACGCCAACCCGGCGCATGAGCGGCGCGCGGCGGAAATCGCGGCGGAGCTTTGGCCGAACGGCCACATCACCACCGGCCACGCGCTGCTTTCGGAAGCGCGCGAGTTCGAGCGCGGCGTGACGGCCGCGGTCAACGCCTCGGTGCAGCCGATCCTGGAACGCTATGTCGAGCGGCTGCGCACGGAACTCGGCGCCAAGGGCTATGCCCGCGACTTCCTGATCATGAACGGCAATGGCGGCATGATCTCGGCGCGTTTCGTCACGCTGGAATCGGCAAAGACGGTGATGTCCGGCCCGGCCTCCGGCGTGATCGCCGCCGCCTATACCGGAAAGCGCGCCGGCTTCGGCAATCTCGTCACCTATGACATGGGCGGCACCTCGACCGACGTGGCGCTGATCCGCAATGCCGAGCCGGCTGTCTCCAACGAGATCGAGATCGAATATGCGATGCCGATCCACGTGCCGATGGTGGCGGTGCATACGGTGGGCGCCGGCGGCGGCTCGATCGCCCGGGTCGACGCCGCCGGGCTGATCCAGATCGGCCCGGAGAGCGCCGGCGCCAATCCCGGCCCGATCTGCTACGGACGTGGCGGCAGCGAGCCGACCATTACCGACGCCAACCTGGTGCTGGGGCGGCTGGCGCCGAAGAAGCTGCTGGCGGTCGACAACCCGGTCACCGTCGAGCGCGTGACCTCGATCTTCGAGGACAAGATCGGCACGAGGACCGGCCTTTCCGGTGTCGAAGCGGCGGGCGCGGTGCTCAGGCTGGGCAACATGAAGATGGCGGGCGCCATTCGCATGGTCTCGGTGTCGCGCGGCCACGACCCGCGCGATTTCGCACTGTTCGCCTTCGGCGGCGCCGGACCGCTGCATGCGACAGCGCTGGCGCGCGAGCTCGGCCTGCCCAGGGTGCTGGTGCCGGCGCGGCCCGGCATCACCAACGCTCTCGGCTGCGTGGTCGCGGATTTGCGCCACGACTTCGTCAACACAATCAACATGCCGGTCGGTGGGCTCGACGAGGCTACGCTTCGCGAGGTGTTGATACGGCACCGTAACGAAGGCGAGGCGCTGATCGCCAAGGAAGCGGTGAAGCCGGACGCGATCCGCGTCACCCATTCGGCCGACATGCAGTTCGTCGGCCAGACGCACATCATCAACGTGCCGCTGCCCTCCTCATCGGTTTCACGAGAAACGCTGCAGCAACTGTTCGAGAAAGCGTATTTCGCGCGCTTCAAGGTCGAACTGCCGGAGATCCGCGCCAACCTCGTCAACCTCAACACCTCGGTCACCGGCGTGCGGCCGCAAATCGACCTGTCGCGGCTGATCGACCCGGCAGGCCGCGCGGCAACACTCGAGGAGGCCAGGCGCGAAATCCGGCCGGTCTGGTATAGCGGTCGCTGGCACGACACGCCGGTCTACGCCCGCGAAAAGCTGCCGCTCGACGCCGTCATCGAGGGTCCGGCGATCCTCGAGCAGATGGACGCAACAACGGTGCTCGAACCCGGCGACCACGCGCGCTCGGACGCGGACGGCAACATCATCATAGAGGTGGGGCAGTTATGATAAGGCTTTCCTCGAAGAGGACCCCCACCCCTAGCCCCTCCCCACAAGGAGGAGGGGGATTTGGTCGAGCCAGCAGTTCCTGGCATGGACACGCAGCGATTTTCCGCTTTCAGCGCCGACGAGAATCCCTCTCCCCCTTGTGGGGAGGGGTTAGGGGTGGGGGTCCCTCTTCGTCAGAATCCGTATGTCAGCTCTCGGCGTACAAAATTAACGCCCGCTTCGTCCAACTTAAGGCGCGCGGATGATCACTCTCGACGCCATCACGCTCTCCGTCCTCCAGGCGGCCCTGCAGCAGGTCTGCGACGAGATGGATTTGACGTTTTCCCGCGCCGCCTTCTCGCCGGTCATCGCCGAGGCCAATGACCGCTCCGACGGCATCTATTCGGCGGTCGACGGCTCGCTGATCGCGCAAGGCAGCCAGGGCCTGCCGGTGTTCGTCGGTGTCATGCAATATTCGACCAAAACCGTGATCGAGATGATCGCCGACGGCCGCTGCCTCGCGCCTGAACAAGGCGACATCTACATCGTCAACGACCCCTATCTCGGCGGCACACATCTGATGGATGTGCGCTTCGCCATGCCGGTCTACCGGGATGGAAAGATCTTCTGCTGGCTGTCCAACACCGGCCACTGGCCGGACATCGGCGGCTCGGTGCCGGGCGGCTTTTCCGCTTCGGCCACTGCCGTCGAGCAGGAAGGTTTGCGGCTGCCGCCGGTCAAACTGTTCAAGAAGGGCGTGCTTGATCCGGAGATCTACGCCATCATCTGCTCCAACATCCGCGTCGCCGACCAGCGTATCGGCGATATCCGCGCGCAGGCGGCGGCACTGCTGATCGGCCAAGACCGGCTCAATGAAATCCTCGATCGTTACGGAGACGAAACCGTCGTCGAGGCAATCGCTGAGCTGCGCCGTCGCGCCGCCGAGCAGATGCGCGCCTCGATCGCGGCGATACCGGATGGCGTCTACCGCTCGCAGGCCTTCGTCGATTCCGACGGGGTGGTGAACGAGCCGCTGACCATCAATCTGGCGGTCGAGAAGAAGGGCGATACGCTGACCTTCGATTTCGCCGGCTCGTCGAAGCCATGCGCCGGGCCGATGAACAGCGTGCTGGCGACGACCTTGTCGTCGGTCTATCTCGCCATGCGCCATATTTTTCCGGAAGTGCCGATCAGCGCCGGCGCCTTCGAGCCGCTGAATGTCAAGCGCCCGGAAGGCACATTCCTCGACGCGAAATATCCGCGCCCGGTGTCGGGCTGCGCGGCGGAGGTTTCTCAGCGCATTGCCGAAGCGGTGTTCGCCGCCATGGTGCAGGCGCTGCCCGAGAAGGTGACGGCGGCGCCGGCCGGCTCCAGCGGCAATTTCGCGCTCGGCGGCAACGATCCGGCGCGCGGCCGCGACTATGTCATGTA
This sequence comes from Mesorhizobium sp. WSM4832, assembly GCF_055811115.1. Lineage (NCBI taxonomy): Bacteria > Pseudomonadati > Pseudomonadota > Alphaproteobacteria > Hyphomicrobiales > Phyllobacteriaceae > Mesorhizobium > Mesorhizobium sp. WSM4832. The sequence goes on along the minus strand of NZ_JBVVQH010000001.1, from coordinate 332,008 downwards.
CCAGATTTCCGGCGGCGGCTATGGCGGCAATGCCGGCCATGACGGCTTGAGCAATGGCTGCTCGACCATCGGCATTTCGAAATCGCCGCCGGTCGAGATCATGGAACAAGCCTTTCCGGTGCTCTACCGGCACTATGCGCTGCGCGAAGGCTCCGGCGGCGCCGGCAAGCACCGCGGCGGCTTCGGCCTTGCCTATGAAGTCGAGATCCTGCGCGGTGAAGCCCGTGCGTCCTTCGTCATGGATCACGGCCGCTTCGGGCCGCAGGGCGCGCTCGGCGGCAAGGACGGTGCTCCCAACACCGTAACCGTGTTCCGGGGCGGCGAGGCGCATGTGCCACCGCATCTGTCTAAGGAACAAGACATCGCGCTCAAGGCCGGCGACCGCGTGCGGGTCGGCACGCCCGGCGGTGGCGGCTATGGCGATCCCCGCGATCGCGATCCCAAGCTGGTCGCGGAGGATGTCAGGCTCGGCTACTATACGCCCGAACAGGCCAGGGAGATGTTCGGCACTATTATTCCCCCACCGGCCGTCTTTTAAGTATAGTTCCTTGTATTTCGTATTGCTAAATTGTTTTCTCGACACCTCAAACGCGAGTTAATCCGATAACGGTATATTAAGCCGACAACTATAGATAGAAGTCGCGGCGGCGTTTTGGGGGCGCTCATGGACTTATCCTGCAATGCACTCGATGATGCAAATTTGCCTGACCAGGCGTGGCGCGACCACGGTCGGCAGGCGAGCCTCCTGAGAATCGGCAATGTCCCGCAAAAACTGCTTGCGCTCTGCCTGGTCTATATTTCCGGAGCGGCACTGATCTGGCCATCGGCATACGCTGCGATGATGGAAATGCATCTGCAGCGGCTCTTCGTCTTCGGGCTACCCGCCTTTCTGGTCATGATGATCCCGGCGGCCATGATCATCTCACCCAAGGCTCCGCTCACATTCATCGCAACTTCAATCCGCACCAACGGGCTGCGCGCGGCGATAGTCGTGACCGTGTTCATCCTGTTGCTTGCCGCATTCACCGTCTACAAGGTGAACATACCTGACATCGTTCCCTTTTACTGCGACAAAGCCTTTGCCGACATCGGCGAATTGCTGCACGGTCAAGCGCCATGGCGAATCGCCCACGCATTCGATTCCGATATTTTGGCGATGGTCGTGGCGGTGACCTATGCCAAGCTCTGGTTTTTAGAGTGGTTCGGCTTAGCGTGTTTTGCAGCGCTATTCGCCAATCAGCCGGTGCATCTGCGATATCTCACCGCGATGGCCCTGGTCGTTGTGTTGGTGGGAACCGTCTTGGCGACGCTGTTTTCCTCGGTCGGCCCAATCTTCTATGATGAGTTCCTGGGAGGCGAGCGCTACTCGGAACTTCTGGAAGTATTGAAGCAGCACTCCTACAACGAGCATGTGCTGTCTTATTCCAACTACCTTCTTAGCGTGTACAAGGCCGACAAGCCGGCGCTTGGTTCCGGGATTTCCGCCATGCCCAGCATGCATGTGGCGATCGCCACGCTAAACGCCTTTTATCTTGGGCGTCTCAACCGCTGGGTCGGGATTGCGGGCTGGGCATTTGCGATCGTCATCCTCTTTGGCTCCGTGTATACCGGCTGGCACTATGCTGTTGATGGCTATATTGCGATGCTCGTCGTCGCCGTGATCTGGCAACGTACCGTAAGCATCAGCGACGGCAAGCTTGCCGCTTCCGGCTCGACGACGGACGCATTGTACCCCTCGCCCGCTACCTGACCGACAGACACAAGCCCGCGCGGCGTTTGCCGGCAGCAATCGCTCTAGAGCGTTTCACGGAAACGGCGAACCGCTCTATCTCTTTGTTTTTACGCAATTCCGGACGGAAAACCGCTCACACTTTTCCTGAAATTGCTCTAGGCAAGCTTCGCCAGCAGCCGCAGGAAAGTCGCGGATTCCTTTGCCGTCAGCGGCGCCAGGGTTTCTTCGGTGATGGCGCGGGCAAGCGGGATCAGCCGCTCGATGGCCGCACGGCCTTGCGGCGTCAGGTTGACCAGCAGCCGCCTTTTGTCGACCTCGTGCTTGGAAACCTCGACCAGCCCGCGCGCCTTCAAGCGGTCGATGACGCCCTTCACCGTGGCGGCATCCATGGCGATCAACGTTCCCAACTGGTTCTGCGAGGTTTCGCCGATGTCGTAGAGCTTGGCCAAGGCGGCGAATTGCGGCGGCGTCAGGTCGCCGATGTGCGAGGCGAAGATCGAGACATGGCGCTGATGCGCCTTGCGCAGGATGAAGCCAACCTGGTTCTGCAAGCGGTAATCATGATCGTCAGGCTCTTCGGCCTCGACGAGCTTGAGCAGATTGTCCTCGCCGCTCATCGCAAACCGTCCCATGCCTTGATGTCCTCGGCCGCCAGGCCGCCCATGCGGTTGTGGACGCGCGGGCCGCAGGTCATAGCGAGGCAGAACAGGATTTCGTCGGGACGCGGGCCGTCGCTGATGCCGACTTCCATGGCGTCGAAATGGCTGCGCACATAGGCGGCGTTGATGTGGCCGAGCGGCACGTCGAGCTTTGACCCGAAGGCGCCGACCTTCTTGGCCGACGGAACGATCGCCTTGGCGTCGCCGAGGCGTTCGCGCATGGCGTAGCCGCCCGGCACATGCCACAGCGCGCCATGTTCCAGCTCGCCGGCGGAGCCGACGATGGCGCCCTTGCCGTAGCCGTCGATCTTCTTCACGTCGCCGCCGAGCACTGCGATCAGCCTGTCCGAGAGCAGAAGCCCGAGCGGCTTCAGATCCTCCATCGCGCCCTGCAAATCCTCGACATAGCGGCCGGCAAAGGGATTCTTGACCACGGCGAGAGCGGCGGCGCGCAGGCGCGGCTGCCTGGCCACGGGACCTCCATCGTGGAAGATCTCCTCGGTCAGCACCGCGACCTTGCGGATCGGAAAGTCAGGCATGGGCAAATTCCTCCTGGGCATGCTTGTTGGGCGCGGCGAGCGTCACCGAACCACTGATGCGGGCTTCGCCCGCAAGAAACAGCGCCGAGGCGGCAATCAGGCCGCGCCGGCGAAAATCTTCGGCGACGGCAAGGCCGTTGTCCAGCGCCCGCGCAACCTCGCCGGGTGCAAGCGCGCCGACGTTTTGCGTCACCAGTTGCTCACCCAGATCGCTGTCAGGCGACAGGTCGCGCGCCGAAACGCGCGTGATGGCGGGATGGCCGGGCAGGTCGACGGCATTGGCAATCAGCGTTGCCGCCGCGTCGGCCTCGGCGCCGGTGCGCGCAAGAACGGTAACGGCATCGGCGATGCCCAGCGAAAACGATCGGCCGCGCCAACCGCTGGTGGCAACGCCGCGCACGCCGTCCTCGGCGCGGATGGCGACGCGGTCGGCCATGCCATTCCCGGTGCCGGCGATCGCCACTGTCATCGACTGGCCGATGCCAAGATGGAGAGCGCAATCGCCGCCATTGTTGACGTAGGCGCGGTCGAGCCGGCGGCCGGCGAGCATTGCGCCAAGAATTTCGTCGGCTACCGAACCGGCAACGGCGGCCATCGGCGTGATAAAGCATTCCGCCAACGGCATGACGGCTGCCTCCATGCGGCGCGCGGTCGGGCCTGCGAAGTCGCGCGCCGCCAGGAAGAAGGCCGGCAGGCGCAATTCGGGAAGCTCTTCGACCAGCTCAATCAGGATCGTCTGAAAGCGCGCAACCGCCTGCTCGTATGCTCCGCGACGTTCGTCTTCAGAACCAAACGTCTCTGCAATGAGGTCAATCGGCCCATGATTGAGATGGAGCCGCCTGCCGTCGGCCAGCCAATGCGCCTGCGGGCCGTTCATCACCCGGCACCATTCGCCGCTGCGCGACGCAACTGCGCCAATGGCGGCCAGGGGTTGTTGACCGGCGCTCCCGTGCCGCGGCGCGGGTTGAGATACTCGCCGCCTTTGGCGAGGATATCCTCGACGCTTCGGATCTCGTTCTCATAGCCGCCGAGCCGGACATAGTCGTCGCGGCGCATGGTGAATTCTATCGGCGCCACCAGCGCCGGCGTCGGCACATAGCCGAAGGCGCCTTCCGGCACGCGGGTGACGTCGACCATCAGCGTGATGCCGCCGCCCGGCCAGACATAGACCGGCGCGCCGCCGACCGTCACATAGGTTCTCAGGCCCTGCACCGAGCGCGTCAGGTTGACCGGGTTTTCGGTGACGCCGGCGCGCAGCGAGCCGCCGGCGCCGCCGACGAACAGCACGGTGCACAATGCCGGCTCGCAATTGTCCTCGATCAGGCCGACCGATTTCTGCAGCCGCTCCGGAAACGGTTTTTCGATCGGCTTCAACTGGTCGTCCAACTCGTAATAGGCGAACTGCTCGCCGGTTGTCGAAACCATGAGCAGCGACAAGCCGGGACGCGCGCCCTTCTTGGCGTTCCAGTCGCCGAGGATCGACAGAGGATCGGAGATCGTGGTGCCGCCCCAGCCGAGGCCGGGTTCCGACACCTTGAAATAGCGGCCGGGCGTCGAGCGGCGGCCGATGATCTTGATGCCGGTATCCTGCCAGCCCAGCACCTTGCCGGCCTGATGCTCGGAGACGACACCGGTGATGTGGTCGTCGACCACCACCACCTCGTCGACAAGGCCGCGCCACTGCGTGGCGAACATGCCGATGGTGGCTGAGCCGCAGCCGACGCGCATGCGATGCTCGACCTTGCCGTCGATGACCGGCGCCTTGCCGGCCTCGACGGTGACCGTCGCGCCGCCGTCAATGGCGAGCTCGACCGGCTTCCGGTTGCATAGATTGAGCAGCGCGTCGCAGGTGGCGCGTCCCTCGGCCTTCGAGCCGCCGGTCAGGTGATGGACGCCGCCGAGCGACAGCATCTGCGAGCCGTATTCGCCCGTCGTGACGTGGCCGATCGCCTCGCCTTGCGAGCGCACGATCGCCGTCTCGTCGCCGATATGGCGGTCGGTGTCGATCTTCACCTTGACGCCGCAATAGGAGAAGATGCCCTCGGTGACGACGGTGACGAGATCGACGCCCTCGACCTCCTGGCTGACGATGAAGGGCGCCGGCTTGTAGTCGGGATAGGTAGTGCCGGCGCCGATAGCGGTGACGAAGCGGCGCCCGGTGTTGACCAACTCGCCATTCCAGGCTTCGCCTTCGGCAATGAACGGCACGACGGCGCCATCGGTCTCGGCCGCGTGGTCGAGGATGGTCAGCGGGTCCATGCGCACGATGCGGCCGCCGACATTGCCGTAGCGGTCGCAGGCGCCGGTGCGGCCGTCGGCGATGTAGCACATGACCGGGCAGGCATCGCAGCGGATCTTTTCCGCGACCTGCTTCTCGCCGGGATCATGGGTTTCGAAACGTTCGGCAAGCTCGCTCATCGACGCGCCTCCTTTTCACGGATCGCCGCCAGGATGCGGCCCGGCGTCGCCGGCACCTTGGCGACCAGGACGCCGGTGGCATGGCGGATGGCATTGAGGATCGCCGGCGCGGTCGGGATCAGCACGTGCTCGCCCAGGCCCTTGGCGCCGAACGGCCCTTCCGGATCCGGGACCTCGACCAAGATATGCTCGACCGGCGGCACGTCGCCGATGGTCGGGATCAGATAGTCGTGCAGGTTCTCGGTGCGGCCGGGGATGTATTCCTCCATCAGCGCCATGCCGATGCCTTGCGCGATGCCGCCCTCGATCTGGCCCTCGACCAGCAGCGGGTTGATCGCCTTGCCGACGTCATGCGCGGCGGTGATCTTGATCAGCTTGACGGTGCCGAGCTTGAGATCGACCTCGAGCTCGGCGATCTGGGCGCCATAGCCATAGACGGCGTAAGGCTTGCCCTGGCCCTTGGCGTCGAGCGGCAACGTCGGCGGGTCGTAGGTTTCTTCGGCGACGAAGACCAGGCCGTCGGCATCGGCCTTCAGCGCCGCGAGATCAATGCGCCGAGCCGCATCGCCTTCACGAATTGCGAGGCTTGATCCTTCGAGCGCAATCGTCGCCTGACCGGAGACATTGGCGAAGCGCAGGATTTCTTCACGCAGCGCGCGGCCGGCCTTCTCGGCGGCCTTGCCGGTGACAAAGGTCTGCCGCGAGGCGGATGTCTTGCCGGCGTCGGGCGTGATGGCAGTGTCGGCGCTTTTCAGCCGGAATCTTTCCAGCGGCAGGCCGAGCGCGTCGGCGCAGATCTGCGTGATGACGGTGTTGGAGCCCTGGCCGATATCGACCGCGCCCTGGTGCAGGACGACGTCCCCCGAGGCCGAGATGCCGACCTTGATGGTCGAAGGATTGGGCAGCGAGGTGTTGCCGCAGCCATACCAGCAGGAGGCGATGCCGACCCCGCGCTTGCTTGCCACGCTGGTGGCGTTGAAGGCTTCAGCCTCGGCCAGCGCACGCGACCAGTGCGGCTGAAGCTGCTCCAGGCATTCGGCGATGCCGACGCCGGACTCCAGGCACTGGCCGGTGACCGTTTCGGACCCGTTCCGAAGGCAGTTCTTAAGGCGGAAGTCGAGCCGATCCATGCCGAGCCTGCCGGCGAGCTCGTCATAGAGCGTTTCCTGCATGATGGTGGCCTGCGGCACGCCGAAGCCGCGGAAGGCGCCGGCGATCGGGCCGTTGGTGTGGATGGCGTAGCCGGTCGCCCGGTAGTTCGGTGTCAGATAGGGGCCTGAGGCATGCACCGGCACGCGGTTCGCGACCGTCGGCCCCCAGCTGGCATAGGCGCCGGTGTTGAAATCGCCCTCGAAGACCATGCCTGTGACACGGCCCTCGGCATCGGCGCCGATGGTCGCCTTCATCTCGGCCGGGTGACGCTTGGTGGTCGACATCATCGATTCATTGCGCGTGTAGGCAAGTGCTGCCGGTCGGCCCGTCTTCATCGCCACGAGGCCGATGAGAGGCTGCAGCGAGACATCGAGTTTCGAGCCGAACCCGCCGCCGGTGGCGGTCGGCACGATGCGCACCTTTTCGACCGGCAGGCCGAGCACCTTAGCGGTGTCGTCGCGGTCCATGTAGGGAGCCTGGGTGCAGGCGACGACGACCAGAGTATCGCCGTCCATGTAAGCATAGCCGGCTTCCGGCTCGATATAGGCGTGCTCGACGAAGGACGTCTCAATGGCGCCGGATGCGGTGACAGCGGCGCCAGCCAGCGCGTCGTCGGGATCGCCGCGCTCGACATAGCCGGAGGTGAGCAGGTTGGCCGGGCGATGCTGATGGATCAGCGCTGCGCCGTCGGCTTTCGCCTCGGCGGGCTGCAGCATATGCGGCAGCTCGGTCCAGGTGACCGGAAAATCCATCAGGTCGAGATCGAGGATGGCTTCGCGTTCGCCCGCCACCAGCGCCACCGCCTCGCCACGCAAGCGAGCGAAATCCTCGGCCAAGGCCGGCTGGTCGGCAAAGGGGCCGATAACGCCAAAACAATTCTTGCCGGGAATATCGGAAGCGGTGAAGACACCGGCGATGCCGGGGTGCGCTTTCATCCAGGCGCCGAGATCGCCGAAGCTGAAACGGGCATGGTGGTGCGGCGAGCGGACCACCAGTACCGAAAGCGCATCGGCCGGGAAGGAGTCACCGCCGAACTTCTCGTCGCCCGTGACTTTCGGCACGCCGTCGAGGCGGATTGGCGAGGCGCCAACGGCATGGCCGGCCTTCGGCAGGCGATGGTCGACGCCATTCATGTGCTGTGAGGCCTGCATCACCGCCGCGACGATCTTCCTGTAGCCGGTGCAGCGGCAGAGCACGCCGCCCAGCGCATCCTGCGTCTCGGCTTCGCTCGGCGTGGGGTTGTCCTCCAAAAGCGCGGTGGCCGCCACCAGCAGGCCCGGCGTGCAGATGCCGCATTGCGCCGCGCCATGCTCGAGGAACGATGCCTGCAAGGCGGAGAGCCGGCCGTTGCCGAGGCCTTCGACGGTGGTGACGGAAGCGCCCGCCACCGAGGCTGCCGGCATCAGGCAAGCGCAGACCGGATCGCCGTCGATGAGCACCGTGCAGGCGCCGCAATCGCCCGCATCGCAGCCGACCTTGGTGCCGGTCAGCCGCAACTCGTCGCGCAAAACCTGCGACAACCGCCGCACCGGCGGCACCGAGACCCTGACGCTTGCGCCGTTGACCTCGAAGGCTATGTCGGCGCGTTCCATTCCGGACTGGGCCATGCCTGATTGGACCATGCTCATGCCGCCACCTTGGCTTCGCCGGGGCCAGCGGCGGCGCGCACCGCGCGGGCGACGATCTCGCGCGCCGCATCCTGCCGATACTCGGCGCTGCCGCGCACATCGGCGATCGGCGACAATTCATCGATCGGCGCCGACAGCACGGCATCGGCAAGTGCAGCCGTGATGGGTTGGCCGCGCAACGCCGCCTCGACGCCGGCGAGACGGCGGGCGACCGCCGAGCAGGACCCGACGGCGATCGCCGCATCGGCGATCATGCCATCCTCGATCACGAGCCGCGCCGCGGCCATGGCGATCGAGATGACAAGATAGCGCCGGGCGCCGAGCTTGACGAAAGCCGAGGCGCCGACCGCGGAAGACTTCGGCACGCGAATGGCGGTGACCATCTCACCTGGCTGCAGCGCGGTGCGGCGATTACCGAGGACGAACGCGCCGAGCGGCAGATGGCGGGTGGCGTTCACCGAGCGCAGTTCGACATCGGCGTCGAGCGCCAGCAGTCCCGGCACGCCGTCGGCGGCGGGCGAGGCATTGCAGAGATTGCCGGCAATTGATGCGACATTCTGGATCTGGACCGAGCCGACTTCGCGCGCGGCCGCCTTCAGGGCGTCGAACGCCGCCGGCAGTGGGTGGCGCACGATATCGGTCCAGGTGGCGCGGGCGCCGATCCGCCAATGCTCGCCGGTCTCGGCAATACCGCGCAGCGCGGCGAGACCGTTGATGTCGAGGATGTTTTCGCGGAAAGGTCTCGCGCCCTGCGCTGGATAGAAATCCGTGCCGCCGGCGAGAATGCGCCAGCGATCCTCGCCAAGCAAAGCGAGCGCCTCGTCGACCGTGGTGGGTTTCGCGTAACGGATCACGCTTTGCCTTCCAGACAATTGGGCCTTCCAGACAATCAGGCCTTCCCCGGGCCTCCCGAAGTGCCGGCTCCGGGTGTTCTTGCCGGCCTGTCGGCCGGTCAAATTCATTCGTATGCAAATGATATCAGGCCGGTCGGAATTGTCAAAGCCGGAGTTGGCGCCGCAAAGACCTGAACGCGATTGTTATGGCGCCGGAGGTTGACGCCGCCGGCCATCTGGTCAAGGTTCTGCCTCCGGTCGCGTCAGCGACTTTGACTGCGGCCCCGAAGCCGAACCGGGGGGCCGAAACGAGAAGGAAGCTGCATGGCCGAAGAAGCGCTTATCGTCATCGACCTGCAGAACGATTTTTGCCCCGGCGGCGCGCTGGCGGTGGCCGGCGGCGACGAGATCGTGCCTTTGGTCAACGACCTGATCCGGCGCAGCGAGCATGTGATCCTGACGCAGGACTGGCACCCCGCAGGACATTCGAGCTTCGCTTCCAGCCATCCCGGCAAGCAGGCCTTCGAGACCATCGAGATGCCTTACGGGCCGCAGACACTTTGGCCCGACCACTGCATTCAGGGCAGCCTCGGTTCCGATTTCCATTCCGGCCTCGCCTGGACCAAGGCGGAAATGGTGATCCGCAAGGGTTTTCGTACCGCGATCGACAGCTATTCGGCCTTCTTCGAGAACGACCATACGACGCCGACCGGCCTCGGCGGCCATCTGAGGGAGCGCGGCATCGATGCGGTGACCCTGGTCGGCCTCGCCACCGATTTCTGTGTCGGCTTTTCGGCGCTCGATGCGGTCAAGCAAGGCTTCAAGACGACGGTGCGGCTCGATGCGTGCCGCGGCATCGACCTCAACGGGTCGCTCGACACGATGATCGCGCGCATGCGCGAGGCCGGCGTGACGCTCGAAGACCATTCGTCGGATTGATCCGCCGGTGGGGCAGGCGAAAGTTCCTTTCGTATCTTCCTGGCGGGGGCGCCTCACCCGCGAGTTTGCGGCGCCGGGATGCGGGCTCCCCCTTCTCCCCTTGTGGGAGAAGGTGTCGCCGAAGGCGACGGATGAGGGGTGTTCCAGGGAAAGCCAGCGTCTCACTCCGCTGGAACACCCCTCATCCGTCTCGGCGCTGCGCGCCGATCCACCTTCTCCCACAAGGGGAGAAGGGGGGCCGCGCAGCGGCCTTTTCCTATTTGCCACGCTCGCCGCTGCAATGCTGCTTCCGGCACAGGCCTTCGCGGCCGAGGAACACGGACTGCCCGGCGCCGCGATGTCACTCTGGTGGGCGCTGCCCTTTGCCGGCTTGCTGCTGTCGATCGCAACCGGGCCGTTGCTTTTCCATCATGTCTGGGAACATCACTACGGCAAGATCGCCGCTGCCTGGGCAGCGCTTGCCGTGGTACCACTCGCGGTCGCGTTCGGCATTCCGGTGGCAGGCGAGGCGGTGCTGCACACGCTGCTCACCGAATATATGTCCTTCATCATCCTGTTGTTCGCGCTCTACACGATCTCGGGCGGTATCCTGCTTGCCGGCAACATCCACGGCACGCCGCTGGTCAATGCCGGCCTGCTGCTTATCGGGGCGCTGCTCGCCTCGGTCATCGGCACGACCGGCGCCTCGATGATCCTGATCCGGCCGATCCTGCGCGCCAACGACAACCGGCCGTTCAACGCGCATGTGGTGATCTTCTTCATCTTCCTGGTCTCAAACATCGGCGGCTCGCTGACACCGCTCGGCGACCCGCCTTTGTTCGTCGGCTTCCTGCGCGGCGTCGATTTCTTCTGGACGACGGTGCACATCCTGCCCGACACGCTCTTCGTCGGCGGCCTGGTGCTGGCGGTTTTCCTTGCGATCGACATCATCCTGCACCGCCGCGAAGCCGGCATGCCGAAGATCAAGGACCCGACCCCGGACACGAAGGTGCGCCTGCGCGGGCTGGCCAATTTGCCGCTGCTTGCCGGCGTCATCGGCGCGATCCTGCTTTCGGCGAGCTGGAAACCGGGGGTAAGCTTTTCCATCCTCGGCGTCGGCCTGGAACTGCAGAACCTGGTGCGCGACGCGATCATCCTGGCGCTGGCCTTTCTCTCGCTTCGCGTCTCCTACAAGAGCCATCGCGAGGCGAACGGCTTCACCTGGGGGCCGATCGCCGAGGTGGCGAAATTGTTTGCCGGCATCTTCATCTGCATCGTACCGGTCATCGCCATCCTGCGAGCCGGTCACGACGGCGCGCTGGCGCCGCTGGTGGCACTGGTCACGTCCGGCGATGGCCAGCCCAACGACCTCGCCTATTTCTGGCTGACCGGGGCACTGTCGTCCTTTCTCGACAACGCGCCGACCTATCTGGTGTTCTTCGAGCTAGCCGGCGGCGATGCAAGGCACCTGATGACGGAGGCGGCCTCGACGCTTGCGGCAATATCAGCCGGCGCCGTGTTCATGGGCGCCAACACCTATATCGGCAACGCGCCCAACTTCATGGTCTATGCCATCGCCAGGCATCGCGGCGTGAAGATGCCCGGCTTCTTCGGCTATATGGCGTGGTCGGGCCTGGTGCTGATCCCGACGTTTCTGATCGCGGGATTTTTGTTCTTCAGGTGAGGCGCTTTACCCCCCTGTGGGCAGGGCGATCGCATATGAGTTTTACGAGGAAGACCCCCGCCCCGCCGCTTCGCGGCGACCCTCCCCACAAGGGGGAGGGTAAGCCTTATCCCACGCCCACATATCGCCTGACAGCCGACGGATCGGCGCGCAGTGCCTCGACATCGACGGTCTCGCGGTTGCGGCCGTTCTCGATGAAGGAAACGCGATCGGCGACCGAGAGCACGGCGTCGACGCGCTGCTCGACCAGGATGGTGGAGACGCCGAGCCCGCGCAGCTTGGCCACCGTCTCGCGGATCTTGGCGATCATCGAGGGCATCAGCCCTTCGGTCGGCTCGTCGAGCAGAAGCACCTGCGGCTCGAGACAGAGCGCGCGGGCCATGGCCAGCATCTGCTGCTCGCCGCCGGAAAGGGTGCCCGAGCGCTGCTTCAGCCGCTCCCTGAGCAGCGGGAAGAGATCGAGGACGTTGTCGCGTGTCTGCTTGCCCTTGCCGCGCGCCATCAGGCCGATCTCGATGTTTTCCGCCACACTCATCTCGGCGAACAAGCGCCTGCCCTGCGGCACATAAGCGACGCCGGCCTTCGGCACGTCATGCGCGGCGAGCCCGGTCAGTTCCTTGCCGTCCAATTTGATCGAGCCGGCCGCCGCCGGCACCAGCCCCATGATCGCCTTCAGCGTCGTCGTCTTGCCGGCGCCGTTGCGGCCGAACAGGCACAGCACCTCGCCCTTGTTGAGGACGAGGTCGAGGCCGTAGAGCACCTGGACCTCGCCGTAGAAGCAGTCGAGGCCGGAAATGGTGAGCGCCTCAGCCATGGGTCGCTCCGAGATAAGCATCCTGGACCTCGGCGTTGGCGCGGATCTGTTCCGGCGTGCCCTCGGCGAGGATCTTTCCCGAATTGAAGACGGTGATGCGGTCGGCGAGTTGCATGACGACCGGCATGTTGTGCTCGATCAAAAGCACCGTTGCATCCCTGGCGATCTCGCGCACCAGGGTGATGAAATTGTCGATCTCGCTGTCGGCCAGGCCCTGCGTCGGCTCGTCGAGGATCAGGAGGCGCGGCTTCAGCGCCAGGCCCATCGCCACTTCCAGCAGGCGCTGGTGGCCGTAGGACAATTGCCCGGCCAGCGTGCCGGCGCGGTCGGCAAGGCCGGTGCGCTCCAGCGCCGCCATGACGCCACTCCTGACCTGTCCCTTCGAGCGGCCGTCGGTCAGCGTGCGCTGCACCGGCAGCGCGACATTGTCGAAGGCTGTGAGGTTGGCGAAGACGCTGGTGATCTGGAAGGTGTAGGCGACGCCGAGCCGAACCCTTTGGTAAGCCGGCATGGTGGTGATATCGGCGCCGTCGAAGACCACCATGCCGGAGGATGGCCGGATGCGGCCCGAGAGCAGGCTGACGAAGGTGGTCTTGCCGGCGCCGTTGGGGCCGATGATGGCGCGGATCTCGCCCGGGATCAGCGCAAAGTCGACCCCGTCGACAGCACGCAGGCCACCGAAATTTCGCGACAGGCCCTTGGTGGTGAGCAGCGGCATCATGGCAGCCACCCCAGCCAGCGCTCACGGATGCTGCCCAGGATGCCTTTCGGGAAGAACAGCACCAAAAGGATGAGCGCGACGCCGACGATCAGGAGATAGGCCGAGGTGAAGCCGCTGGTGATGTCGGTGACGTAGTACATGAACAGCGTGCCGACCAGCGGTCCGAGTGTCGTCGCGGCGCCGCCGAGCAGCACCCAAAGCAGCGGCAGGATCGAATACTGCACGCCGGCGAAGCTCGATCCGACATAGCCGAACAGCAGCGCATAGGCGGCGCCCGACGCCGCGCAGATGGCGCCGGAGGCAACGACGGCGGCGAGCTTGTTGGCGACCGTGTCGTAGCCGAGCATCTTTGTCCGCTCCTCATTCTCGCGGATCGCGACCAGCACGCGACCGAAGCGCGAGCGGACGACAGCGAGGGTGATGAGCAGCACGACCGCGAACAGCGCCAGCGCGCTCATGTAGCGCACGGTCGGATCGGTCAAGTCGAGCGAGGCATCACCGAGATTGAGGGTGCGCGACGCCTGCTGGATGACCAAGCCCTGGTCGCCGCCGGTCCAGGCGGCGAAATAAAGGATGAGCAGATAGAAGACCTGCGCAAACATCATGGTGACGATCATGAAGGCGACGCCCGAGGTGCGCAACGCAAGCAGGCCGATGACAAGGGCAAGCAGCGCGCCGCAGGCGACACCCGCGACGAAGGCCTCCGGCACGCCCCAGCCGAGATGGTAGACGGTAAGCCCCGCGCCATAGAGGCCGGCGGAGAAGAACATGGCGTGGCCGAGGCTGAGCAGGCCGACATAGCCGAAGAGCAGATTGTAGCCCATGGCAAAGACGGCGAGGGCCATGATGCGGGCAAACAGGCCCTGGTGGTAGTCGGGCAGGACGAAGTTCAGCGCGAACAGAAGCGCTACCACGGCGATATGCAGTGCGTAGATCTTCGCCGGCGAAGCATCCTTCATCGCGGCGTGGTCCCGAACAGGCCTTGCGGCCGGAACACCAGCACCATGGCGACCACCAGCGTGGCGATGATCTTGGCCAGCGTCGGCGAGAAGAACATCGAGATGATGCCGTCGGAGAGGCCAATCAGGACGGCCGCGACCACCGTGCCGCGCAGCGAGCCGAGGCCGCCGATGATGACGACGATGAAGGACAAGAGCAGCGGGTCCTGCCCCATCAGATAATGCGCCTGGCTGATCGGCACGATCAGCACCGCGGCGATCGCGGCCACCATGGCGCCGACGGCGAACACGCCGGCATAGACACGCTCGACCGGAATGCCGAAAGCCTGCGCCGTCTCGCGGTCATATTGCGTGGCGCGCATGATCAGGCCGATCCTGGTGCGCGTCAGCACCAGCCAGGTGATCACCAGCAAAATGGCGGAAGCTGCAACGACCGACAGCTTGTAGCCGGAATAGCCGAACCACGGCAGGAGGATGCGGTAGCTGAAGGGCGGCTCGACCGGCCGCGCCTCGGGACCATAGAAGGTCAGCGCCAGTTGCTGGATGATGTAGAGCATGCCGATGGTGGCGACGATGGTGCCTTCTGGATTGTAGTTGAGCCGGCGCAGCACCAGGCGCTCGGCGACCAGCGCGACCAGCCCGACGAGCAAGGGCGCGACGACGAGCGCTGCCACGAAGCCGACCGCCGGATGACCGGAAATCGCCGTCGAGATCGCCCAGGCAAGCACCGCGCCGAGCATGAAGAACTCGCCATGCGCGACGTTGACGACACGCATGACGCCGAACACCAGCGACAGGCCCAGCGCCGTCAGCGCCAGCACGGCGGAGGTGACGAGGCCTTCGAGGGCGGCGAGGAGGAGATGGGGGCCGAAATGCATGGGCTAAGCACCAGCGGATGCGCGAGGCACCCCCCTCTGCCCTACCGGGCATCTCCCCCGCAAGGGGGGAGATTGGCAGTTCGCGCGGCGGCGTCCACTTGTCGACTTTGACGATTGGCGAAACCCAAAGCGACATCTGATCTCCCCCCTTGCGGGGGAGATGGCCGGCAGGCCAGAGGGGGGTGACTGGGCTCCCACGTTTGCAGGCGAAGCCGTGCTACAGCGCCTGCGTCGTGTAATCCCCTTCAGCCTCGTACAATCCGTCCTCGATCTTGGTCTTGTGCACGACCTTGAGCTTGCCGCCTTCGACCTTGGAGATGTTCTGGATGCCGAAGCACTGGTGGATCTTGCCGTTGAAGGTTTTCGGACCCTGCGGATGCTCCGGGCCCTCGGCGAATTCCTTCAGCGCCTCGGTCGCCTCGACGAGCTTGGCGCGGTCTTCCGGTCCCTTGTAGCCGGCATCCTCCATCGCCTTCTTGACGACATAGAGCGTTTCCCAGCAGCCGAACATGTGGGCGGCGGTGGAGACGTCCTTGGGGTCGCCGACGGCGGCGCCGTTGTCGTCGATGCCGACGGCGGCGCGGTAGGCCTTCTGCGCGGCGGAATCGTCAGGCTGGGCGTAGCGCGGCGAGCCTTCCCAGAAATGGCTGCCGTCGAGGAATTCCAGCCCGGGGCTGTTGATGTCGACGGCTTCGAGCGAATCGATGAAGCCGAAGAGCTGCGGCCTTTGCGAACCGTAGAACTCACCGAGCTCCTTGACGAAGGTGAGCACGGCCGGGCCGACCATGACGTGGTAGATCACATCCGTCTCGGCCGGGATCTGCGGGAAGTATTTGGTGAAGGAACTCTCCGTCGGCGGGATGGCGATCTGCGCGATCACGTCGGCGCCTTGCGCCTTCAAGGCCGGCGGCAGGTAGTCGCGATGGTCGTAGCCGAAGGCGAAGTCGGGGAATATCTGCGTCACCTTCTTGCCGGCATTGGCGGCAATCCACGGCGCCATCGACTGGATCTGGCTCTTCACGTCGGTGATGCCGGGCTGGAAGACGTAGCGGTTGAGCTTGGTCGAGGCGACGTGATGGCCTTCGCTGACCACGAAATAGGGAATCTTGTTCTCGCCGGCGGCGGGCGCGGAGCCGATCACGACATGCGAGAACAAGGTGCCGAAGACGATGTCGGTCTTGTGCTGCTTGGCGAACTTGGCCACCACCTCGGCGCCGCGGGCGGGATCGGTGCCATCATCCTCGATGACCAGCTCGACCTTGCGGCCGCTGATGCCGCCGGCGTCGTTGATCGCCTTGACGGCGGCGGCGCTGGTCTTCTCGTACCAGCGGCCATAGGCGGCGCCTATGCCGGTGCGGTGCGACTGGAAGCCGATCTTGATCGGCGCCGAGCTCTGCGCCTGGCTGTAGCGGACGAAACCGGGCGCCAGCGCAAGGCCGGCGCCGGCGGCGATCCCCTTCAGCGCGGTGCGGCGCGAAAACGTCGTCTTGGAGAGGTCGAAAAATCCGTTCTTGTCAGCCATGTCCGTTCCCCTGTTTTTTTCAGTTTTGACCAGCGATAAGGCGACTAAACCGTCCTCACCCGGAGGATGGAAAATTGCATGTGTACAAACTAAATCACCAAAGCCCTGACGTGGCAAGCGAGCTTCCCTCTCCAGTGCCGCGCGTCCGTCGTGACGCGCAAAGGACGCTGGAGCACTTTTAATTTGGGCATGACACGACCTTGTCTCATCCGGCGGTCGGCGTGGCAAGCAACCAGAGGCCGAAGATCGTGTAGGCGATCATCAACAGGGTAAGCGGAAGCTGGCTGAGCGCGGCGCGCGATGCCTGTTTGTGCAGCCGCCAGGCGAGGCCATGCGCGACGAGCACGGCCAGCACATGGCCGGCGATGATGACGCCGGCCTGAATGTTCCACAGCCACCAGGCCGACTCGGCGCCGGCGACGACGCCAGCCTCGACCATCATATTGGCGGTGCCGAACAGGTTCCAGCCGCGCGCGAACGGATCGGAAAAGGCGACCAGCGCATACTGGCCGTCGACCAGCAGCACGGTGAGGTAATGCGCGATGTGATAGGCAAGCGCGATCGGCACAATCGACCAGACCAGCAGGCCGGTGGCCTCACTGAATGAGCGGTCGTCGCCGACGAGGCGCTGGCCGAGAAAGACAGCGAGCGCGAACACCGCCGCAAGCAAAACGAAAGTGAGCACGAGGCCGAAGCTGCCGACGCCGATCAGCGCGGTGCGGCCGGGATATTCCAGCGGATTGATGCCGGACAGGCCGAGCCAGAAGAAGGTTTTGGACAGGCCATCGAAGGATACCGACGACAGCGCCAGCAGAAGGAAAGCCGTGCCGCTCAGGGGCCGCGGCTCGGCCGCCAGCAGCTTGGCGCCGGGCCAGCAGAGGCCGAGCCGGCCTTCGCGGCGCTCGAAAGGCGCAAAGCGGGCGACCATGGAGAAAAAGACGGTCAGGAATTCACCGCGCCGGCTCCAGTCGTAGCCGAAGATGAGCATCGCTATGAAGCTCATCAGCCAGTAGATGCCGGCGGCATGTGCCAACCGCGCCGGGTCGTCGGGCGCCGGGTCGATCAGTTCGAACCAGGCGAAGGCGACGAACAGCACAAAAGCCGGCCAGAAGCCGAGCCATTCAGGCAGACGCGACCGCTCGTTTCCGCTCCATCGTCCGCCAACAAGCCGGCTTATGACGCGCCAAGGCCCATACCATGGATTTAGCCACGACCAGAGATCGCCGAACACGCCCTGCAGCAGCGTGAGGCCAGCCCAAAGCAACGTCCAGATCACCAGCGGCAGCGGATTGGAGAGCGGGTCGCGGCTGCCGAAGAGGCCGGCGGCGATGAGGAGCGCGAAGCAGGCAAAGGAAATCAGGCTGACGATGGCGCGTGGACTGCCACCGAGGGTGAACAGGGAGACGCGCCGGCGCCAGAAATTGTCGAGGGCGGCAGGCGGCAGAAGCGCCAGGACCAGGAAGCTTATGGCCACGGCAAAAGCGCCGCCGGCGATATAGTAGCCGGTCGGGAGAAGCAGGACGTGGCCGCGGTCGGAGGCGTGGGCGAAGGCGGGAGTGGGGAGGAGCGCAAGGAAAGCGAGGGCGAAGGCTAACCTGTGGCGACGGCGTTCTACGGCCCCCCTCTCTGTCCTGCCGGACATCTCCCCCTCAAGGGAGGAGATTAGCAGTTTCGGCGCCGGTTCTTTCTTAGCAACATCGAAGATTGGCGAAAGCGGAGACGAAAGCTTAATCTCCCCCCTTGAGGGGGAGATGTCCGGCAGGACAGAGAGGGGGGCGAAGGAACTCGACCTATCCAGCCGCGCAATATTGCTCGACGATGCGGGATACGCACAGGTCACAGGGAATAGCCGCTCACACCTTCACCAGCTGCTCGACCCGCCCCTTCTCGCCGAAGATGCGCAAATACCGCTTGATCTCCTTCGCATCCCCCGTCGCCTTGGCCGGGTTGTCCGACAGCTTCACCGCCGGCCTGCCATTGGCTTCGCTGACCTTGCAGACCAGCGAGATGGCGTCGAGGCTCTTGGTTTCGGTCGGGGCGCAGCCTTCGAAGTCGTTGGTGAGGTTGGTGCCCCAGCCGAAGGACATGCGCACCTTGCCGCGGAAGTGCCTGTAGGTTTCCTCGATGCTCTCGACCTCGAGCCCGTCGGAGAAGATGAGCAGCTTCTGCTTGGGGTCCTTGCCCTTCTTGCGCCACCAGTCGATGATTTTTTCGCCGCCCTCGATCGGCGGCGCGCTGTCGGGGCGGAAGCCGGTCCAGTCGGCGATCCAGTCCGGCGCGTCGCGCAGGAACGCAGCGGTACCAAAAGTATCCGGCAGCACGATCAAGAGATTGCCGCCATAATAACGCTGCCAGTCCTGCAGCACCTTGTAGGGTGCTTCGCGCAGTTCCTCCTCGGAATCGGCAAGGGCGGCAAACACCATCGGCAGTTCATGCGCGTTGGTGCCCAAAGCTTCGAGGTCGTTGTCCATGGCAAGAAGCACGTTGGAGGTGCCGGTGAAGGCGTCGCCGATGCCTTCCTTCAGCGCTTCGACGCACCAGCGCTGCCACAGGAACGAGTGGCGGCGTCTTGTGCCGAAGTCGGAAATGCGGATGCCGGGCAGCGCCTTCAGCCGCTCGGTCTTGGCCCACATCTTGGCCTTGGCGCGGGCATAGAGCACGTCGAGCGCGAACGGGCCATAGGAGCGCATCGCCGCGCGAGATCGAAGTTCATTGATAATAGCCAGCGCCGGGATCTCCCAGAGCGTGGTGTACATCCACGGTCCAGGGAAGGAGAGCTCGTACTGACCGTCTCGCTTGGTGAGTTCGTAATCGGGCAGCCTGAATCCTTCCAGCCAGGCGAGGAATTCCGGTTCGAAGATCTGCTTGCGGCCGTAGAAATTGTTGCCGCCCAGCCAGATCATCTCCTTCTTGGAGAAGCGCAAGGTGCGAGCGTGGTCGAGCTGCTCGCGCAATTCGCCCTCGTCGATGTCGTCGGCGAGGCGCACCGAGGTCGTGCGGTTGATCAGTGTGAAGGTGGCGTCGACCTTGGGATACATGCCCCAGATCATCTGCAGCATCAAAAGCTTGTAGAAGTCGGTGTCCAGCAGGCTGCGGACGATCGGGTCGAGCTTCCATGTATGGTTGTAGACGCGCCGCGCTATATCGGTTTTTGTCATGTCTCAATGCGCTTTCGTTGCTCGCTAGATCGGGATGACGTTTCGTTGAATCGCCATCCTGATCTAACTTTCTGTTGGCGCATGATCTTTCCCGAAAACCGGTTCCCACTTTTCGGGATCATGCTCGAGCCGCGGGAATGCCTCTTAGCACTGTATTTTCGAACGCGCTTCCTGCTTTGCAAGCTGGCCCGACAAAAACCAGCTATGCAAGTCCAGCCGTCAGGAGCCGGCCCTAGCTTTTTTGTCTGACGCAATTCCAGACGGAAAACCGTTTCACACTTTTCCTGGAATTGCTCTCGCGCCGATAACCTTAAGGGCGGGGCGTTTCCTGCGGCTGGGCACACGGCCGGCCACCGGCGCGTCGGCGCGGCCTTCGTCCTGCTCCTTTTCGGCGAACAGCCAGTCGATGAAGAGCTGGACGATCGGGGCCGAGCGCATTTCGTTGCGGCAGACGACGTAGAAATCGTCGACCGCCGGCACCGACAAGGTGAAGGGCGCGACGAGCATGCCCCTGGCGAGCAAGGCGCGCGCCGTCACGGAATCGCCGAGCGCCACGCCATGGCCGTGCACCGCCGCCTCCGTCGCCATGCGCGCATCGCCCAGATGGTGGCGGCGGCCGCGCTCCAGATCGAGCGCGTCGGCGGCGGCCAGCCAGGTGTGCCATTCGCGGCCGTCGTCGCCATGCAGGAAGACGTGATCGGCAAGGTCTCGGACGCTGCGGATCGGCCGGTTGTTGATCAATGTCGGGCTGACCACCGGGAAGAGCTCCAGGCCCGACCATTTGCGCATCCAGCAGTCGGTCCAGCTGCCGTCGCCGTAGTGCACGCAGACATCGATCTGCGGAGCACGAATATCGCGGGCATCGTTGGACGGGATCAGGGTGAGCTGTATGTCCGGGTATTGCGCGGTGAAGGAGCCGAGCCGCGGCGTCATCCAGAGCAGCAGCAGCGCTGGCACGCAGGACACGGACAGCGCACCGGCGCTTGCCGGGCGCGTCATGCGCTGGGTGGCGGCGGCGATGCCGTCGAAGGCGGCCGAGACGGCGGGAAGGAACTCGGCGCCATGCGGCGTCAGCTTCACGCGCTGACCGGTGCGCTCGAACAGCTTTACGCCGAGCGACTGCTCGAGCGCCTTGATCTGGTGACTGACGGCGCCGTGCGTGACACTGAGCTCGCCCGCGGCCTTGGTCAGCGAGGCGTGCCGTGCCGTGGCCTCGAAGGCGCGCAACGGGTTCAGCGGTGGCAGGCGCTTGGCCATGGGGGCTCCTACTTTGTGAGATTTTCTCACAAGGTGAACCCTAACAATATCAATTGATTTTTCAATGCGGCTGCCCGACACTTTTGCCCGGAACAGCTTCAAGAGACGTGGAATCCGCGGGCGCCAGCGGGGCAACGATCCAGCCGGGCAACAGGCTGGCTTGGCAAACCGTCCATGCGGGCAGCGCTGCAAGCAGGCAAGAGAGGAGAACCGGACATGGGTTACGATCGCGGTAAGCTCGAAGCGTTGCGCCGCAAATATGGCGAGAGCCACGGCGGCGAGATGTTCGACCCGAAATTCCGCAAGGTCGCCGACAAGATCTTCAACAAGTCGGGCACAAGGCTCGCGCCCTATTCCGGCATCCCGACCTTCCTCGCCGCGCCCTATCGCGAGATTGCGGCCGAGAATCCCGATTTCGGCGACCTGCAGGTGGCGATGATCGGCGTGCCGATGGACCTCGGCGTCACCAACCGTCCCGGCGCGCGCTTCGGGCCGCGCGCGCTGCGCGCCATCGAGCGCATCGGGCCCTACAACCATGTGTTGGAATGCGCGCCGACGCATGAGCTTCGCGTCGCCGACATCGGCGACACGCCGTTCCGCAGCCGCTACCGGCTGGAAATCAGCCATGAGGACATCGAAAAGCGCACCAACCAGATCGTCGATGCCGGCGTGCTGCCGCTCTCGATCGGCGGCGACCACTCGATCAGCCATCCGATCCTGAAAGCGGTCGGAAAAAAAGCTCCGGTCGGCATGATCCATATCGATGCCCACTGCGACACCAGCGGGCTGTTCGACATGACCAAGTTCCACCATGGCGGCCCGTTCCGCAACGCGGTGCTGGACGGCGTGCTCGATCCGTCGCGCACCATCCAGATCGGCATCCGCGGCTCGGCCGAATATCTGTGGGAGTTCACCTACGAGTCCGGCATGACCGTCGTGCATGCCGAAGAGGTGACCGGGCTCGGCATTCCGGCCATCATCGAAAAGGCCAGGAAGATCGTCGGCGACGGGCCGACCTACATCTCCTTCGACGTCGACAGCATCGATCCGGCCTTCGCGCCGGGCACAGGCACCCCGGAAGTGGGCGGGCTGACGACGCGCGAGGTGCTCGAGCTGCTGCGCGGCCTGAAAGGCCTCAACATCGTCGGCGGCGACGTCGTCGAGGTGGCGCCGCAATACGACGCGACCACCAACACCGCCCATGTCGGCGCCCAGGTGCTGTTCGAGATCCTGAGCCTGATGGTGTTCAGCCCGGCGATCAAGAAGGGCTGACGCTCTTTGTTTTCACGCAATTCCGGACGGAAAACCGCGTCCCACTTTTCCTGGAATTGCTCTGACCAACGGCCGCCGCGCTGGAGCCGGCGGCCGGTTTCAACAACAAGCTTCCAGCAGGGGAATAACAATGACAATCCATGCCAAGTTCAAGTCATCCATTGCCGCCGCGATGATGCTCGCCACGGCGGGCTTCGGTCTTGCCACACAGGCCGCCAAAGCCGACGCCGTCGACGACATCACCAAGGCCGGCGCCATCAATGTCGGCATCTTCTCGGACTTCCCGCCCTTCTCCTCGGCCAGCGCCGACATGAGCATCAAGGGCTACGACATCGACGTCGCGCAGGCCATCGCCGATTCTCTGAAGGTGAAGCTCAACCTGGTCAGCGTGACCGGCCAGAACCGCATCCCCTATCTCACCGACAAGCGGGTCGATATCCTGATGAGCGTCGGCTACTCCAAGGAGCGCGAGCAGGTGATCGACTTCGCCGCCGCCTACGCGCCCTACTATATCGCGGTCATCGGCCCGGCCGCGCTCGCGGTCAAAGGCAAGGAGGACCTCGCTGACAAGTCGATCGCCGTCAACCGCGGCACGCTCGAGGATACGTCGCTGACCCAGGCGGCTCCGGCTTCGGCCGATGTCCGCCGCTTCGACAACTACAATTCCGTCATCCAGGCCTTCATCTCGGGCCAGACGCAACTGATGGTGGTCGGCAACGACGTCGGCGCCCAGGTGCTGGCCAAGCAGGATGCGCTGAAGCCGGAGCAGAAGTTCCAGCTGCTCACCTCGCCCTCGCATATCGGCCTCAACAAGAACGAGGACCGGCTGAAGACGGCGGTGAACGACGCGGTCGCCAAGATGCTGGCCGACGGCAAGCTCGACGAGAGCTCGAAAGCCTGGCTGAAGACGCCGCTCAATCCCGACAACCTCAAGGATTGATCCCGGGCGGTTCGGCGCTCTCTACTGGCACCGAACCGCTCTCTTGCGCTAGACGCTGCCAACAAGGTCAATCGCCATGGGCTACAGCCTCGACTTCGGCTGGCTTGCGGGCGCCGTGGGCGCGATCGCGCGCGGCGCGGCGATGACGGTCCTTCTGATCGCCGTCACCACGCTGGCGGGAACTTTCCTCAGCATCCTCGGCGCCGCCGGCAAAAGAAACGGCCCGAAGCCGCTTCGGCTGGCGATTGCGGCCTATGTCGAGGTGATGCGCAACACGCCGTTCCTGGTGCAGCTGTTCTTTATCTTCTTCGGCCTGCCCAGCCTCGGCGTCAGGCTCGACCCGATCCTGGCCGCGATGCTGGCGATGACGCTCAACATGGCGGCCTACACGATCGAGATCGTCGGCGCCGGTCTCGACGCGGTGCCGCGCGGGCAGACGGAAGCAGCACTAGCGCTGGGGCTCAGGCCGCGCCAGGTGTTCATCAAGATCGTGCTGCCGCAGGCGCTCAAGGTGATCTATCCGGCGCTGACCAGCCAGATCGTCATCATGATGCTGGAATCGGCCGTGGTGTCGCAGATCGCGGTGCGGGAACTGACCTATGAGGCCGACATGCTGCAGGCGCGCACCTTCCGCGCCTTCGAGACCTATTTTGTCGTGACGTTGGTCTATCTCGGCCTGTCGATGAGGCTGCGCCGGCTGCTGGTCGGCGGCGGACGCCGCGTTCTCGGAGCCGGCGTGTCATGATCGAATTCACGTTCTGGGACATCGTTCGCAACCTTCTGCTCGCCGCGCGCTGGACGGTGCTGTTGTCGCTCGCCGCCTTCATCGGCGGCGCGGCGGTCGGGCTTGTCGTGCTGTTCTTGCGCATCGCCAAGAACAAATGGGTGAAGCGGATCGCCTCCGGCTATATCGCGCTGTTCCAGGGCACGCCGCTTTTGATGCAGCTCTTCATGATGTTCTTCGGCCTGCCGATGCTGGGCCTGCGCATCGAGCCGTGGACGGCGGCGGTGCTCGGGCTCACCTTCTTCGCCAGCGCCTATCTGGCCGAGATCTGGCGCGGCGGCGTCGACGCGCTGCCGCGCGGACAATGGGACGCCGGCGCCAGCCTCGGCCTGCATTATTTGCAGGAGCTGAGGCTGATCATCCTGCCGCAGGCCTTCGCGATAACCCGCGCGCCAACCGTCGGCTTCCTGGTGCAGCTGATCAAATCGACGGCGCTGACCTCGATCATCGGCTTCGAGGAACTGGTCAGGACCTCCAACGCCATCAACAACGCCACCTTCGAGCCGTTCAAGGTCTACGGCCTGGTGGCGCTGATCTTCTTCGTCATGTGCTTTCCGCTGACGCAATATGCGCGGCGGCTGGAGAAGCAGACGCCGGCGCGCTAGCCGCAAGCATGTCGTGATTGATCGAGCACGAGTCGAGCCACGTCGAACGTCGCCTGTCTCACCGTGCGAATTTCTACCATTCGGCGCTTATTAACCGCGGCCGAACACTCTTGCAGTTTCAAATAATATCCCGTATGTGTTTTTCATATGTGAAAGAAAACTCATTCAATTCTTTCCCTTTGTGAAAGCCTGGGCATTTGCGGGAACATCTCGATCAGACTGACCGGCGACTGGTCAAGCTGCTGTCGCAGGACGCGCAGCTTGGCGTCAATCGCCTTGCCGAGAAGATGGCGATCTCGGTGCCGACGGTGCGCATGCGGCTGCGCAATTTGCTCGACCGCAACCTGCTCAAGATTGTCGGACTGCTGAACCTGACCGAGCGTCCGGAGCTGATCTCGGCGGTGGTCGGCATCAACGCGCAGGGGCGCGGCCGGGCGCGGGAACTGGCGCAGCGCATCTCCGAACTGCCGTTCGTGAACTCAGCCTCGGTGGTTACCGGGCGCTTCGACATCATCGTCGACGTGACGGTGGCCGGCGACGTCGCCGACCTCTACCGCGTCACCAGTGAATTGATCCCCGGCGCAGGCGAGCCAGGAGAAGTCGTGCGCAGCGAGACCTTTGTCGTCATGGCCTCCTGCAACAAGTGGGTCAGCTTGCCGGAAGGCTGCTGGTCGGACGAAACCCCGGCACGCAAGGAGCCGGCATGAAGATCGCGGTTCTCGGCGGCCTCGGCCTGCAAGGCCGGGCGGCGATCGCCGATCTCGTCGCCAGCGACGGCGTCGAACAGGTGGTCTGCGTCGATACCGCACCCGATGGTGCGGCCCGGCTTGGCGCCCTGACCGACCTTTCACGCGTCCGCTTCGTCGTGCCAGAGAGCGCAATCGCTCCGGTGCTCGCCAACGTGCTGGCAGATGTCGACGCCGTCATCGATTTGTTACCGCAGCCGCTGATGCGCGAGGCGGTCCAGGCCGCCATCGCGACCCGCACACCATTGGTCACCACCAATTACGGCAAGGCGATCGCCGACCTGGCGCCGGTCGCCGAACACGCTGGCGTGTCGATCATGACCGAATGCGGGCTCGATCCCGGCATCGATCTCGTGCTCTACGCGCGCGCCGCCCGCCAGTTCGATACGATCGCCGCGATCGATTCCTATTGCGGCGGCATCCCCGAGCCGAAGGCGATGGCGAAGCCGCTCTGCTACAAGGTGAGCTGGAATTTCGACATGGTCCTGGTCAGCCAGAACCGCGACAGCGTGATGATCGAGGACGGGCAACGCATCGCGGTGCCCGCCGCGCGCCAGCACGACAACTCTTTCATCCACGAAATCGAGGTCGAGGGCCTCGGCAAGCTCGAAGCCTTTCCCAATGGCGACGCCCTGCATTACGTCGAGATGCTGGCCGCCGCCAGGGGACTGCGCCGCTCCGGCCGCTACACGCTGCGCTGGCCGGGATGGTCGGCGTTCTGGGCGCCGCTGAAGGAGCTCGGCTTCCTGTCCGAGGACAAGGTTGCCGGCACCGGCGCCAGCCCGCGCGAATTTCTCGGCCGGCTGCTCGGCCCGCAATTGCAATATGGCCCCGGCGAAAAGGACCTTTGCGTGATGCGCAACGTCTTCTCCGGCCTCGAAGGCGGCCGGGCCAAGACGGTGACATCGGACCTGATCATCGAGCGCGACCTGGCTTCGGGCCTGTTCGGCATGAGCCTCGGCGTCGGCTATCCCGCCAGCATCGTGGCGCAGATGCTCGCGCGCGGTGACATCGCCAAGCCCGGCCTGCTCAACCCGCTGCTCGACGTGCCTGACGGTCCCTTCTTCGACGAACTGGCCAAACGCGGCATCAAGGTCGCCGAGACTGTGGCCTGGGACTGAGAATTTTCGAACGGTGGCTGCCGCCGGCAACGGCGCCGCCGCTCAAAAAGAGCCCAAGGGAGTCCGCGGGCAAACAACAACCAACTGGGAGGAATGCCACATGAAGATTGCCAGACTTTTCATCGCCGGACTTGCGCTCGCCGGGCTTGCCACGGCGGCCAGCGCCGGAACGCTGGACGAGATTACCAAGCGCGGCGAATTGCGCGTCGCCGTGCAGACGCAAGGACCGCCCTTCTCGCTGGTCGGCGCCAATGGCGAACGCACCGGCAGCTCGGTTGAACTCGCCGAACTGATGGCCAAGGAAATGGGCGTCAAAGTCACCTTCCTCGACTTCGACTGGGACGGGCTGATCCCGGCGCTGCTGTCGGGCAAGGCCGACCTGCTGGTCGCCGACATGACGCCGACACTGGCGCGCGGCATGAAGGTCGCCTTCACCACGCCTTACATGTATACGGGCAGCACCGTCTTCACCAAGGCCGACAGCAAGTTCAAGACCACCGAGGACTGCAAGGCCAAGGGCACCAAGATCGCCGTGCTGCTGGGCGCCACCGGCGAGAAGGAAGCCAAGACCACCTTCCCCGACGCCGACATCAAGAGCTACAAGGGCGGCGGCCCGCTGCTGCTCGACGCCGTCAACAACGGTCAGGCCGATTGCGGCGTCAATGACGTCTCGGCGGTCAAGGGCCAGTCGACGGCTTACCCGGCCGGTACCTTCACCATCATGCCGGACCTTTTGTCGAAGGAGCCGCTTGCCTTCGCCACCCGCTATGATGAGCCGGACCTCTTGACCTGGATGAACCTGTTCCTCAACCAGGTCAGCATCGACGGCCGCCTGCAGAAGAACCTCGACTACTGGGTCAATTCCGACGCCTGGAAGAAGGATCACTGAGGAATTGGGGAGTAGTGAGTAGGAAATAGCGAATCGCCATTCCGCGCTTCGCTACTGCCTACTGCCTACTCACTACTCCCTACTCACTGTTCACCCCCATGCTCGAAAACTTCAGTTTCCGCACCATCGCCGAATACCTGCCCCTGTTCGGGCAGGGCCTGGTCACGACCGTGTGGCTGTCGGCGCTGTCCTTTATCGGCGCGCTTGTCGTCGGCATCGTGCTGTGTGCTGCGAATCTGCAGCGTGCATGGATGTTTCGCGCGCCGGCCAAGGCCTATATCGACGCCGTGCGCGCCACGCCCTTGCTGGCGCAGCTCTATTTCCTCTATTTCGGCTTGCCGCGGCTCGGCTTCGTCCTGCCTGAACTGGTCGTCGGCATCCTCGCTTTGTCGCTGAACAGCGGCGCCTATGTCGCCGAGATCATTCGCGCCGGCATATTGTCGATCCCACGCGGCCAGGTCGAAGCCAGCGTCGCTTCGGGCATGACCTATGCCCAGCGCATGCGCCTGGTGATCCTGCCGCAGGCGTTCAAAGTGACGATCCCGCCGCTGCTCGGCCAGGCGATCGTGCTGGTCAAGGATTCCGCACTTTTGTCGCTGATCTCCGTCGCCGAGCTGACCCGCGCGGGACAATTGCTTGCCTCCGACCGCTTCATGCCGGCGGAAGGCTTTCTCACCATCGCCGCCTTCTACCTCCTGCTCTACTACTGCCTCAAAGGATTGGCTGTTCTCTCCAGCCGCTGGCTCGGCACGGCGGGGGCGCGCATATGATCTGGCAACAGTTCCTCAGCCTCGCCGGCAGCTATCCCCTCGCCTTGCGCGGTCTCGGCATGACGGTGATGCTTTCGCTAATCAGCCTGGTGCTGGGCACGGCTCTCGGCTTTGGCCTCGGCATCCTGCGGACCGGCGGCAACCGGCTGATCGCCAGCATCATCGGCGCCTGGGTCGACCTGATCCGCGGCACGCCGTTCCTGGTGCAGATATTCCTGATCTTCTTCATCCTGCCGGAATTGGGCATCGAGCTCGACGCCTTCACCGCCGGCATCATCGCGCTGACCAACCTCGCCGCCTGCTTCATCTGCGAGATCGTCGCGGCGGGCATTCGTTCCGTGCCGACCGGACAGGTCGAGGCGGCGCTGGCATCCGGCCTGTCGCGCTGGCAGCGCATGCGCCAGGTGGTGCTGCCGCAGGCGATGCGCATCGTGCTGCCGCCGCTGGTCGGGCAATATGTGCTGCTGATCAAGGACTCTTCCGTCGTCTCGGCGATCGGCCTGACCGACCTCACCCGCGTCGGCTGGCTGGTGGTGCAGCGTGTGCCGAACGGCCTGCTGGTCTTCTTCCTCGTCGGCGTCGGCTATTTCATCGTCTGCTATCCGCTGATCATGCTGGCGCGCCGGCTCGAACGCCGCATGGGTGCCGCTCATGGCGAGGTGCAGCTTTGACATCGAACCCCAAAGGCCCAGAAAACATGACCAAAACGGGCATGATCGACTTTCGCGGCGTCAACAAATGGTTCGGCGCGCTCAACGTGTTGAAGGACATCACGCTGAGCGTCGAGCCGCGCGAGGTGGTCGTCGTCTGCGGTCCGAGCGGCTCGGGCAAGAGCACGCTGATCCGCTGCATCAACGGCCTGGAGACGATCAAGGACGGCGATCTCGTCGTCGACGGACAGCGCCTCGGCGATCCCGCCACCAACATGACGCGGCTGCGCACCGAGATCGGCTTCGTCTTCCAGTCGTTCAACCTCTACCCGCACAAGACCGCGCTGGAGAACGTCACGCTGGCGCCGATCCATGTCCGCAAGATCCCGCGCGCCGAGGCCGAGCATGCCGGGCGCGAATTGCTGGCCAAGGTCGGTCTCGCCGACAAGGTCAATGCCTATCCCGCGCAGCTCTCCGGCGGCCAGCAACAGCGCGTCGCAATCGCACGCTGCCTCGGCATGCGCCCGAAGATCATGCTGTTCGACGAGCCGACCTCGGCGCTCGACCCCGAGATGATCTCGGAAGTGCTCGACGTCATGGTCGCGGTCGCCGAGGAGGGCATGACCATGATGGTGGTGACGCACGAGATGGGCTTCGCCCGCAAGGTCGCCCAGCGCGTGGTGTTCATGGATGCCGGCGCGATCGTCGAGGCCGGCACGCCCGACGAATTCTTCTCGCATCCGAAGACCGACCGCAGCCGCGCCTTCCTGGGCAAGATCCTGCGGCATTAGGGTCAAGAGTCAGTCGGCTGGCTGGCGCAGATGTCGAGCAATGCCCGCGCCATAGCCTGTTGTCGCAATTGCGGCCTGGTAGAGCAAGGGCGTGAGCGTGAAGCAGCTTTCGCCGACAGGCCCCCTGTCCCGAACGCGGGGCGCCAGGTGGCTCGCTCACGATCTCGGCCCGGTATGAAAGCCAGGTTTGGAAGCCTCGGGCTATACGTAGAACCAATCCGCTATTGCGATAAGATGTTTCACCATTTCCGGTTTTCGAGGCCCAATGTCTGAAGTGGACTGGCTCAGCCATCTGTTGCAAATCATCACCGTCACCGGCCAGCTCGAGGTCCGCTGCGCCTATGGTGCGCCGTGGCGGATTGCCTGGAGCAGGGCTGCCGCGAACGAAATTCCCTACCACGTCATAGTCAATGGCCGGGCCATTCTCGAGGATCCGGAGACGAGAGCCGCAAGGGAGCTGGTGGGCGGAGATATCGTGTTGCTGCCTCACGGCGCGGCGCATGTACTGCACGACGGCAGCGGTCAAACACCAATCCCTACCCAGCAACGCTGGGGGTCTGCCGGATGGATGCTGAGCGAGAATGATGGCCAGGGCGAGCAACTGGATCTGCTGTGTGGGCGATTTTTCATCGCGCCGCCCCATGATCGACTGATCCGCAATTACATGCCCGCGAACCTGGTGGCGCGGTCCATGGACGGCCACGAAGAAAACGGCATCGGCTCCGCCTCCAACCAACTGGCCAGCCTGGTGAGGCTGATGCGAATGGAGTCCGCCGGAGACAGAGTGGGGGGACGGGCTATTCTCAACGCACTTTCTTCGGCCCTGTTCACCTTGGTACTGCGCTCGGCGAGCGAAGCCGAGAAAGCGCCCGAAGGCTTGTTGGCCCTGGCCGGCCATCCGCGGCTGGCACCAGCAATTGCTGCGATGTTTGCCGATCCGGCGCGGTCTTGGAAACTGCCTGATCTAGCGGACATGTGCGGCATGTCGCGGGCCACATTCATGAGGCACTTTCAAGACAGGCTGGGTTGCTCCGCCCTCGATTTGTTGACCGATCTCCGCATGAGTCTGGCCGCCAACGAGTTGAAGAAGCCAGCGATCAGCACCGAGGCCGTGGCCGAGACGGTCGGGTATCAATCCGTTTCGGCATTTCGACGTGTGTTTGCCGAGCGGATGGGGATGACACCGGGGGAATGGCGGCGACTGGCGCACAAGGGGGAGTAAGACGCGCGGTCTGGGATCCGGAAGGCGCAGCTTGATCCTTTCGCGCATCATATTGAGCTAATTCAGCCTCGAAATTATCACTCGTCCCCGTAGATTAGGCTCTGATAAGGGAGCCATCCAATGAACTGCATCAGCCTCGCCACCGGACCCGCAACCCGGGTAGCCGCCGAAATCTTCGGGGAGACCGGGAAGAGCCAAAACCTGGCGCCGGTGGTGGGTGGAGCAGAACGAGAGAAGTTTGAGGAGCGGCGTCATGTCTGGCGTCCGCAATTGGTCAAGCTCTACGACGAAGCCAAAACATACATCGACGGGAAATGGCTGACGATTGCCATTTCATCGGCAGATGATCTGCATGATGTGACGGAGCTTCTGACCATGAAGCGCCAGCCAAAGTCGCGCGGCTGAAGGCGACAAAATCCTGGATTCGCGGTGCGGTGGCTCCGAAGAACCAGAGCAGAATTACCCCCGAACCAACAAATGTCTGAGGAGACAATTCCCATGAAAGCGATCGTAGTGACGGACCAGGCTGCAGGAACGGCCGGAATGAAGTTGGTGCAGCGGCCCGAGCCGCAGGCGGCAATAAACGATGTCGTGGTACAGGTTCATGCGGCGGGATTCGTCAACACTGAACTGGAGTGGCCTTCGACCTGGGCCGATCGAGCCTTCCGTGACCGGACGCCATCGATCCTCGGCCATGAGCTGGCCGGTGTGGTCACAGCGCTCGGCTACGGCACCACGGGGCTTTCAATCGGTCAGCGAGTGTTCGGCCTCGCCGACTGGCATCGCGACGGCACGCTCGCCGAGTATGTCGCCATGGAGGCACGCAATCTCGCGCCTCTGCCCGGCGACGTCGACTTCACGGTGGCTGCGAGCCTGCCGATCTCCGGCCTGACCGCGTGGCAGGGGCTGTTCCAGCACGGCCGCCTTCAGGCGGGGCAGAGCGTTCTCGCGCATGGCGCGGCCGGTGCCGTCGGTTCGATGGTGACGCAGCTTGCAAGGGAGGCCGGGGCCTATGTCATCGGCACCGGACGCGCCGCCGACCGCCAGAAGGCGCTCGACTTCGGTGCAAATGAATTCGTCGACCTCGGAAATGACACCCTGGAAGACGTCGGCGGTGTCAATCTGGTATTCGATGTCATCGGCGGCGTAATCCAGAAGCGGTCCGCAACGTTGGTCCGGGCTGGAGGAACGCTCGTAACAGTCGTCGGACCAACGGATATTCGATCTGCAGATGGCCTGACGGTTGACTTCGTCGTCGAGGCTGATCGAGGCCAGCTTTGGGAGATCGTTCAGCGGATCCGGGACGGACGACTGCGGACGAATATCGGCAAGGTCTCGAGCCTGGATGATGCCGTCGCCACCTTCAACTCGACCGAGCGGCGTGCGGGAAAGACGGTTATCCGCGTTCGTCCGTAAGAACTTGGGGAGAGAGGGAGGTTCCTCTCTCCTCGTCTCAAAACGCAACTGTTCGAAAGCTGCCGATTCGGCACGCTTCCATAGGAACGTCCGGCATGTTCAAGCTTCCATCAGTCTGGAGGACAGGAATTCGATGAAGCGCTGGGTCTTGGCCGGAATAAGGCGAGTTTCGGTGACGGCGTGAATACTGACCGGCGGGCCCTGCCATTCGGGCAGGATGTGCCGGAGCCGGCCGGAAGCCAAGTATGGCCGCCGGGCTATCGGCGATCGTTTTCGCTTTTTAATGCCTGAACACTTTAATGCCTGAACACCGGCGGCGGCGCGATGCGATCACGCCTGAGCCAGCGCGCCAGCAGCAGTGCCGCCACCGCGGCCAGTCCCGATGCCAGGCCGATCCAGATGCCGACGCCGTTCAAGCCGAAATGGAAGGCGAGCAGCACGCCGAGCGGCAGGCCGATGCCCCAATAGCCGATCGCGGCATAGATCATCGGCACCTTGGTGTCGTGCAGGCCGCGCAGCATGCCGGCGGCCACCGCCTGCGCGCCGTCGAAGATCTGGAACAGCGCCGCGAACGCCAGGAACGACACGGCAAGCGCGATCACCCTGGCATTGGCCGGGTCGGCGAGATCGATGAAAGCGCTGATCAGCGCATGCGGCCACAGGATCATCACCAGGCCCATCAGCGCCATGAACGAGACGCCGATGACAAAGGCGGTCCAGCCGGCACGCGAAACACCTTCCGGATTGCCGGCGCCGTGCGCCAGGCCGACGCGCACGGTCACCGCTTGGTTGAGGCCGAGCGGCACCATGAAGGAGATCGAGGCGATCTGGATGGCGATCGCGTGCGCTGCCAGCGACTCCGCATCGATCAGGCCCATCAGCAGGGCCGCCGCGTTGAAGATCGTCACCTCGAAGGCGAGGATGCCGGCGATCGGCAGGCCGAGCCTGAGCAGGCCGCGGAAACGCGGCCAGTCGGAGCGCCAGAAGCGGCCGAACAGACGATACCGGCGGAACTTCTTCTCCAGCATCACCACCGCCGCCATGCCGACGAACATCAGCGCGCTGGACAAAGTGGTGGCCAGGCCGGAGCCGGCAATGCCCATCGATTTGACGCCGAGATTGCCGAACATGAACACCCAGTTGAAGAAGGCGTTGCAGGCGACCGCGACGAAAACGATGATCAGCGCCCAGCCCGGCCGCTCAAGCGCCGAGATGAAGGAGCGCAGCACGATGTAGCCATAGAAGGGCAACACGGCCCATTGCAGCCAGTGCAGGTAGATGCCGGCCTGGTGCGCGAGTTCCGGCTTCTGGCCCATGGCCAAAAGCACCTCTTCGCCATGCGAGAGGAAAATCCATATCGGCAGAGAGATCAGGATCGCCAGCCACAGGCCCTGGCGCACGGTGCGGCGCAGGTCACGCACCGAATGGCGGCGCCGGCCAAGCTCGGTCGCCATCATCGGCGAGGTGGCAAGCATCAGGCCCAGGCCGAAGATCAGCGGCATGAAATAGAGGTTGGAGCCGAGCGCCCCGGCGGCCAATGTATCGGGGCCCAGCCGGCCCATCATCATGACGTCGGTCGCGGTCATGGCGGTCTGACCGAGATTGGTGAGCACCATCGGCCAGGCGAGCGCGATCGTCGCCCTGATTTCCTGACGCCAAAGGTTTTCCGGCGCGAGAGCGCCGGTTTCGATCGCAGACATTGTTCTGCTCTTTCAGAACACGGCGCGTCGGCCAAAGGGCCGGAAGCCGCACAGCAACGGCGCGAAATGGCGCCATTTGCGTCGCCTTGTGAACGAAATGCGACATGTTGGCAAGGGAGGAGGGTCGGGCAGCGATTGATCCAGACGGAGCCGGGTTTCCTCGGCGCCTCTTTCATTTGCCGCCCTTGGGCTGCTACGGATGCCCAGGCATGTGCGGCAGCCGGCGCACCATGCCCGGAGGAATGGATGCCGTTCAGGCGCAGAAAGAACACGGCCGCGATCCCGCGCACGGCGCCCGCCTTCGAGCACATCGTGACCGAGGCGAGCGACAGTTTCCTGTGGCGGCTGGACGATTATCCGTGGGAGCGCAATGTCTGGAATTTCCATCCCGAATACGAAATCCATCTGCTCAGGAAATCGTCCGGCGTCGTGCTGGTCGGCGACCATATCGGCGAATTCGGGCCGGGCTATCTGACCATCGTCGGCGGCGGCCTGCCGCATGACTGGGTGACGGCGGTGCAGCCCGGCGAGCTGATCGAAGGCCGCGATATCGTGCTGCAGTTCGATCCCGAGCGGCTGCGCGGT
Organism: Mesorhizobium sp. WSM4832; assembly: GCF_055811115.1. NCBI lineage: Bacteria > Pseudomonadati > Pseudomonadota > Alphaproteobacteria > Hyphomicrobiales > Phyllobacteriaceae > Mesorhizobium > Mesorhizobium sp. WSM4832. Next base: position 297,645 of record NZ_JBVVQH010000001.1, on the reverse strand, counting down.
TCGGCCGGGCTGCTGCCGGAGCTGCGCGAGCTGGAGCCGTTCCTGGAGCGCTCGCTGCGCGGCATGGTCTTCCATGGCCGCACCGCGCTCGACGGCGCCGGACTGATGGAGAGAATGGGTGAGGTGCATGGACTGACAAGGTTCCGCCTGTTCCTCGAACTGCTCGACCTTCTGGCCGCCACCGACGAATACGAGCTTTTGTCGTCGCCCGACTTCTCTCCGCTTCTCGACGCCGAGTCGCTGGACATCATCCAACGCTCGCTGACCTATCTGTTCCAGCATTTCGCCGAAGACCTGAAGCTGCCGGACGTGGCGGCATTGGCCGGCATGAGCGAAAGCACGTTTTCCCGCTTCTTCCAGAAGAACACCGGCAACTCCTTCAGCGACCATGTCGCCAAGCTGAGGCTCTGGCAGGCCTGCAAGCTGCTCGCCGACACCGATATCCCGATCACCGACATCTGCTTCCAGGTCGGCTACATGAACATCTCGAACTTCAACCGCGCCTTCCTGCGCAAGCACAAGATGACGCCGTCGTCCTATCGCAAGCTGTCGCGGCAGCGGCTGACGCTACGGGCCTGATCGGCTACCCCTGATAGCATTGATACTCGTGTGACAAGCAGGCTCTGCCTGTGCCGTTTTTTGCGCTGCACAATGCATAAAAGTACAGGTCTGCTGCAACGGGGCTTCTAGTCTCGCTCTTCCCAACCGCTCATTTTGGCGACGGGTGGCAGGTCACAAGGGCGACGGTGAGGATCGCCTAGCCTGAGGACCTTCGCTTCCCGCGAGCTTTCCTGGAGGAGAAAAATCAATGAAAACATATCGGCTCGCTGCCAGCCTTGGCGCAGCGTTCGTGCTTACCGCTTCCGTATCAACCGCGGCGCTGGCGCAGGCGCCGGTCTGCCCGGCGCCGGTCAAGGTGCTGGCGCAGCCGCGCGACGGGCTGACGCTTCTCGAGGACTCCAAGGACGAATTCAAGAAGCTCTCCGGCGCCTCGTTCCAGATCGATTACCTCAACGAGAATGACCGCCGCGCGAAGTCGCGCGCCGACGCTTCCACCGTCGGCAATTACAACGTCTACTATGTCGACGAAGCCAATGTCGCGCTGTTCGCCTCCTCAGGCTGGATCGCGCCGCTGGCCGATTATTACCCGGCTGACTACGATTTCGCCGATTTCGATCCGGGCCGCCAGAAGGTCGCCACTTATGACGGCAAGGTCTGGTTCGCGCCGCTGACCGGCGGCGGGGACCTCATGGTCTACCGCAAGGACGTGCTGGAGGCCGCAGGCATCCAGCCGCCGAAGACACTGGACGAGCTGGTCGCCGACGTGGCGAAGCTGAACGACCCCGACAAGGGCATGTACGGCATCGCGCTGCGCGGCGCGCGCGGCTCGGGCGCCAATGTCTGGCGCTGGATGCCGTTCTTCAAGGCCTATGGCGGCAAGTGGTTCGACGGCGACAAGCCGGCTTTCAATTCGGACGCCGCCGTGAAGGCGACGGAAACTTATCTGAAGCTGTTCAAGGACTCGGCCCCGGGCACGCAGACCGGAAGCTGGGATGAATCGACCGGCGCCTTCCTCTCCGGCCAGGTCGCCATCCTGGTCGAATCGACGCCGCTGTCGGGCATGGCGGTCGATCCCAAGACCTCGCAGGTGGTCGGCAAGGTCGGCTTCCTGCCGCCGCCCTCGCCGCTGCCGGGCGGCGGCTACGGCCACGGGCTGGCCATCGGCACCAAGGCCAATGCGGACGACGCCTCGAAGAAATGCGCCGGCCTGTTCATCGCCTGGGCGACCTCGAAGGAGAACGAGAAACGACGGCTCGACGCGCACCAGTTCGGCGAGCTCAACCGCACCAGCATCCTGTCCAGCAAGGAATTCGCCGACATCTACGGCGCCGATCTCGGCAAGGCGCTGGCCGATACCGGCAAGGTGACGGCGGTGAACTTCTGGCAGGATCCGCGCTGGCCCGATCTCGGCGATCGCTGGGGCATCATCCTCGAGGAGCTGGTCACCGGCACGCGCACCGACGTCAAGGGCGGCCTCAACGAGCTCGAGGCCTACGCCAACGAACTGGTGAAGAAGAAGTAATCCTCCCGCCGCGGCGCGCAGTTCACGGCATTCGCCGGAATGCCGGGACTTGTGCGCCGCGGGTTCACTCAAGCGATCCGAATGCATCCGCTATATCGAGGATAGGCAATGCGCCGACGCTCTTCCCTGCCGGTCACATTTCTCGTTCCCACCCTCGTCATCCTTCTGGTGCTGTCGATGGTGCCGACGCTCTATGCCATCGTGATCGCATTGCAGAACCGCGAGTTGAGCACGACCGGGTATTCCTGGGTGTGGTTCTCGAATTTCGCCGACCTGTTTTTCGACCGCCGTTTCCTCAATGCGGTCTGGGTTTCGGTGAAATGGGAGATCGTCACCGTCGTGGCGACGATGGTGGCCATCGGGCTCGGCGTGCTGATGTTCGAGGTCGCCTCGCCGCGCATGCGCAATGTCTACTGCCTCTTGTTCATCATCCCTGTGCTGTTGCCGCGCGTCTCGGCTGCCTTTGTCTGGAAGTTCGCCTATCATCCGCTCTACGGCATCGCCACCTATCCCTACCGGCTCGTCACCGGCGGGCTGATCTTCGATCCGTTGTCCAAGCCCGCGACCGCCCTGTTTGCCGTCGCGTCGGTGGATGTCTGGCAATGGGGGCTGTTCTTCGCCGTCATCGTGCTGAAGCTGCTCGAGACATTGCCGCCGCAGCCGATCGAGGCGGCGCGGCTCGACCACGCCAAGCGCTGGCAGATCCACGCCTATGTCACCCTGCCGATGCTCAAGGCGCCGCTGATCAGCCTGATGTTCGTCAAGATGATCGAATCGCTGCGCTCCTTCGACCTGATCTATGTGATGACGCGCGGCGGGCCCGGCGTGGCGACCGAGACGCTCGACATGTATGCCTTCTCGCAAGGCTTCATCGAGTCCGGCAAGGTCTCCTACGCTTCGGCCATGGCGGTGCTGATGATGATCGCGACGGTCATCACCTTCACCTTCCTGTGGAAGCGGGTGCAGGCATGAAGCTGTATCCGATAAGACTGGGCCGCCTGATCGCCAAGGCCATCCTGGCGCTGGCCGGATTCCTGGCCGTGTTCCCGCTGGTCTGGACGGCGCTCAACGCGCTGAAGAACAATGTCGACATCATCACCCGCGTGCCGAAGGTTATATTCACGCCGACGCTTGCCAACATCGGCTATATCCTCGGCCGCGACAGCGTGCTGACCGGCCTCTACAATTCGGTCGTCGCCTGCGGCTCGGCGGTGCTGATCGGCGTCGCGCTTGGCCTGCCGGCGGCTTATGCGGTGGCGCGCTATCCCAACCGCTTCGCCGGCGACATCCAGTTCTTCGTGCTGTCGCTGCGCTTCCTGCCGCCGGTGGCGGTCGCCATTCCGCTGATGGTGATCTGGCTGCAGGTCGGGCTCTACGACACTTTGCCGGCTTTGATCGTCACCTACTCGCTGCTCACGATCTCGGTCATCATGTGGCTCGCCATCCCGGCCTTCCAGGGCGTGCCGAAGGAGATCGAGGAAGCGGCCTTCGTCGACGGCTACGGCGCCTACTCGGTGTTCTGGCGGATCGCGCTGCCGGTCGCGGCACGCTCGCTCGCCGGCGCCATCGCCTTCAGCTTCGTGCTGGTCTGGAATGAGTTCCTGATCGCGCTGATGCTGTCGAGCTCCAACGCCAAGACCCTGCAGATCGTGGCTTCCGAACTGTCGCAGCAAGGCATGAACGTGCCCTGGGGCATCCTCAATGCCTCGGTCGTGCTCTTGTCGCTGCCGCCGCTGCTGTTCCTCGGGATCTTGAGCGGCTTCCTGAATTCCGTTTTCCGGCAAAAGAAAAGTTGATGCGAGGATATCCGATGCGGGCACTGGTGCTTGAGAAAAAAGGTGAACTGTCGCTGCGCGAGATCGCGCTGCCGCTCGATGTCGGACCGGACGATGTCAGGATCGCCATCCACACCGTCGGCGTCTGCGGCAGCGACGTGCATTACTACACGCATGGCGCCATCGGCAGCTACATCGTGCGGGCGCCGATGGTGCTCGGCCATGAAGCGTCAGGCACGATCGTCGAGGTCGGCGCCAATGTCACCAGCCTGAAGATCGGCGACCGCGTCTGCATGGAACCCGGCGTGCCGAACCTGGCATCGCGCGCGACGAAGCTCGGCATCTACAATGTCGACCCGGACGTCCGCTTCTGGGCAACGCCGCCGGTGCATGGGGTGCTCGCTCCTCAAGCCGTTCATCCGGCGGCCTTCACCTACAAGCTGCCGGACAATGTCTCCTTCGCCGAGGGCGCGATGGTCGAGCCCTTCGCCATCGGCATGCAGGCGGCGGCGCGGGCCCGCATCGTGCCCGGCGATGTCGCCGTCGTCGTCGGCTGCGGCCCCATCGGTATCATGATCGCCTTGGCCGCGCTGGCGGGCGGCTGCGCGAAAGTGCTGATCTCCGATTTCTCCGCGCCCAAGCTGGAGATCGCCGCCCAGTATCCCGGCATCGTGCCGGTCAATATCGGCGAGCAGTCGCTGGTCGATGCAGTGCGGACCGCGACCGACAATTGGGGCGCCGATATCGTGTTCGAGGCGAGCGGCAGCCCGAAGGCCTTCGCCAATCTGTTCGAAATCGTGCGGCCGGGCGGCGCAGTGGTGCTGGTCGGACTGCCGGTCGAGCCGGTCGAGCTCAATGTGCCGGCGGCCATCTCCAAGGAAGTGCGCATCGAGACCGTGTTCCGCTATGCCAACATCTTCGACCGCGCCCTGCAGCTCATCGCCTCGGGCAAGGTCGACCTCAAGCCGCTGATCACCGGCACCTATGATTTTTCCGAGAGCATCCAGGCGTTCGAGCGCGCCGCCGAAGGCAAGCCGCAGGACGTCAAGCTGCAGATCCTGCTTACCGGCGAGAAGGGATAAGGGATGTCCGCGATCGTTTGCTCGCATGTCGACAAGGCCTATGGCGCCACGACCGTCATCCGCGACCTCAACCTCTCGATCGAGGAGCATGAATTCGTCGTGTTCCTCGGCCCGTCCGGCTGCGGCAAGTCCACTCTGCTCAGGATGCTGGCGGGGCTGGAGGACATCAGCGGCGGCGAGGTGTCGATCGGCGGCAAGGTAGTGAACGATCTCGACCCCGGAGATCGCGGCATCGCCATGGTGTTCCAGAATTACGCGCTCTATCCGCATATGACGATCTTCGACAACATCGCCTTTGGGCTGAAGCGCCAGAAGGTGCCGGCGGCCGAGATCAAGAAGCGGGTCGAGACGGTCTCCAGGACACTCGGGCTGGAGCCATATCTCGGCCGCAAGCCGACCGAGCTCTCCGGCGGCCAGCAGCAGCGCGTGGCGATCGCGCGCGCCATGATCAAGACGCCGAAAGTGTTCCTGTTCGACGAGCCGCTGTCCAACCTCGACGCGAAGCTGCGCAACCATATGCGCGTCGAGATCGCCAGGCTGCACCAGTCACTGAAGACGACCACCGTCTACGTCACGCATGACCAGCTCGAAGCGATGACGCTCGCCGACCGCATCGTGCTTTTGAAGGACGGCGTGATCGAGCAGATCGGCTCGCCGGCGGAAATCTATCGCCATCCCGGCAATTTGTTCGTAGCCGGCTTCATCGGCACGCCGAACATGAACTTCATCGAGGTCACGGTCGGCCGAGCAGAGAAGGGGTGGTCGCTAAACGGTGTCGGAACGGTCCTTTCGATCGAGGGCCAGGGATTCCATCTGCAGCAGGGTGAACGCGCCGTGCTCGGCATCCGGCCTCCGGACCTGAAGACGGCAGGTGGCGATGCGGGCGGCAATCTGCTGCTCGGCACGGCCGACCTTATCGAGTTCCACGGCAATGATGCGCTGGTGACGTTCGGCTCGGGCGGCAAGGAAATCAGCGCTCTGGTTCCGGCGCGCGAATGTCCGGAGTTGCGCGCGCCTGTCCGCTATACGTTCGACGAGGAAAGCGTCCATTTGTTCGACGCCGAGACAGGCGAGACGCTGCGCAGACAATAAGACGGATCGATTTCTACGCAATTCCGGACGGAAAACCGCTACTTCCCCTACACAGGGATTCTGAAAGGCTGCCGTTTGTCTTGGCGCAGATTTTCTGCTCAGACCCGTGAAATCGGCGCAAGCGCCGGGGATTGGTCGAGGCCGCCTCAACCTCGTCATTCTATGGCGGAGCATGGAGCGAAGCGACGCGGCGCAGACCATAGAATCCATGCCGTGACTTGGAAGCGTTGCTGCGGTGCAGAATTCTGCTCCGTTGCACGCCTTGGCGAAGGTAACGGCATGGATTCTAGGGTCTTCGCGACGGAGCTTCGCTCCTGCTCCGCCCTAGAATGACGATCGCGATGGGCGTTTCGCCCAATCTCCAACGCATGCCACCTGCCAACGCAAACATAACGACCGGTCAAAATCCCTGTGCCGGGGAACTACACATTTTTCCTGGAATTGCTCTAGCCAATCGCGTCGAGCGCCTGCCGCTGGCGGTGCATTTCGAGGAAGATGCGGTAGTCGCGGTCGAAACGGGCGCCGGCGGCCTTGTTGGGCGCGCGCGTCCTGCCGCCCTGCTGCATGGCGACACAGGCCGCGTTGAGATCGCCATAGAGACCGGCGGCGGTCGCCGCCACCATGCCGGTGCCGAGCAGCACGGCCTCGTCGGCCAGCGGCTCGACCACCGTGCAGCCGGTGGCGTCGGCATAAAGCTCCATCAGCAGCGGGTTCTTGGTGTGGCCGCCGGTGACATGCAGCGTGTCGATCAGATAGCCGTTCTCGTTCAGCGCCTCGAGCACATGGCGCACGCCGAGCGCGATGCCGACGGCGGTGCGCCAGTAGAGCTTGCACAGGCTGTCGAAGGAGGAATCGAGCGTCAGGCCGCTGATGACGCCGACCGCATGCGGATCGGCGAGCGGCGAACGGTTGCCGTGGAAATCCGGCAGCACATGCAGCCGCGCCGCCAGCGCATCGCCGTCCTCGGCGCGCAGCTCGGCGACGCGCCTGGCGATCTTCATATGCATGGCCGCGTCCGGCTCGCCGCCGGCGCCATGCCAGCGGATGATGTGGTCGAGCAGCGCGCCGGTGGCCGACTGGCCGCCCTCGGACAGCCACAGCGTCGGCAACGCCGCGCCGTAATAGGGACCCCAGACGCCGGCAAAGGGCTGCGGGTCGAGCGACATCGCCATGACACAGGACGATGTGCCGGCAATCAGCGCCAGATGCCGGCTGATGTTCTTCTCGTCGCCGGCAAAGCCGCCCAGAACGCCGAGCGCGCCGGCATAGGCATCGATGACCCCGGCGCCGACGCGGCATTTTTCGGTCAGGCCCAGTTCAGCCGCGGCCCCAGCCGTCAGCGGACCGATATCGGCGCCGACCGGGCTTGCCTTTTCCGGCAGGTTGCCGTGCTCGAACAGATCGCCGAGGCCAACGAGCTCGAAGAAATCGCGCCGCCAGCTTTTTTCCTCATGCGCGAGGTAGGTCCATTTTGCCGTCAGCGTGCATTGCGAACGGGCAAGCGAGCCTGATGCCTTCCAGGTCAGGAAATCGGCGAGGTCGAATAGATAGCCGGCTTCATTCCATGTCTTCGGCAGGTGACGCTTCAGCCACATCAGCTTCGGCGTTTCCATCTCCGGCGACATCACGCCGCCGATGTAATCGAGCACGGCGTGGCCGCTCGTCGTGCACTCATCGGCCTCGGCAATGGCGCGATGATCGAGCCAAACCATCGTGTCCCAGCGTTTCTCGCCGGTGACCGAGACGCTGAGCTGGGCGCCGTGCCTGTCGCGCGCAACCAGCGAGCAGGTGGCGTCGAAAGAGATGCCGGCGATATCTGTGGCAGCGACGCCGGATTTCCGGAGAGCGTCCCGCACGGATTTGCACACTGCCGACCAGATATCTTGCGAATCGTGCTCGGCATGATCGGGCTTGGGCTGATGCATGGCGATCGGATGATCGGCGCGGCCGAGCAGGTTGCCTTCGGAGTCGAGAATGCCCGCGCGAGCGCTCCCGGTGCCGACATCGACCGCGCAAACAAAGCTTTTCGTCAAGATGCTTTTACTCTCGCTCCCAGGCCTGCAATCAGATCGGGCAATTGCAGCATGTCAGCGAATATAAAGTCCGGTTCCGTCGACGCAAGCCGCGCCTTGAGGGCAGGGTTGGACGCATGCGAGCCACCGGTGAAGGCAAAGACGCGCATGCCCGCCGCGCGGGCGGCGGCGATGCCGGCCGGGCTGTCCTCGATGACCAGGCAATCGCGCGGATGCGCCCGCATGCTGGCGGCGGCATGGAGGAAAAGGTCGGGGGCCGGCTTGCCGCGCTTGACCATGGTGGCGCTGAAGAGATGCGGTTCCAGCAGCGGGAGCAGGCCGGTGACGTCGAGCGCGTAGCGGATGCGTTCGAGCGTGCCGGACGAGGCGACGCAGCAGGGCCGGCCGAGCTTCGGCAGCACTTCCTTGACGCCGGCGATCGGCTTCAATTCCTCGCGGAATTTGCGCATCAGGTCGACGCGCATGGCGGTCAGGTGCCGGTCGCTGATCTCGACCCCGAAATCGCGGCCGAGGATCTCGCGCACGCTCTTCATGCTCTTGCCGAGGAAATGCTCGTAGGCGGCGTCCTCCGAGACGGTGCCGCCGGCGAGCTCGATCATGCCGAGCAGCGCCGAGACTGAAAGCGCCTCGCTGTCGACCAGCACGCCGTCACAGTCGAAGATGACCAGCTCAGGCGTCATCGCGGCATGCTTTCGATATTTTTAGAGCTTGCCAGCGAGATAGCGCGTCAGGGTTTCGCGCGCGCCGTTCGCCCACAGGACCTTCAAGGCGTGGGCGAAGGCCTCGGCGAAGACGGGCGAGCGGCCGACATCGCCATAGATGTCCTCCATCGCCAGCCAGGCCTTCGGATCGTCCTTGGCCGCTTTCGCGGTCGCCTGCATGCGGTCCCAGCTCGGATCATTCGGTTCGATGACGGCGCCGCTGTCGGTGGTGCCGAAGCAGTAGCGGCACCACAAGGCCGATTCCAGCGCGAGGCCGGCGACGCCCTTGCCCGCCTTCAGCCGGTCGGCAATCGTCGGGATGATGAATTTCGGCTGGCGGTTGGAGCCGTCGAGGCAAAGCCGGCGGATGGTGTCGCCGATCTTGGGATTGGAGAAGCGGCGCTCGATGAGCTGGTAATAGTCCTCCAGATCGGTGTCCGGCACGGGCGGCACGGTCGGGATGATCTCGTCATGCTCGAGCTTGGCGAGGAAGGCGCGCACCAGCGGCTCCTGCATGCCTTCATGGACGAAATGGATGTCCATCAGCCCAGCCGGATAGGCGATGGTGGCGTGGCCGCCATTGAGGATGCGGATCTTCATCAGCTCGTAGGGCGAGACATCCTTGACGAACTGCACGCCGACCTTCTCCAGCGCCGGGCGGCCGGCGGTGAAGTGATCCTCCAGCACCCATTGCTTGAACGGCTCGCAGAACACCGGCCAATTGTCCTCCAGGCCGAAATCGTCGGCGAGGATCTTTCGCTCACGGTCGGTGGTGGCGGGCGTGATCCGGTCGACCATCCCGTTTGGGAAGGCGACCTTGTCCTCCACCCATTTGGCAAGGTCCTCGTCGATCAGCCGGGCGAGGCCGATGACGCCATCGGACGTGACATGGCCATTGTGGGGGATGTTGTCGCAGGACATGACGGTGAACGGCACGATGCCGTCGGCGCGCCGGCGCAGCAGTCCGGCGAGGATGATGCCGAAGACGGTTTTCGGCACCGCACCAGCTTGCGCGTCGGCGACGATGTCGGGATGGGCCGGGTTGAACTTGCCGGAAGCCGGATCGATGAAATAGCCGCCTTCGGTGATGGTCAGCGACACGATCTTGATGGCCGGATCGGCAAGCCGCTCGATGGTCGCGGCCGCGTCGCCGGGCGTCAGGAAGTCGATCATGGCGCCGGTGACGCGGGCGCTCATATGGCCCTGGTCCTGCTCGACCACGGTGGTCAGCCAGTCCTGTTCCTGCAGCTTGGCGCGGCCGATCTTCTCGCCTTCGAACACGCCGGCGCCGATCAAAGCCCAGTCGTGACCCTCGCTGGCGCCGAACAGGTCGTCGAGATAGACCGCCTGGTGCGAGCGGTGGAAGTTGCCGACGCCGAAATGGACGATGCCAGCCTTCAGGGCGGAGCGGTCATATTTCGGACCTGCGACCTTGGCCGGCAGCTTGGCGAGGTTCGAGGACGAGAGTTTCACGGTCATCTCATTTTACCCTTTGGCCGATCTGCAGCCCGACTGTTTCCGCCTCCTTCGGGAGAGCGAGGATGAGGGGCAGCACCTGGTGTTCCAGCATGCCGCCCCTCACCTGCCCCGTGGCGTCTTCTCCGGAGGAAGAAGAGAAGCGCCTCCCCCTCAACCCATCTCCGTCAACTCATCCATTGGCCGCCATCGACATTGTAGGTCTGGGCGACAATGTATTCGGCCTCGTCGCTGGCGAGGAAAACCGCCATGCCGGCGAGGTCCTCCGGCTTGCCCATGCGGCCGTAGGGAACGCCTTCGCCGACCAGCCGCTTCTTCTCGCCTTTCGGCCGGTTCTCATATTTTGCGAACAGGGCGTCGACCTGGTCCCACATATCGCTGTCGACGACGCCCGGCGCGATGCCGTTGACGTTGATGCGGTGCTTGATGAGATCGAGCCCCGCCGACTGGGTGAGCGAGATGACGGCAGCCTTGGTGGCGCAATAGACCGCGACCAGCGGCTCGCCGCGGCGGCCGGCCTGGCTCGCCATGTTGATGATCCTGCCGCCATTGCCACGCGCAATCATCGAGCGGGCGGCGGCCTGCAGCATGAACAGCGTGCCGGCAACATTGACCGCGAACAGCTTTTCGTAGCTCGCCCTCGTTATCTCGACGATCGGCGCCAGGTCGAAGATCGCCGCGTTGTTGACCAGCACATCAAGGCCGCCGGCCTTTGCCTCGACCGCCTTCACCGCCGCCTCGATCGAGGATTGGTCGGTGACGTCGAGCTGGACCGCGTAAGCCGCAGAACCTATGGCCTTCGCGGTCGCTTGCGCCGCTTCGAGGTCGATATCGGCAATCGCCACCGTCGCGCCGTCGCGCGCATAGGCTTCGGCGAAGGCCTTGCCGATGCCGCGCGCCGACCCGGTGATCAGCGCCGATTTGCCTTTCAACCTCACTGTTCCATCCTCACTGGGCCAGCGCCTTGCCGTCGGCGCCGAAGCGGTGGAGTTTGGTCTTGTCGGGGGTCAGGTAGACGGTGTCGCCATGCTTGACCGCAACCTCGCCGTCGGCACGCACATTGATCGTGCCGATGCCATCCGTCTGGACATGCAGGAAGGTGTCGGAGCCGAGATGCTCGGCAACGCCCACCGTCGCCTTCCAATCGCCGGCTGTGGTCGAGATATTGACGTGCTCGGGACGGATGCCGATGGTCTTGGCGCCGTATTTTTCCGCCGGCGCGCCTTCGATCATGTTCATCTTGGGCGAGCCGATGAAGCCGGCGACGAAGAGGTTCTTCGGCGTCTTGTAAAGCTCCATCGGCGAGCCGACCTGCTCGATGTTGCCGGCATTGAGCACGACGATCTTGTCGGCCATGGTCATGGCTTCTACCTGGTCGTGGGTGACGTAGACCATCGTCGTCTTCAGCTGATGGTGCAGCTCGCTGATCTCCAGGCGCATGGTGCCGCGAAGCGCCGCGTCGAGGTTCGACAGCGGCTCGTCGAACAGGAAGGCCGAAGGCTGGCGCACGATGGCGCGGCCGATGGCGACGCGCTGGCGCTGGCCGCCTGAGAGCTGGCCCGGACGGCGCTCAAGATAATTGGTGAGATTCAGGATACGGGCGGCGTCCTTCACCTTCTTGTCGATGGTCGCCTGGTCCTCGCCGGCCATCTTGAGCGGAAAGGCGATGTTCTTGGCGACGGTCATATGCGGGTAGAGCGCATAGGACTGGAACACCATGGCGAGCTTGCGCTTGGCCGGCGCCTCGCCGGTGACGTCGCGGCCATCGATGCTGATGATGCCGCCGCTGGTGTCCTCGAGCCCGGCGATCAACCGGAGCAGCGTGGACTTGCCGCAACCGGACGGGCCGACGAACACGACGAACTCGCCGTCCTCGATACTGAGGTCGATGTTCGGAATGATCGTCGTCGACCCGAAGGACTTGGAGACGTTCTTGAGCGTGATGTTTCCCATGGTTTCCTCCCGGGGATCGTTTTCGTCGTCCGCTGCCTGGCGGTGCTGTTACTTCACGGCGCCAAAGGTCAGGCCGCGCACCAGCTGCTTCTGGCTGAACCAGCCCATGATCAGGATCGGCGCGATCGCCAGCGTCGAGGCCGCCGACAGCTTGGCCCAGAACAGGCCTTGCGGGCTTGAGAAGGAGCTGATGAAGGCGGTGAGAGGTGCTGCGTTGGTGGTGGTGAGCCGGATCGTCCAGAACGCTTCGTTCCAGGCCAGGATGATGTTGAGCAGCATGGTCGAGGCAATGCCCGGCACCGCCATCGGCGTCAGCACGTAGATGATCTCGTTCCACAACGAGGCGCCGTCCATGCGCGCCGCTTCGAGGATCTCGCCCGGGATCTCGCGGAAGTAAGTGTAGAGCATCCACACCACGATCGGCAGGTTGATCAGCATCAGCATGATCATCAGGCCGATGCGGCTGTCGAGCAGGCCGGTGTCGCGGAAGATCAGGTAGATCGGAAACAGCACCGCGACCGCCGGCATCATCTTGGTGGACAGCATCCACATCAGGATGTCCTTGGTGCGCTTGCTCGGCGAGAAGGCCATCGACCATGCCGCCGGTATGGCGACCAGCAAGGCCAGGATGGTCGAGCCGACCGAGAGCAGCACCGAGTTGAAGAAGAACTTGAAGTAGCCGCTCTGCGCCTGGACCTCCGAATAGCTCTCGAAGGTTCCCGATGGGATCAGGTTGAAGCCCTGGATCGCCTCCTGTTCCGATTTGAAGGAGGTGATGATGGTGTAAAGGATCGGAAAGAAGATCAGCAGGGCGACGATCCAGGCCGCGGCCGTGGCGATCGTCTTGTGCTGGGTGGTGACTGCGCGTGCCATCTTATCCTCCCTTACTTGTCCAGGTTCTTGCCGACGGCGCGCATGGCGAAGAAGGCGACGATGTTGGCGAGAATGACGGCGATCACGCCGCCGGCGGACGCCTGGCCGATTTTGAACTCCAGCAGCGCCTTCTGGTAGACCAGGAAGGGCAGGTTGGTGGAGGCGTAGCCCGGGCCGCCATTGGTGGTGACCAGGATCTCGGCATAGACCGAGAGCAGGAAGATCGTCTGGATCAGGATCACCACGGTGATGGCGCGCGACATATGCGGCAGCGTCAGATAGATGAAGCGGCTGATAAAGCCGGCGCCGTCCATCTCGGCGGCTTCCTTCTGCTCGCCGTCGAGCGACTGCAGCGAGGTGAGCAGGATCAGTGTCGCGAAGGGCAGCCATTGCCAGGCGACGATGATGATGATCGCGGTGAGCGGATGCTGCCCGAACCAGTCGACCGGCTCGGCGCCGAAGAAGCGCGCAATATCGGCAAAGACACCGTATTGCGGATGCATGATCATGTTCTTCCATACCAGGGCGGCAACCGGCGGCATCACGAAGAACGGCGAGATCACCAGGATGCGTACGATCCCCTGGCCCCACATCGGCTGATCTATAAGCAGCGCGAGCAGAATGCCGCCGACCACGGTGATGACCAGCACGCTGACGACGATGGTGAGCGTGTTGAGGATCGACTGCAGGAAGGCCGGGTTGGAATAGAACAGCGCGTAATTGGAGAAGCCGACGAAACCATCGCGGATCGGATTGAGCGGATTGTACTGCTGGAACGAGAACCACAGCGTGAAGGCCAGCGGCACGATCATCCAGACAAACAGCAGGACGACCGATGGGGCCATCATGAAACGGGCAAGCGAACGGGTTTGCTGAGTAGCCATGATGGTCACCCTCCCAAAGTCAGCCGGATTTTCAGAGTTGCGCCAGTACTTTCCCGATTTTGAAGGGTGGCCGCCCGAACTGGGTTTCGGGCGGCCACCTGCCGGTCATGATGCGCGACCGGCATTCGGCACCGGGAGGAGCCTTACTTGATGTAGCCGCCTTCGGTCATCGCCGCCGTGGCTGCGTCCTGGGCCTGCTTCAGCGCATCGTCGACGCTCGACTGGCCGGCAAGCGCGGCCGAGAAGAGCTGGCCGACGGTGGTGCCGAGGCCCTGGAATTCAGGAATGGCGACGAACTGCACGCCGACATAGGGCACCGGCTTGACGGTCGGATGCGTCGGATCGGCGGCGTTGATGGAGTCCAGCGTCATCTTGGCGAAAGGCGCAGCCTTCTGGTACTCGGCATTGGCGTAGAGCGAGGTGCGCGTTCCCGGAGGAGCGCTGGCCCAGCCTAGCTTGGAAGCGACCAGCTCGGAATAATGCTTGCTGGTTGCCCACGACACGAACTTCTCGGCGGCATCGGCCTTCTGGGTGCCGGCGGGGATCGCCAGAGACCAGGCCCAGAGCCAGTTGCCGCGCTTGCCGAGGCCGGTGTCGGGCGCCAGCGCATAGCCGACCTTGTCGGCGACCTTCGAGCTCTTCGGGTCGGAGACCATGGATGCGGCGACAGTTGCATCGATCCACATGCCGCACTTGCCCTGCTGGAACAGCGCCAGGTTCTCGTTGAAGCCGTTGGACGAAGCGCCCTCGGGGCCGTCGGCCTTCATCAGGTCGACATAGAATTGCAGCGTGTTCTTCCATTCCGGCTGATCGAACTGCGGCTTCCAGTTCTCGTCGAACCAGCGGGCGCCGAAGGAGTTCGACATGGCGGTGAGGAAGGCCATGTTCTCGCCCCAGCCGGCCTTGCCGCGCAGGCACACGCCGTTCACGCCGTTGGCGCGGTCGGTCATCTTGTCGGCGGCCTGCTTGATGAAGTCCCAGGTCGGCGCGTCGGGCATCTTGAGGCCGGCCTTCTCCATCAGGTCCTTGCGGTACATGACGAAGGAGCTTTCGCCGTAGAACGGCGCGGCATAGAGCTTGCCGTCGACCGAAAGGCCGCCGGCGATGGCCGGCAGGATGTCCTTGGCGTCGTAGTCGTCGCCGAGCTTGTCGAGCGGCAGCAGCCAGCTCTGCTTGGCCCAGATCGGAACCTCGTAGGTGCCGATGGTCATGACGTCGTACTGGCCGCCCTTGGTGGCGATGTCGGTGGTGACGCGCTCGCGCAGCACGTTCTCTTCGAGCGTGACCCAGTTGAGCTTGATGTCGGGGTTCGCCTTGGCGAAGTCGTCCGTCAGCGTCTGCATGCGGATCATGTCGGCGTTGTTGACGGTGGCGATGGTGATGGATTCGGCATGCGCGGCGAACGCAAGGGCGCTGGCCGACAACAGGCCCAGGGTGAGCGTGCGAAGTTTCATCAAATTCCTCCCTTAAACCAAGATGAGCATTTGCCTTGGCTTTGAGCAATTACTCACTTGGTGTGAATTATGTCAAGCCGGAATCTATGCTGCGCCGCAGCAGAAATGACGCGACGTGACCCCGGTCCGGCGACGCGGTCGGGCTATTTCGGGGAGGAAGCTGAGGGGCTGTTGGCCTACGGACAGGCGATCTCGGCCAGGATCCAGTCGCGGAAGGCGCGGATCTTCGGCACGTTGCGGCGCGCCGTCGGATAGACCAGCCAATAGGCATGGCCGTCATCGCCGACAAGGTCGAAGGGCTGGATCAGGCGGCCGTCGGCGAGTTCGTTCTTGAACAGCGCACGGGTCAGGATCGCAACGCCATGGCCGGCCATCGCCGCGTTCGCCTCATAGGCCTGCGCGCCCATGCTCGAGCCGGGCCGTTTGGCGAGGTCATGACCGCTTACGCCGGCGGCCTCGAACCATTGCGTCCACCAGATGTCGCCGGGGTCGAGGATCGGCAAGCGCAGCAGGTCGGCCGGCTCCTTGACGCCGCCGATGCTCGCGGCGAGCTTCGGGCTCAGCATCGGGGTGAAATCGGCGTCGAGCAGCTTGTGCGCCTCCAGGCCCGGCCACTTGCCGCCGCCCGAACGGATGGCGAGATCGACGTCCTCGCGCGCGAAATCGGTCAGCCGGCTCGACGTGTCGAGCCGCACGGCAAGCGCCGGATGGGCAAGCTGGAACGCGCCCAGGTGCTGCGCCAGCCAGTTCGAGGCGAAGGTCAGCACGGTGGTGACGCATAGCAGGCCGTCGGCGCCGCCGCGCGCCGCGGCATAGGCCTGAGCCAGGATGGCGAAGGCCTCGCTGACGGCGGGCGCCAGGCGCTGGCCGGGCTCGGTCAATTCAATCTGCCGTGGACGGCGCAGGAACAGCGGCGCGCCGATGCGCTCCTCGAGCAGCTTGATCTGGTAGCTCGCCGCGGCCTGGGTCATGCCCAGTTCCTGCGCCGCCCTGGTGAAGGACAGGTGCCGGGCCACTGCCTCGAACACCCGGATAGCCTGCAGGGGCGGCAGCGGCGCAAGCTGCGGAGAGCTGAGATCGGGCATAAGGCCTCCTTATGGGTCATGATCGAGGTTTAATTGGAAGCGCGAACGGGCCAACCCGATATTTGGGGTCGACGATCAATACAGTTCAAGCATTGCGAAGGCTGAAGATCATGGTCACGGTTCAGGAAAAACTCGTTTCAACCCCGGTACGCGGCTGGTTTTTCATGCTGGCGCGGGAATTCTCGCGGTTTTCGGGTCGCCGACGCGGCTATATCGACGTCCGCGAATTGCCGGAGCATCTGCAGCGCGACATGGGCTTTCTCGATGGCAACGATCCGCGCGGCCGCTCGCAATAGCCGGCTCTTTTAATCGGCAATCAGGCGGCAAGCAGGGCTTCGGCCGTCCGTTCATCGGTAATGAGGCCATTGACCAGCCGGCGGTTGACGGCCGCCAGGATGCCCGGCAGCTTGCGTTCGCCCATGGCCAAAGCGATGACCAGCGACTTTTCCCGCGACGGCAGCGCGGCGGAGGAGACGCGGTCGTTGGTGATGCCCTCGATCATGCGGCCTTCGCGATCGAAGACCCAGCCGACGATCTCGGCGATGCCGCCGGCCTTCTGCAGCGCCTTCAACTCGCTTTCCGAAATGAAGCCGTCCTCATAGAGCGGCGCCCTGGGACCGAGGTCGCCGATGCCGACGAAGGTGACATCGGCCTCGGCCGCCAGCGCCAGGGTCGGCTGGATCATCGGCTGGTTGAGCAGCATCTCGCGCTCCTCCGGCGAGGAGGCGATGACCGGCAGCGGCATCGGGAAGGACCGTGCCTTGACGCGGTCGGCCATGGTGAAGATGACGTTGTAGAAGGCGGCCGAGCCGTCGGGCGAGATGTTGCCGGTCAAGGACACCACCTTGTGCTGCGGGCATTCCATC
Source organism: Mesorhizobium sp. WSM4832 (assembly GCF_055811115.1). Lineage (NCBI taxonomy): Bacteria > Pseudomonadati > Pseudomonadota > Alphaproteobacteria > Hyphomicrobiales > Phyllobacteriaceae > Mesorhizobium > Mesorhizobium sp. WSM4832. The sequence goes on along the minus strand of NZ_JBVVQH010000001.1, from coordinate 280,288 downwards.
GGCGGCAGTTGCTCGATCGCCGCCTTCAGCGTGCGCCCGGTGCCGATCGCCATGACGATGGGTGACGACGAACGCAGCCGGCGTTCGATCTCGGCGGCGGCGGCCTCGGCAATGCCGATCGTCGTCGAGGACGAGGTCGGATCGCTCGGCACCACTTCGACTAGGTCGAGCGCGAAGCGCGACTTCAGCCGCGCGGCAAGGTCGAGGCAGTTGGCGATCGGATGATCGACACGCACCTTGATCAGGCCCTCCGACATGGCGAGCGATACCAGGCGCTGCGCCGTCTGCCGGGAAATACCTAGTTTGGCGGCGATCTGGTCCTGTGTGTTGCCGGCAACATAATAAAGCCAGCCGGCGCGCGCGGCGTCGTCCAACCTGGTGCTGCCGGGTTCCTGTCGCGAATTCACGTCCTGCCTCCCAGCCCGTTCAACACTGAAACGGGCACCCTAGCTTACAGCGAATATGCCCGCGCGCAATTGTCTATCGAAAGAGCAATTGCTTAGGAGTGTTGCGAACTCCCGACGGACCAATAGGCCGCTTGTCCAACCATTTGCCAGCCAGACGGTTTATCTCCACCGGGAAACCGACTAAGGGGATCGGCGAAGGGAGCCGCGCATGACGCCGAAAGCCGTTTTCTGGGATATGGACGGGACGCTGGTCGACAGCGAGCCGCTGCACGAGGCCGCTTTGGTGGCGGCGCTGCGCAGCGTCGGCGTCGCGCCGCCGGTCGACCTGCACCAGCGCGTGCTGGGCATCGCCGCATGGCCGGTCTACGAGATGCTGCGCGACGAGTTCGGTCTTGGCCTGCCCTTCGACGACTGGATCGTGCGCAAATACGATCACTATCTGCCGCTGGCCGAAACGCTGAAGCCACGCCCCGGCGCGATCGAAGTGTTCAACGAATTGCGCGCGCTCGGCGTCGAGCAGGCGGTTGTGTCCAATTCCGACCGACTGATCGTCGACGCCAATCTAACCGCCGTCGGCCTTATCTATCCCGGCATGCGCACGGTGAGCCGCAACGACGTGATCGAAGGCAAGCCGTATCCCGAGCCTTTCCTGCGCGCGGCTTATCTGGCCGGCGTCGATCCGGCGGATGCAGTCGCGGTCGACGACAGCGTGACCGGCGCCACGGCCGGGGTCGCGGCCGGCATGAAGACGATCTTCTGGCCGGAAGCGCCGATGGAAGGCCCGCCCGGCGCTATCGTCATCAACAGCGCCGAGGAATTGCGGGCGCAGCTGGGGCTCTGAGAAAACCGCCAAAGCCGGCGCTGCCCCTCATCCGCCTGCCGGCACCTTCTCCCCGTGAATGGGGAGAAGGAAGAAGTTTTAATTCCGGTAGACCGGCTCTTCCTCGTCGAGGATCGCCTTCAGCTCGGCAAGATGGCGCTCGGCCTGGCCGGGGTAGTCGTCCATTTCGCGCGCGGCCTTCTCGGCGATCTCGTCGGAGAGCGTGCGCAGCGGGCGGCCGGTCCACAGCGCCTTGATGTAGGTCTCGGCGGCGCGCTCGAAATAGAACATGCGGTTGAAGGCGTCGGCGACACTGTCGCCGATGACCATCACGCCGTGATTGCCCATGACCATCACCTTGACCTTGGGGTCGGTCAGAAGCTGCGAGCAGCGCTCGCCCTCTTCCTCGAAAGCCAGACCGCCATAGTTGGCGTCGACGACATGACGGTTGAAGAACATGGCCGAGTTCTGGTCGACCGGTGGCAGCGTCGAGTCGGCCAGCGAGGCAAGCACTGTGGCGTGGATCGAATGGACATGCATGGCACAGCGCGCATGCGGGACGTTGCGGTGGATGGCGCCGTGCAGGCCCCAGGCGGTCGGATCGGGCGCATTGGGACCGGACAGCGTTTCGGGATCGTTGGCGTCGATCAACAGCAGGTCGCTCGCCTTGATGCGCGAGAAATGCACCTGGTTGGGATTCATCAGGAACTTGGTGCCGTCCTCGTTGACGGACAGCGAAAAGTGGTTGGCCACCGCCTCATGCATGTTCAGCCGGGCGGTCCAGCGGAAGGCGGCGGCGAGGTCGACCCGCTCCTCGTAATAGGGCAGGTTGCTCAGCGGTTCCTTGTGCAGGCGGGCAAGGCTCATCGAAATCCTCCGCTTGGGTTTTGTTTTACGAGAATGCCGCGCGTGGTGGCCGCCAGCAACCGATAATTGGTGGCTCAGCGGATCAAGCCGCCGTGCGCGCCGACTGCAGTCCGCCCTGCTCGACAATGAAGTCGATCACTTCCTGCAACCCCTTGCCGCGCGACAGGTCGGTGAAGCCGAATGGCCGCTTGCCGCGCATGCGACCGGCATCGTTCTCCATGACGTCGAGATTGACGTTCACATAGGGCGCCAGATCGCTCTTGTTGATGACCAGGAAATCCGAACGGGTGATGGCCGGGCCGCCCTTGCGCGGGATCTCCTCGCCCTGGCAGACCGAGATGACATAAAGCGTCAGATCGGCAAGGTCGGGCGAGAAGGTGGCGGCGAGATTGTCGCCGCCGGACTCGATGAAGATGATGTCGAGGTCCGGGAATTTCTTGTTCAGCTCCGCGATCGCCCGCAGATTGATCGAGGCATCTTCTCGGATGGCCGTATGCGGGCAGCCGCCGGTCTCGACGCCGACGATGCGCTCCTCCGGCAGCGCCTGCAGGCGCGCCAGCATCATCGCGTCTTCCTTGGTGTAGATGTCGTTGGTGACGACGGCGATGGAAAAGTCATCGCGCAGCGCCTTGCAGAGCTTTTCGGTGAGCGTCGTCTTGCCGGAGCCGACCGGGCCGCCAATGCCGATGCGAAGAGGACCGTTTTTCGACGTCATGCCGGAAACTCCGTGATGGCAAGGATTGCAAAGCCCAGCCCGATCAACAGGCAGAGCGGCGAATAAAGGCGCTGGTCGAGCCGTGCGAAAGGCTGCTCGGGCGCAAGCCGGCGCCACCAGGGCGTGAAGCCGGCGATGCCGCGGCCGAGGAAGACGAGGCCGATCATCAGCGCCGTGGCAGCAAGCCCCTCTCTGGGAAAGGGCGTGGCAAAGACGCCGGCCAGCGCCAGCGGCCAGAGCGTCGCCAGCGCGAGGCAAGCGGCGACAGCAAAACTCGCCAACGACGACGGCATCTCGTCGACACCGCGGAAGCCGACGACGGTGCGGGCGCAGGACGCCTGATCCGTGCCGGGCCAGATGCCGCCTATGCCCCAATAGACATGCAGCGTGGTGATCAGGAGCAGCACGAAGGAGAGGATGACAGCGAGGACGGTCATGACCGGAACAGCCGCGAATATTGTGTTTCGTGCTGCATCGCCATGATGTCTGAGACAAAGGCCGCGCCGCCCAGATCGTCCAGGCTGGAAGCGGCGGCGCGTGATGCAGTCGCCAGCGCCAGAGGCTCGAAGCCGGCTAACAATGCGACGGCATCGACCTGACCAATGACGCCTAGCCTGATCGCCGCCTGCACCAGATTGGAGAAGAAAGCTTGCAGGAAGGCGGACAGCGCCTCAGGGAGTGCGATGCCGCCGCTGCCGGCAACAGCGCCAACCGCAATGCAGTAGGGGCAATCGGCCGGCAAACGCTCCAACGCCGGAGACGGCCAGGCGGCGGCTGCCTGGAGAAAGGCTGTGCCCTGCAGCATGGTCTCGAGATGGCGCTCACTCGATCCGGCGAGCGCCTCGGCCAGCGCGGCGACTTCCGCCAGGTCGCCACCATCACGCGCGCGGCGCCAGCTTTCGGCGAAGAGCACGGCATCGTTCCAGCCGGAACCTATTTCGACCAGCGTCTCCAGCCAGAAGGCGAGATCTTCGCGATCGGCGATCAGCCCATCCTGCACGGCGCGCTCGAGGCCATGACTGTAGGAGAAGCCGCCGACCGGAAAGGCCGGCGACAGCCAGGCCATCAGCCGCAGCAGCGCGACGGTGGAAAGCTGCTCAGTCATGGTGATGGTGGTGGCTATGGTCGTGGTGGCTATGGTCGTGGTGGTCGTGATCATCGTGGTCATGATCATGATGGTCATGCGAATGGCCGTGATCGTGGCCATGCCCGGAATAGGCGCCGCGCACCGGGCTGAACGGTTGCGAAACCTCGCTTACGGTGGCGCCGAGACCTTCGAGCATCGCCTTGATGACATGGTCGCGCAGGATGAGGATGCGGTCCGGCTCGATGCTTGCGGCAAGATGACGGTTGCCGATGTGCCAGGCAAGCTCGGCGAGATGAACAGCATTGCGGGCGCGGATGTCGTAGACCTCCTCCGGCGCCGCGACGATCTCGAGCTGACGGCCGTCTTCCAGAACCAGTCGGTCGCCATTGTTCAGAGCCACCGGCTCGGGCAGGTCGACCAGCACCTTGTCGCCGGCCGCCGTCTCGATGGCGCGGCGGCGCAGATGCCGCTCGTCATGCGGTAGCACGGCCTTGTCATAGGGTGCCGTCGAGCCGGCTTCGCCGGCTGGAAGAACCGAGACGGCGCGCGGGAATTTGGTGAAATCGGTGTTGATGTTGAGCTTCATTTCATGGCTCCGCCATTAGCTTGCGCACGTGCACGAGTTGGTCGAGACAGCACGCGATCGAAATAGGCATTTACCCGTTCGGACTCGATCGCAAACCGTCCGGCGCGGGCCCAGCCGCCCATGTCGCCAAGCAGGACGTCAACCGCCGAGAAGCGGTCGCCGAGCGCGAACAGCCTGTCACCGAGCCGACGGTCCAACGCCTTTATTTCGGATGCGAAATCATAAGCTGCGGCCGGGCCGACATCGACGCGGACGTCCTTGGGCAGAACGAAGCGGTGGCGCAGCTTGTTCCACAGCGGCGCTTCGAGCTCGCTCTGGGCGAAATGCGTCCAGGAATCCATCTCGGCACGGCCGGCGAGACCGGGATTGGCCCCCATGCCCTTATCGGCATGCTTGTCCGCCAGATAGACGCAGATCGCCGCCGAATCCGTGATCCTGAGATCGCCGTCGATCAGGATCGGAACCTTGCCGGAGGGATTGAGCGCATAGGCCTCGGCCGAGCGCAATTTGACCTCGACGAACTCGTAGCGCTGCCCGAGTTCCTCAAGCATCCAGAGCACCCGGCTGACCCGCGACCCGCGCGATCCGACGGCCTTATACATAGTTGAATCCTGCCTTTCGCCGGACTCTAGACCATCCGCCATAATCATACGATCGTGTCGAAGAGCCGCAGGATGAACGATATCTGATAGATCAACGCCGCCGCGACGAAGGCGATGTGAAAGCGGCGGTCGCGCACCAGGATCGCCACCAGGCAGAGCGCCACGAAGACCGGCGTGCGGAACAGATACTCGTTGCCGAAGCGGGCGAAATGCTCCGGCCCCTTGAGCAGCGTGTCGACCACGTCGAGCAGATAGGTGAAGCCGAGCAGCCCGAAGAACCAGGCGCGGCGCGAGTAAAAATAATCCTCGTAGCCAGTGTAATCGAGCATCGAATCCGGGAACAGCAATGCGCAAAGCAGGAACAGCGTGATCGCGTAGAAGATGATGAACAGGTATTTGCCGAAGGTCCAGTTTTCGATGGCGTAGAGGCCGAACTCCCACCACCAGAAATGCACCAGCATCAACAGCACCGAGGCGACCCAGGCCAGATGCACCGCATAGAGCCGGTACTGGCCAGGATGCTGGACGATGCGGGCGGTTCCCGAAAGCAGCCGGGTGACGCCAAGGCCGATCACCATGCCCATGACGATGCGGATATGCGGGAAGATGTCGTGCGGGGAGGCGATTTGCTGTTCCATAGGCGCTATGCTCAGTTGTCGCCCATCCTAATGCCCGCTGCCTGAAAAAGCTGAAGCATTCGACCAACCTCGGTTGCAGCAAGCGTTTTTGTGAGCTTGGTTTGGATATCGCCAATCATTTCTCGGAATGTGACGATTTTCAAAGGATTGCCACCCATGGCCTGAATAAATGGCGCATATCTTTCCCAAACCAATCGGTCGCCGCGGAGGTTTGTAACTGCATTCATGTACGTGAAATTGGCAGCGCCGGTCGCCTCAAAGACAGCTTGGACGAACGCGTCCGACCACTTTGGAATGCAGAGTTCACGAAAGCCCTTCCAAGCCTCGCGGCCGTAAATGATCTTCTTTCCTTCAATGGCAGCAATCAAAGCACGAGGATCAAAGCCACTCTGCCAGCTCTTACAGCTGACGGCGATAACCCTCTCGGGTCCCTGAAGTTTTGGATGATACCCTAAGACATCAATATCGCTATGATTTGAATCCTGATTTACTACATGATCCGGATGATCTTTTCGCGGAAGAAATTTTACGTTGTGTCTGACGAAATACCCTCTGTGTATAAGATACTCTTCTACAATTTGCTCTAGGATATCTTCCTTCGTCGCCATGACGTGCCTTCAAAATAGCGTTCGATGGCAGCATTCCTAAAACAGAAAATACCTTTGCGCCATCGGCAGCACCGTCGCCGGCTCGCAGGTGAGCAACTCTCCGTTGGCCCTCACTTCGTAGGTCTCCGGATCAACCTCGACATGCGGCGTGGCGTCGTTGAGCACCATGGAATGCTTGCCGATGCCGCCGCGGGTGTTCTCGACCGCGACCATCGCCTTGTCGACGCCGAGCCTCGATTGCAGGCCGGCATCGAAGGCAGCCTTGGAGACGAAGGTCACCGATGAATTGGTCAGCGCCTTGCCATAGGCGCCGAACATCGGCCGGTAGTGCATCGGCTGCGGTGTCGGGATCGAAGCGTTGGGGTCGCCCATCGGCGCGGCAGCGATCGTGCCGCCGACCAGCACCATCTCCGGCTTGACGCCGAAGAAGGCCGGGTTCCACAGCACCAGATCGGCCCGCTTTCCGGCGGTGATCGAGCCGATCTCCTTCGACAAGCCATGCGCGATCGCCGGATTGATCGTATATTTGGCGATGTAGCGGCGGACGCGAAAATTGTCGTTGTCGCCGGTCTCGCCGGGCAGCGCGCCGCGCTGGCGTTTCATCTTGTCGGCGGTCTGCCAGCAGCGGATCGCCACCTCGCCGACACGGCCCATGGCCTGGCTGTCGGAGGAGATGATCGAGAAGGCGCCGATGTCGTGCAAAATGTCCTCGGCCGCGATCGTCTCCTTGCGGATGCGGCTTTCGGCAAAGGCGATGTCCTCGGGGATCGACGGCGACAAATGATGGCAGACCATCAGCATGTCGAGATGCTCGGCCAGCGTGTTGACCGTGTAGGGCCGGGTCGGGTTGGTCGAGGACGGGATGACGTTGGGCAGGCCGCAGACCTTGATTATGTCGGGGGCGTGGCCGCCGCCCGCGCCTTCGGTGTGGAAGGCATGGATGGTGCGGCCCTTGATCGCCGCCACGGTGTTCTCGACGAACCCTGACTCGTTCAGCGTGTCGGTGTGGATCATCACCTGCACGTCGAACTCGTCGGCAACCGACAGGCAGCAGTCGATGGCGGCAGGCGTGGTGCCCCAGTCCTCATGCAGCTTCAGCGAGCAGGCGCCGGCCAGCACCATCTCTTCAAGCGCCGACGGCCGCGAGGCATTGCCCTTGCCCGACAGGCCGATATTCATCGGGAACGCGTCGAAGGACTGGATCATGCGTGCCATGTGCCAGGGGCCGGGCGTGCAGGTGGTGGCTAAAGTGCCATGCGCAGGACCCGTGCCGCCGCCGAGCATCGTTGTGATGCCGCTCATCAGCGCTTCCTCGATCTGCTGCGGGCAGATGAAATGGATGTGCGCGTCGAAGCCGCCGGCCGTGAGTATCTTGCCTTCACCGGCGATGATCTCGGTGCCTGGGCCGATGATGATGGTGACGCCGTCCTGCGTATCGGGGTTGCCGGCCTTGCCAATTGCGGCGATGCGGCCGTCCTTCAGGCCGACATCGGCCTTGACGATGCCGGCGAGCGCGTCGACGACCAGCGCATTGGTGATGACGGTATCGACGGCGCCGCCCGCCCGCGTGACCTGGCTCTGGCCCATGCCGTCGCGGATGACCTTGCCGCCGCCGAATTTTACTTCCTCGCCATGGACGGTGAAATCCTTCTCGACCTCGATGAAGAGCTCGGTGTCGGCAAGCCGCACCTTGTCACCGACGGTCGGGCCGTACATCTGCGCATAGGCGGCGCGGGTTATCCTGGCCATCAGCGATTGCTCCCTAAATTCAGGTTGATTGAGTGCGAGGTACACATTGTCGCCATCCAATGGTCACGCAATGACCCGCTCGGCGACACTTTGAGTGCCCATTTGGGCGTTCCCATCGGGCCGTTGAGGCGGGCGGTATCACTCCCAAGCCGATGGAAGGAATATCCATGCGCACAGCGATACTTGTCGCCGCAGCCGCCACCCTGATGATGGCGGGGGCGGCGAGCGCCCAGCAGCAGCCAACGCCGCAGCCCAATCCGGCGCCGGCGGCACCCGCGCAGCCCGCGCCGAAGTCCCAGACTGCCGCGCCGGCAATCCAGAGCGTCAACGTCGTCGATATCACCGAACTGCCGAAGGATACGCAGACCCAGGTCAACCAGATCGTGGCGCAGCGCGGCGATGCAGGCCTGCAGACATTGCGCAAGTCCATCGACGCGACACCCAAGGTGAAATCCGCGCTCGAGGCCAAGGGCGTGACTTCGGCGCAGGTGATCGCCGCCAGCATGCAGCCCAATGGCGCGCTGACGCTGATCACGAAGAAGGCAAGCTGATCGCCTGCCAAGGCGGGCCGCCCTGCGGTCCGCCGGCCAACTTTTGAAGGGAACCTCCGGCCAAGCCGGGTCGTTTTGCTGTTTTCGCCCCGCCACAAATTCAGCCAGGAGCGAGTAATGGCGAAGGCCCCGCGTCTTGCAAAATGGAGTTCTGTGGTTGCCGCCGCGCTTTTCACGGCCGCGCCCCATGCCGTGTCCGCGGCGCAGCCGCTGAACAACGACAGGCCGGACGCGGCAATCGTCGATTCCGATATCCGTCAGGAGGAGACGCTCGCCAGGACGGAAGCCGGAAAGGTCATCACGGCCATCGACCGCACCCGCGAGAATATCGGCACGGTGCGCAAGACCACCAAGCTCGACACGGTCGACATCGTGTTCCTGACCGATGCGGCGCGCAGCGAAGGCGGGCCGCCGCCGGCCATCGAGAACAAGGTAAAGCAGCATCAGGATGATGTTGCCGAACTGCGCCAGGAGATCGAGGCGAACGCCCTGCTCTTCAACGCGATCGATTCGCGGCGCGTGATGGCCGAGGACGTGCTTGCGGTGGAGTTCGACAATCCCGGCAAGATCGTCATCTACGCCGCCGCCAAGCCCCCGAAGTGATTTGAGCGTCCAAGACCTCATCATAGCTTGCCGGACGTCACAGCTTGCCCATCACCTTCTGCTGGAAGCCATAGACCTCGCGCTTGCCACCGAGCGGCACCAGCGTGACATCGCGCTCCTGACCCGGCTCGAAGCGCGTGGCGGTGCCGGCAGCGATATCGAGCCGCATGCCGCGCGCGCGTTCGCGGTCGAATTTCAGGCCCTCATTGGTCTCGAAGAAGTGATAGTGGCTGCCGACCTGGATCGGCCGGTCGCCGCTGTTGGCAACCTTGAGCGTGACGGTCGGCCGGCCCTTGTTGAGCTCGATCTCGCCCTTGGCCGCAATGACTTCGCCGGGGATCATCGTGCCCTCACAAAACGCCGAAGACCAGGCCGACGCCGACCGCCGCGCAGGCGGCACCGGCGGCGCGCGCCAGGCTGCGGAAGCGCGGGCCAAGCGCGAGGGCGGATGCGATGCCGATGCCGTGGAGCAGCGCCGTCGCCACGGCAAAGCCCGCGATATATTCGAGACCGCCGGCATTTTCAGGCACTTCGGTGCCATGGGCGTGGCCGTGGAACAGCGCGAACAATCCGATGACAGCGACACCGGCAGAGACCGGCAGGTCGATCGCCAGCGCCACCAGCAGGCCGAGCGCCACGACGGATGCGAGGATGCCCGGCTCGACGAAAGGCACCGGCACATGCAGCATGCCGAGCGCGCCGCCGACCAGCATGACGCCGACGAAGGCGAGCGGCCATGCCCAGACCGCCTTGCCGCCCTTCATCGCCGCCCACAGGCCGACGGCGACCATGACCGTCATATGGTCGAGCCCGGACAGCGGATGCGCGAAACCGGCGGCGAAGGAAGAGGTCGTGCCTATGCCGACATGGGCTTCGGCCGGCATCGCCGCGGCCAGCAACAAGATGACGGCGAGCGTGCTGCGTTTCGTCGAAGCGGAGATCATCTTTCTGCCCTTTCCAATTGACCCGGTTAAGCGGCCTTGCGCGGACCGCAGCCTTCGGCCTTGAGCACGCGCCTGGTCGATGGCGGATATTTCGTCAGCTTGGCTGCCGGCCGGATCGGCCGCGGCGCAAAATTGCCGCCGCAATTCGGACAGGCGCCGCCCAGCACATTGTCCACGCAGTCGGCGCAGAAGGTGCATTCGAAGGTGCAGATCAGCGCATCGGTCGCCTCCGGCGGCAGATCCTTGTCGCAGCATTCGCAATTGGGCCTGAGCTCCAGCATCGGTCTCACCTTATGGGTTCGTGCACGGTCACCAGCTTGGTGCCGTCGGGAAACGTCGCTTCGACCTGGACGTCGTGGATCATCTCGGCGATGCCATCCATGACCTGGGCGCGGGTGATGACATGCGCTCCCGCCTCCATCAATTCGGCGACCGGGCGGCCGTCGCGCGCGCCTTCGACGACGAAGTCGGTGATCAAGGCGATGGCCTCCGGGTGGTTGAGCTTGACGCCACGCTCCAACCGCTTGCGCGCCACGATCGCCGCCATGGCGATGAGCAGCTTGTCTTTTTCACGCGGCGTCAGGTTCATGCAATGTCCCGGCAATCGAAATCAGAGTGACCACAATTTAGGCAGGCCCGCCCGCCCATTGAGCAGTTCGACGAGCGGAACCAGCCGCTTGCGGAGCTGGTAGCCATCGCCGGCACAGAGCCTCGCAAGAAGCTTGCCAGATCGGCCGACGCTCCAGAAACTGGCGCCGCCCGAACCACCGACAGGGGCACCGTCAACGGGGCCGCCGATGATAGCGCGGGCCGGCTCCAGCAGGCTTTCCGCTTGCGGCGAAACGAGCAGCAGTGTGGCGACGGCAAGCGCGCCCCCGGTCGCCGCCGGCCGCCGAAGCATCGCGGCGATATCCGGGCTGACGCGGAAATCCTCAGCATGGATCAGCGCGCCGCCCTGGCGGACCCGCCAGCGGTCATGGAAACTGCCCTGAAGCGTCCGCTCGCCCATCGCAAGCCGACCGAACAGCGTGGCTTCGAGCACCAGGGCCTCTGCATCCTCGGCGAGCTCGACATCCAGCGTGCGGGCGAAGGCGGCACGATCGAAAACGATGGTTTCCTGCGGCAGCCAGGCGATGCGGCCGCCCGGACCGACCCGCAGGCCGACGCTTGTCTCGGCCCTGTCGGCGGCGGCGCGATAGACCTTCTCGCAGGCTTGGGTGGTGATGGAGGCGGAGGCGTCGGCGCCAACCTCGATCGTCCAACCGAGGCGGTCGCCGCCGGTCAGGCCGCCCGCGGTGTTGATCAGCACCGCCTCGAGCGGATCGCCTTGCACCGACGGCAGCCGGATCTTGGCCGATCCGGCCTGGTAAAGCCGCCGCAGGCGCGTGCGGTCATCGCTCTTGCCGCAGAAAAGCCTGCCTAGCCCGGCAACACGTTGCGTGGCGGGCATAGGAGCGGCGGCCGAAGGAGGGGCAGGCAAGGATGCCAAAATGTTTTCGATCATGTCCACGACCCCAGGTTAAGCACTCCTACGGCTTTGTCGATATATCGCTTGTTGCTTGACATCGTTTCGGTTTCTATAGAGGGAAGCCACGCTGGAGCGGTCGCGCGGTGCCTGGCGAGGGAAAGGCAACGGCGTTTGTTGGGATCCGGGGGGGCCAAAAAAGGACGCTGATCAGTTGGCGTCGGGAAACGACAGGGAAGGAACCGAATGGCTGACCAGCTGACGACCGAGATCATCGAAAAGATCAAAGCGCATGCAGATACCGGCGGTGAGGAAATCACCACCAGCACCGATCTCGGCACGCTCGGCATCCATTCGCTGGAGCTGACCGAGATCATCTTCGATCTCGAGGAAAAATATGGCATCGAGATCGAGATGAACACGGTCGACGCCTGGAGCAATCTCAAGAACGTCGGCGACATGGTCGAGGCGGTTCGCGAACTGATCGCGAAAAAAGCCTGACTGCATGCTGAAACGCGTCGTCATCACCGGGATCGGCGGGATTTGCGGGCTCGGCAACGACGTGCCGGCGATGTGGGACGCCATGCGCGACGGCCGGTCGGCCATCGGCCCGATCGACAATCCATCGCTGCATGACCTCAAGGTCAAGGTCGGCTGCGAGATCAAGCAGCTGCCGGACCACGGCATCGACCGCAAGCAGGTCGTGTCGATGGACCGCTTCAGCCTGCTGGCGGTGATCGCGGCGCGGGAAGCCATGCAGCAGGCGGGCCTGGTGGCGCATGCCGACAACACCTACCGGATGGGCGCAATCGTCGGCATCGGCGTCGCGGGCTTCGAGACCATCGAGGAGAATTACCGCGCGATCCTGATCGAGGGACGCAGCCGCGCCGCCATCTTCACCGTGCCGAAAGTAATGCCGGGTGCGGCCGCCGGCCAGGTCAGCATGAATCTCGGGCTGCGCGGCCCTGTTTTCGGCGCCACTTCGGCCTGCTCGTCGGCCAACCATGCGATTTCCACGGCGGTCGACCAGATCAGGCTCGGCCGCGCCGACGTCATGCTTGCCGGCGGCACCGAGGCGCCGCTGGTGTGGGGCGTGCTGAAGGGCTGGGAGGCGCTCAGGGTGCTTTCGCCCGATACGTGCCGGCCGTTCTCGGCCGACCGCCAAGGCCTTTCGCTCGGCGAAGGCGCCGGCATGGCGGTGCTCGAAAGCTACGATCACGCGATGGCGCGCGGCGCCACCATCTTGGCCGAGATCGCCGGCATCGGGCTTTCGGCCGACGCCTCCGACATCGTCGCGCCGACCGTCGAGGGACCGGAAGCGGCCATGCGTTTCTGCCTGGCGGATGCCGGGCTCAATCCGGAAGATGTCGACTACCTCAACGCGCACGGCACCGGCACCAAGGCCAACGACCAGATCGAGACCGCGGCGATCAAGCGGGTTTTCGGCGAGCATGCCGCTTCGCTTTCGGTGTCCTCGACCAAGTCGATGCATGCGCATTGCCTCGGTGCTTCCGGCGGCCTGGAGATGATCGCCTGCGTCATGGCTATCCGCGACGGCATCGTGCCGCCGACCGCCAATTACCGCGAGCCCGATCCGGAATGCGACCTCGACGTGACACCGAACGTGGCGCGCGAGCGCAAGGTGCGCGCCGCGCTCAGCAACAGCTTTGCCTTCGGCGGAACCAATGCGGTGCTGGCCTTCAAGGCGGTCTGATCGCAAAGCAATTCCAGGAAAAGCGTGGAGCGGTTTTCCGTTTGGAATTGCGTCCGGGTAAATCACCCGGTTGACTGTGTGCACGGCAAGCCGGCTGCCGGTGTATTGATCCAGGCCGGCAAGGGTCCTAATTCTTCCCCACCCGCCATGAGCGCCGCCCGGCGCCAATCCGCATCCGGAGTTCCGATGACCGACCTGTCCGCCTTTCCGATCGCCAAGCGCTGGCCGGCCAAGCACCCCGATCGCCTGCAGCTTTATTCCGCCACGACGCCCAATGGCGTGAAGGCGTCGATCGCGCTGGAGGAGATCGGCCTGCCCTACGAGCCGCATTACATCGATATCGGCAAGAACGAGAGCTGGACGCCGGAATTCCTATCGCTCAATCCGAACGGCAAGATACCGGCGATCATCGACCCGGACGGTCCGGGCGGCAAGCCGATCGGCCTGTTCGAGTCCGGCGCCATCCTGCTCTACCTGGCCGACAAGACCGGCAAGCTCATTCCCGCCGATCCGGCACGGCGCTACGAGACGATCCAATGGGTGTTCTTCCAGATGGCGGCGATCGGCCCGATCTTCGGGCAGGTCGGGTTCTTCCACAAATTCGCCGGGCGCGAAATCGCCGACAAGCGGCCGCTGGAGCGTTACCGCGACGAGTCGCGGCGGTTGATCGGCGTCCTGGAAACGCGCCTCAAGGGCCGCAAGTGGATCATGGATGACGACTACACCATCGCCGATGTGTCGATGCTGGGCTGGGTGCGCAACCTGATCGGCTTCTACGAGGCGCGCGAACTGGTCGGCTTCGACGATTTCCCGACCGTCGCCGATTGGCTGGAGCGCGGCCTGGCGCGGCCTGCGGTGACGAGAGGCCTCACCATCCCGGCGAAGGGTTGAAAGCAATTCCGGCAAGGGTGTGCACGGTCGGGCCTTGTGACCTCGCCGTAGCCTTCCGTCGAATTTCGTAAGCTTTAGGCGCCTATTTCGCCTTGGCCTTGGCGCCACCGCGGCCGAACATGGAGGCCGCGAGCCGCGCGGTGGCGACGACCGCTCCTGTCGCAACGCTCGCTGCGGTGCGGATCGGTCCCGACTTCTTTGCCGCCGGCTTGGGGTGCGTCGCGCTCTTGGCCGCAACCTTGTGAGCCGCGCCAGGCGTCACTTTCTTCGGCGCCGCCTTGCCGAAAGCCGGCTTGGCATCTTTCGAACGCTCGGCGATCGCCGGGCCGGCGCTGGCCTTGGCCTGCGTCGCCCTGGACTGGGCGGCCCGGTTTTTCCTGGGCGCGGGTTTTCTGCTGTTGGTTGCCATCTGACGGCTCCTGCAATGTTCTTTTCGCAACTCCGGACGGAAGCGGTTGCACGCTTTCCTGGAATTGCTCCGGCGCCGGACAATTCGGAATGGCGTCATAACGGCCTGGAAACCTTAAAGTTCCGGCCGGAAAATATCGAAAATTGAGCAGGTTAACCAATCACCAGGGTCATTAACCAATGACCAGTCATTGACCAATGACCGTCATTAACTAATGACCATGTCCGCCGGCCGGCGCCGTGCCAGCACCCGCTCGATGTTGGGCATGTCATTGGATGCGATCCAGGCCAGCGCGTCCTCATCGGACTTGCCATGGCCGCGCCAGCGCTCCATCAGCCGGCGCTCGAGCTCATTGCGCGGCACATCGACAAAGATGGTGAAATCGAACAAAGGCGCCAGCCGCGACCACGGTTCCTCGTCGAGCAGCAGGTAATTGCCCTCGACCAGGATGAACTTGGTGTCGGCGGAAACGATCTCGGCCGCCGCGCGCGACAGTTCGATATCGCGATCGAACACCGGGATGGCGATATCGGGTTCGCCGGAGCGGATGCGCTTCAACAGCGTCTCGAAACCGGCAAAATCGAACGTTTCCGGCGCGCCTTTGCGCGAACGCAGGCCGCGGCGGTTGAGAATGATGTCGTCATAATGAAAGCCGTCCATCGGCACGATTTCGGATGTGCCTTCCGGCAGCAATTCATGCAACCTGCCCGATATGGTCGACTTGCCGGCTCCCGGCGGGCCGGCAATGGCAACGACGAACCGCTTGGCTTTGCCGGCGCGCTTGAAAATGGCGGCAGTGATATGGGCTAGGTCGGACATCGGCGGCTTTCCATTGGCAATCTCAGGTGCATTTTGGCGGGTGTCGGCGGAAATTTCAAACCTGGACGGCGAGCTAGCAGTCGCATGCCGCCGCAGCGGCGCAGAAATCCGAAATGCCGGCGGGACAGCACCCCCTCTGTCCTGCCGGACAGAGGGGGTGTGAAGGAACGCGGCGCCACAGTACTTCATCATCCCGCCCTTGAAGCTTCGCCCTGGAATGACGAACTCTCAGGCGTCCTGGCCTGAACCTCACGCCGGCTCCGGACGGCCGATGCGCAGGAAATCGTCATCGAACGGCACCTCCTTCGTCGTGCCGTTCGGAGCAAGAATGCGCAATCGGTCGCGCGCGGTTTCGATCCCGCTCGGTTCGGCCTGGGCCAACGGAACCGCGCCAATCACATGACGGAACGAGACCGACCGCCCCTCGCCCAGCGTGAAGGCCGTGGCGACACCTTCATGCTTCAGCCAGTTGTCGCCGAGCGAAGCGGCGTGGCCGACCGCGGCGCGGCCGTCCTCGATGCCGAGCACGCCGAGATGGCGGCCGCTCCACGGCGCGTAATCGCGGCCGCCATTGCTGAACCACAGCATGGTGACCGGCAGCTCGGCCGGGTTTTTCAGCACCAGCACCAGGTCCCGCTCGGCGCGGCGGGCGATCGCCGTCCAGCCCGGGCCGCCGTGATCGGCCTCGACCAGGGTGATGAAATCCTCGCGCCTGTCCTCCATGCGGTAGTCGGCGAGATCGGCGGTGCCGCCGGCGGCGAGCGGGAACTGCGCAAGGTCGGTGGCGCGGGCGGGGTAAGCCAGCATGAAGCGGCCGCGCGCCGGATCGGGCTCCAGCGGCGCCGCGGGCGTCACCGCCAGCCGCTTGGGCGAGAAGGCAAGCCGGCCGCCGCCTTGCATCGCCGTCATCGGATGATGGGCGACGGAGATGGCGCCTGAGCCGCCGGAAAGGATGTGCTCCTGGTAAAGGAATGGGTGGCCGTCGCGCAGCGTGAAGACCTTGTCGACAGCCGCGCCCATCACCTTGCGGCGCAGCCGGAAGACGGCGCGCCAGCCGCCGGCGATGGCGCCGTTCTCGACGACATCCCATTCGCTGTTGGCCGGCCAGCCATGCAGGGGCGCCGCCTCGACGTCACTGGCGGAAAACGGCGCACAGAGGAAATCGCCGGAAAGGCGCACCGTGCCTTCGGACAGGTTTTCCGGCAGCGACTCGCGCGACGCGCCAACCCAGGGCGCACGGTGCAGCGGCTGCAGGATACGGCCCCCGGCCTCGACCTGCATGGCGGCGATATGGCCGACGGCGAGATCGAGGGAAACCGAGATGCCCCTTGCGCCGATCGTGACCGTGTCCATGAATGCCCTCCCCCCGAATCTTTTCCGGCGGCAGCAAAGCCTGTCCGGTGGCGGGTGCGCAAGCAGGGTGATCGGCATTTTGCATCAGCTCCACCCTCCCCCTTGTGGGGAGGGTCGGCGAGCGGTCGTAGCGAAGCGAAGAACGCTTGACGGGGTGGGGGTTCAACAAAAGAGTCTTTTTTTCGACCCCCTCCCCGATCCGCTGCGCGGATCGACCCTCCCCACAAGGGGGAGGGTGGGAGCGCTACTGCCTCTTATATTCCCTGACCGGCGACTTCGTTCCGTCCGTATAGGTCACCTGCACCGCCATCGATTTCACCTCGTCCTTCACCTTGAAGTAGGGCTGGTAGTCGGCGGGGATGGCGTAGGGGTCCTTGGCGTCGCAGGGCGGCATCTTGATCTCCTTGTCGAGCGCGGTGCCGTTCAGGCTGTAGCGAACCTGCTTGATGGCGCAGCGGAAAG
The DNA here is from genome assembly GCF_055811115.1 of Mesorhizobium sp. WSM4832. Taxonomy (NCBI): domain Bacteria; kingdom Pseudomonadati; phylum Pseudomonadota; class Alphaproteobacteria; order Hyphomicrobiales; family Phyllobacteriaceae; genus Mesorhizobium; species Mesorhizobium sp. WSM4832. The sequence continues at coordinate 262,998 of NZ_JBVVQH010000001.1, read as the reverse complement.
AGAGCATCTGGGTGAAATAGACCAGGCCGCGATTGCCGCCGGCGTCGAAGGCGATCCACGAGGTCCAGAACTGGTCGAGGATCTGCTTGTTGCCCTGCTGCAGGGCGGAATCCGGATCGAAACGGATGTCGAACGGGCCCGTCTCGCGGCCCCTTGTGTCGAGATATTTGATGCCGATGGTGGTGGCCGCGGTGCTGTCGGGCAGCTCGAAGCTCGGATTGGGCATCGGCTTGCCGGTGCGCTGGTCGTTCAAGGCAAGCAGGCCGGTGTCGGTGAACGGGCCAGAGTCGCCGAGCCGCCAGGAAATCGCCGTCGCCGGCTCGGGCAGCGAGATCGTCATCGACCAGCCGGCATTGGACCGCGTCGGCGTCAAGGTCGGGGCGAAGCGCGACGGGTCGAGCACGTCGCCAAGCGCTGCCAGCCGGCTGCGGCTGCGGTCGAGCCAGTCGGCCAGTTGCGTCTGGTCGACGAAATATTTGAGCAGGCCGCCATCCTTTTCGTAGGAGACGAACTTGGTCAGCGCCTGCGCCTCGCTGCGCTTGTCGGCGAGCGTCTGGCTGCCGAGGCGGTCCTCGGAAAATTCCTGCGCCAGGAGGAAGTAAGCCGGCGCGTAATCCGGGTTGGCCGCGATGAAGGCGTTGAGCTTGTCGAGCCGCTGGGCGTCGTCGAACTGCAAGAGGTGGACGAGCTTGATCGACGGCGCCTTGGCCTTTTCGGCGAGCTGGCCGAACACTTCGCGGGCGCCGGCCTTGCCGTCCTGGACCCTGAGCAGCGTGGCAAAGCGCGTATAAGGGTCGATGGCGTCGACATCGAAGCCAGCAAAAGCGAGGTAGGAGCGGCGGGCATTGAGCATATCGCCGGCCAGCTCGTAGACGCGGGCATTGTGGTAGAACTCGTCCGGACGCTTCGGGTCGGCGATCGCGCCGCCCTGCGCCGACAGCTGCGCAAAGCCCTTGGCGATGGTGTCGATCGAAGCGGCGATCTGCTCGGTGGTCGCCTGCAGCTTCTGCGCCTGCGCCTGCTGCTGTTGCTGGCCGGCGGCCAAGGTGTCGGTGGTCTGCTTGACCGCCTCGACCGTCTTCTGCGTCTCAGCGCCCTGCTCGGTCTGCTGCTTCTGTGCCTGCGCGATCTCGTCAGTCGTCTTCGCCACAATGTCGGTGGACTTCTTGACCTCCTCGACGGTCTTCTGGGTTTCGGTGACGGTCTTTTCGATCTTCGCCACCTTTTCGGAGACGATGCCCAGCGACTGCTGCAATTGCGCCACCGCTGGCACCAGCGTGGCGACGACGCCGTTCTGCGAATTCGTCTCTTGCTGGATGCCGTAGACGCCGCCGGCGATCGCGGCAGCACTGGTGGCGAAGATCAGCGCCGGCATGGCTTTCGCCGCCAGCACCAGGCGCAGCACGACGGCGACGGCGATGATGATGGCCGCGATTGCCGCGACCAGCGCGATGTAGGCCGCAAAAGGGCCGAGCGGGTTGAGCACGTCGCCGACCGCGCCGCTGATAAAGGCGAAGCTCGCCGCCCATTTGCCGGTGCGGCTGAGCGAGGCGCGCAGCAGCGAGGTCGTACCCGTGGCGATTTCCGACATGCCGATCCCCCCAAAACCAAGCCGCGCGCATCATAGCGGCAAGGGGGCGGGGAAGGCAAAGCGGGGGAAGGCAAAGCGGGGTGGAGCGGCCCCTCACCCAGCCTCCGCTTCGCTCGGCTGACCTCTCCCCGGCGGGGAGAGGAGATTGCCGACGCCGGCGCCAACCTCTTCTCCCCGCCGGGGAGAAGGTGGCCGCGTAGCGGCCGGATGAGGGGGCCTGCGCTGCCATATGTGATTGCCTGCCGTTTGCGGGGACAAGGCGGCTAACCCACAAAACCTGGGCAAATGCCTTGATGTCGCCGTTAACCGGTTGGACGCGGCCTATGCGTTACGTTAGCTTCGCCGCATCTCAGCAACAGCTTTAGAACAGTCTTGCCCCATCCCTTTCCGCTCCTCCGACAACTGATCGCCGCGCTCGCGGTTTTGCTCCTGGTCGCCGGCTGCACCACGGCTCCGGCGGAAAGCGTGCTGGCCGTGCCGGCGCAACCGCAGAAATACGCGGCGATCGTGGTCGATGCCTCGTCCGGCAAGACGCTGTTCGAGGTCAACTCGACGGCGCAGCGCTATCCGGCGTCGCTGACCAAGATGATGACGCTCTACATGCTGTTCGAGGCGCTGCAGAGCGGCCGCGTCACCAAGGAGACGCGGATCCCGGTTTCCGACCACGCCGCCTCGCAGCCGCCGACGAAGATGCGTTTCCGGCGCGGCGAGACGATCGACGTCGATTCCGCCATCCGCGCCATGGTGGTGAAGTCGGCCAACGACGTGGCGGTGGCGGTGGGCGAATATCTCGGCGGCGGCAGCGAGGACCAGTTTGCCGCCATGATGACCGCCAAGGCGCGCCAGCTCGGCATGACCAGCACGAGCTTCCGCAACGCCTGCGGCCTGCCCGACGACGGCCAAGTGACGAGCGCGCGCGACATGGCGGTGCTGGGCATCGCGCTCGAGCACCGCTTCCCGCAGCATTTCCACTATTTTTCCGAAAGCGACTTCATGTTCCGCGGCCGGCTGGTGCGCGGCCACAACGATATGCTGGGACGGGTGCGCGGCGTCGACGGCATCAAGACCGGCTACATAAGAGCCTCCGGCTACAACATCGTCACCTCCTACAATGCCGACGGACGGCACCTGATCGTGGTGGTGATGGGCGCCGTCAGCGCGCGCCAGCGCAACGACCATGTCGAGGCGCTGATCCAGAGGAGCCTGGGGCCCACGACCGCCGATGCCCAGCCGCGGCTGATGTACGCCCAGCAGCCGGCGGGCTCGGCGCTTCCCGGCCTGCCGGCGCCCGGGTCGCCGCCGCCCGCGTCGGGGCTGCCCGGCCTGCCGGCGTCCGATTTCCCGTCGCCGGACCTGGCGTCACCCGGCTCGCCGCTGCTGCCGGCGCAGTAGAGCGGTCGAGAGGAGCGCCTGCCACTCTTCCGGAATGATGCCTGAAGGACGGCGAAGCCCGTTCCTTCGTCATTCCAGGGCGGAGCAAGGAGCGAAGCGACGCGCGCAGACCCTGGAATCCATGCCGTGACCTGTAAGCGTCACCGCGATGCAGACAATGGCACCGGAGCGCCAGCCTAGGCGGCCTCTTTCTGCACCACCGCATTCCTCGGCAGGTGTAACGGCATGGATTCCAGGGTCTGCGCGACGCTTCGCGTCGCTCCGCCCTAGAATGACGAACTGAAAGTGGCGCGCCGCCCTATCCGTAGACCTACCGCACCACCAGCACCGGGATCTGTGTCAGCGACACCACTTCCGCGGTCTGGCTGCCGAGCACCAGGCGGCCGATGCCGCGGCGGCCGTGCGAGGCCATGACGATCAGGTCGCTGCCCTCCGCACCGGCGACCTGGAGGATCGCTTCGGCGGGCGCCTTGTTCTCGACATGGATGCCCTTGGAGCCGACGCCCTTCGCATCGGCCTCGGCCTTGCATTTGTCGAGCACCTCGCGGCCATATTTGCGCGCGCTTTCCTCGTAATTGGTGAGCTCGTCGGCGGCGACATAGCCCGCCATGGCGCCGCCCCAGGCCAAAGTCGGGAACGGCTCGGAGACGGTGACGAAGGTGACGGCGGCGCCGAGGCCCTTGGCCAGTTCCAGCCCGTGGGCGACACCCTTCTGGGCGAGTTCCGAGCCATCGCTGGCGATCAGGATTTTCTTGTACATGGTGGCGATCCCTGTTTTGCGGGGCGACGGGCGCCCCTGGTGGCGGGAGCCTGGTCCTGCGAGCGATCAGGCCTGATCCCGATATAATTTCGCTATCAGGCCAACCACAGGGGTCGGCTTGATATGGATCAAGGCCAGCCGGGACGGATGATTGCTCCAGCGAGACTTTGTTGTCACCTCAAATAGCGGTGGCATGCCCTCCAAAGCAGGCCGGGTATCAAGGCGTTCGTGGCCGGCGCCGCCCCTCACCTGCCTGCCGGCATCCTCTCCCCGTATAGTGACGGGGAGAGGGGGCGCTCTCTTCGATGATTTCGCCAATCACCAACGTTGAGAGAAAGGCGCCGACGCGGCAGCCAGCCTCCTTCTCCCCGTCACTATACGGGGAGAAGGTGCCCGAAGGGCGGATGAGGGGCAGCGCGGACTCCGGAGATTGGCCGTTGCTCGCCAGTCCGTGCGGTTTGCGTTCTCCGCTAAGGTTTGCGCCCCGACGGCACCAGCCAATCACAAGAACTTGTTCCGTCACACCAGATACACACTCACCATGGATATGCCGCCGGCTTGGCGTATCGTATCGCAAAGCCTGGAACAGGAGCACTGAGCATGGCCAGCGACCCCAAGGCGCAGAAGCAGGCAGACAACGAGAACGACGTGGCCGGCGAGTATCTCGAGGCCGAGACCGTGGCGGAGGACGCGCACGAAGCGTCGGACGAGATCCTCGAAGCGCCGGAAGTGCCGGATTCCGAGCCGCATATCCCTGGACGGATCAAGCCGAAGAAGAAACCCTCGGCAATCAGCGGCAGAAAATTCCGCAAGCGCGACCTGGTGCGCATCGACGATTTGCGGCCGAGCCTCGCCGACCGCATCCGCTCCGACCATCCCGACCTGCCGCGCGGCGCCCGCATCAGCCGCGAGGAGCTTGGCCGCTACCGCATGCGCTACATGGAGGAATTGCTGCAGCAGGAGCACGGCGAGTTCTCCGAGCTCGACCGCCAGGTGGTGGAATCGATCGCCAGGCAAGACACGATCTCGGAAAACTCCGAAGAGGAGTTCGAGGAGCACCGCTCCTTCGCCGACCACGTGTCCGACAACATGGCCGAGTTCGGCGGCAGCTGGTGGTTCCTGATCTCGTTCGGCGCCGTGCTTCTGGTCTGGATCGGCATCAACCTGGTCGCCGGCCTTGCGCACGCCTTCGACCCCTACCCGTTCATCCTGCTCAACCTGCTCCTCTCCTGCATCGCCGCCATCCAGGCGCCGGTGATCATGATGAGCCAGAAGCGCCAGGAAGCCAAAGACCGGCTGCGCTCCTTCAACGACTACCGGGTGAACCTGAAGGCCGAGCTTGAAGTGCGCCACCTGCACGAAAAGCTCGACTACCTCATCTCGCGCCAATGGCAGCGCCTGGCCGAAATGCAGCAGATGCAGCTGGATGCGATGCACGAGCTGGCCGGCGCGAAGAAGCAGAAGCGGGCGACAGGCACGGTGAGGCGGAAGACGGCGAAGGTGGAGGGGTGAGGAGCTTGGCTTCCTCGCCCCACGGAGTGGGGAGAGGTGGCTCGGCGAAGCCGAGACGGAGAGGGGAAGCGCCGCATAATCGCCGATTGCCCGTTGAAGCCCGGTGCGGCTTCCGCTAAGAAGCCGTGGCCGGCCGGCTCACCGGCCGGTTCGTTTTCCGGTTTCTGGGAAGCACCCGTAGCTCAGCTGGATAGAGCGCTGCCCTCCGAAGGCAGAGGTCACAGGTTCGAATCCTGTCGGGTGCGCCAGAGCGCTTTCGTTTCGAGTGTAAATTTCCAAGTTAAGCCACTAGCCAGTTCTGGTATTGCCGGCAAGTAGTCGCTAGTTTTACGAGGGGGACTCAGTCTATCGCTTGTCGAAAGGCGCTTCGCGTCGAAGCAGCGATTGGCCTTCGTTCAATTGTCAGGTCGGTGATGTCGAGCAGTCCGAGACCACATCTTGTCGTCGACATATTCGCCGGACCTGGTGGTCTTGGCGAAGGTTTCCTGTCGCGTCGCTCCGCGAACGGAGGCGTGCGCTACAAAAGTGCCTTAGCGATTGAGAAGGATAGTGACGCCCACGCAACACTAACATTGCGGCATTTCATTCACTCGTTCTGCGATGACGAATTCCCGGAAGACTACTATCGATACCTTGCAGGGCAGATAACGCTCGACGGCCTCTATGAGGCGCATCCTGCGGAATACCAAACTGCCAAGAGCAGTGCGCGCCAGATAACACTCGGTGCCCAGAGCAACGTCGAGGTTCGCAGCCTCCTTAAGAAGAAGTTGAAGGACAGACAGCGCTGGACTCTGGTCGGCGGACCTCCATGCCAAGCCTACTCACTCGTCGGCCGTTCCAGAATGGGCAGCAATCCTGAGTTCGAAAAGGACGAACGGCATTTTTTGTATAAGGAGTATCTAAGGATCATTGCCGATCATGAGCCTCCCGTGTTCGTCATGGAGAACGTGAAGGGCCTTCTGTCGGCGACGATCGAGGGCGTCTTGATGATTTCGCGGATCGTGGAAGACCTTCAAAATCCGTCGAGGGCGCTGCGCGAGCGATCCAACGACGTTACCTATCGCCTCTATTCTCTTGTTGAGGAAGAGGAACCCGGCGGTAAGGTGGACCCCCGGCTGTTCGTCGTTCGGGCCGAGGATTTCGGTGTCCCGCAGGCGCGACATCGGATGTTCATTGTCGGCATCCGAAGTGACCTTAATATCCGTCCTGCTCTGCTTGCGCCGCAGGGCGCTCCGTCTGTTCGTGAAATGATTGGTGACCTGCCGCGTATCCGTAGCCGGTTGTCGCGAACACCTGATTCACCTGAAAACTGGCGCGCGGCCATAGCGCAACTTGAACCGAAAGAAGTGGTGCGCCATCTGAATGGGTCGGAGTATACAGGGGCTATCAAGAGTAAAATCGAAGTCATTCTTGGAGAGGACGCAGACTGGCCTAAAGAGGCAGCAGATCGACAATACATTCCACAGCCAAAACGGCCGTCAAATGCACTTTCGCTCGTCTGTGATCCATTGCTGACCATCCTTGATGGTCACGAGGCGCGCGGGCACATGGCATCTGATCTGCGCCGATATATGTACGCAGCTGTGTTCGCGGAAATAACTGGAAAAAGTCCGAAACTTGCAAACTTTCCATCGGTTTTATTGCCAGCCCACGAAAACGTGTTCGAGGGCGTGGCTGGTGAAATGTTCGCGGATCGCTTTAGAGTACAACTCGCCGACAGAGTTTCTACGACCGTTACGTCGCATATTTCCAAAGATGGCCATTACTTTATTCATTATGACCCTCTCCAGTGCCGAAGTCTCACGGTTCGCGAAGCAGCTAGACTTCAGACGTTTCCGGACAATTACCGCTTCCTTGGAAACCGAACCTCTCAATATCACCAAGTGGGCAATGCGGTGCCGCCTTATCTCGCCGGGCAGATCGCAGATATTATTGCGGACGTCCTTGACCAGGTGGAGGAGGCTCAATGACAGATACGCTGACGCATGAGCACCGCAGCTGGAACATGTCGCGGATCGGGGGGCGCGATACAAAGCCAGAGCTGCTTCTGCGCTCTCTCCTGCATCGGGCCGGATTCAGATTCCGCCTCCATGCGAAGGACCTTCCGGGCAGGCCGGATATTGTTCTTCCAAAGTACCGTATCGCAATCTTCGTTCACGGATGCTTCTGGCACCGCCATCCGGGATGCCGGAACGCGACAATGCCATCCACACGCACCGATTTCTGGGCTGCCAAGTTCAAAGGTAATGTCGAGCGCGATGCCCGCAACAAAGCTGCGTTAGAGGAAGCTGCTTGGATGGTTCTCACAGTCTGGGAATGCGATCTGGAGTCTGATCCACAGGCTGTCGTCACCCGTCTGTCGAAAACGATCAGAGGAGATTGAATGGCAAAGTCGCATCATCTTCCGCCGAGCGCGGCTTGTCTTTCGGCATCTCTCCGGGACTTGGGTTACTCCCTTGAGACCGCCGTCGCCGACCTGATCGACAACAGCATCTCGGCCGATGCAACTGATATCCAGATATTCTGCGATATGAGTCGCAATCCTCCGGCCCTCGTGATCGCTGACAACGGACGGGGCATGAGCGAGGCGGAAGTCATCGCCGCTATGCGCCACGGCTCGAAAGACCCCCGGCAAAAGCGCGAGCCGAAGGACCTCGGGCGTTTCGGACTCGGTTTGAAGACAGCCTCCTTCTCACAGTGTCGCAGGCTCACGGTCGCCAGCGCTCAGAAAGGCGTGCGAGCCGGAGCGGAATGGGATCTGGCTAAGGTCGAGGATGAAGATGACTGGTTTATATCGATCCTCGATCCGGATGAGATCGCCGCGCTACCCTTCGTCGAGACCATGGGAGACACCAGCACGATCGTCGTCTGGCGTGACCTAGACCGGCTCTTTGAGGATGAGACCGGCAACAGGCGCGATGAGATCGTCAACGAAAAACTTGCCGTCGTCGAGCGGCATCTGTCCTTGGTCTTCCACCGGTTTCTTTCGGGCGATGTCAAAGGCCGCAGGAAAATCAGCATCCGGATCAACGGACACCCCGTCACGGCCTTCGACCCGTTCTGTCGGAAAAATGAAGCGACGCAGATGCTTCCTGCCGAGACGGTCTGGATCGACGATGAGGCGGTGCATATGCAACCCTACATCCTGCCGCATCACAGCCGCCTCTCGGCATCCGAGTATGATTTCTATCAGGACCGCAGCGATTTCATTTCCAATCAGGGGGCCTATATCTACCGCAGCGGCCGACTGATGGCATGGGGTGACTGGTTCCGCCTTGTTCCTAAAGGCGAAGCCACCAAACTTGCGCGCGTCCAGATCGATTTTCCTAACAGCCTTGATGAGGACTGGACCATCGATATCAAGAAGGCGCGAGCAAGACCGCCGCATGCGGTGCGGGAACGCCTGCGCCAGATCATCGCTAAGATTACAGCCAGAAGCGTCATTGTTCATCGTGGACGCGGGCAGAAGCTCTTCCAGGAAACGCAGGCTCCCCTCTGGGAGCGGTACGCTGACCATGGCGGCATCCGCTTCGCCGTGAATCTGCAGCATCCTCTTATCCAGTCACTTAATGCGCGGCTGTCTCAGGAGGACATCAGCGCTCTGCATGTCCTGTTGGAATCTATCGGCGCGTCACTGCCGGTGGAAATGATCTATTCCGACTATTCCACCAACCCGCGAGACGTGGTGCAGGTGCCTGCCAGCGAAAACGAGGTGATCGAGCGCCTTAAAGGGCTGCGCAGCGCGCTCTATGGGCAGGGACCGGGTGATCCGAAGGCATTCCTTCAGATTGTCCGATCGACACGGCTGTTCGACAACCAGATGGAGACGGCGGAAAAATTCATGAGGGAGGCATTTGCATGAGCGGCGGCGACAGCGGCACACAAGAGAAGAATTTCAGGAACGGCCTTATCGCCGCGCTTTCCAATCGCGAACAGATACCGACGCTTCAGGAGGTGGAAGACCTCGCGAAGCAAATGGCTCCATTCTTCAACTACACGGGCGAGCTTCAGGACGTCGTCAATGAGGCTCTGACATCGATCGTGACCCGGATGAATGCCGGCGTCTCGCTCATTGATCCGAACACAACGCACGACGATCAGTGGGTGCGGAAGCGTGAGGATATAAAGTGGACCTATTCGAACGCCTATGAGGGCTATCTCCAGCAGGATGGCTGGGCTGAACCCATGGTCCAGTCTCTCAGCGATGTAACCGGAAAAATACTCGCGCTCCTGCAGAACCCGCAGGAAGGAGGCAGTTGGGACCGGCGCGGCCTAGTCATCGGCCACGTGCAGTCCGGTAAGACCGCGAACTATACCGGGTTGATCGCGAAGGCTGCCGACGCTGGTTACAAATTCATCATCGTCATCGCCGGCATCCATAACAATCTCCGCAAACAGACCCAGGAGCGCATTGATGAAGCCTTCATCGGCCGATCGAGTGACCCGGCGGACAGAAAGAGCATCGGTGTCGGACTCAATCAGAACTACCCCCACCCTGCGACGCTGACGACCGTCGACGGGGACTTCAATAAGAATACGGCGGAGAAGAGCGGCTGGAAGATCAATGACTTCAGCAAGCCGATAATCCTAATCATCAAGAAGAATGTCACGACGCTGACGGCTCTCTACAAATGGCTGCGGGAGCTGAACGCTACCGGCGATGGGTTGATCTCGGATGTTCCGATGCTGATGATCGACGACGAGGCTGATAACGCTTCTGTCAACACGAACAAAGAGGATGTGAACCCGACCCGGACCAACGCCGAGATCAGAAATATTCTGAGCCTCTTCGCCAAATCCTGCTACGTCGGCTACACGGCGACACCGTTTGCAAACATCTTTATTGACCCCGATGCATATGATGAGAAGGTGCGGGAGGAACTGTTCCCGAAAGACTTCATCTACTGCCTTGACGCGCCGACAACGTATTTCGGAGCGGAGAAGGTTTTTCTGAATGACGAGACAAGCGACGGCATCGTCAAGACGATTACCGACTGCGAGGACCTGCTTCCGTTTTCTCACAAGAGGGACGACAGGGTCTCCGAACTGCCCCCAAGCCTTTATCGTGCACTGAACCAGTTCATTGTGGCCCGGGCAATTCGCAACCTACGGGGGCAGCGAAAGAAGCATTGCTCGATGATGGTCAATGTCTCCCGGTTCGTGCCGATCCAGAAGGCGGTCCGGGACTTCATCAGCCTGCGCGAAAGAAAAATCAGAGAAGCCGTCAAGGCAAACTACATGATGCCCGAATCGCATTCCTCAACAAACATCTACATGCAGGAACTGAGGGCTGCTTTCGATGAGGAATACGCCTCAAGCGGCTGCACCTGGGAGCAGGTGAAAGCTGAACTGAACAACGTGTTCGAACATCTCCACCTCTATGTCATCAACAGCAAGAGCGAGGATGACCTGGATTTCGGCAAGTATGAGAAAGAAGGAGTCGGACTGACTGCAATTGCCGTCGGCGGTCTCAGCCTGTCGCGCGGCCTTACGATCGAAGGCCTGACCATCAGCTACATGTACCGCAACACCAAGATGTACGATACGCTGATGCAGATGGGGCGCTGGTTCGGTTACAGACCGAATTTCGAGGATCTGTGCCGCGTCTACCTGTCTCAGGATTCCATCAACTGGTACGCACATATCGCGCGCTCTTCAGGTGAGTTGATGGAACAGATCTACCGGATGCGGCAACTGAAGAAGAGCCCGAGAGATTTCGGTCTCTATGTGATGAAGCACCCGGACAGTCTGCTTATCACCGCAAGGAATAAAATGCGAACTGGCACAGAAGTGACGTTTGAACAGAGCCTCTCAGGCTGCCTGCGGGAAGCATACACAGTATCGATCGACGAGACCGTAAATAAAAGAAACTTTGCGCTGATCGAGGAGTTTTGGAAGCGCGGATTTGACGGCAGCTTGGAGGACACCGACAGGAAGGGTTTCATTGCCCGCGATGTGCCTGCCAGAACGATCGAGGATTTTCTCCTCCGTTTCGAGACGCACGGAGATTGGCAGCAGGAGAAGGAGTTCGCCATTGAATATCTGCACGCGATCTCCAAGCAGTATCCTCTGGGGGATATTCTGCTGATCTCGCCTTCGGGAGGCGAAGGCGGAGAGCTGCCTTATCGTTTGAAGCATCAGCTCCGGAAGGTAGGGGATGGCCAGCCCAAGGATAAAGGATGGCATCTCAACAAGGATCGCGTTGCGTCACGGGGTGATGAAAGTCTCGGCCTGACGGCAAAACAGATTGAGCAGGCTGAAGCCGCAGCACAGGTACTGGTCAAGGAAGGTGGTTCCGGGAAACCCTCCGATGCTCATTTCCGTGCCGTCCGGAACAAGCCGCTGCTTATGATACACAGTCTCAAGGCCCGCAACCTTGAAGACATTCCGAATCCTGTTGCCACGTTCGGCATCAGCTTCCCTTACGATGGCAGCGGTACCTCGATCACGGTGGTCGCCAACAAGGTCTGGATGGAACAGAACAGCCGCGCGCAAGTCGATGAAAACATCGATGATGGAGATGAACTTGACGACTGAGGCGTCTCCTTGGGATCAGATTGCGATGCCGGCCTCAGACTATAATGTTCTGCGCTTGGCAGCCCATATGGCTGTCCCATGCTTCTGGGCGAAAGACCCCGCCGGGCGGTGCCTTTTCGTCATAGAACTTGACGGCGATCATTCTGCTGAATTCCGGAAACATCAGGTTATCGTGAAGGGACTTGAGGTCGATCTCCGCACTGAGAAGAGTGGTCAGCGCCTGGTTCTCTCCCTTGAGAAACAGGCCGACCGGGACCTGTTCGAGGCGCTCTGCCGTACTCTGGCAAGGGCGCTTGAAAATGCGAACAATTCGACAAGTTCCCTGTCCATTGCCCTCTCACATCTCCGTCGCTGGAAGACCTTCATGTCCGGCCGTGCACAACATCTCTCAGATGAGGAGGTGCGCGGGCTGTTTGCGGAACTGATCTACCTTATCGAACTCATCTCACGTGTTGGGGCAGCGCGGGCTGTTGAAGCCTGGAAGGGGCCAGAGAAGTCGCATCAAGATTTCATCTACGGCAATACAGCAGTCGAGATTAAATCGCTCTCGGGAACAGAGCGAAGTACGGTTCGCATCTCCTCAGAGGACCAGCTGGAATCGCTGAATGATAACCTGTTTCTTCGTATCTACAGGATCAGCAGCGCGCCTGATTCACCCTCTGCCCGCTCGTTGAACATGATTGTCGAGGAAGTACAGTACCAGCTCGACAGCGCGGAAGCCGTGGAAGGTTTCGATGGCAAACTTGTGGCTCACCCCTATGCGCCGCTGCCCGAGTATGACGAGCCGTTGTTCATCGTTTCGGATATTCAGACCTATAGGGTGGAGGGGGAGTTTCCGCGCCTGGTTCGCTCTGGAATACCGGAGGGAGTGGGGCGGGTCGGTTACGATATCAAGCTGGAAAGCATAGAAAACTACGCGTGCGATTCAGACAGTGTATTCGAAGGATACTATGGAACAGACGGTTGAGGAATTTTTTCACGATTTCAGGCAGGAGACGCTTGCAGACGCAGAAGCCGGAAGCACCTATCAGCTTGAAGCGTTCATGGATGCTGTATCCAACGAACTGATTGAAACCGGCTTTGTCGAAGGTTTCGAACATTGTCCGTATCGCGCACCGAAGGGCATGCGGGTTGACGGTTACTGGTTCAATGACGAAGGCACGCTCGACGTTTTTGTCGCTGATTTCGACTGCCGCCGCACCTTGGAGACGTTGACCCGCACGGACGTGGATGTCGCCTTCAAGCGCGTCGTGAATTTCTTTGAGGCCAGCCTAGAAGGCACACTGCGGCCAGATGTGACAACCCCCGAATTCGGGCTCGTCCGCCAGATCTCCGAACGGAAAGACGGTCTCCGGCAGGTTAACTTCTATCTGGTATCGGAGAGGACTCTCAGCGACCGTTTTCAGGCCATTCCCGACAACGATGTCGGTGGCGTCCGCGCAACTTATCATATCTGGGATATTGCCCGCTTCCAGCGTCAACGCAGCTCACGCGGACACAAGGAGGCGCTGAATATCGATTTCGTCGAACTATTTGGAGATGGCATCAACTGCCTGCCTGCCAATCTCGGCGACGGCTCGTACCAGTCATTTCTGATCGTGATGCCCGCGCCCATGCTGACGAAGCTGTACGATCGTTACAGTGCGCGGTTGCTTGAGCAGAACGTCCGCACGTTCCTTCAGGCACGCGCCCAAGTAAACAAGGGGATCAGGGCCACGATCCTCAACGAGCCGCACATGTTCTTCGCCTATAACAACGGCGTGACTGCCACCGCGCAGGCCGTGGAAACGCGGTTGAAGGATGGTCATCTCCAGATTACCGGAATGACTGACCTGCAGATCGTCAACGGCGGACAGACGACGGCTTCACTGTACCATACGCACCGTCGCGATAAGGCCGATCTTTCCGGCATATTTGTCCAGATGAAGCTCTCTGTCATCGACAGTGAGCAGAGCGAGATGATTGTACCGCGCATCTCCGAGTACGCGAACACCCAGAACAGGGTGAACGCAGCAGACTTCTTCTCCAACCATCCTTTCCATGTCCGGATGGCGGATTTCTCGCGTCGTATCTGGGCTCCTGCGGAGCAGGGAGCGCAGCGCGAGACAAAATGGTTCTATGAACGCGCCCGAGGCCAGTACATCGATGCGCAATCCAAACTTACCCCGGGCGAGCAGAAACGGTTCAAGGCCGAATACCCTAAACCGCAGATGTTTACGAAGACCGATCTCGCCAAGTTCGAGAACGTCTTCGACGATCATCCGAAATGGGTAAACCTTGGGGGTCAGAAGAACTTCGCAAAATATGCACAGCGTATCGGCAAAGAGTGGGAGAAGTCGTCGGACGGCTTTAACGAGCTGTATTTCAAGAGAGCCATTGCACGCGGCATTCTGTTCCGGGCGACCGAAAAGCTCGTCTCGGATCAACCATGGTACAACGGCGGCTATCGCGCCAATATCGTGGCCTACACGCTGGCAATGCTCGGTGAAATCACAAAAAGGCGCAGCGCATCGCTGGACTTTCAGCGCATATGGAACAACCAGAGTATCGACGAAAAGATGACCAAGGCCCTTGAGAACGTGTCAGGTGCCGTGAATGACGACATCATCCATCCTCCGCAGGGTATTTCTAACATTTCGGAATGGGCGAAGAAGGATGGTTGTTGGGCACGCCTGCTTGGCAAAGCAGATGAGATTGCCGGCATCCTGCCTGATGATTTCTGGTCAGTTCTTTCAGGTCAGGATGATACGAGATTTGACGCTAGGACGGCTAGGCAGACACAGCGGATCGACAACGGGATTGAAGCACAAAGTCAGGTGATTGCAATACCAGGTGGCATGTGGCGCGACCTATGCCGCCAGATGACGGCACGGCGAATGCTTACTGAACGGGAGATCGGGATATTGAACGTCGCCTCCCAGCTGCCGGGTCGTGTGCCAACCGAGCGGCAGTGCGAGGTGTTGATAGAAATACTAAACAAGGCACGGCAGGAAGGGTTGACGATCCCATAGATCTGTCGGCATGAGCGCGAGGCCTCCCGGCGTGACTGGTGCCCGTCCCCTTCACCCCAGCGTCTCGCGTATCGCCGCCGCCAATCTCTCCACCCCATCCCTCATCTGCGCCGCGTCACACGCCGCGTAGCCCAGCACCAGCCCTTGCGTCGGCGCCGTGTTCTGGAAATATTTCGACAGCGGCGAGACGTTGATGGCCCGCCTTGCCGCGGCCTGGCTGACTTTGATGTCGTCTATACCTGCCTTGAGATAGCCCACCACCTGGATGCCGGCTTCGGCGGGGGACAGCGTGATCTCGTCGCGCAGGCGCTCGGTCACGATCTCGCGGAAGAGCTGGCGGCGCTGGGCGTAGATGCGGCGCATGCGCTTCAAATGCCGGCTCATATGGCCTTCGGTGATGAAATCGGCCAAGGCGGCCTGTAGCAGCAGCGGCGCGAACTGGCCGGTGGTGGAGAGCGCGTTGACGATGCGGCCGGCGAGCTCCGGCGGCAGCACCATGAAGCCGAGGCGGAGCGCCGGGAACAAAAGCTTGGCGAAGGTGCCGACATAGATGACACGGCCGGAGCGGTCCATGCTCTGGATCGCCGGCACGGGGCGGCCCTGGAAGCGGTATTCGCCGTCGAAATCGTCCTCGATCACCCAGGCATTCGCGGTCTCGGCGATGTCGAGCAGGCGCAGCCGCTCCTCCATTCGCATGGTGATGCCGAGCGGATGCTGGCAGGCCGGCGTCACATAGATGAGGCGCGGCGAGAAGCTTGGTGTGCCTGGACTGTGATGGCATTTCGTTGAATCGCCATCACGCTCCAGCTCTTTGTTGGAGCCCGATCTTTGTCCGAAAACCGGCTCCCACTTTTTGCTTCCGCTGACCTTCGGTTCGGGATCATGCCCTGGCTCTTTGTTGGAGCATGATCTTTCACCGAAAACCGGTTCCCACTTCTCGGGATCATGCTCAAGGCGCCAGCCGCGCTCCTGGTCGACCGGGATGGGCAGGATTCTTGCGCCGGCCACGGTGAAGGCGGCCTTGGCGCCGTAATAGCCGGGCTCCTCCATCCACACCGTGTCGCCGGGGTCGAGCAGCAGGCGCGCCAGCAGATCGAAGGCGGCCTGCGCGCCGGTGGTGACGACGATCTGCTCGGGCCGGCAGCGCACGCCGCGCGCCGACAGGAGGTAGCCGGCGATCGCCTGCTTCAGCGCCGGATGTCCGGTGACGTCATAGGTGCCGAACAGCGTCTCGCCGCCATGGCTGGCGCGGCGCGCGACCAGCCGGCCCCAGACGCCGAAGGGAAAGCTCTGCGCATCCGGCATGCCGGGGTGGAAGGCGACGTGTCCCGGCCTGCCGTGATGGTAGGGCTGGCTGAGGAGTTGCTGGCCGCGCAGCGAAGGCGCGCGCAGCGGCACCGGCGGTTCCTCGCGCGGTGTCTCGCGCGGGCCGTCGGGCAGGTCGACGATCACCGGGCGCGCGCCCTGGCGGTTGGCGAGGTAGCCTTCGGTGACGAGCTGGTCGTAGGCGGTGACGATGGTGTTGCGGCCAAGGCCGAGCTCGGCGGCCAAAGCGCGGGTGGAGGGCAGCTCCGAGCCCGGCGGCAGCGCGCGGTTTCGGATGATGGCGACGAGGCCATGGTAGAGCTGGCGCGAGAGGTGCTCGGGGCTGGCGCGGTTCACGGCGAGCATGTCGAGGGGGAAGGTTTGGGGTTTGGGGTGGTGGCGCATATCTTACCTTGCGCCATAGGGGCAATGGCGTGCCGAGACACGCATGCCTGGCATCGTCGAGTTCCTTCGCCCCCCTCTCTGCCCTGCCCGTCCTTCGCAGCTGCTGCGAAGGACGGGCAGGGCAGAGAGGGGGGCCTCGCGCCGACGATCAATGATTTCGAGATTGTCCATCCTTCCCATCCTGCCACAGCCGCCAACCAACACAAACTGGTTCCTTCATTTTCCGGAAAACTGGACCTCGCGATGGAGACAGAGCGAGATAGACTTCCTCCTATGACGTTGGGGTAAGACGTCGACCAAGACATGTCGGGCAGGATGCTGGGAGGGGCGTCTGGCCGACCAAGAACGGCGGGGCTTCCACCCGGCCAAGCAGTACCGCAGCCATCTCCTCCCGAGACCAGCGCAGCAACCCGGCTGCGGGGCGGAAAGCGAGCAATGACCACAGTTCGACTTGGCATCAATCCGATCACCTGGAGCAATGACGACGTGCCGGAACTGGGCGGCGACACGCCGCTCGAGACCTGCCTTAGCGAGACCGCGGAAGCGGGCTATGCGGGAACCGAGCTCGGCGGCAAGTTCCCGCGCGAGGCCCGCGCGCTCAGGCCGATCCTCGACCATCACGGGCTGGCGCTGGTCTCCGGCTGGTATGACGGGCGCATCTGCGAGAAGGAGGTGGATGAGGAATTCGAGGCGATCCGGCCGCATCTGACTTTGTTGCGCGACCTCGGCGCCAGGCGTGTCGTCTATGCCGATACCTCGCGCGGCCGGCACGGCGCGATCCACGATCCGATCTCGCAGCGGCCGAAGCTGATGGACGGGGAATGGAAGGCCTACGGCGCCAAGATCACGCGGCTTGCCGAACGTTTTGCCGATTTCGGCGTCGGCATGGCCTTCCATCATCACATGGGCACGATCGTCGAGACCGACCGGGAGATCGACAGGCTGATGCATGCCACCGGCGAGGCGGTCGGGCTGCTCTACGATACCGGGCATTGCGCGTTTTCCGGCGGCGACCCGGAGCGGCTGCTGCGCCGGCATGTCGAGCGGGTCGTGCATGTGCACTGCAAGGATGTGCGCCCGGCGATGCTGAAGAAGGCGCGCGACACCGACATGAGCTTTATGGGCGCAGTGATGGAAGGCATCTTCACCGTGCCCGGCGACGGCGCGATCGACTATCCAACGCTGCTGAAGATCCTCGCCGGCCAGGGCTACTCGGGCTGGCTGGTGGTGGAGGCCGAGCAGGACCCGGCCAAGGCGCATCCGCTGACCTATGCCACGATGGGCTACCGCAATTTGAAGAAACTGGCGCAAAGCGCCGGGTTCTACGTGCACGAGCGCAGCGAGGAAGTCCGCCATGCCGGCTGAACGCAAGGTCGTCATCAATATCGACGATGTCGGAATGTGCCATGGCGCCAACGTCGCCTATCTGAAGCTGAAGCGCGCCGGCGCGGTCGACAGCGGCTCGGTGATGGTGCCCTGCCCGTGGTTCCTCGAGATCGCCGAGGAAGGCGCTAAGGACGCTTCGCTCAATCTCGGCGTCCATATCACGCTCACCGCGGAGAAGAAGTACTACCGCTGGCGGCCGCTGACCAAGGCGAGCCAGGCTTCCGGCATCGTCGACGGCGACGGCTACCTGTTCCGCAGCGTGCCGGAATTGCGCGCCAAGGGCGAGCCGGAGGCGGTCGAGGCCGAGATGCGGGCGCAGATCGACGCGGCTTTGGCCGCCGGGCTGACGCTCACCCATATCGACGGGCATATGGGCGCGGTGTTCTCGCCGGAATTCGTCGACCGCTATGCGGCGGTCGGCATCGATTACGGCCTGCCGACGCTTTATCCGAAAAGCATTTCCGTCTACGGGCCGATCCACAATCTGGGCAGGCTGGACGACGGTGTCTATGCCGCGCCGGGCAAGCGACTGACTGAAGCCGGCGAGACGCTGGCAAGCGCGGTGCTGGAGACCCCATGGCATCGCAACCAGCCGGCCCGTGCGCGCTACGAGGCGCTGTTCAGCCAGATCGGCGAGGGGCTCAACTTCCTTTGCCTGCACGCCAATGCGCCGGGCGAGATCGAGGTGATCGAGCCGAACTCGGCGCAGATCCGCATCGACGAATTCGAGCTGCTTGCAGACCCGGGCTTCATGGCCTTCGTGGAAGGACTGCCCATCCGCCGCGGCTCGCTGCGGGATTTCCGGGCATGATCATGTCCGACACAGATTTGGAGTGAACGCGAAGCGGCCTGACCGGGAGGGTCGAGGCCGGAACTGAAGAAGACAACAATAACTGAGGAGAACCACTATGAGTGCCTTATTCTCGATGTCCGGAATGCGAAATGCGTTGAGTGCGGCGGCGCTCTCGCTTGCTTTTGCCGGCGCCAGCATCCTGCCTGCGCCGGCACAGGTGAAGAAGGAAAGCGACGTGCGCATCGTCTTCGTCACCCACGGCCAGGCCAACGACGTCTACTGGAGCGTGGTGAAGAACGGCATGCAGGCCGCCGCCAAGCAGCTTAGCGTCACCGTCGAATACCAGGCGCCGGAGACGTTCGACGTGGTGCGCATGGCGCGCATGATCGAGGCCGCCACGGCCTCGAAGCCGGACGGACTGGTCATCTCCATTCCGGACATGGACGCGCTGAAGGCGCCGGTCGAGGCGGCCAAGGCGGCCGGCATTCCGGTGGTGGTCATCGACAGCGGCGAGGAAGCGGTGGAGCCCTGGGGCCTCGACCTCTTCGTCGGCGGCGGCTCGGAATACGAAAATGGCGTCAAGGCCGGCGAGATCATGGCCAAGGCCGGCGTCAAGAAAGGCATCTGCATCAACCACGAAGTCGGCAACGTCAGTCTCGACAAGCGCTGCGAAGGCTATAATGACGGGCTGAAGAAGAGCGGCGGTTCCTCCGACGTGGTCGCGGCCACCATGGACCCGACCGACGTGACGCGCCGTGTCGAAGGCTACCTCACCGCGCATGCGGACGTCACCGGCGTGCTGACGCTAGGGCCGACGGTCGCCGCGCCTCTGCTCAAGATGTTTTCGGATGCCGGCACGATCGGCAACTACAAGATCGGCACCTTCGACCTGTCGCCCGAGATCCTCGATGCGGTCGCCAAGGGCACGATGATGTTCGGCATCGACAACCAGCAATATATGATGGGCTATTATCCGGTCGTCTTCCTGACCAACAAGGCGATGTACAAGACCTTCCCGACCTCGGCCGTGCGCACCGGTCCGTCCTTCATCATGAAGGATGACGCGGCCGCCGTGCGCGATCTCAGCAAGGCCGGCATCCGCTGATGCTATAATGGCTCGCCGGTGTTTAGCCGGCGGGCCTTTTGCTATCGATTGGGAAGACGATTGTGACCGATGCACTGAACCCTGCCCATCCACCGGAGCCAAGGCCCGTTTCGCGCAGGCTGGTCCGCCTGATGCGGCGGCCGGAGCTCGGCGCCATCACCGGCACGGTCATCGTGTTCCTCGCCTTCGGCATCACCGCCGGCAATAGCGGCCTGTTCTCGATGGCCGGCATCGCCAATTTCCTGCAGGTGTCGGCGCAGCTCGGCATCCTTGCCGCGGCCGTGGCGCTTTTGATGATCGGCGGCGAGTTCGACCTGTCGCTCGGCTCGATGATCGGCTTTGCCAGCGTCACCATCGGCCTCTGCGTCACCCAGTTCGGGCTTTCCATCCCCGTCACCGTGGCGATCACCTTCGTCGTCGCCATTATCGTCGGCGCGCTGAACGGCATCCTTGTCGTGCGCACCAGGCTGCCGTCCTTCATCGTCACGCTGGCCGGCCTGTTCATCCTGCGCGGGCTGACGCTGGCCATCACCCGCACCGTCACCGGGCGCACGCAGATCCCCTACATCACCGACGGCCAGGAAGGCAGTCTCGTGGTCTGGCTGTTCGGCGGCAAGTTCGGCGCGCCGGTCTTTGCCTGGCTCGCCTCGCATGGCGTGATCGCGGCGCGGCCCGACGGCTCGGCGATGGTGCAGGGCCTGTCGATGTCGATCCTGTGGTGGGTGCTGGTGACGGCCTTCGCCACCTGGCTGCTGGTCAAGACGCGCTTCGGCAACTGGGTGTTCGCCGTCGGCGGCGACGACCGCGCGGCGCGCAATGTCGGCGTGCCGGTCGACCGGGTGAAGATCCTGCTGTTCATCGGCACGGCGCTTTCGGCGACGCTGTTCGCGGTCATCCAGGTGCTGGAATCGGGCTCCGCCGACACGCTGCGCGGCACGCAGAAGGAGTTCCAGGCGATCATCGCCGCGGTGATCGGCGGCTGCCTGCTGACCGGCGGCTACGGCTCGGCGATCGGCGCCATGTTCGGCGCGCTGATCTTCGGCACGGTGGAGATGGGCATCTTCTACACCGGCATCGACACCGACTGGTTCCAGGTGTTCCTCGGCTCGATGCTGCTGATCGCGGTGCTGGTCAACAATTACGTGCGCCGCAAGGCGACGGAGGCGCGCTGATGACTGAGGCCGTTCCGCTCATCGAGCTGCGCAACGTCACCCGCCGCTTCGGCTCGGTGACGGCGCTGCGCGACATGTCGTTTGCCGCGCATGCCGGCGAGGTGCACTGCCTGCTCGGCGACAACGGCGCCGGCAAGTCGACGCTGATCAAGACGCTGTCGGGCGTGCACACGCCGAGCGAAGGCCAGATGTATGTCGACGGCAAGCCGGTGACGTTCGGTTCACCCAGGCAGGCGCTCGATGCCGGCATCGCCACCGTCTTCCAAGACCTGTCGATGATCCCGCTGATGAGCATCACGCGCAATTTCTTCCTCGGCAGGGAGCCGGTGAAGGGCTGGGGGATTGCCAAGCGCTTCGACATGAAGTCGGCCGACGCGATCGTCTACGAGGAGCTCGGCAAGATCGGCATCAATGTGCGCGACCCGCAGCAGGCGGTCGGTACGCTCTCCGGCGGCGAGCGGCAATGCGTGGCGATCGCGCGCGCGGTCTATCACGGCGCCCGGGTGCTGATCCTCGACGAGCCGACCTCGGCGCTCGGCGTGCACCAGGCCTCGATCGTGCTGCGCTATGTGGCGCAGGCGCGCCAGCGCGGGCTCGCCGTCATCTTCATCACCCACAACATCCACCACGCCTATCCGATCGGCGATGTCTTCACCATGCTGAACCGGGGCCGCTCGCTCGGTACGTTCCGCAAGGGCGACATCAGCGAGAAGGAGGTGCTGGACATGATGGCCGGCGGCCGCGAGATCCGCGAATTGCAGCAGGAACTGGAGCGCTTCACCAAGCCGGGTGCCGGCACTGAAGCGACTCTTTCCTGAGGAATCGAGAAGAGAGACTTATGATCGACGCCGCATTGTTCGGCGCCGGGCTGATCGGCTCGGTGCATGCGAAAAATCTTGCCCGGCATCAGGGCGTGCGCTTGCGCGCAATCGTCGACCCGCGCCGCGACGCGGCCGAGCGGATCGCCGCCGGCACGGGCGCGGAAATCGCCGACACGGCGACGGTGATGAACGATCCGTCGGTGAAAGCGGTGGTCATTGCTTCCGCGACCCGCACCCATGCCGATTTGATCATCGAGGCTGCAGCAAAGGGCAAGGCGATCTTCTGCGAGAAGCCGATCGACCTCGACATCGCCCGCACCGACCAATGCCTGGCGGCGGTCGAGAAGGCCGGCGTGCCGATGCAGATCGGCTTCAACCGCCGCTTCGATCCGTCCTTTGCGAATGTCCGCAAAAGGATCGACGCCGGCGAGATCGGCGCGGTCGAGCAGGTGATCATCACCAGCCGCGACCCGGAGCCGGAGACCGAGGAAGCGCTGGCCGGCGGCGGCGGCGTGTTCCGCGAGATGACCATCCACGACTTCGACATGGCGCGTTTTTTGTTGGGTGAAGAACCGGTCGAGCTCTTCGCCACCGGCTCGTCGCTGGTCGAGCCCTATTACGCAAAACTCGGCGACTTCGACACGGCGATGTTCATCCTGCGCACGGCGTCGGGCCGCCAGTGCTACATCAACAACAGCGTGCGCGCCGTTTATGGCTACGACCAGCGCATCGAGGTGCACGGCTCAAGGGGCATGCTGCAGGCCGGCAACCGTACGCCGACCTCGGTCAGCTTGAGCGGCGAGAACGGGATCGCGGCCGACCGGCCGCTCTATTTCTTCGTCGAGCGCTATGCCGAATCCTACGAAGCCGAGCTCGACCATTTCATCCAGTCGGTCGCCGCCGGGCGGAAGCCCGCGGTCGGCGCGGCGGACGGCCGCAAGGCGATGATCCTGTGCGAGGCGGCGCTTGCCTCGGTGAAGTCCGGCCGTTTCGAGCCGGTAAGGCTCTGAGGTCCGTCGCGTTGCCTGCCCTATCTCACATCGACCCAGCGCTGCTCCTGGAACGAGCGCGCCATCGCATGCACGGTGCGCTCGATCTCCAGCCCCTCGTCGAAGTCGATGATGCGGGCCGGCTTGCCGGCGATGCGCATCAACAGCTCGCGGCATTCGATCATCTTGAGGTCGTTGAAGCCGAGGCCGTGGCCGGGCGCGGGCAGGAACGAATCATAGGGCTTGTGGTGCGGCGCCACCAGGACGGTGCGGTAGCCCTGCTCGGTCGGCCGGTCGGCGGTCAGGTAGAGCTGGAACTCGTTCATCCGCTCCTGATCGTAGAGGATCGAGCCCTTCGAGCCAAAAATCTGGATGGCGATGCGGCCCTTGCGGCCCCAGGCCGAGCGGTTGACCAGCAGCGTGCCGGCGACGCCGTTCTCGAGATGCATGAGCACGCTGGCGATGTCGTAGGTCTCGACAGCGCGGCGGCCGCCGGAAGCGACTTTCCGGTCGGCATAGGGTTTCACCATGTCGCACATGACGCGGCTGACGCGGCCGAACAGCGCCTTGATCAGCGACAGCGGGTGCACGGCGAAATCGTCGAGCGCGCCGTAGCCGGACGAAGCCTCGTGCTTCCAGAAGAACAGCGCTTCCGGGTCGGCCATGAAATCCTCGTCCATCTCGATGCGCACGAGGTTGACGTTGCCGATGATCTTTTCATCGAGCAGCGCGCCGATGTGGCGGATGGCGGGATTCTGGATGTAGTTATAGCCAAGCGCCGCGACCTTCCCAGATTTCTTCGCGGCCGCCGCCATCGCCTCGGCCTCGGCAAAACTCGGCGCCATCGGCTTCTCGCACCACAGATGCTTGCCGGCTTCCAGGATGGCTATCGCCATTTCGGGATGGAACTGGTTGGGCGTGGTCAGCGAGACAACGTCGACTTCCGGATCGTCGACCACGGCGCGCCAGTCGCCGGAGCCTTTTGCGAAGCCGAACTCGCCGGCCTTGCGCTTGGCAAGCTCGTCATTCACCTCGCCCAGATGCACCAGCCTCGGCTTGTCGACATCGGGAAAGACGGTGCCCACCGCATTCCAGGCGATGGCGTGGCACTTGCCCATAAAGCCCGTGCCGATGAGGCCCACTCCGACCATGTCGATGTCTCCGAGATGAAGGAAATATTGATGTGGATGAATTAGTCTATTTTTCGAAAGAATGGAACATCCAAATCATTTTTAATGGTGTTCTTGCGCGGACTCGCTATGATGAGGCAGGAGAGGGACAAACATTATGGGCGCGGACGGAGCGACGATGGACGAACTTGTGCCTCGCGATTTCGAGACGCTGCGCGCGACGATCCTGGACAGGCGCCAGAGCCTGCCCAAGCGCATCGCGCAGATCGCCGCTTACGCGCTCGACAACCCCGACGACATCGCTTTCGGAACGGCGGCGAGCATTGCGGCTTCGGCCGGGGTGCAGCCCTCGACGCTGATCCGTTTTGCCCAGCAGCTCGGCTTCGACGGCTTCACCAGCCTGCAACAGGTTTTCCGCGAACGCCTGCGCGAACGCAACTCCTCCTATGACGAGCGGCTGGCGGTGTTGCGCGCCAAGGCCGAGGACGGCGGCGGGCACCGGGCGATCTTCGACGGCTTCGTCGCCGCCGCCAGTACCTCGCTGGGCGACATTTCACGCTCGCTCAACGATGCGCATTTCGAAGAGGCGGTGGCGCTTTTGGCAAAGGCCGAGACCATCTATGTGCTGGCCAAGCGCCGCTCCTATCCGGTCGCTTCCTACATCGCCTATGCGCTGGGCAAGCTCAAGATCCGCAACCAGCTGGTGGAATCGGCCGCCGGCCTCAATGCCGAGATGATCGGCTTCGCCACGCCGCGCGACGCCGTCATCGCCATCAGCTTCTCTCCTTACGCGCCCGCGACCATCGAGGAGACGCGCTCGATCGCGGAACAGGGCGTGCCGATCGTGGCGATCACCGACTCATCCTTCTCGCCGCTCGCGCAATTCGCCAAGATCTGGTTCGAGGTCGCCGAGGCTGATTTCGGCGGCTTCCGTTCGATCTCGGCGACAATGGCTTTGGCCATGGCGCTGACTGTCGCCGTTGGCGAGAAGCGCCGCGAAGCCGGGCGCAGGCGCAAGGTCTGAGCCTCGCCGACGAAACGCTTTTCGCCACGGGAATGCTCATTCCATATTGACTGTAGATTGGAATTAATATTTCATATTGACGACGCCACGCCGCTGTTTGCGCGTGCCGTCCAAAACGACGCTGCTCTGCACAACAAGGCCGATGGGAGGTTCGAATGGGCGAAGCCGTGGAAGCGAAATACCCGCCGCTCGACGTCATCACCATCGGCCGCGCCTCGGTCGATCTCTATGGACAGCAGATCGGCTCGCGGCTGGAGGACATCGCCTCCTTCGCCAAGTCGGTCGGCGGGTGCCCGGCCAATATTTCGGTCGGCACGGCAAGGCTCGGGCTGCGCTCGGCGCTGCTGACGCGCGTCGGCGATGAGCAGATGGGCCGCTTCATCCGCGAGCAGCTCCGGCGCGAGGGCGTCTCGGTCGACGGCTTGAAGACCGACAAGGAACGGCTGACGGCGCTGGTGCTGCTCTCGGTCGAGGACGAAGGCGTCTCGCCGATGATCTTCTACCGCTCCGACTGCGCCGACATGGCGCTCGCCGAAGAAGATATCGACGAGGCTTTCATTGCCTCGGCCCGGTCGGTCGTCGTCACCGGCACGCATTTCTCACGACCCAATTCGGATGCCGCGCAGCGCAAGGCGATCCGCCTGATGAAGGCCAAGGGCGGCAAGGTGGTGTTCGATATCGACTATCGCCCGAACCTGTGGGGCCTTGCCGGCCATGCCGAAGGATTCGAGCGCTACGTCAAATCGGACCGCGTCTCGGCGCAGCTTAAGACCGTGCTGTCCGATTGCGACCTGATCGTCGGCACCGAGGAAGAGATCATGATCGCCTCGGGCGCCGATGATTGCCTGAGCGCACTGAAGACGATCCGCGCGCTGTCCTCGGCCACCATCGTCCTGAAGCGCGGCGCTCAGGGCTGCATCGTCTATGACGGCCGGATCAGCGACGACCTCGAGGACGGCATCGTCGGCAAGGGTTTTCCGATTGAGATCTACAATGTGCTGGGCGCCGGCGATGCCTTCATGTCGGGCTTCCTGCGCGGCTGGCTCGGCGGCGAAAGCTTTGCCACGGCCGCCACCTGGGCCAATGCCTGCGGCGCCTTTGCAGTCTCGCGCCTGCTCTGCGCGCCGGAATATCCAACCTTCGAGGAGCTGCAATTCTTCCTCAAGCACGGCAGCAAGCACCTTGCGCTGCGCAAGGACGAGGCGATCAACCACATCCATTGGGCGACGACGCGCCGGCGCGACGTCCCCTCGCTGATGGCTTTAGCCTGCGATCATCGGGTCCAGCTCGAGGATGTTGCCGCGAGGGTCGGCGCCGATGCCGCGCGCATCCCCGACTTCAAGGTGCTGACGGTCAAGGCGGCCGCTAAAGTCGCCGCTGGCCGCGACGGCTACGGCATGCTGATCGACGAGAAATACGGCCGCGACGCGATGTTCGAATTCGCCCGCCATCCCTTCGCTTGGCTCGGCCGTCCGGTCGAATTGCCCGGATCGCGGCCGCTGCGCTTCGAATTCTCGCAGGACATCGGCTCGCATCTCACCGAATGGCCGGTCGACCACTGCATCAAATGCCTGTGCTTCTACCACCCGGACGACCCGGAGGTGCTGAAGAACGAGCAGCAGCAGAAGCTGCGCGCGCTGTTCGAGGCGGCGCGGAAAGTCGGCAGGGAACTGCTGGTCGAGATCATCGCCGGCAAGCACGGCAAGCTCGACGACACCACCATTGCGCGTGCGCTGGCGGAACTCTATGCGCTGGGCATCAAGCCGGACTGGTGGAAGCTCGAGCCGCAGGCTTCGGCAGGTGCCTGGGCGAAGATCGAGCAGGTGATCGTCAAGAACGATCCCTGGTGCCGGGGCGTCGTGCTGCTGGGGCTGGAAGCGCCGCAGGACGAACTGGTCGCGGCGTTCGCCGCAACCAGCAACGCGCCGATCGTCAAGGGCTTCGCCGTCGGTCGCACGATCTTCATCAACGCCGCCGAACGATGGCTGGCCGGCAAGATGTCGGATGAGGAGGCGATCGCCGACATGGCCGCGCGCTTCGAGCAGCTGACCGAGGCGTGGCTTGCCGCGCGCGGCCGCAAAGCGGCATAACGAGACAGCGGAAGGACTGCGGAGGAAATACCATGAGCAAGACAATTCGCCTGACCATGGCGCAGGCGCTGACGCGCTTTCTCAGCCGGCAAATGACCGAGATCGACGGCAAAAAGGCGCCCATCTTCGGCGGCGTCTGGGCGATCTTCGGCCACGGCAATGTCGCCGGCGTCGGCGAGGCGCTCTACCAGGTGCGCGACGAGCTGCCGACCTTCCGCGCCCATAACGAACAGGCGATGGCGCATGCGGCGATCGCTTACGCCAAGGCGAATTTCCGCCGCCGCTTCATGGCCGCGACCTCTTCGATCGGCCCCGGCGCGCTCAATATGGTGACGGCGGCGGCGCTCGCGCATGTAAACCGGTTGCCCGTCCTGTTTTTGCCGGGCGACATCTTCGCCAACCGCTTGCCGGATCCGGTGCTGCAGCAGGCTGAGGATTTCTCAGACGGCACGGCGAGCGTCAATGACTGCTTCCGCCCGGTATCGCGCTATTTCGACCGCATCACGCGGCCGGAGCAGATTATCCCGGCGCTCAATCGCGCCATGCAGGTGCTGACCGATCCGGCCGAATGCGGGCCGGTGACGCTGTCGCTCTGCCAGGACGTGCAGGCCGAGGCCTATGACTATCCCGAAAGCCTGTTTGCCGAGCGTGTCTGGACGCCGCGCCGGCCGCGCCCGGACCGCAATGAACTGGCCGCCGCCGTCGCGGCGCTGAAGGGCGCGAAGAAACCGCTGGTGATTGCCGGCGGCGGGGTGCTGTATTCACAGGCCTCTGACGAGCTCGCCAAGCTGGTGCAGGGCGCCGGCATTCCGGTCTGCGAAACGCAAGGCGGCAAATCCTCGCTGCCGGACGACCATCCGCTCAACATGGCCGCGGTCGGCGTCACCGGCACCTCCGCCGCCAACCGATTGGCCGAAGAGGCCGATGTCGTGCTCGCCGTCGGCACCAGGCTGCAGGACTTCACCACCGGATCCTGGGCGCTGTTCAAGAATGCAGGTCGCACCATCATCGGCCTCAACTCCCAGGTCTTCGATGCCGGCAAGCATTGGGCGCTGCCGCTGGTCGCCGACGCGGCAGAAGGCCTCGCCGAGCTCGCCGCCGCGCTGAAGGGCTGGAAGGCGCCTGCCGCCTGGACCGACAATGCGCTGAAGGGCAAGAAGGAGTGGCAGGCCGAAGCCGCCAAGGTGACCGCCTCGACCAACGCCGCCTATCCTTCCGATGCGCAGGTGATCGGCGCCGTGCAGCGCGCCATGGGGGCAGGCGTGACTTTGCTGAATGCGTCGGGCGGCCTGCCGGGCGAACTGCATAAGCTGTGGCAAGCCGGCGCGCCCGGCTCGTACCATGGCGAATATGGCTTCTCGACCATGGGTTACGAAATTGCCGGCGGGCTCGGCGCCAAGATGGCCAAGCCTGACCAGGAGGTGGTCGTCATGGTCGGCGACGGCTCCTACCTCATGATGAATTCCGAAATCGCCACGTCGGTGATGCTTGGCCTGAAGCTCACCATCGTGCTGCTCGACAATCGCGGCTATGGCTGCATCAACCGGCTGCAGATGGCGACCGGCGGCGCCAACTTCAACAATCTCTTGAAGGACGCCCGCCACGAGGTGATGCCCGACATCGACTTCGCCGCCCATGCGGCGAGCCTGGGCGCAATCGCCGAGAAGGTGGCGTCGATCGCCGAGCTGGAGACGGCGCTGGCCAAGGCGAAGAAGAACGACAAGACCACGGTGCTGGTCATCGACACCGATCCGCTGGTTTCGACCGAGGCCGGCGGCCATTGGTGGGACGTCGCCGTGCCGGAAGTCTCGGCGCGACGCGAAGTCAACGCCGCGCGCAAGGCGTATGAGGACAAAAAGCAGATGCAGAACATCGGAAATTGATGCTGGCTAGGCCAAAACCTCTACCTCCCCCCTTGTGGGGAGGTCGGACCGAAGGTCCGGGCGGGGGTCGGCGCTGCCCCCTCCCCGCTGCTTCGCAACGACCCTCCCCACAAGGGGGAGGGTGGAAACGAACCGACATTGGAGTGACGACTTGAAAGCCAAACTGGGCATGTCCCCCATCGCGTGGTGGAACGACGATCTCGTGGAATTGAGCGATGACGTGTCGCTGGAAGAGTGCCTGCGGCAATCGCGCTCGGCTGGCTTCACCGGCATGGAGATGGGCCGCCGCTTCCCCAACGATCCGAAGGTGATGCTGCCGATCCTGAAGGAGGCCGATGTGACGCTTTGCGGCGGCTGGTTCTCCGGCACGCTGGTCGACGAAGACTTGGCCAGCAACAAGGACCGCATCCAGCCGATGATCGACCTGTTCAAGGCCGTCAACGCGCCCTGCATCGTCTATGGCGAGGTCGGCCGCTCCATCCAGGGCGACCGCTCAAAGCCTTTGGCCACCAAGCCGAAACTCTCCGGCGACGAGATGAAAGCCTATGGCAGGCGCGTCACCGAATTCGGCGAATGGTGCGCGGAACAGGGCATGCCGCTCTCCTACCACCATCATATGGCGGCGGTCGTCGAGACCGAGCCGGAGCTCGACTCCTTCATGCGCCATTCCGGCGAAGGCATACCGCTGCTGCTCGACGCCGGCCACCTGGCGTTTGCCGGCGGCGACGTGCTGCGCGCCATCGACAACCACCACAAGCGCATCAACCATGTCCATGTGAAGGATGTGCGCATGGGCGTCATCGACGGTCTCGACCGCTCCAAGCAGTCCTTCCTCGATGCCGTGGCGCTCGGCGCCTTCACCGTGCCGGGCGACGGCTCGCTCGATTTCGGCGCCATCGTCCAGCGCTTCGCAGATCATGGCTATGAAGGCTGGTTCGTGGTGGAGGCAGAGCAGGATCCGAAGAAGAACCCGCCGCTGAAGATGGCTCAAGTCGGCCACAAGGAACTGATGCGGGTGATGACGGCCGCCGGCTATACGGTCGAGACGCAGGGTTTTCCAGCCTGAACGGTGGATTAGTCCGGGCGCTCGGTCTATCTGATGCGCTTTGGACAAATCCTGGATTGGCGCGATGAAAGACTATGAGCATCCCTTCTTCCGGCCGCTATGGCGCCGCATCGCCATCGTCGCGGTCTGCCTGGTCTGGTCGGTGATCGAGTTCGCTTCCGGCACGCCGTTCTGGGGCGTCATCGCGCTCGGCTTCGCCGGCTACGCGGTGTGGCAGTTCTTCTATCTCTACAAGCCGGCCGAGGAAGCCAAGCCTCCAGCCGAACCGAAGGAATAATCCAAGGAGCTCCGCATGTCGAAACTGCTCGTCAAGGCCGACAAGGGCCACGGCCATGTCGCTCATGTCACGCCGCAAAGCGCCGGCTGGACCTATGTCGGTTTCGATCTGCATCGGCTGAAGGCGGGCGAGACGGCGTCCGGCAAGACCGGCGACCGCGAGGTCTGCTTGGTCTTCGTCACCGGCAAGGGCAAGGCGTCCGCCGACGGCAAGGAACTCGGCCTGCTCGGCGAGCGGATGTCGCCCTTCGAAGGCAAGCCCTGGTCGGTCTATGTGCCGCAGGGATCGGACTGGTCGGTAACCGCCGACACCGAACTGGAGCTGGCCGTCTGCTCGGCGCCGGGCTTAAGCGGCGGGCTGCCAATGCGCGTCATCGGACCTGACGATCTCGGCCAGGAAGTGCGCGGCAAGGGCACCAACACGCGTTACGTCACCAATATCCTGCCCGAGGGCAAGCCGGCGGATTCGCTGCTGGTGGTCGAGGTCATCACACCCGGCGGCCATACCTCCAGCTATCCGCCGCACAAGCACGACCAGGACAATCTACCGGCGGAGTCCTATCTCGAGGAAACCTACTACCACCGCCTCAACCCGCCGCAGGGCTTTGCTTTCCAGCGCGTCTACACCGATGCCGACCGCAACGGCGTGCGCGAGCTCGACGAAGCGATGGCGATCGAGGACGGCGACGTCGTGCTGGTGCCGAAGGGATATCACCCATGCGCGGCCTGCCACGGCTACGACCTCTATTATCTCAATGTCATGGCCGGACCGAAGCGGACGTGGAAATTCCACAACGCGGCCGAGCACGAATGGCTGATGAAAGCCTGATAGGCAGGTCGGCAAAGCCGTTGGTCCAGCTCGGGAAAAATCGTCGGCTAAGCACCTCGATGCTGGACTTGCCTTCGAAAACCCATGAAAGCTTCGTCAATCCGTCATGGAAATCACCTATGGCAGCGGGTCTGATGCACGTCGCCGCAAGCGCCTGGGCGTTTTTGGAACACGACTTGCCAAAAACAGGGACTTGAAGCGCGTCGCATAATCCTTCGGGCGCAGCGCGCTTTGTTGAGGAACGATCATGCGCTACGCTATTTATTTCACCCCAAGGCAGGACGAGAAGCTGGCGCGCATCGCTGCCAACTGGCTGGGCCGCGACCCGTTTGGCGCGGCGACGCGGTCGGTCGAGGCCGTTGGTGATCTGTCGGCGGCGGAAGTCGCTTTCCACACCGCCTCCGCCAGGCGTTACGGGTTCCATGCGACGCTGAAGGCGCCGTTCCGGCTCGCGTCCAGCGAGACGGAAGCTTCGCTGCGCGCCGCGCTCGATAGTTTTGCCGAGGCGACACCGCCGGTCGTCATCCCGCGTCTCGTCCTCGGCCAGATCGACGGCTTCTTCGCGCTGGTGCCGGAAGCGCAGTTTGCGCCGCTCAACGATTTCGCCGACGAGGTCGTGCGCGTCTTCGACAGCTTCAGGGCGCCGCTGACCGAGGCCGAGATCGAGCGCCGCAGTCCCGATTCGCTGAGGCCGGACGAGTTCCGCAACCTCTGCCAGTGGGGCTACCCTTACGTTTTCGACACTTTCCGCTTCCACATGACGCTGTCGGGGCGCGTCGGGCCACAGGAAAGCCCACGTCTTCGTGCAGCGATCGACAGCCTGTTCGCCGAGGTGCTGCGGCAGCCGGTGCCGGTGGACGCGCTGACATTGTTCGTCGAAAGCGAGCCCGGCGCCCCGTTCATGGCGCTTTCGCAGCATGCGCTTGGCCGTGGCCCGGCCCGCAAGACCGCTTGATTGACCGTTCGAGATAGGACCGCCTGAGATGACCACCGAAACCGTCCTCACCAATGCCCGCATCGTGCTGGCCGACGAAATCGTCGAGGGCTCGCTGCTGCTGCGCGATGGCCTGATTGCCGCCATCGAACCCGGTGCTGCCCGCACCGGCGAGGATATGGGCGGCGACTACATCATTCCCGGCCTGGTCGAGCTTCACACCGATCACCTCGAAGGCCACTACGCGCCGCGCCCGAAGGTGCGCTGGAACCCCATCGCCGCCGTGCTTGCCCACGACGCCCAGGTCGCGACCGCCGGCATCACCACGGTTCTCGACGCCTTGCGCGTCGGCATGGACGAGGATGCCGACCTGAAGGCCGACGACGTTCGCAAGCTGGCCGACGCCATCGAGGACAGCGTGCGCCAGGATCGGCTCAGGGCCGACCATTTCATCCACCTGCGCTGCGAGGTCTCGGCGCCGGACTGCCTCGAGGCTTTCGCCAATTTCGAGACCGATGACAGGGTGAAGCTCGCCTCGCTGATGGATCACGCGCCTGGACAGCGCCAGTTCGTCAACCTCGAGACCTATGCCTATTACTACCAGCGCAAGCTGAAGCTGACGGACCGCGACTTCCAGAAATTCTGCGAGAAACGGATGGCGGAATCGGCCCGCAATTCCGGTCCGAACCGGGTCTTCATCTCGGCCGCCTGCCATGGGCGCGGCATCGTGCTTGCGAGCCACGACGACGCGACCTCCGGCCATGTCGACGAAGCGATCGAGCAAGGTGTGCGTGTCGCCGAGTTCCCGACCACGGAGGAAGCGGCCAAGGCCTCGAAGGCGGCGGGCCTCGGCGTGCTGATGGGCGCGCCGAACGTCATGCGCGGCGCATCGCATTCCGGCAACGTCTCGGCGCGCACGCTTGCCGCCGACGGCCTGCTCGACATCCTGTCGTCCGACTACATTCCCTTCAGCCTGATCCAGTCGGCCTTCTTCCTCGGCGATGTCGTCGAGGGCATCACGCTGCCGCAGGCGGTCGCCATGGTGTCCAAGAACCCGGCCGAAGCGGTCGGCCTCGCCGATCGCGGCGTCATCGAACCCGGCCGCCGCGCCGACCTGGTGCGCGTGCGCGTCGACGACCATGTGCCTGTGGTGCGAACCGTGTGGCGCCAGGGCGGTCGGGTGGCATGATGGTCTCGGCCCTGATCGAGCGCGAGCTGGCTGAGAGCCTGCCGATCCGCAACGGCGTCTTCGTCGCGGTCGTCGGCCCGAGCGGCGCCGGCAAGGATACGGTGATCGGCTATGCCAAGGCGCGCTTTGCCGGCGAGACGCGGCTGGAGTTCGTGCGCCGTGTCATCACCCGAGCCAGCGACGTGGCAAGCGAAGACCACGATACGCTGGCAGATGCCGCCTTTGCCGAAGCGGAGGCCGACGGCGCCTTCTCGCTGTGCTGGGACGCGCACGGCCTGCGCTACGGCCTCCCGGCCGATGTCGACTGGGCCGTGGCGAACGGCCACGTGGCGGTCGCCAACGTCTCGCGCGCGGTCATCCCGGCGCTGCGCGAACGCTACGCCAATCTCGCCGTGGTCGAGATCACCGCGGCGCCGGAGGTCCTCGCCGAGCGGCTTGCGGCGCGCGGCCGTGAATCGCGCGGCGAAGTGCTTGCCCGCCTGGCGCGCAGCACCAGCGTCAAGCTGACAGGACCGGACGTCACTTCGATCGACAACAGCGGCGAAAAGGAAACCGCCGGCGAACGTTTCGCCGAGGTGCTGCGCAAGGCGATGGCCTTCTCGGATCTGTCGGACATGATCTAGCGCCTTTTCCCTTCTCCCCTTGTGGGAGAAGGTGGCCGCGAAGCGGCCGGATGAGGGGTGCTCCAGCGGAGTGAGACGCTGGTGTTCCAGCGGAGTGAGACGCTGGCGTTCCCTGGAACACCCCTCATCCGTCTCGGCGCTACGCGCCGATCCACCTTCTCCCACAAGGGGAGAAGGGAAAGCAGCGGCTCATTTGTTGAAGTTGGCGATGAACTGTTTGAACTGCTGCGTCGGCGGCCTGGCGAACATTTCCTTCGGTTCGCCGACCGAATCCACCTCGCCCTTGTGAAGAAACATCACCTGGCTCGACACGTCGCGGGCAAAACCCATTTCATGCGTCACGACCAGCATGGTGCGCCCTTCTTCGGCAAGCGAGCGCATGACGCGCAGCACCTCGCCGACCAGTTCCGGATCGAGCGCGGATGTCGGCTCGTCGAACAGCATCACCTTGGGATTCATCGCCAGGGCCCGCGCGATTGCCGCGCGTTGCTGCTGGCCGCCCGACATGTGGGGCGGATAGTAGTTGCGGCGCTCCCATATCCCGACGCGCTTCAGCAACGCCTCGGCCTGCTCCAGGCACTCGGCGCGCGGGCGCTTGAGCACATGCGTCGGCGCGGCGACCAGGTTCTCGAGCACGGTCATGTGCGACCAGAGATTGAAGCTCTGGAAAACCATGGCAAGGTTGGCGCGGATCCGTTCCACCTGGCGGGTGTCGGCCGGCGTTTGATGGCCATCGCGGCCCTGCTTCATCCGGATGAGCTCGCCATCCACCCGCACTTCGCCGGAATCCGGGGTCTCCAGGAGGTTGATACAGCGCAGCAACGTGCTTTTGCCGGAGCCCGAGGAGCCGAGGATCGAGATGACATCGCCCTTGTGAGCTTCGAGCGAAATGCCCTTGAGCACCTCGTGGTCGCCGAAACACTTGCGCATGTCCTTGACGCTGATGGCTGCCTTGTCATCCTGGGACGATGCTGCTTTCGCGGCAGCGGCAGAACTTGCCGGCATCACAACACCTCCGGGACGGGTTTGACCTGCTGGGATTGTTCGGGCGCGGGGCGCAGATGGGGTGAAAGCAGGTATTCGACCCAGGCAAACAGCCGGGCGATCGACAGGTTGAGCAGAAGGTAGATCACGCCGGCGCAGGTAAGCACCTCGATCGGGCGGAACGTGTCGTGCTGGATCTTCTGTGCCGTCCCCATCATCTCCATGATGGTGACCACGGAAGCGAGCGCGGTCGCCTTGG
The DNA here is from genome assembly GCF_055811115.1 of Mesorhizobium sp. WSM4832. NCBI lineage: Bacteria > Pseudomonadati > Pseudomonadota > Alphaproteobacteria > Hyphomicrobiales > Phyllobacteriaceae > Mesorhizobium > Mesorhizobium sp. WSM4832. Next base: position 227,932 of record NZ_JBVVQH010000001.1, on the reverse strand, counting down.
TCATGAGGATGATCTCGGTCGAATAGGCCGGCAGGGCGAGCCGCAGCGCGATCGGCAGCGTGACAAGGCGGAAGCGCGTGAACGCCGACATGCCGAACGCCTTGGCCGCCTCGATCTGGCCGACAGGCACCGCCCGCAGCGCGCCGCGGAAAATCTCGCTCTCATAGGCGGCTGTGTTCAAGGCCATGGCGACGATCGTGCAATACATCGGATCGCGCAGGATCGGCCACAGGACCGGGCTGTGGCGAACAAAATCGAATTGCGAGAGGCCGAAATAGATCAGATAGAGCTGCACCAGCAGCGGCGATCCGCGGAAGATGAAGACATAGGCGCGGGTGAAATATTCGCCCAGTTTGTGGCCGGAAGCCCGCAGCCAGGTCAGGCCGGTGGCGATGATGAGCCCAAAGGCGATGCCGAAGAACCATATCTCGAGCGTCAGCGGCAGCGCCTTCAGCACGCTCCACATGGTCGAGAGGTAGAAATCAAAATCCACCGCGACCTCTCATTTCGGTCGCAAGAAACTGCGCGAGGTGTAACGCTCGGCCTTGTCGAAGATCGGCGTCGAGATCGACGTCATCACCAGATAGAGGATGCCGGCGAGCGTGTAGAAAAGCAGCGAATGATGCGTCGAACGCGCCGCCTTGTTCGCCGTCAGCATCAGCTCGGCGACGCCGGTCACCGAGATCAAAGCCGAATCCTTGATGGTCAATTGCCAGACATTGCCCAGCCCCGGCACTGCGAGGCGCAGCACCTGCGGCATGATCACGAGGCGAAACCGCAGCCAGGCCGACATGCCATAGGCGCGAGCCGCTTCCAGCTCGCCGCGATGGATGGCCAGGAACGACCCGCGAAAAACCTCGGCCTGGTAGGCGCCAGAAATGATGCCGACCGCAAGCACGCCGCCCAGGAAGCTCGGCATGTTCAAGATGTCGGTCGAGCCGATCGAGCCGGTGGACCTTGCCACGTCGGTCAGCACCTGCGTGCCGCCATAGTAGAAAAGATAAATGATCAAGAGTTCCGGTTCGCCGCGGAAGACGGTGGTGTAACTCTCGCCGATAAACCTCAATCCGCCGCGATGCGAGAGCTTGGCCGCCGCCACCAGCGACCCCAGCACCGCGCCGATCAGCATCGAGACCATTGTGACGGCCAGCGTCCATGCGATGCCCCAGAGCAGCTGCACGCCCCAGCCGGCGGCCAGGAGCTCGTAGGCCGTCGACAGTTGTTCCTGCAGACTGTTGAGAAACTCCACCTGCGCCTGCCTCCGGGACGAGCTTAGCTTTCGGGCGACATGCACTCAATGCAAAACGGGAGCAGCCTTGGCTGCTCCCGTTGCGACATTACTTGGTAATGTCGATCTTGAACCATTGCATGGAGTATTTCGACACCGAGCCGTCATCGAGCGCGGCCTTGAGTGCCTTGTTGTAGATGTCCTGCAGGTCCTTGTCGGTCTTGCGGAAAGCGGCGCCGATGCCCGGTCCCAGGATCGGCCCGCCCTTGAATTGCGGTCCGACGAACGCCAGGTCCTTGGCATCGGGCTTGGCCAGCGTGCCGAGGAAATAGGTGGTGTCGGCGAAAGCCACGTCGATGCGGCCCGCCATCAGGTCGAGGTCGTGCTCGTCGGTGGTCTTGTATTCATGGACGTTGGCGACGTCCTTGAGATATTTGTCGGCGAACGTCGCCTCCGTGGTCGAGACCTGCAGGCCGACATTCTTTCCGGTGAGTTCCTTGCGCAGCGTGTCGAGCGCCGCCTTGGATTCGGCGTCGTCCTTCGACAGGTCGATCGTCTTGCCGCTGTTGGACAGCTGCGCCAGCGGGCCGTTCTTGTCGGCAAGGAAGGCCACCGGCGAAGAGGCATAGGGGATCGAGAAGTCGATCGTCTTCATGCGCTCCTCGGTGATGGACATTCCGTCCATCACGATGTCGAACTTGCCTGCCGTCAGGCCGGGAACGACGCCGTCCCAATCCTGCGCCACGATGTTGCATTCCAGCTTCGCGCGAGCGCAGACGTCGTTCAGTATGTCCACCTCGAAGCCGACGATCTTGCCGCTGGCATCCGTCTGGTTCCAGGGGGCATAGGAGCCCTCCATCGCGACGGTGACGGTCTTCCAGTCCTTGGCCATCGCCGGGGTCGAACAGGTCAGCGCCAGCGCGGCGAGCGCAATCCAACGTGATGATGTCACGGTAATTTCTCCCATTTTTTGTAGTTGGAACCCTCAGATACCAATTGCTTAGCCCAGCCCCGATTCGCCGACAAGGGCTGTTTTCCGGTTCACGCGTTGTTGCGATCCGCCCCGAATCCGGACTTGCGGCAGCTTCCCCCGCGGGCATCGATCCGATCAGGGCTGTGTCCTGGAGAGCGAGGCTACTCGGCCGGCGCGCCGGCGACATTGCGGCGCGTCGCTTCCATCATGCGGCGGCGGGCGCGGAAGACGCCCCATTGCTGGTCGACCAGCACGCCGATCAGGATCACGCCGCCCATCACCGCGAAGTTGAGCGAGGACGGGATGCCGAGCAGGTTGACGAGGTTCTGCAACTCCTGCAGCAGCACGGTGCCGAGAATGACACCGACCAGCGAGCCCTCGCCGCCACGCAGCGAGAAGCCGCCAAGCACGGCCGCTGCGATGGCATAAAGCTCGTAGAACTGGCCATGGCTCGCCGGCGAGATCGAGCGCGTGTACATGGCGAAATAGATCGCCGACAGCGCCGTCAGCACGCCGCAGATGACGTAGGCGGCGATCACGATACGGCCCGTGCGGATGCCCGAATATTTCGCGGCTTCCTCGTTCTTGCCGATGGCATAGAGGTAGCGCCCGAACACCGAGCGGTGCAGCACCACCCACATGACGATGGCGATGACGATCAGCGCGATGAAGCTGTTCGGCACGCCGTATGAGCGGCCGGCAGTCAGGAATTCGAGAGTCGGGAAATTCTGGCCGAAGGCGAAGCCGGCCGTGCCGTCGGCGGTGTAGAAGCGGGCCACGCCGCGATAGATGAGCAGGCCGCACAGCGTCACCACGAAGGGCTGCAGCTTCAGCCTGGTGATCAGCCAGCCATGCACGAAACCGATGACAGCGCCGAGCACGATGATCAGCACGAAGGCCAGCGGCCAGCCCACCTCGCGCACCGCGATGAAGTCGATGAACAGCGTGCCGAGCAGCGCGACAACCGAGCCGACCGACAATTCGATGCCGCCGGTGATGATGACGAAGGCCTGACCGATCGACAGGATGCCGAACAGGCCGATCAGGTTCGAGGTGTTTGCGAGGTTGATCGGCAGCAAGAAGCGCGGATTGATGATGGCAACGACGGCGCCGACCACCAGGATCAGGATCAGCAGGCCGAGATCTTTCTTGTTCATTGCACCCCTCCCGCCGCTTGCAGCAGTTTCGGCTTCTTGCCGACTGCCAGCAAGAGCACGTTTTCCTGGCTGAAATCGTCTTTGTCGAGGATGCCGGAGATCTGCCCCTCATGCATGACCGCGATGCGATCCGACACGCCGATCACCTCTTCCATGTCGCTGGAGATCATCAGCACCGCGACGCCGGCATCGGCCAGCGCCCGCATCAACCCGTAGATTTCGGCCTTGGCGCCGATGTCGATGCCGCGCGTCGGCTCGTCCAGGATCATCACCTTGGGGTTCATCGCCAGCCATTTGGCCAGGACCACCTTCTGCTGGTTGCCGCCCGACAGCGTGCCGGTGCGGGTCAGGACCGACGGCGCCTTGATGCCGAGGTTCTTCTTCTGCTTTTCGGCCGTCGCAAGTTCGGCGCCGGTCGAGACCAGCGAGCGCCTGGCATGCGCCGGCAGGTTGGGCAGCGAGATGTTCTGCGCGATCGACAGGTCGAGCAGGATGCCGGTCAGCTTGCGGTCCTCCGGCACGAGGAAGATGCCGTTCGCCACCGCGTCGGCTGCCGAGCCGACATTGAGCGGCTTGCCGTCGAGCGCGACATTGCCGCCAAGCCGCTCGTCGATGCCGAACAGCACGCGCGCGAGTTCGGTGCGGCCGGAACCGACAAGGCCCGCAAGGCCGAGGATTTCGCCGCGCCTCACCTCCAGGCTCACCGGCCGATCCGGATAGGTGCTGGTGCGTATGGCATCCGCCGACAGCGCCACGCTGCCCGGCGCGCGCGTGGCTTCGCCGGCCTTCTCGCGCGCCTTCAGCATGCGGCCGATCATCAGCCTGACCATCTCGTCGTGATTGATCTGGTCCTTCGCCAGCGTGCCGGCCAGCGTGCCGTCGCGCAGCACCACGACACGGTCGGCGACGCGCTCGATCTCATGCAGCCGGTGCGAGATGAAGATGACGCTGATGCCTTGCGCCTTCAGCCCCTTGATGACGTCGAGCAGTTTTTCGGTCTCGGCCAGCGGCAGGCTGGAGGTCGGCTCGTCGAGGATGACCAGCCGCGCCTTGATCGACAGCGCCTTGGCGATCTCGACCATCTGCTGCTGGGCGAGCGACAGCAATGCCACCGGCGCGTCGGCCGAGAAATTGGCGCCGACCCGCTTCAGGAGTGGCGCCACCATTTCGCGCAGCCTGGCACGGTCGACCAGCTTCAGCGGCCCGGCGCGCAGCGGCTCGCGGCCGAAGAAGATGTTGGCGGCGACATCGAGGTTTTCGAAGAGATTGAGCTCCTGGTGCACGAAGGCGACGCCGGAACCGATGCTTTGTTCGACGGTCAGTCCGTCATGCGCCACGCCATCGACGGTGATGGTGCCGCTGTCCGGCCGCGTCACGCCGCCGAGGATCTTCATCAGCGTCGATTTGCCGGCGCCGTTTTCACCGACCAGGCCGATGACCTCGCCGGCCCGGACCTCCATCGAGAACCTGTCCAACGCCACAACACCCGGATAGGTCTTGCGCACGGCCTCCAGCCCCAGGAACGGAGCGGTGGTTGGTTGAGTGGTATCGGTAGAGGTCATCACGCCATGATTTACCGCGCTTGGCAGCAGCCGGTTGGCCACAGACTGACGGGCCTTGGCAGGTCCGTCAATACAAACGCCGGCTCAAGGCGAACCCTGAGCCGGCGCAACTGCTCATCGATCAATTGCCGGACATCGCCTTCAGATTGGCGGCGTAGGCGTCGACATCATCCTTGCCGATGATCTTGGTCGGGATGATGATCAGGCCCTTCTCCGGGATGCCGGACTTGTCGCCCTTGAGGTAGGCGGCCATCAGCTTCATGCCCTGATAGGCCCACTCGAACGGCTGCTGCACGACGGTGGCGGCGACGGTGCCTTCCTTGACGCCGCCCAGCGTGATCGGATCGTCGTCGAAACCGACAACCGTGATCTGGCCAAGCTTGCCGGCATCGCGCAGCGCTTCATAGATGCGCGGCGTGTTGTAGGAGTAGAAGCCGACCATGCAGGTGATGTCGGGGCTGGCGACCAGCGCGTCCTCGACGTTCTTCTTGGCGCGCGCCTGGTCGATGTCGTCGCCGCGCACGTCGACCAGCTCGATCTTGCTGCCGGCGAGCCCATCCTTCATGCCCTGGATGCGCTCCTTGGCGTTGTCGGCGCCGAGCAGCCCGACGAAGCCGAGGCACTTGCCGCCGTCCGGCATCGCCTTCTTGGCGATTTCGGCCGCCTGCTTGCCGGCGTCGACATTGGACGAGCCGATATAGGCGACGCGCTTGGTCTGCGGCGCATCGGAGTCCGTGGTGAACAGCGCCGTTTCCGACGCGATCTTGTTCAGCCCGTCGGTCGAGGTCTTGGGATCCACGGCCGAGACCATGATGCCCTTGACGCCGGCCGTCACCAAATCGTCCATCAGCCGCTGCTGGATGGCGACCGAGGACTGTTCCGGATATTTGAGCTCGAGATTGTAGTCGGGCAATTCGCCCTGCGCCTTCTTCACGCCGGCTTCCGCCGCCTTCCAGAAGTCTGACGCACCGTTGACGACGAAGGCCAGCGTCGGCTTGTCGTCGGCGCGCACGCTGGCGCTTACCGACAGGCCGATGAGCAAGGCCGCCGCGGCGACAGATGCATTACGGATCGTGGATTTCATAGTTCAACCTCCCTTGTAGAACTCGTCACTGATGTCTCGGCTGCGGCCCGGACAACCCTCCTCCTCAAGGGTGCGGCGCAAAGGTCCGCCGACTTAAGAACGGTGCCGATCCGGCCGCGGTCGAGACACTAGACACTCATGTGGCGTTCGTAAATAGTCCGATTTGTCTGACATTTTCGTGAGATGGGCCGCGGGCCGAAGCCGGCGATGTTGCCGGGATATCGAGCGGGCGTCCGTCACACTTGCCGGCACCGATCCGAGGCCCGGACGGCTACGACAAGTTGACACTAGATCGCTTGCGGCTATTAGTAAAGAGTATTAGTTATGGCGCTGGAGCGCGCGCCTTCGAAGCGGAGGAGACGCTGGTCGCGAGACGCGCCGGGGAGTGAGGAGAGCGAGCGCGGCAAGGCCCGCCACCGCACGGAAAACACAGGAATTGTCAGTGCTGCTGACCTTTGTCCGGCCGGTTTCGTCGCGATGCCAGGCGGCTGGCGGTTTGCGTGCCGCGCATGATAATATCTATTAGTACAGATGCGCTTTCGACACGCGCACCGACTTCGACCATCTTGCCGTTGCCGGCGGCCTTTGCTTTGGAGCCGGCCGGGTTTGGGAAACGACCATGAGTGAACCGACGGAACTGCGCGATCCTCCCGCGGCCTCCAGGCGCCGTAAGCCAGCCGCCAAGCCCAAGGGGCGTGTCACCATGACCGATATTGCGCGCGCCGCCGGCTGCTCGCAGGCGACGGTGTCGTTCGTGCTCAACAATTCGCCGGGCATCAGGCTGTCGCAGCAGACACGCGACCGGGTAATAGAAGCGGCGCGGGCGCTGGGCTACTCGCCCCCGGTTTTTTCAGCGCTCCGGCCGCCGGTGACGCCGTTCGAAGGCCTGGACGGCGTCATCGGCTTCGCGGTCGACCAGCTTGCCACCAGCCCCGAGGCGGTGGTCGCCATCGAGGGCGCGCGGCAGGCCTCGTGGAACGCGGGCAACGTGCTTCTGGTGGCGCAGACCATGGGCGATGCGGTGATGGAGCCGCGCGCCATCCAGGCCCTGACAAGGCGCGGCATCTCGGCGCTGATCTACATGACCATCTTCACCCGCGAGATCGCCGCGCCGGATTTCCTCTACAGCCTCGAAATCCCGGTCATCCTGCTCAACTGCTACACCGCCGACTATGCCTTCCCGGCCGTGGTTCCCTCCGAGATCGCCGGCGGCCAGAGCGCCACCAGGCATCTGATCGGCCATGGCCACCGCCGCATCGCCACCATCACCGGCGAGCCGTGGATGCAGGCCGCGCAGGACCGGCTGAAAGGCTATCGCCGCGCTTTAGCCACCGCCGACATCCCGTTCGATCCGGCGCTGGTGGTCGAAGGCGACTGGTCGGCCAGCGCCGGCTACGCTGCAACGGTCAAGCTGCTTGGGCTGAAGGAGCGGCCCACCGCCATCTTCTGCCAGAACGACCGAACGGCGATCGGCTGCTACGAGGCGCTGAAGGAAGCCGGCCTGCATATCCCGCAGGATATTTCCGTGGTCGGCTATGACGACGAGGAGATCGCCCGCCACCTCTTCCCGCCGCTGACGACCTCGATCCTGCCGCATCTGGCGATGGGCCAATGGGCGATCGAGCAGCTCGAAACCCCGCCAACGCCCGGCCGCGGCCGCTATCCCATCACCAAGCTCGAATGCCCGTTGGTGGAGCGGGAGAGCGTGGGGCCTGCTGCGGCCTGAGCATCACCCGGCGATCAACGACGCCATTTGTTGCCTATCAATGATGTTGGCGTTCGGCGGCAAGGGGCGACCGTCCAGCTCGGCCAGTTTTGCCGCGATATGCGGCCTGGCGAAGATGTCCTGGGGCAGCGAGACGCACATGGCGATCTCGACCACGCCGCGGAAGACGTCTGCATCCTGGGCTGAGGCGGCAAAAAGCTTGGCCATCATCGGATTCGGGGGTGGCATCGGGAGACCTTCAGCAAGCGCCTCCATCTCGGCGATCCTGGCGCGGTCGGCGGCGATCTGGTTGCGATAGAACGGGCCGATCTGGCGTTCGGTCTCCGCGTCGTATTCCCGCGAGAATTCGCCGGGATCGTCGATGTGCCGGCGCGCGACATTCCTGAGCACCTGCGCGTGCAGGAGGCCGACGCTCAGGCCTCGTCCGGCGGACGGATTGGTGCATGCCCAGGCATCGCCCACGGCCGCGTATCCCGTGACGACGGGCTGCCCGTCGACGACGAACCGCCGGTACCGGTCGAGGACCCCCGCCATCAGCAGGACATGGGTGATCGGCTCGCCTTCGAGCCAATGAGCTTGCAGCGGGCATGCCATCACCACACGATGGAACGTGGCCGCGTCGCGCAAGGCGCGCATCGCCTTGTTCCGCGCTGAGGTGAACAAGGTGACCGACCAGGTATCGTTGTCGCTGTCCAGCGTGAGTATCGAGAACAGCCCCATCGGCGTAAGCAGGCGGCCCATTCGGCGCGGCCGCTGCTTGCCCGTGAAGTAGCGAGTGAAATAGACGAAATTACTGTCCTCGGCTTCCTCGCTCGGGCTGCGGCCTCCCGCCGCAACAATCCATTCGCAGGCAGGGCTTCGCCGCCCCATCGCATCGATCACCAGATCGGCGCGAATCTCCTCGCCGGAAGTTGTACGAACGCCAGCAATATGCGGCACGCCGGGAATAGCTGAGGCGCCCGTGATCAGTTCGCGAACCTTGATCCCTCGCCGTACCGTTACATTGGGCGCAGCTTGCGCCATCTCGGCCACGGCCCATTCGATCACCGGCCGCCGGCCGGTGACGAAGCGCATGGCTTCGTCACCCGGGCGGGGCGCCCTGTCCGTTATTGTCGGGGGCAATGACCCGGGGTCGAAGAAGTCCATCCAGACGCAGCCGGCGCGCAGCAATGTATCCGTCAGCCCGGGCAGCTCCTGATCGGCGACCATCCGGAAACGCGAGCTGAGGTTGTGAGGCTGCCTGAATTGCGCAACGCCGGGGCGCTCCCAGTCCCATCCTTGAATGGAACGCGAGGGGTGACCTGCCGGGTCGGCCTCGAGCACCGTCACGTCATGACCGTCGCGGCCAAGCATGGCCGCCGTGCACAATCCGATCACGCCTCCACCGCAAATCAGGATCTTGCTCACCCCGTCCCCCATGCCTGAGAGGGTTCGGCGCTATATTAGCTCTTGTGCAGGTTCCCGGCAACTTGCCAGCCGGGCGGCGCCGACCCGCTGCTCGCACCCTTGTCCGATCCCGGCACGATTGGCTGCTTTCGTCGCTTGGCATAGCTCCCGCGGAGGTCTAGCCTGCAACGGCGAGGGAGAGCGGGATGACATCAAGCTTCACGGTTCAGGCGGCGTCGGGCTATGAGCAGCTCATGGGGCGCTGGAGCCGGCGGCTCGCGACCAAATTCATCGATTTCGCCGGGCTTGCCGCCGGCGAGAAGATCCTCGATGTCGGCTGCGGCACCGGCAGCCTGACCTTCGAGCTGGCAAAATCCGGCGATCTTGCCGAAATCCAGGCCATCGACTTCTCGCCGGTGTTCGTCGAGGCGGCCAGGCAGCGCAACACCGATCCGCGCGTCACCATCAGTCAGGCGGACGCCACGGCGCTGCCATTCGCGGATGGTGCGTTCGACCGTTCGCTGGCGCTGCTGGTGCTTCACTTCGTGCCGGAGGCCGGCAAGGCGGTGGCAGAGATGCGCCGCGTGGTGCGTCCGGGCGGCATGGTCGCGGCCGTGGTGTGGGATCATTATGGCGGTATGACCGGCATGCGCATGATCATCGACACCGTCGCGGCGCTCAGCGAAAGCGGGCGTCAGATGCGCAGCCGCTACTGCTTCCAGCCGATGATGCAGCCAGGCGAAATGAAGCGGACCTTTGTCGAGCGAGGCCTAGCCGACGTTACCGAGGCCGAGCTGATGATCCGGATGGACTACTCAGATTTCGACGACCTCTGGGCGCCGATCGGCGCCGGAGAAGGTCCGCTCGGCAAATATATGACCACGCTGGACACAGCCGAGCAGAAGCGCGTCGAGGCCGCAGTCCGCGACGCCTATCAGGCCGGCAGGCCCGATGGCCCGCGATCCTTCGCCAATGTCGCCTGGGCCTGTCGCGGCATCGTTCCCTGAATTCACCTCGACCGAGGCCGGGCAGAGCACCGCATCGCGAAACCGGCAACATGTCAGTTGCCAACGGCCGCCGGGGCATTGATCTCCCAGCCGTCGACCCACACTTGCCGCAGCCCGTCGCCTTCGCCCTTGAACCACAGGCCGGTCGGCCGGCAGTCCTCGATGCGGTCGCTGCGGAAATTGCGGATGGCCTGGCGCAATTCGCACCAGGCGACGATGTTGGCGGTCTCGGCATAGTAGATCAGCGCGATCGGGCGGATGATGCGTTCGGTCGGCCGTCCCGCTTCGTCGCGATAGGAGAGGCTGAGCTTCTCCTCGTCGCGGATGGCGCGGCGGACCAGCGCGAGGTCGACGGCAGAAGCGGAAGGCGCTGCAAAACCCCATGCGTGGAGCGCGTTGGCGTCGAGGGTCTGCCGCAAGGGCGGCGGCACCGCACCGGCGATCTTGGCGCCGACGCGTTTTGCGGCCTGCTTGAGCTCGTCGTCGCCGGTGCGTTCGAGCAGCGCCAGCGACAGCACGATTGCTTCCATCTCCTCGATGGAAAACATCAGCGGCGGCAGGTCGAAGCCGGGGCGCAGGATGTAGCCGATGCCGCGCCCGCCCTCGATCGGCACGCGCATGGCCTGCAGGGCCGCGATGTCGCGATAGACGGAGCGCACCGTCACTTCCAGTTGTCCGGCGATCGTCGCTGCGGTCACCGGCTTTCGAGCCAGACGCAGGATCTGGATGATCTCGAACAGGCGCGAGGCCTTGCGCATTTCTTCACCTGGCTGCAACGCAACTGACACATCCCCGTCAGTTGGGGTGACCTATAGGGCCGCCTACCGGCTTGAAAATCAACAGATTCCTTTGCGCCTTCGCCGGCGCGGCAACAGGCAACTGACATGAGTTACGCGGAAAACCTCTGGCTCTTCTTCATCCTGCTGTTCGGCATCATTGCCGTGCCCGGCATGGACATGCTGTTCGTGCTGGCCAATGCGCTGACCGGCGGCAGCAACAGGGACCTGGCGGCGACCGCCGGCATCATGCTGGGCGGCGCAGTGCACACGCTGAACGGCGCGGTCGGCGTCGGCCTGCTCATGCATTTCGTGCCGATCCTGTTCACGCCGCTGCTGGTGGCCGGCGCCGCTTACATGGCCTATATCGGCATTTCGCTGATGCGCAGCTCGATCACCGTCGGCGACAACGGACCCACGGGGAGCCGCTCGGCCTGGAAGGCGTTTCGGCAGGGAATGGTCACCTGCCTGATCAACCCGAAGGCCTATCTCTTCATCCTTGCCGTCTATCCGCAATTCCTGAAACCGGCTTACGGTCCGATCTGGATACAGGCGACGGTCATGGGATTGCTGACGGTCGCCACCCAGGCGGCGATCTATGGCGGGCTCGCCGTCACCGCCGGGCGCAGCCGCAAGCTTTTGATCGCCAATCCACAAGCGACCATACTTGCGGGCCGGGCGGCCGGGTTGCTGCTCTTTGCGGTCTCGGCGTTCACCGCATGGGAGGGACTGAGGGCGGTGTAATCACCGCCCTCGTTCATAGCCATCACGCCGCGCCTTGACGGCTGCCAAGCATCTCGCGCTTCACCGACCGGCGCCATTCGACGGCGCCGGCGAGGCCGTGCAGCACCGTCTCGGTGGTCTCCCAGTCGATGCAACCATCGGTGATGCTCTGGCCATAGGTGAGCGGCTTGCCGGCCACCACGTCCTGCCGGCCGGCGACGAGATTGCTCTCGATCATGACGCCGATGATGCGCTCGTCGCCAGCCGCGACCTGGCCCGCCACGTCGGCCGCGACCTTCGGCTGGTTTTCCGGCTTCTTGGCGCTGTTGGCGTGGCTGACATCGATCATCAGCCGCGGCGCGACACCGATGCGGCCGAGTTCGGCAGCGGCGGCATCGACGCTTGCGGCATCATAGTTCGGCGTGATGCCGCCGCGCAGGATCACATGGCAATCCTCGTTGCCGGTGGTCGCCGCGATGGCGCTGCGGCCACCCTTGGTCACCGCCATGAAATGATGCGGCTGGGCGGCCGACTTCACCGCCTCGCCAGCGATCTTGAGATTGCCGTCGGTACCGTTCTTGAAGCCGACCGGGCAGGAGAGGCCGGATGCCAGCTCGCGATGGATCTGGCTTTCGGTGGTGCGCGCGCCGATGGCGCCCCAGGCGACGAGGTCGGCGATGTATTGCGGCGTCGTCATGTCGAGGAACTCGGTTGCCGCCGGCAGGCCGAGATTGTTGACGGCCGACAGCACGTTGCGCGCCATCCTCAACCCCTTGTCGATGTTGAAGCTGCCGTCGAGATCGGGATCGTTGATGAGACCCTTCCAGCCGACCGTGGTGCGCGGCTTCTCAAAATAGACGCGCATGACGATCTCGAGCCGGTCGGCCAGGGCCTCGCGCAGCGCCGCCAGACGGCTGGCGTAGTCCACGGCGGCGACCGGATCGTGGATGGAACAAGGGCCGACGATGACCACCAGTCGATCGTCGGCCCCTGTCAGGATGGAATGGATGGCGTTGCGCGAAGCGGCAACGGTGCGCGTCGCCGTGAGCGAGCGCGGTATCTCGCGCATCACCTCTTCCGGCGTGGTCAGTACCTTGAGTTCGGTGACCCGGAGGTCGTCTGTAGTGGTCAACACGGCTTTCTGCTCCTGGTTAGGAGACCTGCCGGCTGAAACAAAAAAAGCCGCCAGGTCTGGCGGCTTGTCGGATTTTGATCTGCAATCTTCAGATCGAGCGCAATCCTCCCGCCGCCAGCGAGCTGCTAAAATACCAATACGTGGCGGTCAGGTTGATCATGCGGCTCATATAGTCGATGCGGAGGCGATTGTCACGTGGCCTGATGACAGCCAATTCGAGATAGCAGAAGCCTCACGATTTCGTCATCCCGGGCGAGCAGGAGCGAAGCCCCCCGCAGACCCGAGGATGACGAAGGGGTGGGCGTTTCCGCCAGATTCGCTGACGCTACTCCGGCGACGACCCGGCGATGCTCTGATCATAGTCGACCAGCGATCCGGTCATGACGCCCGATTGCGGGCTAACCATATAGGTGATCAGCCGTGCAAGCTGCGCCGGCTTCACCAGTTGGCCCATCGGCTGCGTGGCCTCGGCCTTTTCCAGCCAGTTGTCGGGTGCTGCGTGCCACTTCTTCTGCACGATGTCCTCGCCCTCGGTATCCATCCACCCGGGCAGCACCGCGTTGCAGCGGATGCGGTTGAAGCGATAGGCGTTGGCAACATTCTTGGTCAGCGTCATCAACGCGCCCTTGCTGGTCGAATAGGGCGTCAGGAAGGACTGGCCGGCATGCGCCGACATCGACAGCACGTTGACGATCGAGCCAGGCGCCTTGCGCTCCAGGAGATGCGCGACCAGGCCCTGCATCAGGAAGAAGGGACCGCGAACATTGGTGTCGAAGATCTGGTCGAAAAGCTCCTCGGTGGTTTCGACCAGCGAGCCGCGCGCCGAGGTGGCGGCGGCGTTGACCAGCGCGTTCAAGGTGCCGAAATGCTTGATCGCCGTCTCGACGGCGCGCTTGCAGTCGGCGACCTTGGCGACATCGGCGCTGATGAAGATGGCATCGACGCCGCTCTTCTTCAGCGCGGCGACCGCCTTGTCGCCCTTCTCCTGCGAGCGGCCGATCAGCGCCAGCGCGCGGCAGCCCTCGTCGGCCAACGCCTCGGCGACGGCGAAGCCAATGCCTTGCGCGCCGCCGGTGACGATGGCGCGCGTTTGTGAATTGCGACCGGCCAAACCGCTCATCGCTGTGCTCCTTATTCCCTGTTCAAATCTTCAATCGACGCGGATGGTCTTGCCTGTCTTGGCCGACTTCAGCGCCGCATCGGCCAGCTTCAACGCTATGAGCCCGTCCTTGCCGCTCGGCGTCGCTTTCTTGCCCTTCGTTGCGGCGACGATGAAGGAAGCAATCTCAATGGCGTAGGCGTCGATGTAGCGGGTCATGAAGAAGTCGTGCAGCGGCGGGCGGGTGTAGCCCTTGTCGTTGGCGAGCTCGATCGACACCGGCCGCTGGTTCTCGGCCGCGACCATGCCCTTGGACCCGTGCACTTCGATGCGCTGGTCGTAGCCATAAGTGGCGCGGCGCGAATTGGAGATGACGGCCTGCTTGCCGGACGCGGTTTCGAGGATGACGCTGACCGAGTCGAAATCGCCGGCTTCGCCGATTTTTTTGTCGACCAGCACCGAGGCGTGGGCGCTCACCGCAACCGGCTCTTCACCCAAGAGGAAGCGCGCCATGTCGAAATCATGGATGGTCATGTCGCGAAAGATGCCGCCGGAGCGGGCGATGTAGTCGAGCGGCGGGGCGCCGGGATCGCGCGACGTGATGGTGACCATCTCGACCGTGCCGATGGCGCCGTCGTCGATCGCCTTGCGGACGGCGGCGAAATGCGGATCGAAGCGGCGGTTGAAGCCGACCATCAATGTGGCTTTGGTCTGCTCGACCACGGCCAGGCATTTTTCAACGCGCTCGACGGAGAGATCGATCGGCTTCTCGCAGAAGATCGCCTTGCCGGCCCTGGCGAAGCGCTCGATCAGGTCGGCATGCGTGTCGGTCGGCGTGCAGATGATGACGGCATCGATATCCTTGGCCTTCTCGATGGCGTCGACGGTGCGGACTTCGGCGCCATAGGCCCCAGCAAGCTCGGTCGCCGCTTTCTCGAAGGCGTCGGCTACGGCCACCAACTTGGCCTGCGGGTTGGAAGCGACGGCCCGGGCATGCACCTTGCCGATGCGGCCGGCGCCGAGAAGAGCGAAGCGGAGTGTCATGGAATGTCCTTCGAAGATGGGTTTTAGAACCTGTCGCGCCCATCAGGCGCGGAGATTGATCTGGCTGGCGGGAATCGCGGGTCGATCCGCCGTCGTGAATATCAGGCGGCCGCCAGTTCCGCCTCCCCGGTCTTGGCGCCGGTGATGTAGGAGACGATATCGTTGCCGTCGGTATTCTCCTTGCGCAGATTGGCGACGATGCGGCCGCGCCGGAAGACGACGATACGATCGCAAAGGTCGAAGACCTGGCGCATGTTGTGGCTGATCAGGATCAGCGGCTCGCCGTTTGCTTTCAGCGTGCGGATGATGTTCTCGACCTGCGCCGTTTCCTGCACGCCAAGCGCCGCCGTCGGCTCGTCCATGATGATCAGCTTGGAGGCGAAGGTCGCCGTCCGGGCGATCGCCACGCATTGGCGCTGGCCGCCCGACATGTGGCGGATGGTGCTGGAAAGGTTCGGGATCTTCACCGCCGTACGCACCAGCGCCGCTTCAGTTGCCTTGCGCATATATCTGCGGTCGAGGATCGAGAACGGACCGAGGTTGAACAGCACCTTTTCGCGGCCGAGGAACAGGTTGGACGGCACGTCGAGATCGTCGGCCAATGCCAGATTTTGGAACACGGTCTCGATGCCAGCCTCGCGCGCCTCGATCGGGCCGTTGAAGTTCACTTCCTTGCCGTCGAACCAGATCTTGCCGTCGGTGCGCTGCTCGACGGCAGTAATCTGGCGCACGAAGGTCGACTTGCCCGCGCCGTTGTCGCCCATGATGGCGACATGCTCGCCCTTGCGCAGCTCGAAATTCGCGCCTTCGAGCGCCTGCACGCCACCATAGCGCTTGGTGAGGTTTTCGGTCTTCAGAACGATGTCCGACATGGTCATGCCCTCAATGCCCGCATGCGTTGACGCCATTGGTCGAGAACGACCGCGCCGACAATGATCACGCCCTTGACCATCTCCTGATAGTAGGCGTCGAGGCGCAAGAAGGTGAAGCCGGAGATGATGACGCCGAAGATCAGCGCGCCGATCACCGTGCCGATGATCGAGCCGCGGCCGCCCGACAGCGAGACGCCGCCGATGACCGCCATGGCGATGGCGTCGAGTTCGTACATCACCCCCATGCCCGACTGCGCGGTCAGGTTCTTGGAGCAGAGCACGACCGCTGCGAGCGAGGCAAGGATGCCGGCGATCGTGTAAACGAGGATCTTGTGGTTGGCGATCTTGATGCCGGACATGCGCGCGGCGTCTTCATTGGAGCCGATGGCATAACAATGCTTGCCGTAGCGCGTATAGGTCAGGATCAGCTGGAACAGCACGGCCAGCGCCAGGAAGATGACGACCGGTCGCGAGCCCGTGCTGATGGCAGCGAAACTATCGGTGGGAAACGAGATCGGCTGGCCCTTCGACCACCATTTGGCGATGCCGCGCGCGGTGATCATCATGCCAAGCGTGGCGATGAAGGGCGGAATGCGCGTGTAGGCGATCAACGAACCGTTGATCAGGCCGGCGATCAGGCCGCAGCCGATCGCGACCAGAACCGGCACGATGACCGGCAGGTCGGTCCAGCCCTGGGCCAGGAACATCGCCTTGGGATTGGGGTTGCCGTTGACGGTCGCCACCTGCGCGAAGCTCATGGCGATCATGGCGGTGGCGCCGACGATCGAGCCCGAGGACAGGTCGATGCCGCCGGTGATGATCACCTGCGTCACGCCGATGGCGATGATGCCGACAATCGACACCTGCAGGATGATGATCTGCAGGCGCGCCTGGTTGAAGAGGCCGCCAACGTCACTTCGGGTGTTGAACAGGAAGCTGTCGCCGAGAAAGACGCGGCCGATCAATTCGAAGACGACAACGAGAATGATGAGCGCGAGGAACACGTTGAATTCGGCCGGCCATGCGCGCTTCTTCGCATCGTAGCTGAGCCCGCCGACGCCATGAGATGTCTGTGCCACGTCTTGTCCTCCGTCAGGCCGCACCTGCCCTCCCGCCCATTCGGGCGGTGGGGAAGAACAGGAGCGGCGCTGTTGTGGTTATCTGGTGCGCCGCTCTGTTTTCATTTTAACGCAATTCCGGACGGAAACCGCCCTGGAATTGCTCCCGCGAGCCGCCAGCCTCAGTTCTTCTTCAGGAACTTGTCGATGTTGGCCGGCGTGACAAGCTGGAAGGGCACATAGACCTTGTGCTCCACCTTCTCGCCCTTGGCGAGCTTCAGCGCCGCATCGAGGGCACCGGCGCCCTGACCGGCGGCGTCCTGGAAGACCGTTGCGTCGAGGTCGCCGGCCTGCATTGCCGCCAGCGCGTCCTGGGTGGCATCGACGCCGCCGACAACAACCGACTTCATGTCGACGTTGGCGGCCTTCATCGCCTGGATGGCGCCGATGGCGCTTTCGTCATTGTTGGCGATGACGCCGTCGAACGGCTTGCCGGTCGAGAGCCAGTTGGTCATCAGGTTCTGCGCTTCGTCGCGGTTCCAGTTCGACGTCTGCTTGTCGATGATCTTGATGAAGCTGCACTCCGGCGTGGCGATCACATTGTCGATGTCCTTGGTGCGCTGCACGGCCGCCTGGTTCGACAGCTCGCCCATGATCACATAGACATTGGCTTCCTTCTTGCCGGCTTCGGTGAACAGGCGGCAGACTTCCTTGGTCTCGAGCGTGCCGGAATCGGCCTCGTTCGAGGCGACGAAGGCCTGGTTGTCGGGCAGCTTGTCGACATTGACCGGCTCGCGGTTGACGTAGACCAGCGGGATCTTGGCGGCAGCCGCGGCATCCGACATCGCCTGCGTGGCCGAGGTGTCGACCGGGTTGACGATGATGGCGTCGACGCCCGAGGCGGCGAAGTTCTTGATCTGGTCGAGCTGCTTGGCGACGTCGTTCTGCGCGTCCTCGACCTGCAGTTCGACACCGCTCATGCCCTTGGCCTGCGCGATCATGCCGTTGCGCAGCACGGTCAGGAAGTTGTCGTCGAATTTGGCCATCGACACGCCGATCTTGGCGGCGAAGGCGGATGAACACATCAGCGCCGAAAGCGCGACGCCCAAAAGCAGTTTCTTCATTTTATCTCTCCTCCACTTGGTGTCCGGCTGCACCCATTGAACCGGAATCCCCGGTTTGCCCGGAGAATCTCTCCCTGCGGCCATGCGGCGTTGCCATTCGATGGAACGCCTCGTCCTCCGTTCGAATAGACGTTCCGGAACGAAAGAACCAAAAAGCCTAGTTAGTGAAATATTTATTCCATTTCGTTTCGGAAACGTCAAGGGCGATTCCGACCGAGGCCGCCGGTTTTTCGATCGCCGGCACCGTTACGAGGACCACGATCACCGAAATCTGCGCCTGAACCCGGGCGAAGCGCCATGACAGAATCCATCAGTCTGATGGATTCTATCATATCGATTCCGTCGCTCCGGGGGGTTAGTTCCCCTACACAGGAATTTTTGAAAGGTTGCCGTTTGTCTTGGTGCAAGATCTCCATTCATTTCCGTGAAGTCAGCGCAAACGCTGGGGATTGGTTGAAGCCGCCCCAACCTCGTCATTCTATGGCGGAGCAAGGAGCGAAGCGACGCGCGCAGACCATAGAATCCATGCCGTGACTTGGAAGCGCTGCTGCGGTGCAGAATTTTGCTCCGTTGCACGCCTTGGCGAAGGTAACGGCATGGATTCTAGGGTCTGCGCGTCGCTGCGCGCCGCTCCGCCCTAGAATGACGATCGTGATGGGCGTTTCGGCCAATCTCCAACGCATGCCGCATGCCAACGCAAACAGAGCCGACCGATCAAATCCCTGCGCTGTGCAGCTAGATGTTTTCCGGCAGATAGATGTCGAAGGGCAGGAAGGTCTGCCCCGGCGCATTGGCGGCGCCGCTTTCGATGGCATGCGCCATCAGCCCCACGAGTTCCCGGCAAAGCGCCGCGAGCGGCGTCGAGATCACCATGGTGAGGATGTTGTCGGCGAGCGCCGCGCGCGACGTGGCGTTGATTTCGTTGCAGATGACGACCGGCATATCCGCCGGCTTCGCCGTCCTCAGCGCCGAAACCGCGCCCTCCATGCCGCCACCGGCGACATAGCAGCCGACGAGATCGGGATGGCGCGCCAAAAGCTCGAGCATGGCGTCGTGCGTCACATCGTTCGCCTCGAGGTTGACCAGCGTCTCCATCACGGTGAAGTCCGGCGCGTGCTCGCGAAAGAAGGAGCGGAAGCCGATCTCGCGCAATTCATGGCCGTGGAAGCGGTGGCTGCCGACGAAGAGCGCGACCTTGCCGGGCTTTCTTGCCGCCTTGGCGATCATCCAGGCCGCGCTGCGCCCGACCTTGCGGTTGTCGAGCCCGACATAGCCCTCGCGGATGCCGGCGGCAAAATCGGACAGCAGCGAGAAGACCGGCTGCCCGCGAGCCTTGAGCGTCTCCACCACCGCCGTCAGCGTCGGATGGTCCGGGCCGACGACGGCGATCGCTCTCGACTTGGCCGCCAGCCTGCGCATCTGGCCGGCGATCTCGTCGGGCGCCAGCGAAGCGGCGAAGTCGATCGTCGCGGTGCCGCGGAACCGTTGCGACTGCACAACCGCCAATTCGAGCTCCCTGGCGAAATCGCCGTAGAAGACATCATTGCCCCTGAGCAGCAGGAAGCCGAGCCGGTATTCCGGCAATTCCTGGCGCATGCGCTGCCTAATCAAGCCTGCCGCGTGGTAGCCGATCTCGGTGGCGGCCTCGTAGACCCGGCGCGCCGTCTCCTCGCGCACCGGCAGGCGGCTGTTCAGCACCCTGTCGACGGTGGCGACGCTGACGCCCGAGGCGCGCGCGAGATCGGTAATGGTCGGCCGCTTTGCCATGAATGCTTTCCTCGCTTGTCCGACTCAGGATATCTCGTCCTGATAGGAAATGATAGAAACTATCTTTATGATGTTGAGACTATCAGACCCTGCGCCTATGCTGAAGTGGAAAGTCAGCGATGCGCGAGCCCCGCATGGTCGGGCGGTTCGCCGAGGCGCTGGCGGAGGAACCCCAATGACGGCAATCACGTCTTCGGCGGCGTCGCCGCGCGACTACAGCCTGACCGGGCGAGACGCCAAGCTCGCGGTCGAGAACGGGCTCGCTGCGGCCGAGTGGTATCACACGGAAATCCCGCGCAAGCAGATGAAGGAGCTGATGCAGCGCTCCGACCAGCCGGCGATCCGCGACACCATCATCTGGCTCGGCGCGCTGATCCTCAGCGGCGCGGGCGGCGCCTGGTTCTGGGGCAGCTGGTGGTGCGTGCCGTTCTTCTTCGTCTATGGCACGCTCTATGGCTCCTCGACCGATTCCCGCTGGCACGAATGCGGCCACGGCACGGCCTTCCGCACGCAGTGGATGAACGATGCCGTCTACCAGCTCGCCTGCTTCATGATCATGCGCAATCCGGTGACTTGGCGCTGGAGCCATACGCGCCACCACACCGACACCATAATCGTCGGCCGCGATCCGGAGATCGCCGTCATGCGGCCGCCGGACCTTTTGCGCGTCGTCCTGAATTTCTTCGGCATCCTCGACGCCTGGCATGCGATGACCGACATGGTGCGCAATGCCGCCGGCGTCATCAGCGCCGCCGAAAAGACCTTCATTCCCGAGCAGGAGCAGCCGAAGGCGATTCGCGTGGCCCGGATCTGGCTGGTCATCTATGTCGCGACCATCGCGCTGGCGTTCTATCTGCATTCATGGCTGCCGCTGATGCTTGTCGGCCTGTCCCGCCTCTACGGCGCCTGGCATCACGTCATGACCGGGCTGCTGCAGCATGGCGGCCTCGCCGACAATGTCATCGACCACCGCCTGAACAGCCGCACCGTGCTGATGAACCCGATCAGCCGCTTCATCTACTGGAACATGAACTACCATGTGGAGCACCACATGTTCCCGATGGTGCCCTATCACGCGCTGCCGAAGCTGCATGACATGATCAAGCACGACCTGCCGGCGCCGACGCCGTCGATCCTGGCCGGCTACCGCGAAATGATCCCGGCGTTCCTGCGCCAGCTGCGCAACGAGGACTATTTCATCAAGCGCAAGCTGCCGCCGACGGCGCGGCCCTATCGCGAGGAACTGCACAACGACATTCCGATGGCTGCCGCCGCGGAGTGAGGCTCAAGGAAATTCAGGATTTCGCGGGAGGACGAGATGAGCGACTGGGTCGAGGCCTGCGCGGCCGGAGACATCGACGAAGAAGACGTGATGCGGTTCGACCATGCCGGCCGTAGCTTCGCCATCTACCGCAGCCCGGACGATGAATATTTTGCGACCGAAGGGCTGTGCACGCATGAGAAGGTGCATCTGGCCGACGGGCTGGTGATGGACGACATCATCGAGTGCCCGAAGCATAATGGCCGCTTCAACTACAAGACCGGTGCGGCGCGCGGCGCGCCGGCCTGCGTCAACCTGAAGACCTATCCGGTCAAGGTCGACGCTGGCAAGGTCCTCATCCAGGTCGGGTGAGAGCCATGCAGGCGGCGGGGATGACGGGAGGAATGGTGATCATTGGCGCCGGCGAATGCGGCGGGCGCGCAGCACTTGCCCTGCGTGATCTCGGCTATGAAGGGCCAGTGACGCTGGTCGGCGACGAGCCGCATTTGCCCTACGAGCGGCCGCCGCTGTCGAAGGAAGCCATGACCGGCGAGGCCCCGGCCATCAAGGCGATCGCCACCGACGAGCTTTTCGCCGAGCGCTCGATCCGTCACATCCATTCCGTCCGCGCCGTTGCGATCGACCGTGCCGCGCATGCCGTGCGCCTGTCGGACGGATCTTCCCTACCCTACGACAAGCTGCTGCTGGCGACCGGATCGGTGCCGCGCAAGCTGCCTATGCCGGGTGTTGGGCCGCGCTGCGTTTATCTGCGGACCTTCAACGACGCGCTGGCCATACGCGCCCATCTTAGCGCCGGAAATCGCGTCGCCATCATCGGCGGCGGCTTCATCGGCCTGGAGCTTGCCGCCGCGGCGCGAAAGCTTGGCGCCACGGTCACGGTCATCGAGGCGCAGCCGCGCATCCTGATGCGCGGCGTGCCGGCCGAGATCGCCGAGATCATCCACGAGGCGCATGAGGCCGAAGGCGTTTCGATCCACGCCGGCCAGGGCATCGCGGCGATCGCCGATGATGGCGCCGAGGTCGGCATCACTCTGGCCGACGGGCAAAAGATCGTCGCCGATCTGGCGGTGATCGGCATCGGCGCCATACCGGTGACCGGGCTCGCCGCCGAAGCGGGGCTCACAATCGACAATGGCATCGCCGTCGACGAGCGGCTGCAAACGGCCGATCCGGATATCTTCGCCGCCGGCGATTGCTGCTCGTTCCCGCTCGCCATCTATGGCGGACGGCGCGTGCGCCTCGAAGCCTGGCGCAACGCGCAGGAACAAGGCGCGCTCGCCGCGAAGAATATGCTCGGCGCTAATGAGGCGCATGCCGCCGTGCCGTGGTTCTGGTCGGATCAATACGGGCTGACGCTGCAGATCGCCGGGCTTTCGGACGAGGGCCGCTCCATCGTGCGGCGCGACCTCGATGACGGCGCCTTCATCCTGTTCCATCTCGCCGAGGACGGCAGGCTTGTGGCCGCCAGCGGCATCGGGCCCGGCAATGCGGCGGCGCGCGACATCCGCCTGGCGGAGATGCTGATCGCCAAGCGGGCGACGCCGGCGCCGGAAGCGCTGGGCTCGCAAGCGGTCAAGCTGAAATCGCTGCTGGCGGTGTGAGGCTGGCTAGAAGAGCGCTTTCAGCTCGTCGAGCTTGTCGTTGACCAGCCAGCCGTAATAGTTCTCCTCGGGCAGTTTTTCCGGTCCGCCTTCGGCGCGGCGCTCGTCGTTCTCCGCCTTCAGCGCATAGGCGCGCTGCTCAGGGTTGCCGACATTGTAGAGCGTGGCGGTCAGGCCCGGATTTTTCGAAATGTCGAAGCCGGCAATGCTGCGATAGGCGTCGATCGACTTCCTGATGGTCGCGGCGACGTAGGGCAGCGTCAGGTCCGGATCCATGATGGTCTTGTAGACCGCGTTGGGATCGCTGACGTCGAGTTCGGGCAGGCCGGAGACCTTGTGCACCAGGTCGCTCATCTGCAGCGCCGTCAGCGGGTTGAGCTGGCCTAGACCGAAGGTCTGGCCGGCATAGTAAGGCTGGAAGAAGGTGGCGCCGAAGCGGTCGTTGGGGAAATCCTCGCCGCCAACGGTCTTGCCGCGGAAAGCGTGGTTCCACACCTGCTCGCGGCATTCCCACAGATCGTAGCTATCGTGCGTGCCGTCGCATTTCTTGAATTCCGGCCGCTGGATGAAATCGCTGACGTCCTCGCCGTCATAGGCAAAGGTAAGCTTGCTCGACAGGTAGGAGATCGCCTTGACGTAATAGGTCTGCAACCGGTCATAGGCGTCGACATTGTAGGTATGCTCGCCGACGATGGCGCCGACGATATGCATGGGGTCGATGCCGTAGGCCGCCGCCGCTTTCCTGATCTTGGCGCGAAGGTCGGCGTCGTTCTGCAGCAGCGCATAGACCTTGCGGTATTTCGCCTGGAAGGTGGTGTTGGTCGCCTGGGTGCGCCGGCTGGACGCGCCAGGAATGTCGGGTTGCTCGGCATTGCGGTTGCCGGCCGGCACCAATGTCGCCGCTTCAGCGCCGAACAGCGTCGCCGCCAGCATCAAGCCGAGAATGACCAGGATGAGTTTTTTCATGCGCCGCCGCCCAAGCAATTCCAGGAAAAGTGTGAAACGGTTTTCCGTCCGGAATTGCGTCAAACCAAGAGATCGAGAATTGCCGCGCAAACTAGGTAAAGCGCTTTGTCGAGTCGAGAGCCCCCTTTCACCCGGCGAGACGAAGGTGGTCGAATGGTACCATCCGGCCACACATGAGTGTGTTTACCGGGACGTGTTGCCGGGGCCGGCGCCCGGTTCGGGCCGGGATGCATAAATGTCGCGGCGAGCCGGATCATCGCCATCTCGCCGTACGGTCGAACGATGGGCTTGTTGATTCAGGTATATTTCGGCAACTGCCAGTCGCCGCCCCGGTCTTCCTTCGAAAGCCGGCCGATCAGATTCGGAATTCGCAGGCCGCAGGCCAATGCTGCAACAGCATGAAAAGCGTCAATTCCTAACTGCGTTTTAGGCATACCCAGTCGCAGGAGAAGTGGCTTGACCGCTTTTTGAATTTCATTGGCGAACGGCCGCAGCAACTTGTCGTAATTTGCAAGAGCCTCCGGCAAATTTTGGGAGTTCCGATTGATCTCACCGGCAAGGACATACGCTCCCACTAGGCCACCAGAGACCCCCATGCCGCTAAAGGGAGAAGCACAATGTGCGGCATCGCCGACCAGGGCCACTTGCCCCTTAGACCATGTCTGCGTACGCACCTGCACCACTTCCTGGGAATAAAAACTCTCAGTCACCATCATACCTTCGAGAAACCGTTGGGTCTGCCATCCTGCGTTTTGAAAACGGTCTGTCCAAAACTGCTTTTGGCGCTCGATCGACTGTTTGTGAATAGCCGGTGCCTCTTTGGAATCATCCCTGAGCACAAAGTAGACCTGGGTCTCCGTTGGGCTGTGGCTCCTGCGCATGATCATTCTACCGTCCGGTGCAAGGTACGTTTCACGAATGCTGCTGTCCGACGGAAGGCGCGGAATGAACCAGTATGCCATATGCATCCCCAGCCGCAGGTAGGGATCAGGAGAAGCGGTTGGCAGAATGGCTTTACGAATGCGCGACCCTTGACCGTCCGCCCCAACCAGGAGGTCAAACTCGTCGGAAGAACCGTCGGAGAAATGGGCAATGACCTGTCCCTCATCCTGTTCGAAACGCTCGACGGCTTTGCCAAAGACGTAGGCGACGGCGTCCTTCGTTGCATCGAAAAGAATGCGCACAAGGTCCCCGCGCATGATCTCGTATTCGGATGTCAGGGACTGACGGCCTCGGCCTGAAGTGTTGGCCATGATCGTCGCCATGGCTTTGCCTTTGGCGTTCACAAAGGAGACTCCGGCCTCATCGACAAGCCTGCTCCTGACAACGTCAAGCAGGTCCATTCGCTTGATGGCATCGATGCCTTGGCCGCGAAGGTCGACCTGCGCCCCTGTGGCCCGGAGAACCGGAAAACGTTCGACAACGACGACCCGGTGGCCGCCTCGGGCGAGCCAATAGGCCAGGGCCGGCCCGGCAATGCCGCCGCCACAGATGAGGATTTTGAGGGAGGAAGTTCCCGATCCAATTGTCATGCACATCCCTAGTCTATCACTGATAGGTTTATTGCAACATTCCCTATCAGTGATAGATTGTCAACATGACAAAATTGAATCGTGAAATCGTGATTGCCGAAGCACTGGACCTGCTCGACGAGGTTGGCCTGGATGCCATCAGCACCAGGCAACTGGCGAAGCGGCTGCGCGTCGAACAGCCATCGCTCTACTGGCATTTCCGGAAAAAGGAGGAGTTGCTCGCGGCCATGGCAGAAGCCGCAATGGCGTCCCATGCGACCGCTCGGCTTCCGATGCCATCCGACAATTGGCATGACTGGTTCGCGGACAATACGCGCAGCTTCCGGCGAACGCTGCTGATGCACCGCGACGGCGCACGACTCCACGCCGGAACCCGCCCGGGGGCGGCAGACATCGACCGAATTACACACAAGATTGCGTTTCTGGTCGCGTCCGGGGTGCCTGAGCATGACGCCAAGATGGCGATGCTTGCTGCCAGCCGCTTCACGGTCGGCAGCGTGTTAGAGGAACAGGCCGAGGCCAGCCTTGCCACCAATACGAGCCGCACTATCGACGTCCCGCACATGGATCATGCGGCAGCGTTCGAGGCGGGGCTGACGCTTATTCTGGAGGGCTTGGCGGAACGTATGAGGCGCCAACAACGTCATGAATCGATCGAATGAAACTCGATCCTCGTCTTGGCCGGTTTTGAGTTCACAGCCTGGTCCGCCGCCTCCTTTTTTCTCAAAGGATGAACCGCGACAGGTCGGTGTTGCGCGACAGGTCGCCGACATGCTTCTCGACATAGGCGGCGTCGATGGTCACGGCGGTGCCGTTGCGGTCCGGCGCATCGTAGGAGATCTCGTCCAGCACCCGTTCCATCACCGTCTGCAGGCGCCGCGCGCCGATATTCTCGACGCTGGCGTTGAGGTCGACGGCGATGCCGGCGAGCGAATCGATGGCGTCGTCCGTAAATGTCAGCTCGACGCCTTCGGTCTTCATCAGCGCGATATACTGCTTGATCAGGCTCGCCTCCGTCTCGGTGAGGATGCGGACGAAATCGGACTTCTCCAGCGCGCGCAGCTCGACGCGGATCGGCAGGCGACCCTGCAGCTCGGGCAAAAGGTCCGACGGCTTGGAGACGTGGAACGCGCCCGAGGCGATGAACAGGATATGGTCGGTTTTTATCGGCCCATATTTGGTCGCGACAGTCGTGCCCTCGACCAGCGGCAGCAGATCGCGCTGCACGCCTTCGCGCGACGGACCGCCCGAAATGTCGCTCCTGGCCGCGATCTTGTCGATCTCGTCGAGGAAGACGATGCCGTCATTCTCGGCCGATTCCAGCGCCCTGCGCACCACCTCGTCCTGGTCGAGCAGCTTGTCGGACTCGTCGTTGACCAGCAGCGCATAGGAATCGCGCACCGTCGTCTTGCGGGTCTTGGTCTTGCGGCCGCCCATCGCCTTCGACAGCATGTCGTTGATGTTGAGCACGCCGACATTGGCGCCGGGCATGCCGGGAATCTCGAAGCCGGGCATGCCGCCGGTGCCGGTGTCGGCCACCTCGATCTCGATCTCCTTGTCGTCGAGCTCGCCGTCGCGCAGCTTCTTGCGGAAACTATCGCGCGTGGCCGGGCTCGCCGTCTTGCCGACGAGCGCTTCCAGCACGCGCTCCTCGGCATTGATCTGGGCGCGCGCGCTGACGTCCCCGCGCATCTTTTCGCGCGCCAGGCCGATGGCGACCTCAACGAGGTCGCGCACGATCTGCTCGACGTCGCGGCCGACATAGCCGACCTCGGTGAACTTGGTCGCCTCGACCTTGACGAAGGGGGCGCCGGCGAGCCGTGCCAGGCGGCGCGAGATCTCGGTCTTGCCGACGCCGGTCGGGCCGATCATCAGGATGTTCTTCGGCATCACCTCTTCGCGCATCTGGCCTTCCAGCTGCTGGCGGCGCCAGCGGTTGCGCAAGGCAATCGCCACGGCGCGCTTGGCGTCCTTCTGGCCGATGATGAAGCGGTCGAGTTCCGAAACGATTTCACGGGGAGAAAAGGTGGTCATACTCAGATTCCACTTTGCCACTGCTTGATGGACTCGAACGGATGCAGCAGCATGATCACGTTGAGCGTCAGATTGTCCCGGATGATGTAGCCCGTGCCGAGTTCGAAAATGAGCGCCAGGGCCACGATCACCGATATAGGTAGCTTTCGCGCCATGACAAATCCCAGCACCATGAACAGCGTGTCGGACACCGAGTTGATGATCGAGTCGCCGTAATAGTTGAGCGAGATGGTGCCGGCGCGGTAGCGGTCGATGATGAAGGGACTGTTTTCCAGGAGCTCCCAGCCGCCTTCGATGAGGACCGCAAAGGCGAGCCTCAGCCCGACCGGCGAGCGTGGGAACAGAAATGTCGCCAGCGCATAGAACAGGAAGCCGTGGATGACGTGCGAGAAGGTGTACCAGTCGGCGATGTGCTGGGAGTTCTCCGAGCTGTTGACCACGCCGTGCCAGAGCTTGACATAGCCGCAGGTGCAGATCGGCGGATGGCCCATGCCGTACAAGGCGCCTGCCTGGAAGATGACCAAAGCGAGTACGAGCAGCAGGCCCATGCGCCAGCTGTCTTCATAGGCCGAAAGCGTCTTGTCCTCTCCGGATGCGGTCATTCGGTCAGTCCCCCAAAATTTCGTCGTCCTCGGCCGCATCGACGGCCATCAGCACGACGTCCCCATATTGCGAATGCCTCCGGCCGATCGGCCTGAAGCCGGCCTTCTCATAGGCACGGATGGCGCGGGCATTGCCGGGATGCGGATCGATGATGACGCGCGGCGCGCCCTCCTCGAAAAGCTCCTCGACGAACTGACGCACAATGGCCGGGCCATGACCGATGCCGACCAGCTCCGGCGGACCGATCGACAGATCGATGCCCAGCGTGCCGAACGGCTGGTCGGCATAAGGATGGTCGTCCTCCATATGCGGATCGTAGCTTTGCAGGTAGGCGATCTGCCTGCCGTCGAGCTCGACGATCAGCGGCTCCACCGAGACCGAACCGATATGCTCGCGGATTTCGGCGATTTCCTTCTCCGGGTCGCCCCACCATTCGGCCATATGCGGCTCTTTGAGCCAGCCGGCGATCATCGGCAGGTCCTTAACCGTGACCGGCCGAAAATCATAGCTGTGTTCTTGTTCGGCCATGATCTCTTCCAAAAACCGGGTCCCACTTTTTGGGATCATGGCCAGTTGCATCAGGCGGCATCGAGCGTTTCGACGACGAAGTTGTTGTTGGTGTAGACGCAGATATCGGACGCGATCTGCATCGCCTTTCGGGCGATCGCCTCGGCATCCATGTCGGTGTCGATCAGCGCGCGGGCCGCTGCCAGCGCGTAATTGCCGCCGGAGCCGATGGCCATGATGCCATGTTCGGGCTCGAGCACGTCGCCATTGCCGGTCAGCGCCAGTGAGACCGACTTGTCGGCGACCAGCATCATGGCTTCGAGGCGGCGCAGGTAGCGGTCGGTACGCCAGTCCTTGGCGAGCTCGACGCAGGCGCGCGTCAGCTGGTCGGGATATTGTTCGAGCTTGGCTTCGAGCCGCTCGAGCAAGGTGAAGGCGTCCGCGGTGGCGCCGGCGAAGCCGGCAATGACGCTGCCGCCTTTGCCTATGCGGCGCACCTTGCGGGCGTTGCCCTTCATGATCGTCTGGCCAAGGCTGACCTGGCCGTCGCCGGCGATCACGACCTTGTTGCCCTTGCGCACACTGACGATGGTCGTGGCGTGCATGGTCAGTTCATTCGACATATGCTGCTCCGATACGCGCTATCCCTTGAAAGGCGATTGGCGCGGTACGAGTGAGATTGATCGGCCATATGTATGCACATGGCCAACGATTGCAAACCGCTTCCGGCAAGGCGGATTGCCGCCGGAATGGCAACTGGCAATCGCCGGATCATGCTGATAGAAGGCTTTCGTTTTCAAGCCCCGAGGCTTCCGTGCAGGGCAATAAGGACAAAGCGATGACGCGTTCCGCCGAAGTCAGCCGCAAGACGAAGGAAACCGAGATTGTCGTTTCGGTCCATGTCGACGGCACCGGAAAGTCCGACATGTCGACCGGCGTCGGCTTCTTCGACCATATGCTCGACCAGCTGTCGCGGCATTCGCTGATCGACATGACGATCAAAGCCAAGGGCGACCTGCATATCGACGACCACCACACGGTCGAGGATACCGGCATCGCGATCGGCCAGGCGCTGAGCAAGGCGCTGGGCGAGCGGCGCGGCATCATGCGTTACGCCTCGATCGAGCTTGCCATGGACGAGACGCTGACCAGGGCTGCGATCGACGTCTCCGGCCGGCCCTTCCTGGTCTGGAACGTCGCCTTCTCGTCGCCCAAGATCGGAACCTTCGACACCGAGCTGGTGCGCGAGTTCTTCCAGGCGTTGGCACAGAATGCCGGCATCACTCTGCATGTGACCAACCATTATGGCGCCAACAACCATCATATCGCCGAGACCTGCTTCAAGGCGGTGGCGCGGGTGCTGCGCGCGGCGCTGGAGCCTGATCCGCGCCAGCCCGACGCGGTGCCTTCCACCAAGGGATCCCTGAAAGGATAGCCCTATGGCGATCTATGTCGTGATGGAGCCGCCGGCCGGCAACAAAGCCGAGGACGCAAGTCTCGTGCGCGACAGCTTCACCTGGCTGGGTTTCCTGGTCGCGCCGCTCTGGCTTGCCTGGCACCGGCTGTGGATCGAGGCGGCATTGACCTTCATCGTCATGGCGATCCTGTCGGTGGCGGGTGAGCGGCTGGGGCTCGAATGGGCCGGATCGATGCTTTCGCTGCTGGTCTCGCTCTATGTCGGCTTCGAAGGCCGGGGGCTGCGCATCGCGGCGCTGCGCCGGCGCGGCTGGCGCGAATGGGGCGTGGTCGAGGCCGACAATCTCGACGATGCCGAGATGCGCCATGCGCTGGAAACCGGCGACGGTGGGGAGGAGAAGGCGCCCATGCCGCGAATCGTGCCGGACGCATCGCTGGCGCGTCCGCCGCAAACCGGCATGGCGCTGGGACTGACCCATACGCCCGGAAGGCCCTGACATGCGGGTAGCCATCATCGACTACGGCTCGGGCAATCTGCGCTCGGCCACCAAGGCCTTCGAGCGCGCTGCGCATGAGGCGGGCCTTGCCGCGACCATCGAGCTTACGGCCGACGCCGAGCGCGTGCGTTCCGCCGACCGCATCGTGCTGCCGGGCGTCGGCGCCTATGCCGACTGCGCCGCCGGCCTGCGCGCGGTGTCAGGCATGTGGGAGGCGGTGGAGGAAGTCGCCATTGCCAAGGGGCGGCCGTTCCTCGGCATCTGCGTCGGCATGCAGCTGATGTCGGAACGCGGGCTGGAGAAGACCGTCACCCAAGGGCTCGGCTGGATCGCGGGCGACGTCAAGGAGATCACGCCGTCCGATCCGGCGCTGAAGATCCCGCAGATCGGCTGGAACACGATCGAGCTTACGCGCCGGCATCCGCTGTTTTCCGGCATCGAGACCGGCCCGAAGGGGCTGCACGCCTATTTCGTCCATTCCTATCACCTGGAAGCAACGAACCCGGCCGAGATCGTGGCGACCGCAGACTATGGCGGCGCGGTGACGGCCGCGATTGCCCGCGACAATCTCGCCGGCACGCAGTTCCATCCCGAAAAGAGCCAGGCGCTCGGCCTGGCGCTGATCACCAATTTCCTGAAATGGAGGCCCTAAATGAGCAAGAAGGGCTATTGGATCGTCATGCTCACCGTGACCGATACCCAGGGCTATCAGCGTTATCGTGACGCCATCGGCGATGCCACTTCCAGTTTCGGAGGCCGCTATCTCGTCCGCGGGGGACCTGCCACGAACCCCGAAGGATCGGATTTTGGCAGGCACGTCGTGGTCGAATTCGATTCCTATGAGACCGCTTTGAATTGCTACCGCTCGGAGGCTTACCAAAGAGCGCTGAAACACAGGCGGGCAGCATCAACTGGACACTTCGTCATCGTCGAGGGCGCCTGAGCGTGATCCTTTTTCCGGCAATAGACCTCAAGGACGGCCAATGCGTGCGCCTGAAACACGGCGACATGGCCACCGCCACAATCTACAATGACGACCCCGCCGCGCAGGCCAAGGCCTTCGAGGAGCAGGGCTTCGAGTGGCTGCATGTCGTCGACCTCAACGGCGCCTTCAAGGGCCAAAGCGTCAACAGCGCCGCGGTCGGCGCCATCCTCAAGGCGACCAAGAACCCGGTGCAGCTCGGCGGCGGCATCCGCACCTTGCCGCAGATCGAGGATTGGCTGGATCGCGGCCTGGCCCGCGTCATCCTGGGCACGGTCGCGGTGCGCGAGCCGGAGCTGGTCAAGCAAGCCTGCAAGGCTTTCCCGGGCAAGGTCGCCGTCGGCATCGACGCCAAGGGCGGCAAGGTGGCGGTCGAAGGCTGGGCCGAAGCCTCCGAACTCGGCGTCATCGAGCTGGCGAAGAAATTCGAAGGCGCGGGCGTGGCGGCCATCATCTACACCGACATCGACCGCGACGGCGTGCTTTCCGGCATCAACTGGGATTCGACGATCAGCCTCGCCGAGGCGGTGTCCATTCCGGTGATCGCGTCCGGCGGCCTCGCCTCGATTGCCGACATCGTGCGCATGACCATGCCCGATGCGCAAAAACTCGAAGGCGCGATCTCCGGCCGCGCCCTATATGACGGGCGTATCGACCCGGCCGAGGCGCTGGCGATCCTGCGCGGCGAGAGGGCGGAGGCAAGACCGTGAATATTTCGATCATCCTGGCATCCTATGACAGCGGCCATTTCCATGGCGGCTGCGGCCAGGGCCCGGACGCGCTGATCTCCGGCGGACTGGCCGAGGCGCTGAAGCTCGCCGGCCACGACGTCGAGGTGTATGACATCGGCAAGGTGGTCGAGGATGAGCAGGAGCGCGAGATCGGCACCGGCTTTGCCGTCTGCAACGCCGTTTCGGGCGAGGTCCGCATCGCGCTGGACAAGGAGCGGTTTCCGATCGTGCTGGCCGGCAACTGCCTGACCAGCGCAGGCGCTGTGGCCGGCGCGGGCGCCGATGCCATCATCTGGGCCGATCAGCATGGCGACCTCAACACGCCGGAGACCTCCACCACCGGCTTCCTCGACGGCATGGCGCTGGCCACCGTGCTCGGCCTCTGCTGGCGGCCGATGGCGAACCAGATCCCCGGCTTCAAGCCGGTCGATCCGTCGCGCTGCGTTCTGGTCAATGCGCGCGACCTCGACAGCGCGGAGAAGGAGCTGCTGGAAAAGCTGCCGATCATCCGAACCGAGTGTCCGGACTGGAAGAGCGCGGCGCAAAGACTGAAGGCCGACGGCGCCCGGCAAGTCCACATGCATGTCGACCTCGACGTGCACGACCCCGAGAAGCTGCAGGCCAACCGCTACACCACGCCCGGCGGTCCGGCGCCCGAGCAGGTGCGCACCGCGATGTGCGGCCTGGCCGGCCCGCTCAGCATCGCCGGGCTGACCATTTCCGCCTACGATCCCGCCTTCGATCCCAAGGGCGACGTGCCGCCGCTGGTCGGCGAGTTGGTGGTCGACCTGCTCTCGACGCTGGAAGGCAAGTGATGCTCAAGGCCCGCGTCATCCCTTGCCTGGACGTCAAGAACGGCCGCGTGGTCAAGGGGGTCAATTTCGTCGATCTCGTCGATGCCGGCGATCCGGTCGAAGCCGCCAAGGCCTATGACGCGGCAGGAGCCGACGAACTCTGCTTCCTCGACATCACCGCATCGTCGGACAACCGCGAGACGATCTTCGACGTGGTCGCCAGGACGGCCGAGCAATGCTTCATGCCGCTCACCGTCGGCGGCGGCGTGCGCCAGGTGGCCGACATCCGCAAGCTGCTCCTGGCCGGCGCCGACAAGGTATCGATCAACACGGCAGCGGTGAAGAACCCGGATTTCGTCGCGGAGGCCGCCGACAAATTCGGCAACCAGTGCATCGTCGTGGCGATCGACGCCAAGAAGGTGTCGGGGCAAGGCGAGGCCGACCGCTGGGAGATCTTCACCCATGGCGGACGCGAGAAGACGGGCATCGACGCCGTCGACTTCGCCAGACGCATGGTCGAGCGCGGCGCCGGCGAGATCCTGCTCACCTCGATGGACCGCGACGGCACCAAGGCCGGCTACGACATTGCGCTGACACGCGCGATCGCCGACGCGGTGCGCGTGCCGGTGATCGCATCGGGCGGCGTCGGAACGCTCGATCACCTGGTCGAAGGCGTCCGCGACGGCCATGCGGGCGCGGTGCTGGCCGCCTCGATCTTCCATTTCGGCACCTACACGATCGCCGAGGCCAAGGCGCATATGGCCAGAGCCGGCCTGCCGATGCGGCTGGACTCGGCGGTTCATCGGGCTTAAAGCATGATCCCGAAAAGCGGGACCCGGTTTTCGGAAAAGATCATGCTTAAACAAGTAGATAGATGACTGTTATGGCAGACTTTTCGCTCGCCGAGCTTGAATCGATCATCGATCAGCGCGCCCATTCCGGCGATCCCGACTCGTGGACGGCGAAGCTGTTCGCCAAGGGCATGGACAAGGCGGCGCAGAAGCTCGGCGAGGAGGCGGTCGAGACGGTAATTGCCGCCATCAAGGGGGACAAGAAAACCCTCGTTTCGGAAAGCGCCGATCTTATATATCATTGGCTGGTCGTCCTCGGCATCGCAGGGGTTCCTCTGGACGACGTGCTCAAGGAGCTCGAAGGCCGCACGGGCCGTTCGGGCATCGCCGAAAAGGCAGCCCGGTCAAAGGGTTGAAAGAGACGGATAGAGCATGATGTCGTCCGAAAACCGCTTCACACTTTTCGGCATCATGCTCTAGGAGGGCAGGAGACTCGATGGACCAGCTTGCTCCTACCGAGAAATATTCCCCCTATCGATTCTTCTCCGCCGAGCAATGGTCGCAGTTCCGCGCCGACACGCCGCTGACGCTGACCGAGGACGAGATCGATCGGCTGCGCTCGCTCAACGACCCGGTCGACCTCCAAGAGGTCAAGCGCATCTATCTGTCGCTGTCGCGGCTGCTCTCGGCCCATGTCGAGGCAAGCCAGCTTCTGTTCCGGCAGCGCCAGGCTTTCTTCAACGCTCAGGATGTCGTCAAGACGCCTTTCATCATCGGCATTGCCGGCTCGGTCGCGGTCGGCAAGTCGACCACGGCGCGCGTGCTGAAGGAGCTTCTGGCGCGCTGGCCGTCAAGCCCGAAGGTCGACCTCATCACCACCGACGGCTTCCTGTTGCCGAACGAGATCCTGCGCCGCGAGAACCTCATGGAGCGCAAGGGGTTCCCCGAGAGCTACGACGTCGGCGCGCTGCTCAGGTTCCTGTCCGGCATGAAGTCGGCCCAAAGCAGCGTCCGCGCGCCGGTCTATTCGCACCTGACCTACGACGTCATCCCCGGCGAGTTCGTCACCATCGACCGTCCCGACATATTGATCTTCGAAGGCATCAACGTGCTGCAGCCGGGCAAGCTGCCGAAAGACGGCAAGATCGTGCCGTTCCTGTCCGACTTCTTCGACTTCGCCATCTATATCGATGCAGACGAGAAGCTGATCCATCAGTGGTACATCCAGCGCTTCATGCGGCTGCGCGAGACCGCCTTCCGCAATCCGGACTCCTTCTTCCACCGCTATTCGCAACTCTCCGAGGATGCCGCGCGGGCCATAGCCGAGGGACTCTGGGCCAATATCAACCTCAAGAACCTGCGCGAGAACATCCTGCCGACCAGGGCGCGGGCCGATCTCATCCTGCGCAAGGGCACCAACCACCTGATCGAGGAAGTGGCGTTGAGGAAGCTGTGAGGCCGCGCGTGAGCCGCGCGGCACCGGCCGACTTTCAGGTTTCTTAAGAGATTCCTGCAAGAAACCGACCAGGCAACAGGCAAGGTTTCATGCAACGGCTGCTGGCACTGCCGAAGCCATATCTGTTCGTGTTCGCGGCCGCATCCATCGCGGCAGCGGTGCTCGCTTGCGCGACCGTGGTTGCGATCCTTGCGCCGGGCCTCGACTCGCACTTTGCCGACAAGGATTTCGCCAACTACTGGATGGCGTCCAGATTGCTGCTTTCCGGCAGGGTGCAGGACCTGTTCGGGCCTTGGGACGTCTATTTCAGCCACCTCAAGGAGGCTTTCGGCAGCGGATATCCCTGGCACAACTGGAGCTATCCGCCGCATTTCCTCTTCCTGATCTGGCCATTCGGATTGCTTGGCTACAAGACCGCGCTGCTGCTTTTCCTGGCAACGACAGGCATCGCTTTCCTTTTCGCCTATCGCGCGTTCATCGGCGAACGGAACCTGATGGCTTGGGTCGCCGCAATGCCCTTCGTGGTTCTCAATTTCTGGGCCGCCCAGAACGGCTATCTCTGCGCGGCCCTGGCGCTCGGCGCGCTGGCACTGCGTGAAAAAAGGCCGATCATTGCCGGCATCCTGCTCGGCCTGCTGACGATCAAGCCGCAGCTCGGCCTGTTGTTTCCCTTCCTGCTGGTGGCCGAGCGGCGTTGGACCGTCATCGCCAGCGCCATCATAACCACGCTGCTGCTGGTGGCAGCCTCGGCCGCTGTCTTCGGGCCCGACACGTGGCGCGGCTATATCCAAAATGTCGTGCCGTACCAGAACGCGGTCATGAGGGTGCTCGAGGGCCTGTTCCTGGCGATGATGCCCTCCGTCTATGGCGCGCTCCGCAACTGGAACTTCGGTCCGGACCTGGCGCTCATGCTGCATCTCTCGGTCGCCGCGCCCGTGGCGCTAATCGTCATCATAGCCTTCTTCCGTCTCGGCGATGCGCGCGACCGCAGCATTCTTTTGCTGATCGCCACATTTATCATCACGCCTTATGCGCTTACCTACGATCTCGGCCTGCTTGCCGGCGCGCTCGGGCTGATGGCTTTGAAGGACCCGCCATTGCCCGAGGGCAAGGCCCGGATCACCATCTTGACCTTGGCGATGCTGCTTCCTCTCGCCATGATCCAGTTTGGATTGCTGAAAATCCCGCTCGCCGCGGTTGTCATGTTCGCGCTCCTTGTTGTGGCATTGCGCGACGCCGGCCTTACGCCTGACCTCCTGCGGCGGCGTGTGAGCGCCAAGATGGACGCGGCGCCATAGAGTCTTTGTTTTTGCGCAATTGCGAGCGGAAAACCGCTACGAACGCTTACGCCAGGGACGGCTCCCCGGAGAGTTCGGTCTTGCGGCCTGTCGTCCATATCGAAAGCAGCATCCACGCGGCGAGGAACAGCGGGATCAGGACAGCGACGCAATATCCGCCCCAGGTGAAAAAATGCGTGACGAAAGGCCAGAGCCAGCAAATCGCCAATATCAGTCGAGGCGGCCTCGAAACCATCGTGGCGAGCATCGCCACCGCTACGGCCACGCCGATCGTGTCGTAGGTGTAGCCATAGGGCGTGGCAAGGATTGCAAGGACAGCGGTAAGCGCCACGCGTTCCTGATGCGAAACCAGGCGCCCCGGCCTCCAGAGCCAGACCGCCGCGGCAATGGAGACGATGGTCGCGACCGCCTGCACGCCATAGGCGGCGGTCAGCCCAAAACCGATCGCTCTTGCCGTGAAAAACACCGTTATCGCGTTGTACTGATAGGGCTGCGGATAAGGCGCCTCCATGATCGACGTCATCAAGGGACGGGTCTCGGTCAGGAACAGCCGCCAGACGTCGAAGCCGAAGAACAGGCCGGTGGCGACGGCGATCAGGGCGGCAGTCCCGATGGCCGCGAGAATGGCTCGCCAGTTGCCGCTGGCGAGCAGGCAGAAAGGCACGAGAATGCCGAGATGCGGCTTGATCGTCAGCAGGCCGAACAGTATCCCGGCCAGCAGCGGACGCTTTGGCGCCACAGCGAGGCCTCCAATCAACAGGGCAGTCGTCAGCGCGCCGTTCTGGCCGAACACCGAGTTCCAGATCACCGCGGGGCTGAGGACAATCGCCAGTTCCAGGGCCGCTCCGAGCTTCAGCGGCCGGATAGCCAGCCACAGGCACAGAACGGTTCCAATCGTCCAGACCAGGTAGGCAGGCAGGATCGGCAGGGTCGCAAGCGGAACGCCGAGCAACAGGATGTTCGGCGGATAGCTCCATTCCTGATTGGGAAGGTCGGGCGAGAACATGTCGCGCAGCGCCGCGCGGTAGGCGTCCACGTCGAAGAGGGTAGCAACATGGCCGTCGACGGCCATGCGGGAACCAGCCCAGAGATTGGTGAAGTCCCAATAGGGAAGCCTGTGCGAAAGTTCAGAAAGACCTTTGCTGTTCAGGTTCCACAACATGCTCAGGTAGATGTCGGCCATCCACAGAGCGATGATCGATACGACCGTGACGATGGCCACGTCCAAGAGGCTTCGGGTCCTGATCCAATTCGGTTCCATGGCGACCTCGGTTTCGCAACCGTGCTTGTAGCTGAGCTGTCCTTAAAATCGCGTTGCCGCAGGCATGGTCAGCCGGGCTCCGTCACCCGCCGCAGCGTCAGATTGATGCGGCCGCCATTCTTCAAGAGGGCCGACGTCGCGGGGTAGATGCGGTCGACGCCATGGAAGGCGAGGCGCCCCTCGCCGCCGAGAACGACGACGTCGCCGCTCTTCAGCCTGAACGACTTCGTGCCGCCCTCGCGCCTGTCCTCGCCGACCCGGAACAGGCAGTCGTCGCCCAGCGAGACCGACACCACGGGCGCGGCGAAATCCTTCTCGTCGCGGTCCTGGTGCAGGCCCATCTTGGCATCCGCCGAATAGAAATTGACCAGGCAGGCCTCGGGCGGATGCAGGTAGGCCGAGACTTCGCGCCATATTTTCAGCAGCGCCTCGGGGATCGGCGGCCAGGGCTCGCCCGTCACCGGATGCGTCGGCTGGTAGCGATAGCCGCGCTCCTTGTCGGTCACCCAGCCAAGCGCGCCGCAATTGGTCATGCGCACGCTCATCTCCTTGCCGGTGCGCGGCATGGCCGGCACATAGAGGGGCGCCGCCTGCACGACGCGCCGGATCTCCTCGACCAGCGCCTCCTGGGCGGGGCGGGCGATGTAGCCCGGCATATGGCGGACGCCTTTGGGCAGAACGAGCATGGGTCGATCCGGTTTATCCGCGCTACAGCATGATGCCGAAAAATGTGAAGCGGTTTTCGGACGACATCATGCTCTATCTCTTTGATTTAGAGCCGGATTCAGATTTCAGGTCGCTTCGACCTGAAATCATCCGGCTCTAAAGCGTGCCGCGCTGAAACGGATTCATGCGGCACGCTTTAAGTCTTTGTTTTTATGCATGTCGTTGTCCCAGAACCGCTGCACACTTCTGGGCGACATGCATTAGCATGCCACCGGCAAACGGAAACGGCGACCCGAAAGCCGCCGTTCCTGTTCTTGCAAGCCGATCGCCGGTTCAGGCGAGGTCCGGTATGCGCAGCACCTGGCCGGGATAGATCTTGTCGGGATGCGTCAGCATCGGCTTGTTGGCCTCGAAGATGATGTTGTTCTTCGCGCCCTTACCCTTGCCGTATTGCTTTTCGGCGATCTTCCAGAGGTTATCGCCCTTCTGGACCGTATAGAGCGTCGGTTCCTTGGCCGGCGCCGCCGCCTTGCCGGCTTCGGGCGCGACTTTCAGCTCGTCTGCCTGCACCTTGGAGACGCCGAGCGTGTTGCCGACGGCGATCACCGCCTTCTCGAAGACCGACTGATCCTTGACGGTGCCCTTCAGCACCGCGGTATCGCCTTGAACGGCAACCTCGACGCCGTCCGTGCCCAGTCTGTGCGAATCGAGCTCCTTCTTCAACGTGTCCGCGTTTGGCGATGCCTCGTCGTCGCCGCCAAGCCCGAGCTTCTTGCCGACGCCTTTGACGAAATCGAAAATACCCATTGCTGGTCTCCTCGCTGTTGCAGCAACCCGAGCTTGCCATCTGCAACCCTGAATTGGAAGCAGCCGATTCAACCGTGCCAGAGCGGTTCACCGTTTCAGGGAAACGGCGAACCACTCTATCTCTTTGTTTTGACGCAATTCCGGACGGAAGGCTACGGCGTGGGCGCCGAGCCTAACCGCTCCCACTTTTCCTGGAATTGCTCTAATCGTTCTCGACCCGACCGCGCAGCTTCTTCACCGTCGACCGGCCTGCCTTGCTCTTGAGGCGGCGCTCCACGGCGCCTTTGGACGGCCTGGTCTTCTTGCGCGGCGGCGGCGGCGGCTCGGCCGCCTTGGCGATCAGCGCGGTCAGGCGCATCCGCGCGTCGGCGCGGTTCTGCTCCTGGGTGCGGAAGCGGCCGGCCTCGATGACGATGACGCCGTCCTTGGTGGCGCGCTGGCCGGCAACCTTGATGGCGCGCTCGCGCACGCGCTCGGACAGGCCCGATGCGTTCGCGGCGTCGAAGCGCAGTTGCACGGCGGTGGCCACCTTGTTGACGTTCTGGCCGCCCGGGCCCGACGAGCGGATGAAATCCTCGTGCAGGTCGCCCGGGTGGATAATTGCTTCGCCGGTAATGATGATGTCGTCGTCGCTCGCCATGCATGCACTCATGACGCGATGGCCACAAAAAGAAAAGGCCCGGTGTGAACCGGGCCCTTGAAGCAAGACGCTCGAGCATTCACCGTTTCACGGAAACGGCGAACCGCCCTATCTCTTTGTTTTGGCGCAATTCCGGACGGAAAACCGCTCGCACTTTTCCTGGAATTGCTCTAGAGGCCGCGATTATTCGGCCGCTTCCTGCAGCCGCGGCGCGGCGCCGAGGATGGTCGCGTCGACATGGCCTTCGAACTTCTCGAAATTGACAGCGAACATGCCGACCAGCTTCGCGGCCTGGCGGTCGTAACCGGCCTTGTCCGCCCAGGTCGAGCGCGGATCGAGAATGGCGCCGTCGATGCCCGGAACCGCGACCGGCACCTCGAAGCCGAAGTTGGCGTCGGTGCGGAACTCGGCCGATTTCAGCGAACCGTCGAGCGCGGCGCCCAGCAGGGCCCGCGTCACCTTGATCGGCATACGGCGGCCGGTGCCGTAGGCGCCGCCGGTCCAGCCGGTGTTGACCAGCCAGCAGTCGACGCCATGGCTGGCGATCAGCTCGCGCAGCAGATTGCCGTATTCGGACGGGTGGCGCGGCATGAACGGGGCGCCGAAGCAGGTCGAGAACGTCGCCTCCGGTTCGGTGACGCCCTTTTCCGTGCCCGCAACCTTGGCGGTATAGCCCGACAGGAAGTGGTACATCGCCTGCGCCGGCGTCAGCCTGGCGATCGGCGGCATGACGCCGAAAGCGTCGGCCGTCAGCATTATGATGTTCTTCGGATGGCCGGCGCGGCCGGTGTTCGAGGCGTTGGGGATGAAGTCCAGCGGGTAGGCGCAGCGCGTGTTTTCGGTGAGGCTGCCGTCGTTGAAATCCGGCACGCGGCCGGCATCGAGCACGACATTTTCCAGCACCGTGCCGAAGCGCTGCGTGGTGGCGAAGATTTCCGGCTCGGCCTCGGCCGAAAGCCTGATCGTCTTGGCGTAGCAGCCGCCCTCGAAATTGAAGATGCCGTGCGGACCCCAGCCGTGCTCGTCGTCGCCGATCAGCGTACGCGACGGATCCGCGGAAAGCGTCGTCTTGCCGGTGCCGGACAGGCCGAAGAAGACGGCCGTGTCGCCGTCCGGCCCCTCATTGGCCGAACAATGCATCGGCATCACGCCCTTTGCCGGCAGCAGATAGTTCAGCATGGTGAACACCGACTTCTTCATTTCGCCGGCATAGGAGGTGCCGCCGATCAGCACGATCCTGCGGGTGAGATCGACCGCGATCACCGTTTCGGTGCGGGTGCCGTGGCGTGCCGGGTCGGCGCGGAAGGAGGGCAGGTCGATGATCGTCATCTGCGGCGCGAAGCGCTCGAGCTCCGCGGCTTCGGGGCGGATCAAAAGATTGCGGATGAACAGCGAATGCCAGGCGAATTCGGTGACGACCCGGGTCGTCAGCTTCAGCTCGGCGTCGGCGCCGCCGACGAGGTCCTGGACGTAGAGGTCCTTGCCGGCTGCATGGGCCTTGAAATCGGCGAACAGCGCTTCGAACTGCGCCGGCGTGACCGATTTGTTGTTGTCCCACCAGACATGCGGGCCGGTCGCCTCGTCGCGCACGACGAACTTGTCCTTGGGCGAACGCCCGGTGTGCTGGCCGGTTTCGGCGACCAGCGCGCCCTGCGCGGTCAATCTCGCCTCGCCGCGCCGGATCGCTTCCTCATAG
The DNA here is from genome assembly GCF_055811115.1 of Mesorhizobium sp. WSM4832. Classification (NCBI taxonomy): domain Bacteria; kingdom Pseudomonadati; phylum Pseudomonadota; class Alphaproteobacteria; order Hyphomicrobiales; family Phyllobacteriaceae; genus Mesorhizobium; species Mesorhizobium sp. WSM4832. Next base: position 186,651 of record NZ_JBVVQH010000001.1, on the reverse strand, counting down.
AGTTCGGCCGCGCCAAGATTGTAGCGCACCATGCCCGTGGTCTTCAGGCCGATCGCGTCAATAGCGCAGTCGGGGTTGCGTTTGCCGGCTTCCGACATCAAATTTCCTCTCTGGATTTGGCCGCGTCTGACGGTGATTTCCCGAAGCGCGCGCCGGGGGCTGTCAGGTTCAGAAACAGAAAAGCCGAATGATATCAAATCATTAATCGATTTAAAAAATTTGAAAGTTGTTTAAATCGTTTATATGTGCAAAAAGTCATAGAGGTTGCCCAAAGGATTGGCAGGGTTGCTTCGTCCAATCCCAATAGGGGTGCGATGGTGTGTAGCGGCAGGCCGCCCGTGACTTCGGACAAGGCCCGTGCCACATTTTGTACCCAATTTGTCCTGCAAAAGCCCCTTCTCGACGACAGAAGGGAACGCTCATGAGGGAGCCAGTTGAAATGGCAACAATCGCGCTTGTCGACGACGACCGCAATATTTTGACTTCGGTGTCGATCGCGCTCGAGTCCGAGGGCTATCGGGTCGAAACCTACACCGACGGTGCGTCGGCGCTGGAAGGCCTGGCGGCTCGGCCGCCTAACCTCGCCATCCTCGACATCAAGATGCCGCGCATGGACGGCATGGAGCTGTTGCGCCGCATGCGCCAGAAGTCGGACCTGCCGGTCATCTTCTTGACGTCGAAGGACGATGAGATCGACGAGTTGTTCGGCCTCAAGATGGGCGCCGACGACTTCATCCGCAAACCGTTCTCGCAGCGACTGCTGGTCGAGCGCGTGCGCGCGGTGCTGCGCCGGACCAGCGCCCGCGAGGCGGCGGCCAAGGCGCCCAGCCAACAGGCGCGCTCGCTCGAACGCGGCCAGCTGGTGATGGACCAGGAGCGGCATACCTGCACCTGGAAGGGCGAGCCGGTGACGCTGACGGTGACCGAGTTCCTCATCCTGCATTCGCTGGCGCAGCGCCCCGGTGTGGTAAAAAGCCGTGATGCGCTGATGGATTCGGCTTATGATGAACAGGTCTATGTCGACGACCGCACCATCGACAGCCACATCAAGCGGCTGCGCAAGAAGTTCAAGGCCGTCGACGACGACTTCGAGATGATCGAAACCCTTTACGGAGTCGGATACCGGTTCCGCGAGGCATGAATAGGCAGTAGGGAGTAGTCGGTAGTCAGTTTTGAATGGTGCGAGCGGCCACTCATGCATAGCCGCGGTCAGCCAACCATTTCTCTATCCCCTACTGCCTACTCACTACTCACCAACTAAGCAGGGCCTGCTATTCGATGGCAGTGGAAGTAGAGCGAGGCAGACGGGCCGGCGCGGCAAGGCGTCAGCCGCGGATCGTGCCCGCATTCCTGTCGAAGATCACCGTGCCGATGCGCCGGTTTCTCGGCCATCACATCTTTTCCAGCCTGACGCGGCGCATCCTGTTCCTCAACCTGGCCGGCCTCGCCGTGCTGGTCACCGGCATCCTCTACCTCAACACCTTCCGCGACGGCCTGATCGACGCCCGTGTCGAGAGCCTGATGACGCAGGGCGAAATCATTGCCGGAGCCATCGCGGCCTCGGCGACGGTGGAAACCGATTCGATCAGCATCGATCCGGAAAAGCTGCTCGAGCTGCAGGCCGGCGAGAGCCTGGGGCCAGGGTCGGACCAGCTCGACAATCTCGACTTCCCGATCAACCCAGAGCGCGTCGCGCCGGTGCTCAGGCGACTGATCTCGCCGACGCGCACGCGCGCGCGCATCTATGACCGCGACGCCAACCTCCTGCTCGATTCCCGGCATCTCTATTCGCGCGGCCAGATCCTGCGCTACGACCTGCCGCCCGTCGACGACGAACAGCCCGGCGCCGTGGAGCGGGTCGAGAAGTTCATCTTCGACTTCTTCCGCAACAAGGACCTGCCCATCTATCACGAGCAGCCCGGCGGCAATGGCGCGGCCTTCCCCGAGGTGGTCAAGGCGCTGACCGGCAGCCCATCGACCATCGTGCGGGTGAGCGAGCAGGGCGAGCAGATCGTCTCCGTCGCGGTGCCGATCCAGCGTTTTCGCGCCGTGCTCGGCGTGCTGATGCTATCCACCGAAGGCGGCGACATCGACAAGATCGTCGCGGCCGAGCGCAAGGCGATCCTGCGCGTGTTCGGGGTGGCGGCTTTAGTCACCGCGATCCTGTCGATGCTTCTGGCGTCCACCATCGCCAATCCGCTGCGGCGGCTGTCCGCCGCCGCCGTCCGGGTGCGGCGCGGCGTCAAGAGCCGCGAGGAAATCCCCGATTTTTCCGACCGCCAGGACGAGATCGGCAATTTGTCCATCGCCGTGCGCGACATGACCAACGCGCTTTACGCGCGCATCGAGGCGATCGAAAGCTTTGCCGCCGACGTGTCGCACGAATTGAAGAACCCGCTGACTTCGCTGCGCAGCGCGGTCGAGACGCTGCCCCTGGCAAAGAACGAGAACTCGCGCGGCCGGCTGATGGAAATCATCCAGCACGATGTGAGGCGGCTCGACCGGCTGATCACCGACATCTCGGATGCCTCGCGGCTCGATGCCGAGCTCGCGCGCGATGATGCGGCAACCGTCGATCTGAAGAAGTTCACCACCGATCTCATCGCGGTCTCGCGCGAGACCACGCGCAACAAGAAGGCTGTCGAGATCGAGCTCAAGGTCGCCAAGCTGCCGGCCGGCGCCAAGGGCTATTTCGTCGTCGGCCATGATCTCAGGATCGGCCAGGTCATCACCAACCTGATCGAGAACGCGCGCTCCTTCGTGCCCGACGAGCATGGCCATATCACCATTTCGCTGGCGCGCGCCGGCAAGTTCAACATCATCACCGTCGACGACAACGGCCCGGGTATCCGGGCGGAGAAGATCGATCGCATCTTCGAGCGCTTCTACACCGACCGGCCCGCCGGCGAGGCGTTCGGCCAGAACTCCGGCCTCGGGCTGTCGATCAGCCGCCAGATCGTCGAGGCGCATGGCGGCACGCTGACGGCCGAGAACATCCCGGGCACCAAGCCCGGCGAGATCAAAGGGGCGCGCTTCGTGGTGACGCTGCCCGCGGAAGGCTGATCGCCTAACCGACATGCCAGACGCAGCCACCAAGCACCGGAACATCCATGGGACGGCCATCCTGATCGGCGAGCGCGGCGTGCTGATCGCCGGGCCGTCGGGCGCCGGCAAGACGACGCTGGCGCTGGCGCTCCTCGATCATTGCCTCGCTCGCGGGGTGTTTTCCCGGCTGGTCGGCGACGACCAGTTGCTTGCGGCAGCGCATGGCGGCCGGCTGGTGTGCCGCGCGCCGGCAACCATCGCCGGCCTGGTCGAGGTGCACGGCATCGGACCGCGGCCGCTTGCCTTCGAACCGGCCGCCGTGATCGACCTTGTGGTTCGGCTTGTCGAACCGGCCGAGATGGCGCGGCTGCAGGACGAAGCCGTCGAAACAATCGACGGCTGCCGGCTACCCCGCATCGACGTCGCCCGGCAAAACGTCACAACCGCGCTGCCGATGCTGATGGCGCGGCTGTCGATCCAGCCTTTTTCATGATCCGGCCTGAAGCGCGCCGCGATCTTCAGATTCGCTCCATGCGCCTTAGGTTTTGATTCTGCGCATGTCTTTGTCCCGAAACCCGCTCCCACTTTCGGGAGACATGCTTTGGTTTTTTGTTGCGATGCGTCAAAATGGCCCGGGCTGCCGCAATTTTGGGCTTGTCAACCGGCCGTGCGTCGACAAGATAGCGCTCCCGCCGCCTAGAATGGCTGGCGAACATAAGATACGCCTATGAAGCGGCGATGACGGGAGCCACCAGAGAATGATCGGACTCGTGCTCGTGACGCACGGTCAACTCGCCACCGAGTTCCGGCATGCCGTAGAGCATGTCGTCGGGCCGCAAGACAATTTCGAAACCGTGGCGATCGGCGCCGACGACGACATGGAGCAGCGCCGGGCCGACATCGTCGACGCGGTTGCGCGCGTCGACACCGGAGCCGGCGTCATCGTGCTCACCGACATGTTCGGCGGCACACCCTCCAACCTTGCCATCTCGGTGATGGAATCCGGCCGCACCGAGGTCATCGCCGGCATGAACCTGCCGATGCTGATTAAGCTCTCCTCGATCCGCAAGGGCGACAACATGGCCGCCGCGCTCGACGAAGCGCAGGCGGCGGGCCGCAAATACATCAATGTCGCCAGCCAGCTCCTGAGCAGCAAATGAACGCATCGGCGCCGGAGAAAGCTGAGGTGGTGCGGGAGTTCCCGATCATCAATCAGCGCGGCCTGCATGCGCGCGCTTCGGCCAAGTTCGTCCAGGTCGCCTCCGGCTTCGACGCCACCATCCATGTCGAGAAGGACGGCGTGAGGGTCGGCGGCACCTCGATCATGGGCCTGATGATGCTGGCGGCAAGCCCGGGCTATTCGATCCGTGTCATCGCCAGCGGTCCGGAAGCCGTGCCGGCCATGGATGCGCTGGAGCAGCTGGTCGCCTCGCGTTTCGGCGAGGAAATCTGATCGCGGGTTTCTTTGCTGGATGCACGTCGTTGTCCCAAAACCGCTTCGCACTTTTGGGCGACATGCATTGCTCCCAAGACATGCGCGCATAAAGATTTCTTTATATCCCATTGTCGTGTGACGGCCGATCTGCTAGTCAGGCCGGCAATTCGCGCCCTCATTGCGCCCTCCCGGCGCCGGCGCGCCTTTGAGATAAATCACACCGGAGCACTGCCATGACGGGTAGCAAGGACTATGTGGTCGCCGACATCTCGCTTGCCGGCTGGGGCCGCAAGGAGATCGAGATCGCCGAAACCGAAATGCCGGGCCTGATGGCCTGCCGCGAGGAGTTCGGCGCCAAGAAGCCGCTCAAGGGCGCGCGCATCACCGGCTCGCTGCATATGACCATCCAGACGGCGGTGCTGATCGAAACGCTGAAGGCGCTGGGCGCGGATGTCCGCTGGGCCTCCTGCAACATCTTCTCGACCCAGGATCACGCGGCCGCTGCGATCGCCGAGGCCGGCATTCCGGTGTTCGCCATCAAGGGCGAGTCGCTGGATGATTATTGGGACTACACCGACCGCATCTTCCAGTGGACCGACGGCGGCATCTCCAACATGATCCTCGACGATGGCGGCGACGCCACCATGTACATCCTGCTCGGCGCGCGCGCCGAGGCCGGCGAGGACGTGCTGTCCAATCCCGGCAGCGAGGAGGAGGAGATCCTGTTCGCCCAGATCAAGAAGCGCCTGAAGGCCTCGCCCGGCTTCTTCACCAAGCAGCGGGAAGCGATCCGCGGCGTCACCGAGGAGACCACCACCGGCGTCAACCGCCTCTACCAGCTGCAGAAGAAGGGCCTGCTGCCCTTCCCGGCGATCAACGTCAACGATTCCGTCACCAAGTCGAAATTCGACAACAAGTATGGCTGCAAGGAATCGCTGGTCGACGGCATCCGCCGCGGCACCGACACGATGATGGCCGGCAAGGTCGCGGTGGTGTGCGGCTATGGCGACGTCGGCAAGGGCTCGTCGGCTTCGCTGCGCGGCGCCGGCGCCCGCGTCAAGGTGACCGAGGTCGACCCGATCTGCGCGCTGCAGGCGGCGATGGACGGCTTCGAGGTCGTCACGCTGGAGGACGCGGCGCCCACCGCCGACATCATCATCACCACCACCGGCAACAAGGATGTCGTCACTCTCGACCATATGCGGGCGATGAAGGACATGGTGATCGTCGGCAATATCGGCCACTTCGACAACGAGATCCAGGTGGCGTCACTGCGCAACCTGAAATGGACCAACGTCAAGCCGCAGGTCGACCTGATCACCTTCCCGGACGGCAAGCGGATGATCCTCCTGTCCGAGGGACGCCTGCTCAACCTCGGCAACGCCACCGGACATCCGAGCTTCGTCATGTCGGCCTCGTTCACCAACCAGGTGCTGGCGCAGATCGAGCTTTTCACCAAGCACGGCCAGTACCAGAACCAGGTCTATGTGCTGCCCAAGCACCTCGACGAGAAGGTGGCGCGGCTGCATCTCGACAAGCTCGGCGCCAAGCTCACCGAGCTATCCGGCGAACAGGCCGCCTATATCGGCGTGACGCCGCAGGGCCCATACAAGCCTGAACACTACCGCTATTAACCAAAGCGAAATTATCTACCATATATTGAAGCCGGGCGGTTGACTTTCCGCCCGGCTTTATTTTTTACGCCAATGATTCTTCACGCCGATTCCGGCAAGCGTTATTGTTGTGATTCGCGGCCGGGGACATGTTGGGCCGGGGACGCATTCAGGGCGGTCTTGCATTCAAGCACCGAAGAGGACCAAGACATGCCGGGGGATTACCCGCCACGCGCGGGAAAGGCCGTTTCCGGCGGCCATAAGGATTCGAACGATGCCGGCCCTGCCGTGAGCGGCGGTGCTTTTCGTGCCAGCGCGAGGCTGGGCTTGCTTCTTGCCACCTCGGCGCTTGCCAGCCCGCTGCTCGCCTTTGCCGCCCATGCCGACATAGGCATCCCGGGAAAGGCCGCTGCGCCGGTCAGCACCGTCGAGGTCATGCAGCTCGCCATGTTCGTCGGCGTCATGGGCGCAGCGCTTGTCTCGGCCATCTTCCTGATCCGCGAGCGCGCACGCACCGCCTCGCAGAATGTCCAGCTCAGAGCTCGCATCGCGGATGTCAACGCGGCTCTGCAGCGTTCCGAGGCGCTGCTCAACCTGCGCGACCAGCGCCTGATCGTCTGGACAACGGACAACAAGAAACCCGAACTCATCGGCAGCCTGCCGCTGGAAAGCGGCGCCCCCGACGACAGGTCGGCTTTCCTTGCCTTCGGCCGCTGGCTGATGCCGCGCTCGGCGGCGGCGCTGGAGCACGCGGTTGCCGCCCTGCGCGAACAGGCGAAGGCCTTCGATCTCGTCATCGAAACGCAAGCCGGCGTGCCGCTGGAAGTGCACGGCCGCAAGAGCGCGGCGCATGTGCTGGTGCGCTTCGTCTCACTGTCGGAGACGCTGCGCAGCCAGGCCAGGCTGAAGATCGAGAACCAGCGGCTGAGCGCCGACTACGACACCATGGTTGGCCTGCTCGACGCGTTGAAGATGCCGGCATGGCTGCGCGGCGCGGACGGGCGATTGCAGTGGGTCAACCGCGCCTATGCCGAGGCGGTGGAGGCGGAAAACGCGGCTGCGGCCGTGCGCGACGCCAAGGAATTCCTCGGCGGCCAGGCGCGCGAGCAGATCGCCGAGCAGCACAAGTCGCGCCCGGTCTTCGAACAGACGCTTTCCACCGTGATCGAGGGCGACCGCCGCATGTTCGCGGTCACCGACTTCGCCGGCGCCGACGGTTCGGCGGGGCTTGCCTGCGACACCAGTGCCGCCGAGACGATCCGCGCCGAATACGAGCGGACCGTGCGCAGCCATGCCGACACGCTCGACCAGTTGAACACCGCGGTGGCGATCTTCGACACCGACGAAAAACTGCGCTTCTTCAACCAGGCCTTCCAGAAGCTTTGGGGTCTCGACAGCGGCTTCCTGCTCAGCGCGCCTTCCAACACGCTGCTGCTCGACCGGCTGCGCAGCGAAGGCAAGATCGCCGAACAGCCGGAATGGCGGCGCTGGAAGGAAAACCTGCTCAGCGCCTATCGCGCCGTCGAATCGCAGGAGCACTGGTGGCACCTGCCCGACCGCAAGACGATCCGCGTGGTAGCGAACCCGCAGCCGAAGGGCGGCGTCACCTGGGTGTTCGAGAACCTGACCGAGAAGATGGACCTCGAAAGCCGCTACCAGACCGCGGTGCGGGTACAGGGCGAGACGCTGGACAACCTCGCCGAAGGCGTGGTCGTGTTCGGTCCGGACGGGCGGCTGCGCCTGTCCAATCCCGCCTTCATCGCGCTGTGGGGGCTGACGGTGGAAGCAGTCAAGCCCAACGTCCATGTCACGGCGATCCGCGACCTGTGCGACCAGCGGGTCGCGAACAGCCCATGGGGCGGCTTCGTCGCCGCGGTCACCGGCTTCGACGACGAGCGCCGCGACCGCCGCGGCCAGATCGAGCTTGTCGACGGCACCGTGCTGAGCTACGCGGTGATCCACCTGCCGAACGGCCAAGTGATGATCACCTTCGTCGACGTCACCGACACCGTCAATGTCGAGCGGGCGCTGAAGGACAGGAACGAGGCGCTGGAGAAATCCGACCAGTTGAAGAACGAATTCGTGCAGCACGTGTCCTATGAGTTGCGCTCGCCGCTGACCAACATCATCGGCTTCACCGAGCTTCTGTCGCTGCCCTCGACCGGTCCGCTGACGCAGAAGCAGGCCGAATATGTCGAGCATGTCGGCTCATCGTCATCGGTGCTGCTCACCATCGTCAACGATATCCTCGACCTGGCGACCGTCGATGCCGGCATCATGCAGCTCGACATCTCCGAAATGAACATCGACCGGACGATCGCCGCGGCCGCCGAGTTGGTCGCCGACCGGCTGGACGAGCACCGGATCAAGCTCGAGATCGTTGCGGCGGAGGCGCCGGCAAGCTTCCATGGCGACGAAACCCGCATCCGCCAGATCCTCTACAACCTGCTCAGCAACGCGGCGAACTACGCGCCGGAGGCGAGCACGATCACGCTGACCTGCCGCCGGTTGGCCGACAGCGTCGAGTTCTCGGTGCATGATGACGGCCCCGGCATGCCGCCGGACGTGCTGGAATCGGTATTCCGCCGCTTCGAGCCGCGCACCAATGGCGGGCGGCGGCGCGGCGCCGGGCTGGGGCTCTCCATCGTCAAGAGCTTCGTCGAATTGCACGGCGGAACCGTGCGCATCGAGACCGGCCAGGACAGGGGCACCACGGTCATCTGCACCTTCCCGGACAAGCCTTCGGGTATCCCGGATACGCCGGGCATCCGCGACGCGGCCGAGTAGCGCGGCCCGCATGGCAGGGACGGTGCTGGAGCGTTTTCTCGTCGACGAGGCGGCAACGGCAAGGCTTGGCGAAGACCTCGCCATGGCGTTGCGCGCCGGCGACGCGATCGCGCTGAAAGGCGATCTCGGCGCCGGCAAATCGACGCTGGCCCGCGCCCTCATCCGAGCGCTTGCCGACGACGCCAATCTCGAAGTGCCGAGCCCGACCTTCACGCTGGTGCAGAGCTACGAGACGCGCGTTCCGGTCCATCATTTCGACCTCTATCGGCTGTCCACGCCGGACGAACTCGACGAGCTCGGCCTCGACGACGCGCTCACCCAGGGCGCGGCGCTGATCGAATGGCCCGAGCGCGCGGGAGACCGGTTGCCGGCAAACGCGCTGTGGGTCGATCTTGCCGAGCACGGCGAAGGCCGCGTGGCGAGGTTGTCGGGACGGGGACCGGTCCACGAGCGCGCGGCGCGATCGCTGGCCATGCGCGATTTCCTGGCCTCGGCCGGATGGGGCCAAGCCAGCCGCCGCCATTTCGTCGGCGACGCTTCCGCCCGCTCCTACGAGATCGTCTCGCTGCCCGGCCGGGCGTCGCGCGTGCTGATGAACTCGCCACGCCTCGTGCTCGGGCCACCGGTGCGCGACGGCAAGCCCTATGCGGTGATCGCCCATACGGCCCAATCCGTCACCGCCTTCGTCGCCATCGACCGGGCGCTGCTTGCGGCCGGCGTCAGCGTGCCGGTGATCCACGCCCAGGATCTCGACCAGGGTTTTTTGCTCATCGAACATCTCGGCTCCGAAGGTTTTCTCGGTCGCGACGGCCAGCCTGTCGCCGAGCGTTACGAAGCGGCGGCGGAGCTGCTGGCCATGATGCATGACAAGACCTGGCCCGAGCGCATGGAAGCGGCGCCCGGCGTGTTCCACGACGTGCCGCCCTTCGATCGGGAAGCCATGCTGATCGAGGCCGATCTGCTGGTCGACTGGTATGTGCCATGGATCAACGGCGAACCGGCAGACGATGAATTGCGGGCAGGCTACCACAAGGTATGGAATGCCCTTCTCGATCGCCTAGCAGGCAGCGAATACACGCTGATGCTGCGCGATTTCCATTCGCCCAACATCATCTGGCGCGCGGAACGTTCCGGCCTCGACCGGCTCGGCATCGTCGACGTCCAGGACGCGCTGATCGGTCCGGCCGCCTATGACGTCGCCTCCTTGGCCATGGATGCGCGCGTCACCGTCTCGCCCGAGATCGAGCGGCGGACGCTCGCCGCTTATGTCGCGGCGCGGCATGCCGCCGGCGTTTTCGACGAGGCCGGGTTCGCCGAGGCCTATGCGATCATGGCGGCGCAGCGCCATTCGAAGATCCTCGGCATCTTCGTGCGGCTCGAAAAGCGCGACGGCAAGCCTTACTATCTGAAACACCTGCCGCGCATCCGCGATTATCTGAGGCGGGCGCTGGCGCATCCGGCGCTTGGCGGCCTGAAGGATTTCTACATGGCCCACGGCCTGCTCGAGGAACGCCTGCCATGAAGCCGACCACCGCGATGGTGTTGGCGGCCGGGCTGGGCAAACGCATGCGGCCGATCACCGACACGATGCCCAAGCCGCTGGTGAAGATCGCCGGCAAGACGCTGCTCGACTGGGGACTGGACAGCCTGGAGGCGGCGGGTGTCAGCAAGGCCGTCGTTAATGTGCACCACCTGCCCGAGCAGATCGTCGCCCATGTCGCCGGCCGCAAGGCGCCGAGGATCGTCATTTCCGACGAGCGCGAAGCCCTGCTGGAATCGGCGGGCGGCATCGTCAAGGCGCTGCCGCTTTTGGGAAGCGAGCCCTTCTACATCATCAATGCCGACACGTTCTGGATCGACAGCGGCAAGCCCAGCCTCGAACGCCTCGCCCTTGCATGGGACGCTGCCAGAATGGATATTCTTCTGATGCTTACCGATCTCGACTCAGCGACCGGGCACTGCGTCGGCACCGACTTCCTTGTGGCGCCGGACGGTGCCTTGCGGCGCTCCAAGGGTGATCCGACGGGGCTGATCTATGCCGGCGCGGCGATCATCCATCCGCGCGTCTTCAGGCAAGCGCCTACGGGATCGCATTCGCTCAATGTCTATTTCGACAAGGCGATCGCCACTGGGCGCCTGTTCGGCATGAAGATGAACGGAAGCTGGATCACCGTCGGCACGCCGGACGCCATCCCGGCCGCCGAGACAGCCGTCGCCGGCGCGCTAGCGAAAGCAGTATGAGCGGCGCGCGCCGCGTCTTTTCCATCCCGCCCGGAGCGCCGTTCCTGCCGACGCTGGCGGGGGCATTGCTCGACGGACGCCTGATCCCCGGTTTCCGCTTCGACGGCGATCCGCTGGCGCTGGCCGACGCCACCATCTATGTGCCGACACGGCGCGCCGCGCGCGCGCTGCGCGGCGCTTTCGTCGACATGCTCGGTCAACGCTCCGCCATCTTGCCGACGGTGCGGCCGCTCGGCGAGTTCGACGAGGACGAGGCGGTCTTCGACGCGGAGGCGGCACCGGCCATCGAGCTCGCGCCGCCGATCGCCGCGCAGGAGCGGCTGCTTTTGCTGGCGCCGCTTGTTCGGGCCTGGAAGGAAAGCCTGCCGGACCATGTCAGGGCTCGGTTCAACGAGGAATTCGTCGTGCCGACCTCTGCCGCCGACGCCATCTGGCTGGCGCGCGACCTCGCCCGGCTGATGGACGAGATCGAGACAGAAGGCACGGATTGGGCAAAGCTCGCGACGCTTGTCACCGGCAACCTCGCCGGCTGGTGGCAGGTGACGCTCGATTTCCTCGGCATCGTCACCGACAACTGGCCGCACCTGCTCAAGGAGCGCAACCGCTCCAACCCGGCCGCCCATCGCAGCGCGCTGATCCGCCTGGAGGCGGCGCGGCTGAAGCGCAATCCGCCCGCAGGACCGGTGATCGCCGCGGGCTCGACCGGCTCCATTCCCGCCACTGCCGAACTGCTTGCCGTGATCGCCGGCCTGCCCGACGGCGCCGTCGTGCTACCCGGGCTCGACCACACGCTGGACGATGCATCCTTCGCGGCGATAACGGCGGCGGGCGCGCGGCCGGCAACGCTCGGCCACCCGCAATATGGCCTCGCCAAACTGATCGGCAGCATCGGCATTCCGCGCCGCGATGTCGAGGACATCGTCGCCGCGCCACCGCCGCTGGCGTTGCGCGCCGCACTTGTCGGCGAGGCGTTGCGGCCGGCCGAAACCACCGAATATTGGACCGAGACACGGCCGCGCTTCACGGCAAGTGACCTCGAACAGGCGCTTGCAGGCGTGACGCTGGTGGAAGCGGCGAATGAGCGCGACGAGGCGGCGGCAATCGCCATCGCGCTAAAGCGCGCCGTCGAGGTACCGGGCAAGCGCGCGGCGCTCGTTACCGGCGACCGCGCGCTGGCTCGGCGGGTTTCAGCCGAGCTTTTGCGCTTCGGTGTCGTTGCCGACGATTCCGGCGGTACGCCGCTCACCAACACGCCGGCCGCCAGCCTGCTCAGGCTTGCGCTGAGCGCCGCGTTCCGGCCCGGCGATCCGGTGGGCCTGCTTGCCTTGCTCAAACATCCGCTGCTCGGGCTTGGCCTGGAACGCCAGACCGTGCGCAAGGCTGCCGGACTTGTCGAGCTGGTCGCCTTGCGCGGTGGCACGGGTCGGCCCGATGTCGCATCGCTCGCCGAACTTTTCGACACGCGACTTGCTGAGCTGAGTGGCGACACAAGGCAACCTTTCTGGTTTTCGCGTCTGACCGTGCGCGCCATAGGGCAGGCGCAAGAAGTGCTTAGCCGTCTTACCAACGCACTCTTGCCGCTCACCGCGATGCGCCAGGAAAAAGACGCCGACATCGCGACGTTGACGCGCGCGAGCGTGGTTGCGCTGGAGGATCTGGGCCGCGCGGCCGATGGCAGCCTGGCGGAACTCTATGCCGGCGACGCCGGCGAAAAACTCGCCGAGCTGCTGCGCGGACTGGTGGCCGCGTCGTCGCCGTTCACCTTCGCTGCCCTGGAATGGCCTGACGTGATGGAGGCGCTGATCGCGCCGGAGACGGTAAAGCCGGCGCAAGGTACCGACCGCAATATTGCCATCTGGGGCGCGCTGGAAGCCCGGCTGCAGAACGTCGACACGCTGGTCATTGGCGGGCTCAATGAAGGGGTTTGGCCACGCAAGCCCGAAAGCGACCGCTTCATGTCACGGCTGATGAAGACTGGCATCGACCTCGAACCGCCGGAACGGCGCATCGGTCTCGCCGCGCATGATTTCCAGATGGCGATGGGTGCGAGCGAAGTGGTGCTGACGCGGTCGGCCCGCTCAGGCGATGCGCCGGCGGTGCCGTCGCGCTGGCTGCAGCGTATCCTCACCTTCATCGGCAAGGAGCCGGCGGGGGCGCTTCGTAGGCGCGGCGACGCGCTGCTTGCCTGGGCGCGCGCGCTTGATGCCGGCGAGAAGAAGGATTTCGCGGCGCGCCCGCAGCCCAAGCCGCCGCTCAGCCTGCGCCCGCGGCATTTCTCGGTCACCGAGATCGAGACGCTGCGCCGCGACCCCTACGCGGTCTATGCAAGGCGTATCCTTGGCCTGATGCCGCTCGATCCGCTGATCCGCGATCCGGGTGCCGCCGAACGCGGCACGCTGTTCCACGAAATCCTGCATTTGTTCTCGCGGCGGGTCGAGGATCCGAGAGCGCCAAGCGCGCTGGCGAGCCTCATCGAGGCCGGCCGCGTTTGCTTTGCCGACGCGAAGCTTCCGCCGGATATCGAGGCTATCTGGTGGCCGCGTTTCGAAAAGCTCGCCGAAAACATCGTCGAATGGGAGCATGGCCGCGCCGATGCCGTCGCCCGGCGCTACGCCGAGGAACGCGCTGAAAAGACGGTCGTCGGCCGCACTGGGGTGACGCTTTCCGGCTATGCCGACCGCGTCGACCTGCTTGTCGGCGGCATGGCCGATATCCTCGACTACAAGACCGGCTCCTCGCCCTCGAAGGCGCAGGCGCATACGCTGCTGTCGCCGCAGCTTGCCCTGGAAGGCGCGTTGCTCAGGCGCGGCGCCTTCAAGGAACTCGGTATTCGCGAGCCCTCGCAGCTCGCCTTCGTGCGGCTGAAGCCGAATGGCGAGGTGTTCGAGGAATCGATCCTCGAATACAACCGCAAGCCCCGCACCGCCAACGACCTGTCCGAGGAGGCCTGGGCGCGGCTGGAGCGGCTGCTCTTCCACTATGCGGATCCTGCGATCGGCTATCTGTCGCGCGCGCTGCCGTTCCGCGAGGGCGAAGCCGACGGCGATTACGACCATCTGGCGCGCGTGCTCGAATGGTCGGCGGGCGGCGCCAGCGAAGACGAGGCGGAAGGATGAAATATCCGATCCCCTCCGATACCGCCGCCAGCCAGGCGCGCGCTTCCGATCCGGCCAATTCCGCCTGGGTGTCGGCCAATGCCGGCTCTGGCAAGACGCATGTGCTGGCGCAGCGCGTCATCCGGCTTTTGCTCAACGGCACCGATCCGTCGAAGATCCTGTGCCTCACCTATACGCGGGCGGCCGCCGCCAACATGTCGAACCGGGTGTTCTCGACCCTGTCGGAATGGACGGCGCTGCCCGACGCGGAGCTTGCGGTCAGGATCGCGGCGCTGGACGGCCGCAGCGCCGACCGCGACACCATGCGGCGCGCGCGCCGGCTGTTCGCCGAGGCGCTGGAGACACCGGGCGGGCTGAAGATCCAGACCATCCACGCCTTCTGCGAATCGGTGCTGCACCAGTTCCCGCTCGAAGCCAACATCCCGGCGCATTTCGAGATGCTCGATCCGCAGATGGAGGCCTCGCTGTTCGGCGATGCCCGCCGCGACATGATCTCGGGCGCAGGTGCCGGCGTCCATGGCCTGGCGGAAGCCTTCGCCACCGTGCTGGAGCGCGGCGGTGAGTTCGGTCTCGATACGCTGCTTTCCGAAATCGTCGGCAAACGCGACGAGTTGCGCGGCTTCATCGCCAGGCTCGGCAAGGATCGCGACTTCCGGCCGCTGTTCGCCGAATTCGGCTTCCAGCCCGGACAGACGGGCGAAGACATCGCCGCGTCGATCTGGCCGCTGCCTGGCTTTGCCCCCGGTGAGTTCGCCGAATTCGCGCATGCCGCCGAAGCCACCGACGCGCGGCAGGTGCTGAACAATGTTGTCCCCTATGCGCGCGGCGCATTTGCCGAAGCCGACCCGATCCGCCGGCTGCGGCTCTTGGCAAAAGCCTTTCTCAAGGCCGACGGCGACCCCTACGAGCCGCCCAAGATCTTCAAGAAGGCGCTGGTCGACCGGCTGCCCGACCTGGCCGAGCGCTATCTCGCGGCGGCCAAGGCGATCCTGGACGTGTCGGACCGGCTGGCGCTGTTTCGCATGGTCGAAGGGACCGCGGCGGCGCTCACCGTCGCCGGTTGGCTGATAGCGCGCTATGAGCAGTTGAAGCGCAGGCGTGGCTTCCTCGATTTCAACGACCTGATCACCCGCACGGTCAACCTGTTGTCGCGCCCGGATGCCGGGCCATGGGTGCAATTCAAGCTCGACCAGGGCATCGACCATATCCTGCTCGACGAGGCGCAGGACACCAGCCCGGACCAGTGGGAAGTGGTGAAGAAGCTGACCGAAGAGTTCTTTGCCGGGCTCGGCCAGCGCGAGACGGTCAAGCGCACGGTGTTCGCCGTCGGCGACGAGAAGCAGTCGATCTACTCCTTCCAGGGCGCCGCGCCGGATTCCTTTGCCGAGAGCCGGCTTTTGTTTGCCGGTCGGGTGCGTGACGCCGAAGCTGCCTTTGCCAATCTGAAGCTCACGTGGTCGTTCCGTTCGAGCGACGACGTGCTTGCCGCCGTCGACCGCGTCTTCGCCGAACCGGGAGTGCGGCGCGGCATCAGCCACGATCCCGATCCGCTCAGCCACAAGGCGATCCGCAACGATGCGCCAGGCTATGTCGAGGTGTGGCCCTCGGTCGGCGCTGAAATGGTCGAGGAACCGGACGACTGGACCTTGCCGGTCAACCACGCCAGCGCGCCGGCCGTGCGCGTGGCCGAGCATGTGGCGACGACCATCCAGAACTGGCTGCGCAGTGGCGAGGTCATCGAAGGCAAGGGCAGGAAACTGACCGCCGGCGACATCCTGGTCCTGGTGCGCAAGCGCGACCGCTTCGTCCACGCGCTGTCGCGCAGCCTCAAGAACCGCCAGATCCCGGTTGCAGGCGCCGACAGGCTGAGGCTGCCCGGCCATATCGCCGTGCAGGACCTGATCGCGCTCGGCCATTTCCTGATCCAGCCGGAGGACGATCTTTCGCTCGCCGCCGTGCTGCGCAGCCCGATCTTCGAGATCTCCGAGGAGACGTTGCTGGCGCTGGCCGGCGAGAGGCCGAGAGGCCAGTCGCTGGTTGCCTCGCTGCGTCAGCATGCGGCCGAAGATGTCGCCCTGGCCGCTGTCGTTAGCCGGCTCGATGCCTGGGCGAACGAGGTCGCTTTCAAGCCGGTGTTCGAATTCTACGCCGCCGTGCTGGCGCGTGACGGCCTGCGCCGCAAGATGACGGCGCGGCTTGGGCCTGAAGCCGGCGATATCCTCGACGAGTTCCTGAGTTTTTGCCTGGCCGAGGAACGCACCGGCCTGCCGGGACTGGGATCCTTCCTCTCGACGCTGGAAAATGCCGGCCCCGAGATCAAGCGCGAGATGGACCAGACCCGCGACGAGGTACGCGTCATGACCGTGCACGCCGCCAAGGGCCTTGAGGCGCCGGTCGTCTTCCTCGTAGACGGCGGCTCGGCGCCGTTCAGCGACCAGCATTTGCCGCGGCTGATGCCGTTCGAAAGCTCGGGAACGCAATGGAGGGGCAAGGGCTTTCTGTGGCGCTCGGCCAGCGATGTCGCCAACGGCGTTTCGCGCGCTGCCTCGATCAAGGCGCGAGAGCTGGCGGACGACGAATACCGGCGGCTGCTCTATGTCGGCATGACGCGCGCCGAGGATCGGCTGATCGTCTGCGGCTATCACGGCAAGCGGCAGCCCAGCACCGGCACGTGGCATTCGATCGTCAGCCGGGCATTGCTCGGTGCGCCGGAGAGTTCCGAGCGCCGGCATCCTGCAACGGCCGATGTCGCGGTGCATCGTTTCCATATGACCAAGCTGCCGCCGGTGGCGCTGACCAGCATCGACGAGGCAGGCCCGTTTGAGCATGCCGCCGCGCTGCCTGAAAACCTGTTCCGGCCGCTGCCGCCCTATGAGGACCTGCCGCGACCGCTTTCGCCTTCCGGCGCCTCGGCGCTGATCGATGAGGCCAAAGACACCGTCCCCGACACGCGCTCTCCGGTGCTCGACGCCGCCGCCGAACCCGGCTTTGCCGTCATGCGCGGCCTGGCCCTGCACAAATTGCTGCAAATGCTGCCGGGCGTTGCGGAAGAGGAAAGACGCGGCGCGGCCGAGCGCTACCTGGCGCGCGCCGGCGTCGACTGGCCGCACGGCGAGCGCGACAGAGCGCTGGAGGCTGTGCTGTCGATCCTGTCCGACAACCGCTTCGGCGCGCTGTTCTCGCCATCCTCGCGCGCCGAGGTCGCGGTCATGGGCAGCCTCGAGGTGAAGGGCAAGCTGCGCTCGATTTCCGGCAAAATCGACAGGCTGGCGGTGACTGCCGAAAAGGTGTCGATCGTCGACTACAAGACCAACCGGCCGGCGCCCAGGACCCTGGCGGAGGTGCCGCCTGCCTATGTGCTGCAGCTTGCGCTCTACCGCGCGCTGCTCAGACCGCTCTATCCTGGCCGCGAGGTTTCCGCGGCGCTGCTGTTCACCGAGGCGCCGCGCCTGATCGAGCTGCCGGCCAAGGCCATGGACGACGCCCTTGCCCGACTCACGGCAGCGTGACACAAGAACTGCTTGAACATCGCCGCCATAACCACCACATTTGGTGCAACCCGAGTTTTCGAAAGGATTTCAGCATGGCCACCGTCAAGGTCGACAAGGGCAATTTCCAGGCCGATGTGCTCAACGCCAAAGAGCCGGTCGTGGTGGATTTCTGGGCAGAGTGGTGTGGTCCCTGCAAGATGATCGGCCCGTCGCTGGAAGAGATCGCCAACGAGCTCGGCGCGAAGATCAAGGTGGCAAAGCTCAACATCGACGAGAACCCCGAGCTCGCCGCGCAGTATGGCGTGCGCTCGATCCCGACGCTGATGATCTTCAAGGGCGGCGAAGTCGCCGACATGAAGGTGGGCGCCGCGCCGAAGACGGCGCTGTCGCACTGGATCAACGGCAGCCTCGCCTGAGCCAATCCGAAAAAGTTCAAGAACAAGCCCGGCCATCGTGCCGGGCTTGTTCTTTGGCGCCATCGCTGATGGCGCTCTGGCCCTGACGTCGCGGCTCTCCATCTCCTCTTCTACAAAAAAGGAGAACGCCATGACCGGAACAGCCAAAGCCACAGTTCACGTCGACAATGAGCGCGTCATCGTCACCGAATACCGCTTCGCCCCCGGCGCCAACACCGGCTGGCACCGCCATGGCCACGACTACGTTGTCGTGCCGCTGATGGACGGCAAGGTGAAACTGGTGACCAAGGACGGCGAATCCTTCGCCGAGATGAAGCAAGGCGCGCCCTATTTCCGCCGGGAAGGCGTCGAGCACGACGTCATCAACGCCAATGACGGCGAATACGCCTTCATCGAGATCGAGCTGAAGTAAGCTAGATGGCTAGCCATCAATTGCCATTTTGATGGCTAAGCTCTGTCGGTATCAATTTGCGGCAAGGGGGGTTCGAAATGGCCGGACCAAAACTCTCAGTCCATAGCGCAAAAGCATGGGACATTGCTCATCGACTTGCGCGTCGCGAGAATCGTTCCATAGCTGATGTGATCGAACGCGCGCTCGAGTCCTATGAGATTCAGGAAGCACGCCGCGAACCCGCATCCAGCTTCTATGTTCGGCTGGTTGCAAGCAGCGGGGCCGACATCGATCTGGAGAAAATTATCCGCGAAGGTCGCGAACTCTAGTGGCACTGCTTAGGGATTTTGACCGGTCGGCTCTGTTTGCGTTGACCGGTGGCATGCCTCGGAGATTGGCCGAAACGCCCATCGCGATCGTCATTCTAGGGCGGAGCAGAAGCGAAGCTCCGTCGCGAAGACCCTAGAATCCATGCCGTTACCTTCGCCAAGGCGTGCAACGGAGCAAAATTCTGCGCCGCGGCGGCGCTTCCAGGTCACGGCATGGATTCTATGGTCTGCGCCGCGTCGCTTCGCTCCTTGCTCCGCCATAGAATGACGACGTTGGGGCGGCTTCAACCAATCCCCGGTGTTCGCGCTGATTTCGCGGAAATGAACGAAAAATCCTGCACCAAGACAAACGGCGACTTTTCAAAATCCCTTTTTCTAGCCGAATATCGGACCGGTCAATCCAGCTGAACTAGTCACCAGTCGGCGACACGATCGCCGCCTGCAAATTGCGCGCTTTTGGCGGTGTATTCGAACAACTCGATCTTCACGCCGTTGGGGTCGGTGCTCCAGGCCTGGTAGGTATCGTCGCAGGCGAGCTTCTTCGGCGTCACCGCGACGCCCTTCGAGCGGATATGAGCGACCGCCGCATCGATGTCTTCCACTTCGAGGCAGAAGTGGTTGATCTGGTTGGCCTCGTTGTAGCTGGCTTCGCTCTTCTCGAAGACCTCGACATGGCTGCGGCCGCCGCAATTGAGGTAGAAGCCGAAGATCCTGCCGTCGCGCAGGAAATTGAACTGCGTGTCCAGGCCGAGCACGTCCCGGTAGAAGCCTCGTGTCACTTCGAGATCATGCGCGAAGATGCAGACATGGGCGAGCTGCTTCACCTTGATCATTGCCCGACTCCTAGCGATCGCCCCGGGGGTTGCCTCTATCAGGTCGGCGGCGTGCCGTTTTCGGCCAGCACAGCGCCGGCGAAATAGAGCGAGCCGCCGATCAGGATGCGCGGCGCCGGGCCGTCCCAGCTGTCGCGCAACAGCATCAGCGCGCTGGCGACGGAGCTGACCGGCTCGGCCGACAGGCCGGCCTCGGTGGCGCGCAGTGCCAATTCGTCGTTCGGCACGCCGGCATCGCTGTTGGTTACCGGCACGGTATAGACATGGCGGGCAAGGCCCTTGAAGGCGCTGAAATAGCCGGTCTGGTCCTTGGTGCTGATCATGCCGGAGATCAGGATCAGCGGCCTCGGGTTCTTTTCCTCCTGCTCGGCCAGCGCCTCGGCAACGACCATGCCGGCGCCGGGATTGTGGCCGCCGTCCAGCCAGATGTCGGAGCCTTTCGGCGCCAGGTCGACCAGCTTGCCCTGCGTCAGCTTCTGCATGCGTGCCGGCCAGGCGACATGGGTCATCGCCCGCTCGGCGGCGCGGTGGCCGATCTCGAAGCCGGCCGCCTTGACGGCGGCGATCGCCGCTGCGGCGTTGGCGTATTGATGGCGCCCGGGCAGGCGCGGCGAGGGCAGGTCCATCAACCCGTCCTCGTCCTGATAGACCATGCGGCCATTTTCCTCGAAAGCGAGGAAATCCTGACCGTAGACGAAGGTCGGACAATCCAGCCGCTCGGCCGTCTCGATCAGCACATGAAGCGCCGTCTCGCTTTCCTGGGCGCCGATCACCACCGGGCAGCCGCGCTTCATGATGCCGGCCTTTTCGGCGGCGATCAGCTCGACGCGGTCGCCGAGATAGGCCTCGTGGTCCATCGATATCGGCATGATCACCGAAACCGCCGGCCGCTCGATGACATTGGTGGCGTCGAAACGGCCGCCGAGGCCGACCTCGATGATCGCCGCCTCCGCCGGGTGCTCCGAAAACAGGATGAACGTGACCGCGGTGAGGATCTCGAAGACAGTAATCTTCTGACCTGCATTGGCCTCGGCGACGCGTGCGATCGCCTCGGCGAAAACCTCGTCGTCGACAAGCTTGCCGCCGCTGTCGGCCGCCAACCGGTAGCGCTCGTGCCAGTTCACCAGGTGCGGCGAGGTATGGACGTGGACGAGGTGGCCAGCCGCCTCCAACAGCGCACGCGCGAAGGCGGCGCAGGAGCCCTTGCCATTGGTGCCGGCGATGTGGATGACCGGCGGCAGCCGGTCCTGCGGATTGCCGAGGCGTTCGAGAAGCCGCGTGACGCGGTCCAGCGAAAGGTCGAAGCCTTTCGGATGCAGCGTCATCAGATGTTCGATTTCGCGTTCGGCGGAAAGCGTTGTCATGGCAGAATCCTAGAGCGGTTCATCATTTCATGGAAATGCAGAGCCGCTCTCTTTTTTTGTGGACGCAATTCCGGACGGAAGATCGTTTCACACTTTTCCTGGAATTGCTCTCTCTTTGACGCAATTCCGGACGGAAAACCGTTTCACACTTTTCCTGGAATTGCTTCAGCGCATGACCTTGAAACCGGGAATCGGTTTCAAGCGGGCCATGTGCGAATCAAAGCTACAGCACGCAGCAGGCGACGCAAATCGCGGTTCGCGGCGAACGATGTCGCGTCGGGCCGATATCACGTCAGGCTTGAGGCCGTGCCTCGGCATTGACCACCGCCGGCGGCAGGATCTCCGACTCGCGCGACTTCTCGGCTTCCGGCATTTTGAGCAGCATCTTCAAGAGCCGCGCGATGGTGGAGCGCATCTCCAGGCGCGAGACGACCATGTCGACCATGCCGTGCTCCATCAGGTACTCGGCGCGCTGGAAGCCGTCGGGCAGCTTTTCGCGGATGGTCTGCTCGATGACGCGCGGGCCGGCAAAGCCGATCAGCGCGCCGGGCTCGGCGATCTGGACGTCGCCCAGCATGGCGTAGGAGGCGGTGACGCCGCCGGTGGTCGGGTTGGTCAGCACGACGATATAGGGCAGGCCGGCTTCCTTCAGCCGATCGACGCCGATCGTGGTGCGCGGCAATTGCATCAGCGACAGGATGCCTTCCTGCATGCGGGCGCCGCCGGAAGCGGCGAACAGGATCAGCGGCCGCTTGCGCTGCAGCGCGACCTCGAAGGCATGCACGATGGCTTCGCCGGCGGCCATGCCGAGCGAGCCGCCCATGAAGGCGAAGTCCTGCACGGTGACGATGACCGGCAGCCCGTCGACGGTGCCGGCGCCGTTGAGGATCGCGTCCTCGAGGCTGGTCTTGGCCTTCGCTTCCTTCAGGCGGTCGGTGTAGCGCTTCTCGTCGCGGAACTTCAGCGGGTCCTGGACGACCTTGGGGTTTTCCAGCACCTCGTATTTGCCGTCGTCGAAGAAGTACCGCAGCCGCTCCTTGGCCGAGATCTTCATATGGTGGCCGGAGGCCGGGATGACGAACTGGTTGGATTCGAGATCCTTGTGGAAGACCATCTCACCGGTCTCGGGGTCCTTGATCCACAGATTTTCCGGCATGTCGGCGCGCCGGCCGAGCATCGAATTGATCTTCGGGCGGACGTAATTGGTGATCCAGTTCATGGCTTCGGCTCCTGTCCTGGAAGAGACTTCAAGCAATTCAGGAAAAGTCTGTGGCGGATTTCCGGCCTGAATTGCGTAGCGAACAAATAGTCAGGCTATTCGGCGGCAGCAAGACGGGCCGAACGCACGCCCTGGGCAAGTCCGGAGACCAGGGTGGCGACGGCCTCGGCCGGATCGGCAGTCTTTTCGCCCTTGGGTCCCAGCACATTGGCTATCGCGTTGACGATCGCCGTGCCGACGACGACGCCGTCGGCCGAGGCGCCGATCACCCGGGCCTGCTCGGCGGTCTTGACGCCGAAGCCAACGCAGACCGGCAGCGCCGTGTGTCCCTTGATGCGTGTGACCGCCGCCGACACCTTTGCCGTGTCGGCAAGGGCGGAGCCGGTGATGCCGGTCATCGAGACGTAGTAGACGAAGCCCGAGGTGTTTTGCAAAACCTTAGGCAGGCGCTTGTCGTCGGTGGTCGGCGTGGCGAGGCGGATGAAGTTGACGCCGGCCTTCAGCGCCGGAATGCAAAGCTCCTCGTCCATCTCCGGCGGCAGGTCGACAACGATCAGGCCGTCGATGCCGCTGGCCTTGGCGTCGGCGAGGAAGCGGTCGACGCCGTAGATGTAGATCGGATTGTAGTAGCCCATCAGCACGATCGGCGTCTCGTCGTCGCCAGCGCGGAATTCGGACGCCATCTTCAGCGTCCTGGCCAGCGTCTGGCCGCCTTTCAGCGCCCTGAGACCCGCCGCCTGGATGGCCGGGCCGTCGGCCATCGGATCGGAGAAGGGCATGCCGAGCTCGATGATGTCCGAGCCTGCGACCGGCAGCCCCTTCATGATGGCCAGGGCGGTGTCGTAATCGGGGTCGCCGCCCATGATGTAGGTGACGAGAGCCGGACGGCCCTCCGATTTGAGCTTCGCCATGCGGCGGTCGATGCGGGTGGTCATTGTCAGATCTCCATGCCCAGCATGTTGGCCACCGTATGCACGTCCTTGTCGCCGCGGCCGGATAGGTTGACGATGACGATCTGGTCCTTGTCCATCGAAGGCACGATCTTCATCGCATGGGCGATGGCATGCGCCGATTCCAGCGCCGGGATGATGCCTTCGACGCGGGTGGTGAGCTGGAAGGCTTCCAGCGCCTCGTCGTCGAGGATCGGCACATATTCGACGCGGCCCGAGTCGCGCAGCCAGGAATGCTCCGGCCCGACGCCGGGATAATCGAGACCGGCCGAGATCGAATGGCCGTCCATGATCTGGCCGTCGGCATTCTGCAGCAGATAGGTGCGGTTGCCGTGCAGCACGCCCGGCTTGCCGGCACTCATCGAGGCGCAATGCTCGATGCCGTCGAGGCCGCGGCCACCGGCTTCGATGCCGATGATGCGGACGTCCTTGTCGTCGAGGAAGGGATGGAACAGGCCGATGGCGTTGGAGCCGCCGCCGACGGCGGCGATGATGGTATCGGGCAACCGGCCTTCCTGTTCGAGGATCTGCGCACGCGCCTCGGTGCCAATGACCGACTGGAAGTCGCGCACCAGCTCCGGATAGGGATGCGGGCCGGCGGCGGTGCCGATCAGGTAATAGGTGTCCTCGACATTGGTCACCCAGTCACGCAGCGCTTCGTTCATGGCGTCCTTCAGCGTGCCGTGGCCGGCGGTGACCGGCCGCACTTCGGCGCCGAGCAGCTTCATGCGGAACACGTTCGGGCTCTGGCGGGCGACATCGGTGGCGCCCATGTAGACCACGCAAGGATAGCCGAAGCGGGCCGCGACCGTGGCCGAAGCGACGCCATGCTGGCCGGCGCCGGTCTCGGCGATGATGCGCTTCTTGCCCATGCGCTTGGCGAGCAGGATCTGGCCGAGGCAGTTGTTGATCTTGTGCGAGCCGGTGTGGTTCAGGTCCTCGCGCTTGAAATAGACTTTTGCACCGCCCCCGAGGCCCTTCGCCGAGGAAACCTCACGAAGATGCCTCGTCAGGCCTTCGGCGAAATAGAGCTTCGAGGGCCGCCCGGCATAGTGGGTCGACAGGTTCTGCAATTCGGCCTTGAAGTCCGGATCGTTCTTGACCTCGTTCCAGTGCCGTTCGAGATCGAGGATCAGCGGCATCAGCGTTTCGGCGACGAAACGACCGCCGAAAATGCCGAACATCCCCTGCTCGTCGGGCCCGGTGCGGAAGGAATTGGGCATAGCCGGCTTGTTCATCGCCGATCTCCTAAGTCTTGACTCTTGAGCATGTCCTTTGTCGGAAAACCGGTTCCCACTTTTCCGGGACATGCTCCAAATGTGCTTTGCTCTCAGGCGGCGCGGTCGTCGCGCGCGGCCCTGGCGGTCCGGAAAAACTGCTCGATCAGCGCCGGATCCTTGACGCCCGGAGCGCTTTCCACGCCGGACGAAACGTCAATTCCGGGCGGATTGGCCAGTCTCAGAGCATCGCCGATATTGGCTGCGTTGAGCCCACCGGAAAGCATGTATTCGACGCCGGCGTCAAGGGCGGTAAGGATACGCCAGTCGAAGGCGACGCCGTTGCCGCCCGGCAGCTGCGATCCCTTCGGCGGCTTGGCGTCGAACATGAAACGGTCGGCAATGCCAATGAACGGCTTTAACCGCTCGAGATCGGCCGCCTCGCTGACGGAGAACACCTTCATCACCGGCAGGCCGTAGCGGGCCTTGAGCTCCGCCACCCGCTCCGGCGTTTCGGCGCCATGCAGCTGCAGCATATCCGGCTGCATTTTTGCAACGATCTCATCCAGAAACGCATCATCGGCATCGACGGTGACGGCAACCGCCACGGCCTTGCCGCGCGCGGCTTCGCGCAACCGGCCGGCCTCGGCCGGCTCGACGTAACGCGGGCTCTTGGCGAAGAAAATGAAGCCGACATGGCTGGCACCGCCGGCAAGGGCGGCGGCCATCGCGGCGTCGGTCTTCAATCCGCAGATCTTGATGTCGAGCGTCATGGCGCGGGATTGGCACGAAACGGCCAAAGAGTCGAGAAAAAGCATGCTGTTGCCGGCTCTGCGAAAAACACTACCTTCATATAGGAACCAAAGGCGGGAGCACGATGACAATGGCCGACCGGACCGTCGCCGAACTCAGGCAAAAGATCGCGCAAGCGCGCGAGGTGATCGTGCATCTGATGGACAAGGCCGCCTTCAACGGCGCCGAGGCGCACCGGGCGCTGGATTATTTCGGCAGCGACGCCTTTGACCGGAACTTTTTGCCATGGCCGCAGCAGGGCGAGGAGGGGCTCCGGCCGGAGGAGTTGAACGCGGCGAATGACGATTGAGCGGTCACTCAGTTTAAGCCCATAGCGGAGAGGTTGGCGGGACAGCACCCCCTCTGGCCTGCCGGCCATCTCCCCCGCAAGGGGGGAGATTGAGCGCGCAATCGCTTTCGCCAATCCTCAACGTCGCAGAAGGAAACTGAGCGCCGAAGCGCCAATCTCCCCCCTTGCGGGGGAGATGCCCGGCAGGGCAGAGGGGGGTGTGACGGATCGCTACGGCAGATACTTGTCGTCCTGCCCGCCCAGGCACCCTACTCAAACACGATCGCCTGCAACGCCCCGCCGTTGCGCTTCAGCCAGTCCTTGCAGCGGTCGGTGTCGGGGCAAAGCTTTTCGCACAGCTTCCAGAATTTCGGGCCGTGGTTCATCTCCTTGAGATGCGCCACCTCATGCGCGACCAGGTAATTGATGACCGGCGGCGGCGCCATCATGATGCGCCACGAGAAGGAGAGATTGCCCTCCGAGGTGCATGACCCCCAGCGGCTGGAGGTATCCTTGTACCTTATCGCCTTGGCGCGCTTGCCGATGGCCTCGGTGTGCTTGACGACCAACTTCTCGATCTCCTTCTTGGCCTCGCGCTTGAGATGGTCGGCAATGCGGCGCGGCAGATGGATGCGCTCGCCATGGACGATCAAGAGCGGGCCGCGCTCGTCGCGCGAGATGGCGACGGTGCCGCGCTTCGAGGGCTCGTGGACGATGCGGTGCGGCACGCCGCGGATCGGAATCCTGATGCCCGGGCGCACCTGGGGCCTCGTCGGCACCTTGGCCAGCCGCTGCTCCAGCCAGTCCTGGT
This sequence comes from Mesorhizobium sp. WSM4832, assembly GCF_055811115.1. Classification (NCBI taxonomy): domain Bacteria; kingdom Pseudomonadati; phylum Pseudomonadota; class Alphaproteobacteria; order Hyphomicrobiales; family Phyllobacteriaceae; genus Mesorhizobium; species Mesorhizobium sp. WSM4832. The sequence goes on along the minus strand of NZ_JBVVQH010000001.1, from coordinate 160,312 downwards.
GGCGGTCGAGGAATTTCTCCACCTCGCCGCGGCGCAGGCCGGGCGGCACGGTGACGCGCAGGCCCTGGCCGCCGGAATCGATGCGCAGCGTGAGCCGCCGGGCCCTGGCGCTTTCGACGATTTTCAGCGGCAGCGTGCGGCCGGCGACGCAATGCTCGCGCTCCACGACAGGCGTGGGCTTTGGCTTGGTCAGATTGCGAAAGAAGCCGAGGGTCATGGCTGGACGATACGCGATTCGAAAAAAACGGCCAGAGGAGGGAAGTCACACTTAGAGCGGTTCAGCTTCGAAAAGGGCGCTGGTCCGCTCCAAGTGCTTATTTTTTGCATTTCCGGACGGAAAACCGCTACGCAGTTTTCCTGGATTGCCTTTAGAACAAAAAAGAAACGGCGCCGCTAGACGCGACGCCGTTTGATCAGCCTAAGATCTGTCGCGGGATCTCAGTCGTCGAGCAGGTTCGTGCCCTTGCCGCGCTTGGGAGCGGGCTTGTCGGTCGAGCCGGTGGCGGTCGGCGCGGTCGACTTGTGGCGGTTCGCCATGAAGCGGTCGAACTCTTCCTGGTCCTTGGCGCGACGCAGTTCGCGGGCATAGTCGTCGAACTCGGTCAACATCTCGTCGAGCTTGCGGCGCTCCTCGGCGAGGCGCTCGAGCTCCTTCTCGCGCCAGTCGTCGAAGGCGACGTTGCCGGTGCGGGCCGAGCCGTGGCCCCAGCGGGCCGCCTTGTCGGAGCCGCGGCGGCAGCCGGCGAAGATGCCGTCCGTGGCGCGGTTGACGTCGCGCTTGAAGCCTTCGAGCCGGTCACCCCAGATGATGTAGGCGAGCATGGCGAAGCCGAGCGGCCAGAACACCATGAAGCCGATGACCATCAGCGCGATGGTGGCCGGCGTCCAGGCCGGACGGATCAATGCACTCGTGTTCATTTCTCCCAATCCTTCCGTTGGAGACAGCCAAACCGACTGCGTGGAATCGAAATGGGAAGGCGAAATCGGCGATTCAAGGCAAGTCCGGCCAAAACCGGCGAAGCGATTGAAATGATTATCGCTTTTTGAGTTTCTCGAGGAAAAGCACTGCCATTCCCGCGACAAGGCCCCAGAATGCCGCGCCGACGCCGAAGAGCGTAAGCCCCGAAGCCGTGACGGCAAAGGTAATGGTGGCGGGCATGCGCTCGGCCTCGTCCCTGAGCGCGATCGACAGGGCGTTGGCTAAAGCCGCCATCAGCGCCAGCCCGGCGACCAGCACGATCAAGCTCTGCGGCAGGACGGCGAAGATGGCCACCAGCGAGGCGCCGAAGACGGCAAAGAGCAGGTAGGCCAGCGCATAGAACGGCCCCGTCTTCCAACGCTCGGCCGGGTCGGGATGCACGTCGGGGCCGGTGCAGATTGCCGCCGAAATCGCCGCCAGATTGGTGGTACCGGCGCCGAACGGCGCCGACAGCAGCGAAAACAGGCCGGTGACGCCGATCAGCGGGCCAGGTTCGGGTTCGTAACCCGCCGCGCGCAGCACGGCGAGGCCGGAGAGGTTCTGCGAGGCCATGGTGACGAGGTAGAGCGGCAGCGCCAGGCCGACGATCGCCTTGACGGTGAAGCTTGGAGCAATCAGCGTCAGGGTCGACAGTTCCGGCGCCGGCAGGCCGCCGACGCGGCCGGTGAGGAAGGCGGCGAGCCCGCCGCCAACCAGAACCGCCAGCACCGACAGCGCCGGATTGAACAGGCGGATGACGAAAAAGGCCGCGATCAGCGGCAAAATCAGCCAGGGATCGGCCGGAACGGCTTTGACCGCATTGATGGCGAAAGTGACGACGATACCGGCCAGCATGCCGGAGGCGACGGACGCCGGTATGCGCGCAATCAGCTTGGTCAATGGCTTGAACAGGCCGGTGGCGACCAAAAGAACGCCAGTGACGATGAAGGCGCCGACGGCTTCGGGCATGGTGAAGCCGCTTGAGGCGGCGACCAGCGCGAGACCCGGCGTCGACCAGGCGGTGATGACGGGCATTTTCGTGCGCCAGGACAGCCACAGGCATTCGATCGCCATGGCGAGGCAGATCGCCGTCACGCCGCTTGCGGTCTCGACCTGCGTCGCGCCGACCGCCCTGGCGGCGGCGATGACGATGGCCAGAGTGCCGCCGAAACCGACGATCGCCGCGACGAAGGCTGATATCGGGATGGAAATGCGCATTCTCAGGCGGCCCGCCTGACCATGTCGGCTACGGCTCGCTTGAGCATTTCGAGATCCTCGGGACGGGACAGGCGGTGATCGCCGTCGGGGATCAGCGACAGCGTCACGTCGTCGGCGGGCAGCATGGATGCGAGTTTCAAGGCATGGCCCGAAGGCACGTCCGGGTCGACCAAGCCCTGCAGGATGTGCACCGGACAGTGGGTGTCGATCGGCCCGGTCATCACCCGGTTGGCGCGGCCGTCCTCGATCAGCGCGCGCGTGTAGACATAAGGCTCGTCCGAGTAATCGGACGGCTCGGCGAAGAAGCCTTTTTCCTGCAGGTCCTGCCGCTGCGCGTCGGTCAGCACCGGCTCGATCAGCTCGACGGTGAAATCCGGCGCCGGGGCGAGCAGCACCAGGCCGGCAACGCGATCTTCGCCGGCCTTATGCAGTTCCTGCACCATGCGCAGCGCAATCCATGCTCCCATCGAAGAACCGACCAGGACCTGCTTGCCCTGGCTGAACCGGCGAAAGACGGCCAGGCTCTCGGCCAGCCATCTGGAGATCGTGCCGTCGGCGAATTCGCCACCCGACTCGCCATGGCCGGAATAATCGTGGCGCAGATAGGCGCGGCCCTCGCCGCCGGCCCAGGCGACAAGCGTCTCGGCTTTGGTGCCCAGCATGTCGGACTTGTAGCCGCCGAGCCAGACCACGCCGGGCGCGGCGCCGGGCGTCTGCCTGACGGCGATGCTCGTTCCGTCCACATCGATGAAAACCGGGGTGCTGGCGGCCATGACGTCGTTCCTTTCGCCGGTCTTTTGGCACATGCGGTGGTTCAACGAAAAGTGCTCGCGACGTTTCTTTGCTTGGTGCAGGTAAAGGCAAGCGAACAGGTGATTTTCCTCAAAGCCTATGCTATTGACTCCGGCCGCGCGCTCACCACATAGGCGCGTCCAGCGATTTGAATCTACCGAACCCTGAACGAAACGGCCGAGGAGACCACGACCATTCGCAGACCTTTTAAAGCAGCGGCGCCCACCAAGGACGGCCCGCGCTCCAACCGAGACATCCGGGTTCCCCGGGTCCAGCTCATCGACGCCGAAGGCCAGAACCGCGGCGATGTTTCCATCAACGACGCATTGCTGCTCGCCGAAGAGGCCGGGCTCGATCTCGTCGAGATATCACCCAACGCGGTGCCGCCGGTCGTCAAGATCCTCGATCTCGGCAAGCTGAAATACGCCAACCAGAAGAAGGCGGCCGAAGCGCGCAAGAACCAGAAGGTCATCGAGATCAAGGAGATCAAGATGCGCCCGAACATCGACAGCCATGACTACGAGACCAAGATGAAGGCCGTGCGGCGCTTCTTCGAGGAAGGCGACAAGGTCAAGCTGACGCTGCGCTTCCGCGGCCGCGAGATGGCGCATATGGAGCTCGGCATGCAGCTTCTGAACAAGGTGCGCGAGGAAGTGGCGACCATTGCCAAGGTCGAGGCGGAGCCGAAGCTCGAAGGCCGCCAGATGATGATGGTTCTGGCGCCGCGCTAAAATCCCGCCAAAATCATGGTGCAAGGCGTCCCGACGATCGGCGGGGCGCCTGTTTTCTATCCGATCGCCAGCGACGATCGGCATTGCCGATCGCGAGCAAATCGACGATCGAGTTCCTCGATCGCGAGCAATCCAGCGATCGGGTTCCTTATGGCCGATGAAGTGAAGTCTCCGCCCGCCAAGCAAACCGAAGGTCTTGGCGGCTACCAGCATATGCGCCGGGTCGTGCTGGCCGTGCTGGTCGTGGTGCTGTTTGCCGCGCTTCTGTTCGGCCAGTCTTCCTTTGCGCCGGACACGCCGATGCACGAGACGATCGAGATGTTCGGCGTGCTGTTGATCTTTCTCGGCATCGTCGGTCGGCTGTGGTCGACGCTCTATATCGGCGGGCGCAAATCCTCCGAAGTGGTCACCGGCGGTCCTTATTCGATCACCCGCAACCCGCTCTATCTGTTCTCGACGGTGGCTGCAGCCGGCGTCGGCGCGCAGATCGGCTCGTTTTCAGGCATCATTCTCTTCGCGCTGCTGTGCGCCGGTGCGTTCCACATCGTCATCCTGCGCGAGGAGCGGTATCTGAAGGAAGTGCTCGGCGCGCCCTACCAGGCCTATCTCGCCAAGGTGCCGCGCTTCTTCCCGAACCTGACGCTCTACAAGGAAGGCGATACCGGCAGCTTCAAGCCGCGCCTCTTGTTGAACACGCTGCTCGACGGGCTGGTGTTCCTCGTCGCGTTGCCGGCGTTCGAGCTGATCGACGGCATGCAGCAGTCGGGGATGTTACCGGTGTGGTTCACGTTGCCGTAGGTCTCTAGCACAGAAGTTCTGACCGGTCGGCTATGCGTGCATTGGCAGATCCCATGCCTTGGAGATTGGCCGAAACGCTCGTCACTTCGTCATCCACGGGCGGAGCAAGGAGCGAAGCGACGCGCGCAGACCCGAGGATCCATGCCGCGACTTGGAAGCGCCGCGGCGGTCCAGAATTCTGCACCGTTGCACATTTCGATCGAGGTAACGGCATGGATTCTAGGGTCTGCGCCGCGTCGCTTCGCTCCTTGCTCCGCCCTAGAATGACGAGGTTGGGAAGCTTCAACTCATCGCCAGCGTTTGCGCTGGCTACCCCTACGGACGTTGATGACCCTGCCCGCCGACAAGCCTGCAATCTTTCAAAACCCTGTGCTGAGAAACCAGGAGCATATTGATATTCAGGTGATGCGGGCCTGACCTGAATCTCAACCGTTCCCGCCGGCGCACGGCGAGGACAGAGCGTCGCACGGCTTCGGGTGTTGCGCACTGGCCCTGTTTGATCTATAGGACCGCCGTTCCAAGAAAACCGCCCGGCAGGGCATGCCGTGGCGGTTTCATTTGCTTTTCGGGCTTTGGTCGGCCCGAAGCGAAAAAAGAAGCGCGATGGTGCGCCACCAATACGGAGTAGCAAAATGCCCAAGATGAAGACCAAATCGGCCGCCAAGAAGCGGTTCAAGATTACTGCCACCGGCAAGGTGCTGTCGGCTGCCGCCGGCAAGCGCCACGGCATGATCAAGCGTTCCAACAAGTTCATTCGCGATGCCCGAGGCACGATGGTTCTGGCTGAACCGGACGGCAAGAAGGTTATCAAGAATTTTCTGCCGAACGGCCTCTAATCCCTCGGCTTGGACAACGTTTTAAGGAGATCATGACATGGCACGCGTAAAGAGAGGCGTTACCTCCCACGCCAAGCACAAGAAGGTCCTGAAAGCCGCCAAGGGTTTCTACGGCCGCCGCAAGAATACCATCCGCATCGCCAAGCAGGCGGTGGAGAAGTCGCTGCAATACGCCTATCGCGACCGCAAGAACCGCAAGCGCTCGTTCCGCGCGCTGTGGATCCAGCGCATCAACGCCGCGACGCACGAGCACGGCCTGACCTATGGCCGCTTCATCGACGGCCTCAACAAAGCCGGCATCGAGATCGACCGCAAGATCCTTTCGGACATGGCCATCCACGAGCCGCAGGCTTTCGCAGCACTTGTGGCCAAGGCCAAGGTCGCGCTCGAATATCTGAAGAACACCACGCCGAACGCTTTTGAGAGCGCTGTCGCCTAAGCCAGCGCTTCCCAAGCATTCGCAATACTGATTTGGGGAACCCGCGCTGGCTCGGCTGGCGCGGGTTCTTTTTTGACCGAACATCACGTTTAACGTGATTTTCACGTTAATGCGGATTTTCCAACGTAGCGAGTTTGACCGTGAACGACGCAACTGCCGGCTTGGATACACTTGAAAATTCCCTTCTAGCCGATATCGCGGCGGCCTCGGACGAGGCTGCCATCGAGGCGGTGCGCGTCTCGGCGCTGGGCAAGAAGGGCTCGGTCTCCGAAATGTTGAAGACGCTCGGCGCCATGAGCGCCGAGGAACGGCAGGTGAAGGGCCCGGCGATCAACGGCCTGAAGAACCGCGTCACCGAAGCGCTCACCGCACGCAGGGCGGAGCTGAAGGATGTGGCGATCGGAGCTCGTCTGGCGGCCGAGACGGTCGATGTTACGCTCCCCGTTCGGCAGTCGCCGGCCGAGCGCGGGCGCATTCATCCGATCAGCCAGGTGATCGACGAGATCGCGGCGATCTTCGGCGATCTCGGCTTCGCGATCGCCGAAGGCCCGGACATCGAGACCGACTATTACAATTTCACGGCGCTGAACTTCCCCGAGGGACATCCGGCGCGCGAGATGCACGACACCTTCTTCTTCCAGCCGGACGAGAAGGGCGAGCGCAAGCTTTTGCGCACGCACACCTCGCCCGTGCAGATCCGCACCATGGAGAAGCAGAAGCCGCCGATCCGCATCGTCATCCCCGGCAAGACCTACCGGCAGGATTCGGATGCCACCCACTCGCCGATGTTCCATCAGGTCGAGGGGCTGGTGGTCGACAAATCAGCCAACGTCGCCAACATGAAATGGGTGCTGGAGGAGTTCTGCAAGGCCTTCTTCGAGGTGCCGGCGGTCAAGATGCGCTTCCGGCCGTCCTTCTTCCCGTTCACCGAGCCCAGCCTCGAGGTCGACATCCAGTGCGACCGCTCGCGTCCGGGCGAAGTGCGCTTCGGCGAAGGCTCCGACTGGATGGAGATCCTGGGCTGCGGCATGGTGCACCCCAACGTGCTGCGCGCCGGCGGGCTCGATCCGGACGAATACCAGGGCTTTGCCTGGGGCATGGGCATCGACCGCATCGCCATGCTGAAATACGGCATGCCGGACCTGCGCGCCTTCTTCGACGCCGACGTGCGCTGGTTGTCGCATTACGGTTTCAGGCCGCTCGACCTGCCGACGTTGTTCGGGGGCTTGAGCACGTGACCGCTCCCCATACCGGGGGCTGTCGCTGCGGCGCGGTGCGGTTCGAGGCGTCAGCCGAGCCGCACCACATCAGCTATTGCCATTGCGGCGACTGCCGGCGCGCGACAGGCGCGCCGGTGTCGGCTTTTGTCGGCTTCATGGCCGACCAGGTCGCCTTCACCGGCAAGGCACTGAAGATGTACGAGAACGGGCCGGTGACGCGCTCGTTCTGCGGCATTTGCGGTTCGCCAATCGCCTATGTCGACGAGCGGCTTGAAGACCAGATCTATTTCATGCTCGGCGCCATGGACATGCCGGCCTATTTCAAGCCGACGCTGCATGCCTATGTGCGCGAGCAGCTGCCTTTCCTGCATATGCCCGACGACCTGCCGCGCCATTTGAAGACCAGTGTGCCTAGATCCAATGGGCAAGGACCAGACGGAACAGAACGATGAAATTCACCCTCTCCTGGCTCAAGGACCATCTCGAGACCGACGCCTCGCTTGCCGAGATCGTCGAGCGGCTGACCGCGATCGGCCTCGAAGTCGAACATGTCGACGACAAGGCGGGCCTGAAACCCTTCGTCATCGCCAGGGTGCTGACCGCCGTGCAGCATCCCGACGCGGACCGGCTGCGCGTTCTCACCGTCGACACCGGCGACGGCAAGCCGCCTGTTCAAGTCGTATGCGGGGCGCCGAACGCCCGCGCGGGCCTGATCGGCGCTTTCGCGGCGCCCGGCACCTATGTTCCCGGCATCGACGTGACGCTTTCGGTCGGCAAGATCCGCGGCGTCGAGAGCCACGGCATGATGTGCTCCGAGCGCGAGTTGCAGTTGTCTGACGAGCACACCGGCATCATCGACCTGCCTGAGGATGCGCCGGTCGGCACCAGCTTCGCGGCTTACGCGCATCTCGACGATCCGGTCATCGAGATCAATCTGACGCCGAACCGCCCGGACGCCACCAGCGTCTACGGCATCGCGCGCGACCTTGCGGCGAGCGGGCTCGGCCGTCTCACCGGCGGCGCGATCATGCCGCATGCCGGCAACGGCCTGTGCCCGGTCAAGGTCACGATCGAAGCACCGGAGCTCTGCCCCGGTTTCGCGCTGACGCTAGTGAAGGGCGTCAAGAACGGCCCCTCGCCGAAATGGCTGCAGCAGCGGCTGATCGCCATCGGCTTGCGTCCGATCAGCGCGCTGGTCGACATCACCAACTACGTCACCTTCGACCGCGGCCGGCCGCTGCATGTCTTCGACGCCGCCAAGGTCGCCGGCAACCTAACCGTGCGGCGGGCGCGCGAAGGCGAAAAGGTGCTGGCGCTCGACGGGCGCGAATACACGCTGACGCCGGAGATGTGCGTGATCGCCGATGAGGACGGCGTCGAGTCGATCGCCGGCATCATGGGCGGCGAGCATTCGGGCTGCGACGAGAACACCACCGACGTGCTGATCGAATCGGCGCTGTGGGACCCGATCGCCACAGCGCGCACCGGCCGCACGCTCGGCATCATCAGCGACGCGCGCTACCGCTTCGAACGCGGCGTCGATCCCGAATTCATGGTGCCGGGCATCGAGCTGGCGACCAAGCTGGTGCTGGATTTCTGCGGCGGCACGCCTTCTGAAATCGAGGTTGCCGGCTATGCCGGCCACAAGCCGAAGATCGTCTTCTTCCCGCTTTCGGAGGTGAAGCGGCTGACCGGCATCGAGGTGCCAAGGGAGGAAGCCCTCGCTATCCTGACCCGTCTCGGCTTCGAGCTGCGCAGTTCGGGCGACGCCGTCGAGGTGAAGGTGCCTTCCTGGCGGCCGGATATCGACGGCAAGGCCGACCTTGTCGAGGAGGTGATGCGCATCCACGGCGTCGACAATATCGCGCCGCAGCCGCTGACCTCGCATGACGCCGTCAATGGCAAGATACTGACCACGCTGCAGGTGCGCACCCGCGCGGCCAAACGCGCGCTGGCCGTGCGCGGCATGATGGAGGCCGTCACCTGGTCGTTCATCCCGGCCAGGCACGCCGAGCTGTTCGGCGGCGGCCAGACGGCACTCAAGCTCGCCAACCCGATCGCCGCCGATATGTCCGACATGCGGCCTTCGCTGCTGCCCGGGCTGATCGCGGCCGCGCAGCGCAATGCCGACAAGGGCATCGGCGACGTTGCGCTGTTCGAGGTCTCCGGCACCTATGAGGGCGACGGCGCCGACCAGCAGCGGCGCGTCGCCGCTGGCGTGCGGCGCGGCACGGCAAAGCTCGACGGCTCGGGCCGCAGCTGGGCCGGCATTGCCGGCCCGGTCGGCGTGTTCGACGCCAAGGCCGATGCCATCGCAGCACTCGAAGCTTGTGGCGCGCCGGTCGACCGGCTGCAGATCGAGCCTGGCGGTCCGGCCTGGTATCATCCTGGACGGTCCGGCACGATCAAGCTCGGGCCGAAGACGGTGCTCGGCACCTTCGGCGAGTTCCATCCGAAGACGCTGGAAACGCTTGATGTCTCCGGACCGATCTGCGGCTTCGAGGTTTTCGTCGATGCCGTGCCGGAGCCGAAGGCCAAGCCGACGCGCACCAAGCCGAAGCTGGAGCTGTCGCCCTTCCAGGCGGTGAAGCGCGACTTCGCCTTCGTCGTCGACAGGTCGGTCGAAGCCGGCACGCTGGTGCGGGCAGCTTTGGCCGCCGACAAGAAGCTGGTCACCGGCGTCTCGGTGTTCGACGTCTTCGAAGGCGCATCGCTGGGTGCGGCCAAGAAGTCGATCGCCATCGAGGTCTCGATCCAGCCGGTCGAAAAGACGCTGATCGACGAGGATTTCGAGGCGCTGGCCAAGCGCATCGTCGACAACGTCAACAAGCAGACGGGCGGCGTGCTGCGCGCGTAAAGCATTGCGGAGTGATGGCGAATCGCCTTCCAAAGGACGATGGACCATCTCCGCTATTCCGGCCTTCCGTTCGAAGAGCAGCGCGCGGCTTTCCTCGCCATCGTCGCGGCGGACCCGCTGCTGGCTGAGACGCTGGCGCGGGTACGGGCGCTTGCCTTGCCGGACTGGCTGGTGGTGTCCGGCGCGCTCTACAACGGCGTCTGGAACCATCTGACCGGCAAGCCGCCGGGCTACGGCATCAAGGATGTCGACCTGTTCTATTTCGACGACGCCGACCTTTCCTACGAAGCGGAGGACGCGGTCATCCGCCGGGCGGCGCGGCACTTCGAGGGACTGAAGCTGCCCGTCGAGGTGCGCAACCAGGCGCGGGTGCATCTGTGGTATCCGGAAAAATTCGGGCAGGAGTGCCCGCGTTATGCGAGCGCGAGCGAATCGGTGAGCTACTTTGCATCGAAGACGCACGCGGTCGGGGTGCGGGATGGCCGGGACGGCGCGTTGGAATTGGTAGCGCCGTTCGGACTGGATGACATTTTTTCGTTCCGCATCGTGCCGAACCGGGCGCTGGATAATCAGCGGACGCATGAGATGAAGGGCAGGCGGGCGCGGGAGTGCTGGGCGGAGATTGAGGTGGTGCCTTGGTAGGGGCGTAGAGATAAGATAACTTTGCGCGAGGCCCCCCTCTCTGTCCTGCCGGACATCTCCCCCTCAAGGGGGGAGATTAGCGGTTTCGATGACGGCGCTCCCCTTTAAACGCCGGTGATTGGCGAAAGCGACCCGCGACGGCTGATCTCCCCCCTTGAGGGGGAGATGGCCGGCAGGCCAGAGAGGGGGGCCTGGCGCCGGCATCTCAACAAAAAAGGGCGCCGCCCCCTTCTGCTCACCCATTCACCAGCGCCAGCAATTCCTCCGTATAGCGCTTGCCGACCACCTTATCCGGCGACAGCGCGTCGCCGATCGCAGAAACCTCAGCCGCGCTCAGCTCGATCCCGGCCGCCGCCGTGTTCTGCTCGAGATGGCGGATTTTCCTTGCGCCGGGGATCGGCACGATAAAATCGCCCTGGTGCAGCACCCAGGCGAGCGCCAGCTGCGCCGGTGTCACGCCCTTTTCAGCCGCCAGCTTCTCCAGCACCGCGATGACGGCGTTGTTGGCTTCCATGGCTTCCGCCTGGAAGCGCGGCAGGGTACGGCGCCAGTCATCCGTACCCAGCGCATCGGGCTTGCCGATCGCGCCGGTGAGCAGGCCACGCCCGAGCGGGCTATAGGGAACGAAGCCGATGCCGAGCTCGCGGCAGACAGTAAAAACCTCGTCCTCCGGGTCACGGCTCCACAGCGAATATTCGCTCTGCACGGCGGCGATCGGGTGCACGGCATGCGCCCGGCGCAGTGTCGCGCCGCTCACTTCCGAGAGGCCAAGCGCGCGCACCTTGCCCTCGCGCACCAGCTCGGCCATGGCGCCGACCGTGTCCTCGATCGGCACGTTCGGGTCGACGCGATGCTGGTAATAGAGGTCGATGACGTCGGTGTTCAGCCGCTTCAGCGAGGCCTCGGCCACCGCCTTGACATGCTCGGGGCGGCTGTCGACGCCGACCATGCGGTCAGTGCCTGTGCCGTGCTCGGAAATCTTGAAGCCGAACTTGGTGGCGATGGTGACATGATCGCGCACCGGCTTCAGCGCGTTGCCGAGCAGGATCTCGTTCTCGAAGGGGCCGTAGACTTCGGCCGTGTCGAAGAAGGTGACGCCGATCTCGACGGCGCGGCGCAGCGTGGCGATGGCTTCCGCCTCCGGCTGGCCGCCATAGCCAAAACTCATGCCCATACAGCCGAGTCCGACGGGGAAGACTTCCAGTTCAGTTCCAAGTTTGCGGGTTTTCATGGCGCATCTCCTTGTTGCGATGAGGGAGAGATAGCGCCTTGTGTCGCGTTCGATAATTCTGTCTCTTTTGCACGGCTTGGTCTATAAAATAGAACAATGAACCGAACGAACCTCTCTCAGCTCGCCGTGCTCGCCACGGTCGCCCAATGCGCCAGCTTCCGCGGCGCCGCCCGCGAGCTCGGCATCGCGCCCTCGGCTGTCAGCCATGCGGTATCGAGCCTCGAAGCGCGGCTCGGGGTGCGGCTCCTGGCGCGCAGCACGCGCAGCGTCGCCCCGACCGAGGAAGGAGCGCAATTGCTCGAGCGGTTGCGGCCGGCGCTCTCCGAGATCGACCTGGCGCTGGAGGCGGCGGTCGAGGCGCGTGACCGGCCGGCCGGCAATTTGCGGCTGAGCGTGCCGCGCACCGCCGCGCATCTGGTGCTGACGCCGCGTCTCGGCGCTTTCGCTGCTGCCTATCCGGACATCGTGCTGGAGATCATCATCGAGGACCGTTTCACCGATGTCGTCGAAGGCGGCTTCGACGCCGGCGTGCGGCTCGGCGAGAGCCTGCAGCGCGACATGATCGCGGTGCGCATCGGGCCGAACATCCGCGGCGCGGTGGTCGGCGCGCCATCCTATTTCGCGACCATGCCGAAGCCGCGCCACCCGCGCGAGCTGGCCGGTCATAGCTGCATCCGCTTCCGGTTTTCGAGCGGCATCCTTTATCGTTGGGAGTTCGAGAAGGGCGGCGAAGAGATCGAGATGGCGGTGCAAGGGCCGCTGATCCTCGACGAGGACCATTTGATCGCCCAGGCGGCGATCGACGGGGCAGGGCTTGCCTTCGTATTCGAGGATTATGTGACGGCGCCGCTCGCCGACGGAAGGCTGATGCGTGTGCTGGAGGACTGGTGCCCGGCTTTCGACGGCTTCTTCGTCTACTATCCGAGCCGCCGCCAGATGCGGCCGGCGCTCAGGGCTTTCGTGGATTTCTTCAAGGTGAGTGGGGAGTCCCACCCTCCCCCTTTGTGGCAGGGCTATCGCTTATAGATTTTTGTGAAGAGGACCCCCACCCCGTCGCTTCGCGCCGACCCTCCCCACAAGGGGGAGGGTGGAAGAAAGCCGGCGCCAGCTTCGTTCGTCTCACATGCAGTCCATCACCAACACCTCCACCCGTTACGGCTGGCCAATGATCATCCTCCATTGGCTGATCGGCATCATCTTCATCGGCCAGTTCGTGCTGGGCTTTGTCATGGTGCGGATCGAAAGCCAGCGGATGTCGTTCGAGCTGATCCAGCTGCACAAATCCTTCGGCTTCCTGCTGCTCGTACTGATCATCCTGCGTATTGCCTGGCGGCTCGGCAACGCGGCGCCGGCACTCCCACCGTCGGTCGGAATCTTGGAGCGGCGAGCGGCGCCGCTGGCGCATTTCGCGCTCTATGCCTTCCAGGTCGCCCTGCCACTCTCCGGCTGGGCCCTGGTCTCGGTCTCGACGCTGGAGATCCCGACGATGCCGTTCAACCAGTTCGTCATGCCCAACCTGCCGCTTGCCGAATCCGATGCCGCGGAAAGCTTCTGGTCGGCGGCGCACTGGTACCTGGCCTATGCCGGCATCGCGCTGGTGGCGCTGCATGTCGCGGCGGCATTTCGCCATCACTTCCTTCTGCGCGACAATGTGCTCACACGCATGATCACGCCTTCGTCAGACGGGGAATAGAACAGGCCCATCATTCGTTGGTGGGGCGAGATGACAGCAAGGCGCTGCCTCAGGAAAAGGACCATCCCCATGCATGCGCGTATTCTCGGATTGGCGGCATTTGCCGCTTGCCTTGTCATGCCTGTGTACGCAGCCGTCGCTCTCAGCGACGCCGCCGGCAGCTACACGATCAACCCGTCGGGGTCCTCGATCCACTTCAGCATCGGCAAGGCCGGCGGCGGCGGCTTCGACGGCGCCTTCGGCCGCTTCAAGGGCACGATCCGCATCGACAACAGCGATGTCGGCCGCTCGAAGGTCGACCTCACCATCTATCCCGAAAGCGTCGGCACCGGCCAAGGCCGCATCGACGCCTTCCTGCGCTCCGACGCGGTGTTCGACGCCGCCAACAATCCCGAAATCCAGTTCCGCTCGACCAGCGTGGCCCGCACCGGCGACACGACGGCGCTGGTCACCGGCCGGCTGACGGCGCGCGGCAGGACGTTTCCGGAAAAATTCACCGCCGAGCTCGGCGGATTGAAGGGCGGGACCATCAAGTTCCATGTCACCGGCAAGGTGCTGAGGTCGCGCTACGGCATGGACGTCGGCACGCCGCTCTATTCCAACGTCGTCGACTTCGACATGACGCTGATGGGGAAAAGGGGGTAGGTACAGCGCCTTTCCTCGCCCCCGGCAAGGCGGGCTACGCTACGAACTCATGTTCTGTGACTGGCGTGACTGATCAGGTCGTAGCTTGATTGCCACGTGGTTCCCCCAATCCGTCGCTGCTTCGCAGCGCCACCTTTCCCCCCTCCGGAGGGAAAGGAAGGGAGCGTGCCGGACGAGCGTTGACGGCAAAAAGCTCGGCTCCTTTCCTCTACCCGTCGATCGGGGGAGAGGTGGCTCGGCGAAGCCGAGACGGAGTGGGGGTCGACCAGCGCTACATTGGACAATGCAAGCGCCGAGCTGCACGGAGCGTCTGCGATTGGCTTTTCCCTCGATTTCGGGCACACCTCCATCGATGTAATCGACATGGAGAAGCGTGATGTTCCGATGGGGTGTTCTGTCGACGGCAAAGATCGGCCGCGAGCAGCTTTTGCCGGCAATCGTGGATTCGGAAAACGGCGTGCTTTCGGCGATCGCCAGCCGCGACCTGTCGAAGGCCAAGGCTTTGGGCGAGCGTTTCGGCGCCCGTCATGCCTTCGGCTCCTATGAGGAGCTGCTCGCCTCGAAGGAGGTCGACGGCGTCTACATTCCGCTGCCCACCTCGCAGCATGTCGAGTGGACGGCGAAGGCGATCGAGGCGGGCAAGCACGTGCTGGTCGAGAAGCCGCTGGCGCTCGACGCCAAGGACATCCCGCCGCTGATCAAGCTGCGCGACAGCAAGAAGGTGCTCGTCTGCGAAGCCTTCATGGTCGTCTACCATCCGCAATGGATCAAGGTGCGCGACCTCATCGCCAGCGGCGCCATCGGCCGGCTGCGCCACGTGCAGGGCGCGTTCTCCTATTACAATGTCGACCCCAAGAACATGCGCAACCAGCTCGATCTCGGTGGCGGCGCGCTGCCCGACATCGGCGTCTATCCGACGGTGTCGACGCGTTTTTCGACCGGCAAGGAGCCGCTCCGGGTGCAGGCCACCATCGAGCGCGACAAGAATTTCGGCACCGACATCTACTCCTCGATCCGCGCCGATTTCGGCGACTTCGAACTGTCCTTCTACCTGTCGACGCAGATGGCGGCGCGCCAGGTGATGGTGTTCCACGGCGAGAAGGGTTTCATCGAGGTGTTTGGGCCGTTCAACGCCGGGCTCTACGAGCATCACCGCATCGAGCTGCACAACCAGAACCACACCGAGGCACAGGTGTTCCGTTTCCCCGGCACGCAGCAGTACCGGCTGGAATGCGAAGCCTTCGTGCGCGCCGCACAAGGCGGCAAGGACCGCGTCTTCACGCTGGAGGAATCGGTGCTCAACCAGAAGGTCATCGACGCCATCTTCCGCGCCGGCGAAAAGGACGGCTGGGAGCCCGTCTGAGAGAAACGCCGACGGCCGTCCTGAGGGGAGCGAAACCATGGCTGACGATGCGGACGTGATCATTGTCGGCGCGGGGCTGGCAGGCCTCGTTGCCGCGGCAGAGGTGGCCGAGGCCGGCAAGAAGATCATCATCGTCGACCAGGAGCCGGAGCAGTCGCTGGGCGGTCAGGCCTTCTGGTCGTTCGGCGGGCTGTTCCTGGTCGATTCGCCCGAGCAGCGGCGCATGCGCATCCGCGACTCCCACGATCTCGCGCTCGAGGACTGGATGGGCACCGCCGCCTTCGACTGTCCCGAGGATTTCTGGCCGCGCAAATGGGCGGAAGCCTATGTCGGCTTCGCCGCCGGCGAGAAACGCTCCTGGCTGATCGAGCGCGGGCTGAAATTCTTCCCCGTCGTCGGCTGGGCCGAGCGCGGCGGCGGCAACGCTTCCGGCCACGGCAATTCGGTGCCGCGCTTCCATATCACCTGGGGCACCGGGCCAGGCGTGCTGGAGCCCTTCGTCCTGCGCGTGCGCGAGGCGCAAAAGCGGGGGCTTGTGCAGTTCAAGTTCCGCCACCGGGTCAACGAGATTGTCCGCACCGGCAACACCGTCACCGGCGTGCGCGGCGATGTGCTGGAGCCGAGCAGCGTCGAGCGCGGCCGCAAGAGCGCGCGCGATGTGAGCGGCGAGTTCGCGCTCAGCGCGCAGGCGGTGATCGTCGCTTCGGGCGGCATCGGCGGCAACCATGAGCTGGTGCGCAGCAATTGGCCGCAGCGCCTCGGCGCGCCGCCCAAGCAGATGATCACCGGCGTGCCGGACCATGTCGACGGCCGCATGCTGGCGATCACCGAGGCGGCTGGCGGGAGGGTCATCAACCGCGACCGCATGTGGCACTATGTCGAGGGTATCAAGAATTGGGCGCCGATCTGGACCGATCACGCGATCCGCATCCTGCCCGGGCCGTCCTCGATCTGGCTCGACGCGCGCGGCAGGCGGCTGCCGGTGCCGCTTTATCCGGGCTTCGACACCTTAGCCACGCTCAGCCACATCATGAGCACCGGCTTCGACTATTCCTGGTTCATCCTGACCAGGAAGATCATCCAGAAGGAGTTCGCGCTGTCGGGCTCCGAACAGAACCCCGACCTCACCGGAAAAAGCTGGCGGCAGGTGCTGGGACGCGCCACGTCGGGCATTCCCGGCCCGGTGAAAGCCTTCATGGAAAAGGGCGAGGACTTCATCGTCGAGGCCGACCTTCCCGGGCTGGTGGCACGCATGAACGCGCTGGCCGGCGGCGCACCGCTGTTGGAAGTGACGCAGGTCGAGCGCGAGATCCGCGCCCGCGACAGGCAGCTCGACAATCCGTTCTCGAAAGATGCCCAGATCACCGCGCTGCGCGGCGCGCGCGCCTATCTCGGCGACAGGCTGATCCGCACCGCCAAGCCGCACAGGATGCTCGATCCCGCGAACGGCCCGCTGATCGCCGTGCGGCTCAATATCCTCACCCGCAAGACGCTGGGCGGGCTGCAGACCGATCTCGACAGCCGCGTGCTCGATGCCGAGGGGCAACCCGTGCCAGGGCTATATGCCGTCGGCGAAGTCGCCGGCTTCGGCGGCGGCGGCGTGCATGGCTATGCGGCGCTGGAAGGCACCTTCCTCGGTGGCTGCATCTTCTCGGGCCGCAGTGCAGGCAGGGCGGCGGCGAAGGCGGTTCGCTGAATGATCGAGCGGTGTTGCCGCAAGCTCGTGAAGCGCGAACTACCTCATCTCCGGCATCATTCCAGCGATTGATTATCCCTTGAAGGCGATACCGAAAAGCGTCACGAAGCCCGGAGACCCACGGCGAGCAAGACCGTTTCATACGGTACCAACGCGCTTTAACAGATGCTAATGTTCTCGGCTACTCGGGACCGTCGCAATGTCCAAGATTTGCTTATTGTGCGCGTGCCTTCTTTTTCTGGGCGGCTTGTCGACACCAGCATTCTGTGAGGCCGAGATCGGCCAACGCAGCCACAGATATGCACTTGTCATCGGCAACTCTGCCTATCGTTATGCGCCATCGCTCACCAACGGAGTGAATGATGCAAATGCGATCGCTGGAGTTTTGGAGGAGACGGGTTTTGAGGTCACCCTTGGCCTGGACGCTGACGCGTCGACGTTTAGGGAGCTCGTCGCGAAATTCAGGCGAAACTTGCAGCCGGGCGACGTCTCACTTTTTTACTATGCCGGACACGGGCTCCAAGCGAACGGAGAGAACTACCTATTGCCTGTCGATGCCGCCCTCCAGCGTCCGGCGGACTTGGCTCTAGAGGCAGAGCGCTTACAAGATATCATCGCAGCCATGACGGTCGAGGAAAATACCGCCATCGTCCTTCTCGATGCCTGTCGGGACAATCCTTTCGTTAAGCAATTAAGTGGGCAGAGTCAGAGTCGCGGCCTTGCAATAGGAACGGGGCTGGGAGCCTTGGATGCTGGCAGGGGAGTCTTTATCGGCTTTGCAACACAGCCCGGCAATGTGGCTCTCGATGGGGCCGCCAGTCATAGCCCTTTTGCAGACTCGCTTGTGAAGCGCATAAAGACTCCTTCGATCGACATTGAAATTCTTATGCGTCGCGTCCGGTTGGACGTCATGAACGTGACTTCTGGGAGGCAGATACCCTGGAGCAACTCGTCCTTGGTAGAACCGGGATTCTCATTCAACCCAGATGCCGCGTCCAGTCAGTTTCCATCAGAACTCCATCAGCCAGATTTCAACACGGCGACGGAACTCGAATTTTGGAAATCGATCAAGGATACATCCGATGTCTCTATGTATCGTGCTTATCTAGCGGCATTCCCGAATGGTGCATTCATCGAAATTGCAAAGAGTCGAATTGCCAAGTTCAAAGCACCTGCGCCGCCACGGAAAAAAGTCCTGCCAAAGAAAGTTCCTCGTAAACCGCAAGCCTCGTTGCCTATCAACGAGCCTTCCACCAATCGTTCAGCGGAAACGACGGCACCTGCTAAACCGGAATCCGTTGGACGATGCAGAGATGGCAATAAGGAGCAATGTCGCCTAAGATGCCAAGAGGGTAGGAGGCGCGCCTGCCGTAAGCTGCAGCTGCTTGGGGGTTAAACAATCGCGCGCACGATTGCCTTGTGTCGCGAATTCGGCGGACGCGGTGGCGAATGCCAGGGCATGCCGCCGGCTACCGGCTGGTCAACATCATGCGGTTGCCTTCGCTGTCGCGGAGCTCGGCGACGGTGCGGCCTGGCTGCCAAGGCGCTTCCTGCGGCTCGGTGATGATCTCGACGCCTTTGGCCTTGAGCGATGCTACCCTTGCCTCGACATCATCGTCGACCAGGACGAGCACCGGCTCCGCGCTTGGCGCTGTATCGGCGCGCTTGATGAAATGCAGGTTGGTGACCGCGTGGGGGAACGCTAGCTCTACCCAGCGCCAGCCGCCATCCCCCATCGACTGGTCGGCTATGACGTGGCACGCAAGGTTGTCGGTGTAGAACGCCCTGGCGCGATCCTGGTCGAACACCGGGAGTTCGGCAAACTGGATATGCATGGATGTCTCTCCTCATCGTGGAAGCCGCGGGTGCGGCCTCCACGCGTCTAAGACGGTGTCGGCCAGCAAAAAGATTCGCCAGCCGGTGAGAATCTTTTCGGCAATGCGGAACGTCTTCCTCACGCAGACCCACCAACCAGGAGACGACCATGACCTACAATCTCATCCGCTACGGCGTGAAGGACGCCAGCATCGCCGAGAACCGGGCGCTGGTGGGGAAGGTGTTCGAGGCGCTGGATGAAACGCAGCCGCAATCGGTGCGCTATCTGGTGCTGGAGCTGGAGAATGGCGAATTCGTCCATATTGTCGGCTACGACAAGGACAGCTCGGCGCTCACCGAACACGACGCTTTCAAGGCCTTCGGCGCCAATCATGGCGAACGGCGTTCGACGCCGCTTGCCAGGTCGCCGGCGAAGATCGTCGGCAATTATCGTATGCTGGCCAAGGCCGACGAAGCCGTGCCGGCCTGACTCGGGCACGGTATGGCCCACGAGCCGGCGATCAAGAGAACGAGGACGATGAGCCCAGCAAAATTCGGCCGCGCGGAACTTGAAGCCATGCTCGTCGGCCTGCGCCCGAAACTGCACCGCTACGCGGCGCGCATGGCCGGCTCGGCGATCGAGGGCGAGGACATCGTGCAGGATGCGGTGGTGAAGGCGCTTGCCGCCCATGATGGCGGCGCTCTCGTCGAACGCCCCGAGCAATGGCTGTTCCGTATCGCCCACAACGCGGCGCAGGACCATCTGCGCCGCCGCCAGCGGGAGCGTTCCCGCATCACCGAGGCCGACATGACAACGGTTGAGGACCTCTCCGCCAGCGCGGAGGCAAGACTGGCGGCGGCAACGAGCCTGCGCAGCTTCATGCGGTTGACGCCGGCGCAGCGCAGCGCCGTCATCCTGGTCGATGTGCTCGGTCTCAGCCTGTTCGAGACCTGCGCGGTGACGGGCGCAACGCTCGCCGCCACCAAGGCGGCGCTGCATCGCGGCCGGGCGGAGTTGAAGGCATTGGCGACGGCGCCGGACGACGTGACCATGCCGAAGCTCGATCCGGAGGAAGAGCGCCGGCTGCGCCGCTATATCGACCTGTTCAACGCTCGCGATTTCGATGGCGTCAGGGCGCTGATCGCCGAGGACGTCCAGGTCGACGTCGTCAACCGGACCCGCTTGCGCGGCAAGAAGGAAGCCTCGACCTATTTCGGCAACTACGACCGTATCAGCGACTGGGCCTTGTCGCTCGGCTTTGTCGAGGCGCAGCCGGCGATCCTGATCCGCAATCCGCAGGCGGACAATGCGGTGCGCGGCTTCATGCTGATCGGATGGCGGGATGATGAAGTCGTCCGCATCCGCGATTTCCGGCACGCGCCGTACTGCGTCGCGGAGGCCGAAATCCTCGTCGTCCCCGGCGAGCGGGCATGACGGGATCCGGGCCGAGTTTGCTCTCGCCACGGACGCGTCTAGTCTTTGTTTTGATGCATGTCGTTCTCTCAAAACCGCTGCGCACTTTTGGGCGACACGCATTATAAATCCGTATTGGAGCGGAACGGACACGAGGTCATGACGCAGGTTGATCTCGAAACGCACGGCGTCCCGGCGCGGCTCTTCGCGACACTTATCGCACTGGCGGCCTGGATCGGGATAGGCGTGCATTTCCATGCCCTCGCCGACGGGCCGGCATCGTGGCCCGGCGTGCTGTGGAGGCTGTTCGGTTATTTCACGATCACCACCAATCTTCTGGTCGCGGTCGTGTTCACTGGCGTCGCGGCGAAGGCGCGGTTCGCGACGACCTGGCTGCTCGGAGCGACCTTGCTCAACATCCTGCTCGTCGGCGTCGTCTATGGCCTGTTGCTGCAGGGCCTGAAGGAGCTGACCGGCGGCTCGCAGTTCGCCAATATCCTGCTACACCGGGTGACGCCGGCACTGACCACCGTCTTCTGGCTGGCCTTCGTCCGCAAGGGAACGCTGAACCGCTACGCGCCGCTTCTATGGGCTCTCTACCCGCTCGGCTATCTCGCCTACGCCCTGGCTCGCGGGTCTTTCGAAGGGCGTTATCCCTATCCGTTCATCGATATCGCCCGGATCGGCTGGGCGCAAACCCTGACCAACAGCGCCCTGATCGCACTTGGCTTCGTCGTGGCCGGGGAAGTGCTGGTCTGGCTCGACCGGCGGCTCGGCGGAGCAGGGAAACCGTGAGCGGACCGAGCATGGCTCTTTTGTTCTGACGCAATTGCGGAGGTCGCCGAGCCCAACCGCCGCACTTTTCCCAGAATTGCCCTAGTGGCACTGCACAGGAATTGACCGGTCGGCTCTGTTTGCATTGGCAGGCAGCATGCCTTGGAGATTGGCCGAAACGCCCATCGCGATCGTCATTCTAGGGCGGAGCAGGAGCGAAGCTCCGTCGCGAAGACCCTAGAATCCATGCCGTTGCTTTCGCCAAGGAGCGCAACGGAGCAAAATTCTGCACCGTGGCGGCGCTTCCAAGTCACGGCATGGATTCTATGGTCTGCGCCGCGTCGCTTCGCTCCTTGCTTCGCCATAGAATGACGAGGTTGGGCCGGCTTTCAAAATCCCTGTGTCGGGGAACCAGCCACCGGTAGGTAAGTTCGGCCTGATGGCCTGTCTGACGATTTCCGCGATGCGGGCCTCGGCACAGCCATTGGCAATCGATCGTCACGACCGGCTGCCGCGTCGCCATCAACATAGATGTTTTAAACATCAATCCTTGACGATAGAACCTTTTTATGTAGGTTAAACCACCGAGACCTCATATCTCAGAACTGAACCAGAGAGTCGTCGGTGATAACCGCACCGCAATTGCGCGCAGCAAGATCGCTGCTTGGCATCGATCAACGCAGGCTTGCCGAATTGTCCGGCCTGTCGGTGCCGACGATCCAGCGCATGGAAGCCAGCAGCTCGATCATCCGGGGCAATGTCGATTCGCTGATGAAGCTGATCGCGGCGCTCGAGGTGGCCGGCATAGAACTGATCGGGGAAGGCGCGGCCAGCCAGGGCGGCGGGCGCGGCGTGCGGCTGAAGGCCGGCGTCGATCCGGCCAAGGCGCCCGGAGCCGACGGCGACCATGTCGAACCCGGCGGGAGCCTGCCGTGAATTCGACCGTCGCCCTTCTGCTGTGCGGCCCTGCCGCGCTTCTGGGAACAGCCATATTGGCCGCGGCCGTCAGCCGGCATGCCGCCGCGACGCGTCTGGTCTATGGCGCCGCGCTTGTCATTTCAGCCGCCCTGCTGGTGGCCGTTGCCGGTCATCTTGCCGGCAATCCCGGCGAGGTGTCCGCCATAACCTTGCCGCTCGGCCTGCCCTGGACCGGCGCACGGTTCCGTCTCGACGGCCTGTCGGCGTTCTTTCTCGTCGTCGTCAACCTGGGCGGCGCAATCACCAGCCTCTACGGTCTAGGCTACGGCCGGCACGAATCCGAGCCGCATCGCGTGCTGCCGTTCTATCCGGCATTCCTCGCCGGCATGAACCTCGTGGTACTGGCCAACGACGCCTTCAGCTTCCTCTTGTCCTGGGAGTTCATGTCGCTCGCCTCCTGGGCGCTGGTCATGGCGCATCACCGCGACGAGGCCAACCGGCGGGCAGGCACCATCTACCTGGTGATGGCAAGCTTCGGCACGATGGCGCTGCTGCTTGCCTTCGGCCTGCTGGCGGGGCCCGCGGGAACCTATGCGTTCGACGCGATGCGGACGGCGCATCCCGACCGGTTCGCGGCCGGCGCGGTGCTGGTTCTCATGCTGCTTGGTGCCGGCTCAAAGGCGGGCTTGGTGCCGCTGCATGCCTGGCTGCCGCTTGCCCATCCGGCAGCACCCAGCCACGTCTCGGCGCTGATGAGCGGCATCATGACGAAGGTCGCCATCTACGGCTTCATCCGCGTGGTGTTTGACCTGCTTGGCGAGCCGGCATGGTGGTCGGGCATTGCCGTGCTGCTCATCGGCGGCGTGACGGCGGTGCTGGGCATCCTCCACGCGCTGATGGAAAAAGACCTCAAGCGGCTGCTTGCCTATTCGACCATCGAGAATATCGGCGTCATCTTTGCCAGCCTCGGCCTAGCACTGGCCTTCAAGGCGAACGCCATGCCGTCGGCGGCGGCGCTGGCCTTCACCGCGGCGCTGTTCCACGTGCTGAACCACTCCTTCTTCAAGAGCCTGCTGTTCTTCGGCGCCGGCGCCGTGCTGTCGGCGACGGGGGAACGCGACATGGAAAAGCTGGGTGGCCTCATCCACCGCCTGCCGGTGACCAGCTTCGTCTTCCTCGTCGGCTGCGTCTCGATCTCTGCGCTGCCGCCCTTCAACGGCTTCGCCTCCGAATGGCTGGTCTTCCAGGCGATATTGCTGAGCCCCGAGCTGCCGCAATGGGGGCTGAAAGTTATCGTGCCCGCGGTCGGCGGCATGCTGGCGCTGTCGGCGGCGCTGGCAGCGGCCTGCTTCGTGAAGGCATTCGGCATCACTTTCCTTGGCCGGGCGCGGTCGGCGGCGGTGGAACGGGCGCATGAGGTCGACCGCTGGTCGCTGGCGGCGATGGCCTTGCTTGCCGCCTTCTGCCTGCTCGCCGGCATTCTGCCCGGCTTCGTCATCGACGGCCTGTCGCCGGTGACGCTTTCGCTCATCGGCGACCGCATGCCGGTGCAGATGGCTGAGCCGTGGCTGTCGATCGTGCCGATCGCCGAGAGCCGCAGCTCCTATAACGGCCTGCTGGTGTTCGTCTTCATCGCCATCTCGGCATCGCTCGCGGCCTTCTTCATTCACCGCTTTGCCTCGCATGCGCTGCGCCGGGGCATTGCATGGGGATGTGGCTTCGCGGATGCGGTGCCGGCCGCGCAATACACGGCCGTCAGCTTCGCGCAGCCCATTCGCCGCGTCTTCGGCGGCTTCGCCTTCCGCGCCCGCGAGACGGTGGAAATGCCGGCGCCGGGCGCCCTCGAGCCGGCCCGCCTCAAGGTGGATATGCACGATGTGACCTGGGAGATTTTCTACCAGCCGATCACCGGCGCGATCGATTTCGCCACCGAGCGGCTGAACCACCTGCAGTTCCTGACCATCCGCCGCTACCTGACGCTGGTCTTCCTCTACCTCGTCATCCTGCTCCTGGTGCTTGCGCTATGGCCGTGATCTTCGATCTGGCCGTGCAGGGCGCGCAGATGCTGTCGGTGCTTCTGCTGGCACCGCTTTTGATCGGCTTCGTGCGCAAGGTGAAGGCAAGGCTTGTGAGGCGGCAGGGGCCCTCGGTGATCCAGCCCTATCGCGATCTCGTCAGGCTGATGCGCAAGGAGGTCGTGCTGGCCGACAACGCGTCCTGGCTGTTCCGCGTGACGCCCTACCTGATCTTCGCCGCCACCTGGGTAGCGGCGGCGCTCGTCCCGACATTCGCCACCGGCCTCGAATTCAGCTGGGCCGCCGACCTCATCGTCATCGTGGCGCTGCTCGGCAGCGCGCGCTTCTTCCAGGCGCTGGCCGGGATGGATGTCGGCACCAGCTTCGGCGGCATCGGCGCCAGCCGCGAAGTGATGATCGCATCGCTGGCCGAACCGGCGATGCTGCTCATCGTATTCAGCCTGGCGCTCGTCGCCGGCGCCACGCAGCTTTCGACGGTCGCCGCCTTCATGGGCTCGCCGCAGGTCGGATTGCGGGTGTCGCTCGGCATGTCGCTGATCGCCCTGGTGATGGTGGCGGTCGCCGAGAATGCGCGCGTACCGGTCGACAATCCGGCCACGCATCTGGAGCTCACCATGGTGCATGAGGCGATGATCCTGGAATATTCCGGCCGCCATCTGGCGATGATCGAGCTCGCCAGCTTCCTCAAGCTGCTGCTCTACATGTCGCTGATCTCCTGCGTTTTCCTGCCCTGGGGGCTGGAGAGCGCGGCGACCGGGCCGAGATCGCTTGCCATCGGCGCAGCCGCCTATCTCGGCAAGCTCGCGGTGCTTGCCATCCTGCTTGCCGTGTTCGAGACGGCGGTCGCCAAGATGCGTGTCTTCCGCGTGCCGGACTTCCTCGGCGCGGCGCTGATGCTGGCGCTGCTCGGCACGCTTTTGCTGTTCGTCTCGCGGAGCCTGTGATGAGCGGTCTCACCTTCGACATCGCCCATCTGCTCGCCGGCAGCCTGGTGCTGATCTCCTTCATGATGCTCTACCAGGACCGCCTGTTCGCGCTGATCAACGTCTTTGCGCTGCATGCTGTCGTGCTTGCGCTGTCGGTGGCCTGGCAGGCCTATATCCAGGACGCGCATCATCTCTACATCACCGCCGGGATCGCGCTGGTCTTCAAGGCGATCGTCATTCCGGTCGGGCTGCATCGCATTATCCAGCGGCTCGGCATCCACCGCGACATCGAGACCGCCGTCGGCATCGGCCCGACCATGCTGGCGGGCATCGGGCTGGTGACACTGTCCATGGTGCTGATGCTTCGGGTGACGCCCGAGGCCGACCCGCTGGCCCGGGAGGACCTGGCCTTCGCGCTGTCGATCATCTTGCTGGGACTGCTGGTGATGGTCACCCGCCGCAATGCCGTCAGCCAGGTCGTCGGCTTCATGTCGCTGGAGAACGGCCTGGTGCTGGCAGCTACCGGCGCCAAGGGCATGCCGCTGGTGGTCGAGATCAGCGTCGCCTTCTCAATCCTGATCGCCTTCATCGTCATCGGCGTCTTCCTGTTCCGCATCCGGGAACGGTTCGATTCGGTCGATGTCGGCGCGCTCGACGACTACCGGGGAGAACGCCGGTGACCGGGTTTTCCTTCGACGCCGTGGCCGCGATCCTTTTTATCCCGGCGGCTGCCGCGGCTGTCCTGGCGACAATGCCTAACTACCGCATGACGGCGGTCGTCAACGTCGCGGCCAGCCTGCTCACCTTGCTTGCGGCGCTGTCGCTGTTCGTCACGGAACGGCCGGCGCCGGGACAATATCTGCTGATCGACGACCTCAACATCGTCTTCATCGTGCTCAACACATTCGTCGGCTTCACCACCAGCGTGTTCAGCGCGTCCTATATCGGGCATGAGCTGGAAACCGGCAGGCTGACCGCGCCAAACCTGCGGTTCTACCACGCGATGTACCAGATCATGATGTTCGGCATGAACCTGGCCTTCGTGTCGAACAATATCGGCCTGATGTGGGTCGCGGTGGAGCTCGCCACGCTGACCACGGTGCTGATGGTCGGCATCTACCGCACGCATGAGGCGCTGGAGGCGGCGTGGAAGTATTTCATCCTCGGCAGCGTCGGCATCGCGCTCGCGCTGTTCGGCACCATCCTCGTCTACATGGCCGCGCAGCCGGTCGTCGGCGAGGGCACCAACGCCATGGTCTGGTCGGTGCTGATCGAGAAGGCAGCGCATTTCGATCCGGCCCTGCTCAGCGTCGCCTTCATCTTCCTGCTGCTCGGTTATGGCACCAAGGTCGGGCTCGCACCCCTGCACGCCTGGCTGCCCGATGCGCATGCCGAAGGCCCGACGCCGATCTCGGCGGTGCTGTCGGGCCTGCTGCTCAACGTCGCGCTCTACGCGGTATTGCGCTTCAAGCTTTTGCTCGCGGCGAACCCGCAGGCGATCGGCCCTGGACCGCTGATGGTCACGATGGGGCTGACCTCGCTCATCTTCGCGGCCTTCATGCTCTACCGCCGCCGCGACATCAAACGCCTGTTCGCCTATTCGTCGATCGAGCATATGGGCATCATCGTCTTTGCCTTCGGCATGGGCGGCCCGCTCGCCAACTTCGCCGGCCTGCTGCACATGGTCATGCACAGCCTGACCAAATCGGCGATCTTCTTCGCCGTCGGCCATATCGCGCAGGTCAAGGGCACGCAGAAGATTTCCGAGATCAGGGGGCTGACCGAAAGCCATCCGGGGCTTGGCTGGGCGCTCGTCATCGGTGTCGTGGCAATAGCCGGCCTGCCGCCGCTCGGCATCTTCATGAGTGAATTCCTGGTCGTCAGCTCGACCTTCGCCAGGCATCCGTGGCTGGCGATCCCGCTGGTGTTCGGGCTGCTCATCGCCTTCGGGGCGCTGTTGCTGCGGCTGACCGGCGTCGCCTTCGGCGAGCCGCGCGGCGGCATGGCGCCGGTCGAAGCGTCCTACGTGCCGATGTATTCGCACCTCGCTCTGGTGTTTGCCGCCGGCATCTATCTGCCGGCGCCGTTGGTCGCGTGGTTCCAGCATGTCGCCGGTATACTGGGGTAAGCCGCATGGTGAGGAAACGCGTGCCAGCACTCGCCGATCTCATCGAGGCCGATCGGCAGGTCGAGCATCACGCGCCCTGGCGGCGCGCCGTGGTGGCCCCCAAGGTCTGGAACCTTGCCGTCGAGCAGCTGGCCGACGGCCGCTGGAGCCTGCTCGGCCTGTGGGGGGAGCCGGACAAAGTGCACATGGCGCTCCTCGACGAAGCGCTGAACATCGGCGTGATCAGCCTGGATTGCCGCGGCGGCCGCTACCCTTCGGTCAGCCAGTGCCATCCGCCGGCGCTGCGGCTGGAACGCGCCGCGGCGGACCTCTTCGGCCTGGCGCCGCAGGGCCTGCCCGATACCCGCCGCTGGCTCGACCACGGCCAATGGGGCATCAGCCATCCGCTGGCGACGCAGCCCGGGGGACCGGCGGCCGCTGCCTCCTACCGGTTCCTGGCGGCCGAGGGCGAAAGCCTCCACCAGGTTGCGGTCGGGCCCGTGCATGCCGGCATCATCGAGCCCGGACATTTCCGCTTCACGGCCGGCGGCGAAACGGTGGTGCGACTGGAAGAACGGCTGGGCTATGTGCACAAGGGCATTGAAGGCCTGATGGCAGGCGCTTCCATCGACCGTGCCGCAAGACTTGCAGGCCGCATTTCAGGCGACAGCACGGTCGCCTATTCGCTGGCCTTTGCCCGCGCGGTGGAGGCGGCGCTCGGCGTCACGCCACCGCCGCGCGCGATATGGCTGCGGGCGCTGATGGCCGAGCTGGAGCGCCTCGCCAATCACCTCGGCGATATCGGCGCCATCTGCAACGACGCCGCTTTCGCGATCATGCATGCGCATTGCGGCGTGCTGCGCGAGCGCGTGCTGCGCACCGCCGACGCGGCCTTCGGCCATCGCCTGATGCGCGACCGCATCCTGCCCGGCGGCACGGCAAGCGATCTGGACGAGGCGGGGACCAGCGCCATCCGATCGCTGGTCGCGGAGATCAGGCAGCGCTTCCCGCATCTGGTGGAACTCTACGACAACACCGCCTCGCTGCAGGACCGCACGGTGGCGACCGGCCGGCTCAAGGTCGAGCTTGCCCGGCAATATGCCGCCGGCGGCTATGTCGGGCGGGCGTCGGGCCGCAATTTCGATGCGCGGCGCACCCCAGGCTACGCGCCTTACGACGAGCTCGCCTTCGATGTGCCGGTGCTGCAGGAGGGCGACGTCAATGCGCGCGTCTGGATCCGCGTGCGCGAGGTCGAGCAGAGCCTGTCGCTGGTCGAGCAGATTCTCGGGCGGCTGCCCGCCGGACCGATCGGCGTCGACGTCGCCACGGCGGGCAATGCCGTGGATGGACCGCACGAGGGCATGGCGCTGGTCGAGGGTTTTCGCGGCGACATACTGGTCTGGCTGCGTATCGGCGCGGACGGCTTGATCGAGCGCTGCCACCTGCGCGACCCCTCATGGTTCCAGTGGCCGCTGCTGGAAGCGGCGATCGAGGGCAACATCATCGCCGACTTCCCGATCTGCAACAAATCGTTCAACTGCTCCTATTCCGGCCACGATCTCTAGACCATGATTCCGAAAAGTGGAGGCCGGTTTTTCGGAAAAAATCATGGTCAAACAATAGGCATGCCATCATGCGAAAACTGCTCTTCGAAAGCCTGATCCGCCCGCCGCTGACCGAGCGTCCGCCGCAAGTCAGCGACGCGGCCGTAGACGAGCTGGCGCGCGCGCTTGACGGCGTTGCCCGCAAGCGGCTTGGCCGGAGCCTGTCGATCCGCGCGGTCGACGCCGGTTCCTGCAATGGCTGCGAGCTCGAAATGCACGCGCTCAACAACGCCTTCTACGACATCGAGCGCTTTGGCTTCCGCTTCGTGGCATCGCCGCGCCATGCCGACGTGCTTTTGGTCACCGGGCCGGTCACGAAGAACATGCGCGAGGCGCTGAAGCGGACCTTTGACGCGACGCCTGATCCGAAATGGGTGGTCGCGCTCGGCGACTGCGCCAAGGACGGCGGCTGCTTCGCCGGCAGCTATGCCGTCGTCGGCGGCGTGTCGGACGTCGTGCCGGTCGACCTGCACATTCCGGGCTGTCCGCCGGCGCCGATCGAGATCCTCAAGGGATTGATCGCGCTGCTCGACGGCGCGAACGGGAAGGCGCGCGCTCAGCGAGACTGAGCATCGATGCCATCGTTCTTTACGACCTGTCGAGAACGTCGACGATGCTTGGCCCTGCCCCTTCCCGGAAGGCATTGTCCCGTCTGAGTTTCCACTGGCCGTCCACATGATCTGAAATGGCGAGCCGCACGGCGCAGCCTTTAACCGGTTCCGCGCCTGCGCTGCTTCAATTTTCTCAAAAAATCGATTTGCAAATGCATTCACATGGCATAATCATGCCGTTCCATGAGCACGATCTCCAAAGTTGCCGAGCGGGCAGGCGTGTCGCGGACGACCGTTTCGCATGTGATCAACCATGCCGATCGCGTGTCGAAGTCGCTGCGCGAGCGCGTCGAGAAGGCGATCGCGGAGCTTGGCTATTCGCCCAATCCGCAGGCGCGGAGCCTGCGAACCGGGCGCACCAACACGGTCGCCATGCTCATTCCGGATATCCGCAACCCGTTCTATCCGGAGATGGTCAAGACCGCGCAGTCCGAGCTTGAGGCTGTCGGCCTAGACATGCTGATCTTCAACACCGATGTGCCCGGCGGCCATAGCCAGGAGCATGGTCATGAATATCTGCGCCAGATCCGGCACCGCCGGGTCGATGGGCTGATCGTCGGCGACTTCGCGCTGCATGGCATGCATGACACATTGATCGGTATCGACATTCCCACTGTGTTCATTGGTGATCTGCCCAACCGCTCGGTCGACAGCGTCAGGCTGGATGACCATGGCGGTGGTTATCTGATGGGCGAATACCTGGCGCGCAAAGGTCATCGGCGCGTCGCCTACGTCACGGGGCCGACCTCGTTCCGCGAGGCGATGGAGCGTGCCGACGGTTTCGAGAAAGGGCTTGCCGACAATGGGGCGCCGCCCCTGGCCGACCTGCGTTTCACCGGCTCCTATCTACCACCCTCCGGTGTCGAAGCGGTCGCCTGGCTGCTGGAACAGCATAGCGATCCGCTGCCGAGCGCCATCTTCTTCGCCAACTATCTGATGGCGGCGGGCGCGCTGGCCGCATTCCACGACCGCGGCATCGTCGTACCCCGCGACATTGCCGTGGCGGTGTTCGAGGACCTGCCGCAACTCGAATATGTGCGGCCGCGCCTTACGCGCGTCGGCAACAGCCCGGCCAACCTCGCGGGGGAAGCGACGCGGATGCTGCTCGAAAGACTTTCGGGCGCCTACGTGGGCGAGCCGCGCACTGTAACGGTGCCGTCCTTCCTCCACCCCTTCGACACGGCGTGAGGAGATCGAAGCCAGCGGGAAGCCACTCCGCCAAAAGTTCACCAGAGACGATCAACAGGGAGGAAACCATGACTGATCGACCGACTTCGCCAATGCTATCCGGCCTTACCCGCCGCCGCGTCCTGCAAGGCGGCGCGGCCCTTGCTGGCGGCATTACCTTGCCCTTCATCAATCGCACGGCGCGCGCCCAAGGCGCGGCGCTGAAATTCTGGCAATTCTACGCGCCGGGCGGCGACGTGAAGCCGCAGGTGAAATGGTTCGAGGACATGGTGGCGGGCTGGAACGCCAGCCATGACGTCAAGGTCGAGCTCGAATATGTGACCAACAGCGAGTACATGAACGGCTCGAAGCTCTCCACCGCGTTCGCTTCCGGTGAAGGCCCCGACATCTTCATCATCAGCCCCGGCGACTTCCTGCGCTACTACAATGGCGGCGTGCTCGCGGACCTGACGCCTTACATCGACGATGTGGCAAAGGCCGATTTCCCGGAGAGCGTGATCGCCAATCGCATGGTCGACGGCAAGATCTACGGCGTGCCGATGGAGGTCGAGCCGATGGCCTTTTACTATTCGGTGAAGGCCTTCGAGGAGGCGGGGCTCAACGAGAACGACGTGCCCAAGACCTGGGACGAGTTGCTGGAGGTAGCCAAGAAGCTGACCACGCCTAACCGCTACGGCGTGCTGTTCGAGACGACGCCAGGCTATTACCAGAATTTCACCTGGTATCCCTTCCTATGGCAGGGCGGCGGCGAGTTCCAAGGCAAGGACGGCAAGAGCGCCTTCGATTCGCCGGCGACCGTCCAGGCGCTGAAGCTCTGGCAGGACGCCATCAAATCGGGCGCGGCGCCGCGCCAGGTGCTGAGCGGCGGCTTCGACATCGCCGCCAATCTCGGCTCCGGCTATTGCGCCATGCAGAATGTCGGCATCTGGGGCATCTCGGCGATGGACAACAACGCCAAGAACATGCCCTACGGCATCTTCAAGCTGCCGACGCCCGCCAACGGCAAATATGTGACGGTCGGCGGCGGCTGGGCCTTCGTCGCCAACGCCAAGGGCAAGAACCCGGAAGCGGCTGCACGATTCTGCGCCTGGGCGCTCGCCTCGAAGGATCAGGACTCGGTCCAGCGGGTCGTCGACTGGTGCACGGTGGCCAAGAGCGACATGCCGCCGCGCAACAGCGCGCTTGCGGCTGGCGGCGCCGCCTTCACCAACGGCAAGATGGGCGTCTTCTCCAAGGAGGTCCATCCCGGCACCCGCGCCGAGCCGCGCGTGCCGCCTGAAGTCTACAAGATCATCTCGGATGCCATCCAGGCCGCGCAGTTGGGCGGCGCCGACCCGCAGCAGACAGCGACGGCCGCCAGCCAGCAGCTCGACGCCTTCCTCGCCAGCTACTCGGGAGCCCCTATACTCTAGGGCATCCAGGAGAATGCATCGGAGACCCCTCGCTTGCGTTGCAGGCAAGGGAGGGGTCGCAGAAAACGGCCGGCACAACATGACCTACTCCGCCACCACCCTAAGCTCAGCCGCTGCGGAAGAACACGCGGCGGCCTCGCGCACACGCCGCCGCGATTGGCTGGCCGGATATCTGTTCGTGCTGCCGGATGCGCTGGGGCTGCTCGTCTTCGTCGGCCTGCCGATGCTGCTTGCGCTCGGCATCGGCTTTTTCGAGGTCGACGGCTTCGGCTCCTACAAGTTCGTCGCCTTCAAGAATTACGCGAGCATGTGGCACGACCCGCTGTTCTGGTCCGCGCTCAGGGTCACAGTGCTCTATGCCGTCATGCTGGTTCCGGCGCTCTATGTCTCGGGCCTCGGCCTGGCGCTGCTCGTCCAACGCGGCGGCCGCTTCGCGACCGTGATCCGCGCGATGTTCTTCGCCCCGCAGATGGTGAGCCTGGTCGTGGTGGCGCTGGTCTGGCAGATCCTGCTTGTCGAGAAGGTCGGCGCGATCGGCCGGCTCGCCGCAGCGATCGGCTGGGGCCCGGTCTCGTTCCTCGGCGATCCGAACCTGGCGCTGATCACCCTGGTGGCCGTCAGCGTGTGGTTCATGATGGGCTTTTACATGCTGATCTTCCTCGGCGGCCTGCAGGATATTCCGCGCGAATATTACGAGGCGGCGAAGATCGACGGCGCCGGGCCGGTCACCAGCTTCCGGTACATCACGCTGCCTTTGCTCAGGCCGACCAGCTTCTTCGTCCTGCTGGTCTCGATCGTGATGGCGGCGGCCGGCGGCCAGGTCTTCGACCTGATCTACGTCATGACCAATGGCGGCCCGGTCAACGCGACCGCGGCGCTCATCGTCTACATCTACAAGCAGGCCTTCCAACTCGGCGCCTTCGGCTATGCCTCGGCGATGGCCTCGCTGCTCGTCGTGATGCTGATGCTGGTCACGCTGTTGTTGTTCGCGCTCACCCGCGGCGGGCGTTTTGACCATGACTAGCGCGCATTCCGCCGGCTCCGCCCACATCCTGCGCCTGCTGTGGATGCTGATCTCGGCGGTGCTTGCGTTGATGACCATTTTCCCGCTGGTCTGGATGCTGGTCATCGCCTTCAAGCCGGCGCCGGAAGTGTTCGCGCCGAACTTCCTGCCGGTCTCGCCGACGCTCGGCAATTTCCTCTACGTGCTGACCGAAGTGCCGTTCTTGCGCTACCTCGCCAATTCCTTCTTCATGTCGGCGACCGTTACAATCGTCGCGCTGTTTTTCCACTCCATGGCCGGCTACGCGCTGGCGCGGCTCCATTTCCCCGGCCGCGACTTCATTTTCCTTGCGATGTTCTCGACCTTCCTGGTGTCGCTGCCGGTCATCATCGTGCCGCTGTTCATCCTGGTGAAGGCGCTCGGCCTCATCAACACCTATGCCGGCCTGATCGTGCCTTCAATCTTCAACGCCTTCGGCATCTTCCTTCTTCGGCAATACTATCTCTCGCTGCCGCGCGAGCTGGAGGAGGCCGCGATCATGGACGGCGCCGGCCGCTGGCGCATCTACTGGTCGATCGTGCTGCCGCTCAGCCGGCCGATCCTCGCGGCGCTGGCGATCCTGTTCTTCCTCGCCAACTGGAACGCCTTCCTGTGGCCGCTCACCGTCGCCTCCGACACCAATCTCTGGGTCGTGCAGGTGGCGATCGTCAATTTCAAGAGCCAGTACGCCGGCGCCTGGAACTATGTCATGGCCGCCTCGACCATCGTGGCGCTGCCAATGCTCGTGCTGTTCGTGATCTTCCAGCGGCAGATCACCGAATCCATCAAGACCAGCGGCCTCAAGTGAGTAACAAGCATAGGAACGACAGATGACCCAAGCCGGACTTTCGCCGCTGCGCGGCCTCGCCAAGCTGCGCGATGCAAGCACGCGCCGCTTCTCCAGCTACGACCGCACCGGCGGCAATGACGACCGCCTGCACATCGAGCCGGGCCAGACCGTGACTATCGCCGAATATCAAGGCGGCGGCATCGTCACCCACATCTGGGCTACGCTTGCCTGCAAGAGCGAAAGCTTTCTGCGCAAGACCGTGCTGCGTGCCTACTGGGACGGCGAGGAGCACCCAAGCGTCGAGACTCCGGTCGGCGACTTCTTCGGCATGGGTCACGCCGGCACGAAAAACTTCGCCAGCCTGCCCGTGCAGGCAAGCCCCGAGGACGGCAAGGCCTTCAATTGCTATTTCCCGATGCCGTTCGCGGCCGGCATGAAGATGACGATCACCAACGAGGCCGAGGACGATCTCCTGTTCTACTACTATGCCGACCTCGAGCTGCATGAGCAGCTTGAGGACGGCTTCGGGCGCTTCCACGCGCAGTACCGCCAGGCGCGGCCCGAAGGCATGGCGGAGACCGGCCTCACCAACGAGCAGTTTCTGTTCGGAGGCGAGACCTCGGACGGCAAGGACAATTACACGATCCTCGAAGCCGAGGGCCGCGGCCACTATGTCGGCGTGCTCTACAGCGTCTATTCGCGCCGCCGCTCCGCGCTGTGGGACTGGTATGGCGAGGGCGACGACATGATCTTCATCGACGGCGAACCCGGCCTTTCGGTGCCCGACACGGTGCGCAAGCCCGACCCGCGCATCGGCCCGAAGGCGGCACTCATCGAGCCGCGCGCAGAGAGTTCGGCCGGCGCCAACGATGCCTGGCCGCCGACACTGCACGGCACCGGCACGGAAGACTATTTCAACACCGCCTGGTGCCCGACGCAGGATTATTCCGCGCCCTATCACGGCATCATCGCCGCCGGCGGCCCGAACTGGACCGAGCCCGTCACGCTTTACCGCTGGCATATCGAGGATCCGGTGATCTTCCGGAAGCGCATCCGCGTCAGTATCGAGCACGGCCACGCCAACCGGCGCGCCGATGACATCTCGTCGGTCGCCTTCTGGTACCAGGCCGAGCCGCACAAGCCGTTCGCGCCGCTGCCGCCGGTCGCCGAGCGCATCCCCACCTTCCGCCGCCCTTACGAGAGCTGGGACGCGGCAAGCGCCGCCGCGATGCGCGAGCGAGAGTGAATAATCGTCTGGTACTCGTTGGAACGCCACGGATATCTACGCGTTTGCACATGGACCCGTGTGGTGAAGACGGAGCGCGCGCGCAAATGGCATCCATCCGATACATCGTGACGGACATAGATGGATCGGTCGAATTCTATCGCGATAAACTCAGGTTCTCGGTGAACATGCACAATCCCGGCAAGTTCGCAGCGCTTATACGTGATGATCTGACGCTCTACTTGAGCGCCCCAGGAGCGGGCAGTGGAGGAACTGCTGGCGGCGATCCAGAGCCTGGTGGATGGAACCGGTTTATGATTGTTACGAAGGACTTGGACGGTCTCATCAGCCGGTTGAACGCCGGTGGTGCCGAATTTAGAGGGGCAATCAGCGAAGCGGGGGCTGGTCGAGCCAGGCTTCTGAAAGATCCATCGGGTAACCTGATTGAACTGTTTGAATTCAAGTAAGATGCCGCTGCCTGTCTACTCTGCGCAAATGCGGTGGCCACATAGAATATCGCTTCCATTGCCCGCGCTCCATTCGAGAGCCCAGCATCCGGCGCGACGGGTCGACAACCTCACGATACGGTCCTCATCCACGCCAGGAAGGTTTCCATCACCGCCGATCGCGGACTGTGCTGCATCCATACGACATAGAAGCTGTAGCCCGGCAGCGACATTGGATGCGCTTTGACGAGCGAGCCGTTTTCCAGCTCGCGGCCGACCACGACGTCGCTCAAGATCGCAATGCCTTGCCCGGCGACGACCGCATCGATCGCATGCAGTTCCTCGCGGAAGCTCAAATCCCAGGCTTTGTCCGGGATCAGTTCCGGATCGATCGAACGGGCCGTCGCCAGCCATCGGCGCCAGGTGGGAGCGTCCGGATCCCGGTTCATCCAGTCGAAATGGATCAACGGATAGCGCAGGAGATCGGCGGCGCGCTCGATCGGGCGTCCATCGCCGGCCAGCAAGCCTGGACTGCAAACGGGAAAGAAGGAATCGCGGCACAGCTCTTGCCCGGCAAAGCCCACAGGCGGGCGCCGTGTGTAGCGGATCGCCACATCCGCGGCGCCGGCGCGCAGATCGAGCAGCGCGTCCGTCCCGATGATCTCCAGCGGCACGGCCGGGTTGGCCTGCCGCCACTTCGGCAAACGAGGCACCAGCCATCGGCTGGCGAAGGCGTTCGGACTTGTCACCCGCAATGGCGCCTGGACATCGGGCTCGGCGACCGCGGCAAGGGAACCGGCGAGAAGATCGAAGCCATTGCGGACGATCGGGAACAACCGCGCTCCCGCGCTGGTGAGCGCAAGCGGGCGCGGCCGGCGCTGGAACAGCTTGCGGTCGCATATCTCTTCCAGCAGGCGGACCTGGTGGCTGATCGCCGTCGGCGTCACGCCGAGCTCCACCGCCGCGGCCTTGAAGCTGCCGTGCCGGGCGGCGGCCTCGAAGGCATGCAGGGCGCGGAGCGGCGGACTGTTCCTCATGCCGGCAGTGTAGATGAATTCCGCTCATCCAGTCGCTAAGAATTTCGCTTTTGCAGAAAGCCGGGCCCTGTGAGACCGTGGTCCGGTTGGAACCGGGGACGGCGACGATGGAGTTTCCGCAACAGACCGGCGTGTTGTCGAGCCGATCCAATTTCTCGAATGCGGCGATCGAACGGCTACGACAGGGCATAGAAGGCGAAGTGATATCGCCGACGGACGCCGGCTACGACCAGGCGCGCAGGGTCTGGAACGGGGCTATCGACAAACGGCCGGCCGCAATCGTCTTTTGCGCCAATGCCGATGATGTCATCCATGCCGTGACCCATGCCAGGTCGCAAGGCTGTCTCGTCGCCGTTCGCAGCGGCGGCCATAACGTCGCCGGCCTGTCGGTCTGCGACGACGGGAT
This sequence comes from Mesorhizobium sp. WSM4832, assembly GCF_055811115.1. NCBI lineage: Bacteria > Pseudomonadati > Pseudomonadota > Alphaproteobacteria > Hyphomicrobiales > Phyllobacteriaceae > Mesorhizobium > Mesorhizobium sp. WSM4832. Next base: position 123,442 of record NZ_JBVVQH010000001.1, on the reverse strand, counting down.
GGTGATCGATCTATCGCGCATGAAGAAGATCGCCGTCGATCCGGAGCGTCGCATCGCCAGGGCCGAAGTCGGCCTGACCCTTGGCGAGTTCGATGCCGCCACACAGGCGCACGGCCTGGCCACGACCATGGGCGTGAACAGCGACACCGGCATTGCCGGCCTCACGCTGGGTGGCGGCATCGGCAAGCTCGGGCGAAAGCACGGCCTGAGCTGCGATAACCTGATCGCGGCTGACATCGTCACCGCCGACGGACGGTTGTTGCGGACAAGCGCCAGCGAGCACCCCGACCTGTTCTGGGCCTTGCACGGCGGCGGCGGCAATTTCGGCATCGTGACAGCGTTCGAATACCGGCTGCACCCGCTCGGCCCGGCGCTTCTCGTGGGCTCGGTGCTTCATGACTACGGTCATGCGCGCGAGGCCATGCGATTTTACGACAAGTTCTCCCGTGACGCGCTGGACGAGGTGAGCGTCGATGCCGCGCTCGTCACGCTGCCCTCCGGCGAACGTGCCTTCAGCATCTCGGCCTGCTATGTCGGGTCGCCCGAAGCAGGCGAAGCTGTCATCGCGCCGCTGATGAAATTCGGATCCCCCATCGACAGTCGCCTTCAAGCAATTCCTTATCTCCAGATCCAATCGGCGGGCGACCGCCTCTTTCCACGCGGGCGACGCTATTATTGGAAAGCGCAGTTCATGCGCGAGATCGGCGATGGTGCGATCGAGGCGCTGCTCGACGCTTACGCTAGGGCTCCCAATCGCTCCGCCCTGCTGGTTTTCCAGCAGGTCGGCGGCGCGATCGCCCGCGTGCCCGCGTCGCACTCGCCCTACGCCAACCGCGATGCGGCGCTTGACTGCTTCCCGATCGCGATCTGGGACGACCCGGCCGACGACGCGGCAAATATGGACTGGGCGCGCGACCTGTGGAATGCGGTCAGACCATTCTCAACTGGCGGCGTCTATGCCAACAATCTTGGCGATGAGGGTGACGAACGCGTGCGTGATGCCTACGGCGCCAATTATGCGCGCCTCGCCGCCATCAAGAAGCAGTACGACCCGGCCAATTTCTTCCGATTGAACCAGAATATCAGGCCTGGATAATCCGGAATTCGCGGAGGAACCGTGCGCAGTCGCTGGACGATCCTTGCGGTCCTGTTTGTCGCCCGCACCGCAATGGCGGTGCAATTCCAGAGCATCGCGGCCGTCGCGCCGGAACTGGAGAAGACACTGAACGCCGATCTCGCCGACATCGGCGTGCTCATAGGCCTCTATTTCGCGCCGGGCATCGCGCTGGCGCTCCCGGGCGGCGCGATCGGACGGCGCTTTGGCGACAAGGCGACCGTGCTTGCCGGATTGGTCATGATGCTGGCGGGCGAGGCGCTGCTTTGCAGCTCGACTTCATGGAGCGTGCAGGTCGCAGGCCGGCTGATCGCGGGCACAGGCGGCGTGCTGCTGAACGTGCTTATGACCAAGATGATGGTCGACTGGTTCGCGGGTCGGCAGATCGCCACCGCGATGGCGATCTTCATCAACTCATGGCCGCTGGGCATCGCGCTCACGCTCGTCGCGCTGCCGCTGATCCAGGCTGAACTCGGAATTGCCGGCGCGCAGATCGCGGTCATGGCGCTTATCGGCGCAGCCCTGGCATTGGTGGGGTTTTTCTACCGGCCGCCAGGTCAGTCCGTCGCTGCGGTTTCAGCGCAAGCCGCGCGGCTTGGGCCGCCCGCCGTCTGGGCCGTGCTGCTGGCAGGCTTGATATGGGCCTTCTACAATGTCGGCTTCGCCATGATCTTCAGTTTCGCGCCGTCGATGCTGGTCGAGCGCGGCTGGTCGACCGCCGCCGCTGGCTCGGCCGTCAGCATCGTGCTGTGGCTCGCGGCCCTGTCGGTTCCGCTCGGAGGCTACCTCGCGGACCGCGCGGGAAGCCGCCGCAATGTGCTGCTCACCGCAAGCAGCCTCGCTTTCGCTGCACTGATTGCGCTGCTGTGGCGGGGCACGCCGGTGCCGCCCACGTTGGTTGCGCTCGGCCTCATCTGCGGACTCCCGGCCGGATCGATCATGAGCCTGCCGGCGCGGGTGCTGGCGCCGGCGACACGAGCGCTGGGAATGGGACTCTTCTACACGGTCTACTACGCCACGATGCTGATCGCGCCTTGGCTCGGCGGCAGGCTTGCGCTTTGGACTGGCGGCGCAGGCGCGGCCCTCGGCCTCGGCTCGGCCGCTCTTGCCGCGTGTCCGATCCTGCTGTGGCAGTTCGAACGTCGGCTGCTCCTGCCGGAGAGGACGGTACCGCTGGTGAATTGAAATTCGGCGCCGGCAGCGGCCGGTTCGCGCCGCGGCTACGAGCCGCGAGATCAAGCAAGGAGGCTTCGATTGGATGAACGGCAGAGGATGAAATTGGGCACCGGTATGTCGTTGTCGGGTGCTATCTGATTTCTGTAGCGGCAGTCGCTTTGGGTGAGAATGCGATGGTCCGTCCATCGCGCGCGGCAGCGATCCACGCGGAACCCTCAGGCGGGGTGACCAGTTGAAAGAGTTTGAACTGGGAGACGATGTCATGGCCGACGCCCTGCAACCCGCCACTGCGATCGCTCACAAGAACCGCGCCCGCCAGCCGAACGAAAGCGTCGAGTACCGCAAGGCGCGCGAGGCCCTGCTGGCCGAGGAGATCGAACTCAAACGCCACATCGCGCGCGTCGCCGCGCAGCGTCGCGCCTTGCCGCCTGGCGGCGAGGTGAAAGGCGACTATCAGTTCATGGGCGAAGCCAGCAGCGTGGCCGGCGCCAATCCCGTCGGTTTCGAGGCGCTCTTCGGCGATAGGGACACCCTGTTCGTCTACAATTGGATGTACGGCCCCAAGCGCCAGCGCCCTTGCCCGATGTGCACCGCGTTGCTGAGCTGCCTGGACGGCAACGCCGATCACCTCCGCCAGCGGATCGCCATTGCCGTCGTCGGCCTTTCGACTATCGAGCGGCAGATCGCCTTCAAGGTCGAGCGTGGCTGGAAGAACCTGCCGCTCTATGCGGACGTCAACGGGAATTTCAGCCGGGACTACCACGCCATCATGGACGATGGGACCGACACCGCCGCCGAGAACATCTTCACCCGGCGCGACGGGACCATCCGGCACTTCTGGGGTGCGGAGCTGGGCTTCGAGTCGGCCGATCCGGGCAAGGACCCGGTAACCGAGCCGGACCTGATGATGCTGTGGAACGTCCTGGACTGGACGCCGGAAGGCCGCGGCACCGACTGGTACCCGAAGATCACCTACTGACAGTCAGGGCCCGCGCGATGTGAAGGCGCGGTCTGTCCCTTGGCATGAACCGAGCATACTGTCGCCGGGCGCAGGGATCATTGACCCGGGCCGGGGGATGAGAGCGGCGCCACGGATTGCGTCACGACCGGCGCGCAGCTGTCGCCGACCACCAGCGACGGCTGGAAGACGACGTTGCGCCGCTCGACAGGACCGCCACGCCTGATCTGGTCGACGAGGAGCCGTACCGCCTCGTTGGTCATGTCGACCAGCGGATGCTCGGTGCGCGTCAAGCGCGGACGCAGGCCTCCGATGCCGGGGATGGTATCTGTGGAAGCGATGGAGATGTCGCCGGGGCAGCGCAGCCCGAGATCCGCGACTGCCCGCATCACACCGAGCGCCATCAGGCCGCTCGCGACATAGAGCGCCGTCGGTCGCGCCGGCTGCTCCAACAGGCTGCGCGCCACCGAATAGGCGGCATCCTCGCGGAACTCGCCCGAGCGTATGTAGCGCGATTCAAGCGTCAGTCCGCGCGACCGCATCGCAGCCAGCATGCCGTCGAGGCGGCCGCGCCCGGTGGTGACATGCAGTGGCCCGGTAATCGTGCCGAGGCGGGTATGGCCGAGATCGAGCAGATATTCCGTCGCCTGCCTGCCAGCCGATATGTTGTCGATCGTCACCGTGTCCGACTTGTCATCGGCGACGGTGCGGCCGAACAACACCGTCGGGATAGGTTTGCCGTCGGGATCGTTCTGCAGATGCTCAGTCGAATCGCCGACCGGAACCAGGATGACCCCGTCGCAGGAGAGTGTCCGCACGCGGGCGAGAATGCGCCGCTCGACGTCCGGCTTCTCGTCGCTGTTGAAGATCAGGAGCGAATAGCCCCAGGCGGCGACCGCCGCCTCCGCCGCCCACACGACGCGCGAGAAGAAAGGGTTGGCGAGATCGGCGACGACCAGGGCGATCAGCTGGCTGCGACCGCGCTTCAGGTTCCGCGCGGCGAGCGAGGGCGCATAATTGAGGTCGCGGACGGCGGACAGGACGCGGGCGCGCAACTCCGCGCTCACATAGGCGGAATCGTTGATCACCGCCGACACCGTTGCCGTCGATACCCCGGCGGTACGGGCAACGTCCTTGATGGTGGCCATGGCGAGCGAACCCAACTAATCGATTAGCTGAGTTTTGGTCGCCAAAATGGCCTTTGTCCAGCTAAAATCACCGAAAATTTGCTTGATTGCCCGCGCTGTCTGCTTAATCTAGCGAAACGGTTCGGCGAGGTAGGCGCCGCAACTGCAAGGGAGGAGATCATGAAGTGGATAATGATTGGGGCTGCATTGGCGGCTGCAGCCGGAGTGGTTCCCGCTCAGGCGGACACGCCGCTGGTCGGCATTGTCTCGATCTCGGCGACCGAGGCGAATAACGCCCGCTACATCGTCGGCGCCAAGGCGGCCGCCAAGGAGATCGGCTGGGAGGTTTCCGTTATCGACGCGGCGGGCAGCGCCGACCAGGCGAACGCCGCGATCCAGAATTTCGCGCAACGCGGCTCGGCGGCCATCGTCGATATGGTGTTTCCTTATTCGTCGATCGGGGCCGGGCTCCAGGCCGCCAAGTCGGCCAATATCCCGGTCGTGACCTGGGGCGGTGGGCTTGGAAGCTCGGTCGCCGCCACCAACGGCTCGGGCGGCCCGATGGTGGTGCCGGTCGACGATCTGATGCTGAAGACGATGGGCGGCAAGGGTTCCATCCTGGCGCTGACCTATCATACCGGCGAAGTCTGCCGGAACCGCGAGGTCGAGCTCGACAAGGCGCTGCAGGCCAATCCCGGCATCAAGGTCACCAAGAACGAGGTGCGCATCCCCGGTTATTTCGAGGATGGCGCGCAATACGCCAATGCCTGGCTTGCCTCGCATCCGGCAGGCCAGGAGAACCTCGCCATCTGGGGCTGCTGGGACGATCCGGCGATCGGCGCCATCGGCTCGCTCAGGGCGCAGAGCCGTGACGACGTCAAGGTCTTTGGCGTCAACGGCAATGCGCAAGCGCTGGAAAACATCAAGAACGGCTTCATGACCGCGACCGCCTGGCAGGACAGCTATACAGAAGGCTACAATATGATCAAACTGCTGCCGGAGATCCGCAAGGCTGGCGCGGACTGGAAGCCGAAGGCGGTGGAGGTGTCCGCGGTGCTCGTCACCAAGGACAATATCGATGATTTCATCGCCAAGCATCCGGACGCCATGAAATAGGAACCTGCACGCTTCGTCCATGAACCCTGTCCCGACATCGATGGCGGCGCCGGCGGCGCCGCTCGTGGTGGCGAATGCGATCAGTAAGTCCTACGGAGGGGCGCAGGCGCTGCGCGGCGCTGCGCTCTCCGTGCTGGCTGGCGAAGTGCACGGATTGGTCGGGGCCAACGGCGCCGGCAAGTCGACGTTGATCCGGATTCTAGCGGGCCTGACCCAGCCAGATTCGGGCGAGATCGCCATCGAGGGCAGGCCGGCGGCGATCGCTTCCCCGCATGAAGCGAGCGCGCTCGGCATGAGCTTCATCCATCAGGAACTCGCCTTCGTGCCGGACATGACGGTGCTCGAGAACATCATGCTCGGCCTGCCCAAGAAGAAGACGAGGCTCGGCCTGGTCGACTGGGCCGCGATCCAACGCGACGTTGCGCCGATCATCGAACGTGTCGGCATAACCGCGCCGCTCGATGCCGCGGCGAAGGGACTGTCGACGGCCGAGAACTGGCTGATCAGCATCGCCCGCGCCCTGGTGTGGAAGGCGCGCCTCATCGTCATGGACGAGCCGACCGCTTCGCTCTCGGCAGGCGAATGCCGCAAACTCTTTTCCATCATCCGGGGGCTTTCGGCATCGGGCGTGGCGGTGCTGTACGTGTCGCACCGGCTGGACGAAATCCTCGATTTGTGCAGCCGCGTCACCGTCTTGCGCGACGGCCAGTCGGTCGCGGTCCTCGACGGCGCCGAACTGACCCGGCGCGGGCTGGTCCAGGCGATCGTCGGCGGGGCGGTCGAACACCTGCCCAAGTCACGCGATGCGGCGCGCGGCGAGGTCGTGCTGTCGGTACGGGGCCTGCGCCGCCTGCCACGGGTGATGGAGGCGAGCTTCGATCTGCACCGCGGCGAGGTGCTCGGGCTCGGCGGCCTTGTCGGCGCCGGACGCAGCGAGCTTGCGCGACTGCTCTACGGCGCGGACCGGCCCGATGCCGGCAGCATGACGATAGAGGCACGGCCGTTCGCCCCGCGCACGCCTGCGGGCGCCGTGCGTGCCGGGCTGGGCCTGGTTCCGGAGGAGCGCCGCACGGAGGGGCTGCTGCTCGGCAAATCGATCGCCTTCAACCTCAGCCTCGGTAATCTTACGCCCCTGCTCGCCAGTCCGCTCCTGCCCTTTATCAGCCTGCGCAAGCGGGCGCGGCTGGCGGAGCTGACGATCCGCGACCTGTCGATCAAGGCCAGTTCCACGGAACAGCCGGTCGGCCGGCTCTCCGGCGGCAACCAGCAAAAGGTCGTCATCGGCCGCTGGCTGCGCTCGAAGCCGAAGATCCTCATCCTCGATGAGCCGACGCGCGGCGTCGATATCGGCGCACGCGGGGAAATCCATCGGCTCATCCGCGAACTCGCGGGACGCGGCATGGCCGTACTGGTCATCTCGTCCGAGCCGGACGAACTCCCCGATCTTTGCGACCGGGTCCTGGTGATGGCCGAAGGACGGATCGTGCGCGAGCTCGCCGGCACGGACCTCACCCGAAGCGCCATCATCGAGGCAAGCTATGCCGCAACCGAGGAAAGGGTTCCCGCATGAACGACGCCGGCTACACGCGACGGCTTTCGCCCAACGCCAAGGCCGCGCTCGGCGTTTTCGCGCGCTATGGCACGATCATCGGCCTTCTTGTAATGATCCTCGTGTTCTCCTTCCTCTCGCCGCACGCCTTTCCGACCTACAGCAATTTCATCAACGTGCTGAGCCAGGCGTCTCTCGCGATGATCATCGCCGGCGGGCTGACCATGGCCGTGATCGTCGGCGAGCTCGACCTCTCGGTCGGCTATGCCGCCAGCCTGCACGGCGTGCTGGTCACCGGGTTGATCGTGGACAACCATCTGCCGATCCCGGTCGCGGTTCTCATCGAGCTCGTGCTGGGCGCTCTCATCGGCGTCGTCAACGGTCTGATCGTCACCAAGCTCAAGGTAAATTCGGTGATCGCCACGCTCGGCGTCGGCACCGTGCTGGTCGGTCTCTCCTTCGCCTATTCGGCCGGCGTGCCGATCGTCTCCGGCGTGCCGGAATCCTTCCTGCAGCTTGCGCTCGGGCGCTGGCTGTTCGGCGTCCCCAACCCGATCATCTTCATGCTGCTGGTGTTCGGCGGCCTGTGGCTGCTGGTCGAGCGCACAGCGATCGGCCAGGAGATCCAGGCGGTCGGCGGCAACCCCGCCGCAGCCCGGCTCGCCGGCATCAATGTCGACCGCATCAAGATCCTCGGCTTCGTGCTTTCGGGCATGTGCGCGGCTCTCACCGGCACCTTGCTTGCCGCCCGGCTCGGCAGCGGCACGACCAATGCCGCCGATTCCTATCTCCTGACCGCCTTCGCCGCCGTGTTCCTTGGATCAGCCACGCTGCGCGACGGCGAGTTCCACATATTGGGCACGTTCATCGGCACGCTCATCATCGTGCTCGGCTTCAACGGGCTCAACATCTTCGGCGCGCCGACCTTCTCGCAGTTCGTGTTCCAGGGCGCCATCCTGATCGTCGCGGTCGGGCTTGCCAGCCTCGGCCGCTCGCTTGCCGAAAGCTGAAGTGGAGGAGAATGCCCATGACCGCCCCGCAATCCGCGAAATGGCAAGTCTTCGTGCTGGAATATGCACGCTCCAAGCAGCAGCCCTGGGTCGATCTCATCAGCGGCATGTACAATGACGGCGTGGTCGACCTGCCCTTCTCCTTCGTGCTCGCGCGCAACGGCGAACGCAACGTGCTGATCGACGCCGGCTTCATGCAGGACGACCACAGCTTCTCGCAGAAGTTCGGTATCCCGACATGGATCTCGCCGGTGCGGATGCTGGCGGCGCTCGACATCGCACCCGATCAGATCAGCGACATCGTGGTCACGCATGCGCATTTCGACCATATGGGCTCGATCGCCGAGTTCCCGCGCGCGCATATCCACATCCAGAAGAGCGAGCTGCTTTCGTGGTACGAGGCGATCGCGCTGCCGAAGCGCTTCGCGCATCTGACCGCCATCATCGATCCCGACAATTTGCGCACCGCCCTCGAAGCCTCGATCGAGCATCGCGTGACGCTCATCGATGGCGACAAGGACAACATCCTGCCCGGCATCCATGCGCGGCTCGGCAGCGGCCACACGATCGGCCAGCAATTCGTGCTCGTCGACACCGATGCCGGCCGTCGTGTCATCTCCGGCGATTGCGTCTATTCGCGCCGCCAGCTCACCGGGCACAATGACGATGGCGTCTATGTGCCGCTCAACAACGCGGTGGGCAGCGTCTGGGAGCAGCTGAAAACCATCGACAAGATGAATGACGAGCTCGGCGGCGACCTGTCGAAGCTTGTCGTGCTGCATGATGTCGAGCGCTGGAAGGACCACCCGGTCGTCAAGGAGATCGAGGGCTTCAAGATCGTACGGCTCACCTGATCTTTCAGAGTGGACGTTTGAACACTGAATGGCGCGCCCGAAGACGGGCGGGCGTCGCGAGATCAGGCGGGAACGTAGGACAACCGGATCACATCCTCGCCGATCCGGTCGTGCGCCATCAGGCGCAGCGGCGGCTGGGCTCCGGCGAAATAGGGCTTGCCGTGACCAAGCACCACGGGGTGCAGGTAGATCCGATACTCGTCGATCAAGCCGAGGTCAGTAAGGCTTCGCGCCAGGTCCGGGCCCGCGACTTCGATCTCACCGTCGCGTCCGGCCTTCAGCTTGCGGATCACGCCCTCGAGATCGCCCTCGACAAGCGTGGCGTTGGGGCCGACAGATTGCAACGAACGCGAGACGACCCATTTCGGCTGGCGCCGCCACGCCGCCGCGTAGGCAAGCCGCTCGGCATCCCATTCAGGATGATCGTCGTCCCAATAGCGCATGATCTCGTACATACGGCGGCCGTAGATGCTGCCGGCCTGCCTCCGCGCGTCCTCGATGAAGTGGCGGAAGAGTGTGGGGCTCGGCCCAAACGCCATGTGATCGACGTAACCGTCCAGCGACTGGTTCATTCCGAACACGAGCTTGGCCATTGCCTGTCCCTAACATGGCATTCGCGCAATCTGATTGCGTTATGCAATCAGTTCAGGTTAGATCGACCGATTTTATTTTGCAATTGGTTTTGGAGCGCGCATGAGCAACCCCGTCCGCTCCCGCCAAGCGGATCATCCTGTCGAGCAAACCTTAGTGTCGACCTCGTGGATGCGGCGCGAACGGATGTTTTCGAGATTATTGGCGCGCCCGAAGAGATTCGAACTCCTGACCCCCAGATTCGTAGTCTGGTGCTCTATCCAGCTGAGCTACGGGCGCGCAACAGGCTGTGCATGACACAAGCCCCGCGTTCCGGTCGAGACGACCGGCCGCGATGTGGAGTGTTCCCTAACGACTGAATTTGTGAAAAGCAAGCCGATCCGGCAAAAGTTTTGTCGCAGGTGGTTTGCCGGTGCCGAGGTTGTGTCGCGACCCAAGTCGGGCTTGGCCCAAGGCGTTGCACCTTAAGCGGGTCGGCGCAAACTTCCGCGCGCTTGCTCGAGCCGCACCGGCTGGTCGGGGATGGTGACGGCGAAGACGGTGCGGCCACCGATCGATTCGACGAGCTCGACCGCGCCGCCATGGGCGCGGATCAGCTCATGGGCGATCGCCAGGCCGAGGCCGGTGCCGCCGCTGCGCGCCGAGCCGCGGAAGGCGGCGAACAGGTTCTCGCGCGCCTTGGGCGGCAGACCGGGACCGGTGTCGGTGACGGTGATGCGGCTGACGCTGCCATGGCGCTCGGCCCCGACCGCCAGCCGGCGCACCACCGCGCTTTCGGTATCGGCCGCCATCGCCTGCACGGAGTTGCGACAGAGATTGGTGAGCACGCGGAACAACTGGTCGGAATCGGCGTCGACCTCGAAGGCGTGCTCGATGGCGTTGATGAACTCGATGCCGTCCTCGATGTCGAGCAGGCCATGCACGTCGTCGACCAGCTGGCGCAGCCGCACGCGCCGGCGCGACGGCGCCGGCTCCTGTGTGCGGCCATAGGCAAGCACGCCCTCCGAATAGGCCACGGCGCGGTCGAGCGCGCGCAAAAGCTTGGGCGCGAAGGACTGCACGGTCGGGTCCTTCACGTGGCGCAGGCGATCCGACATCAGTTGCGCGGACGCCAGGATGTTGCGCATGTCGTGATTGATCTTCGACACGGCCAGACCAAGATCCGCCAGATGCTTCTGCTCCGACAGCATCTTCTGCAGCCGGTCCTGCATCAGCGACAGCTCGCGCTCGGCCACCCCGATCTCGTCGGCGCGGTCGCCGGGGCGGATGACGCGGCCGGGATCGTCGGGCGCCTCGGAGAAGGACAGGATCGAGCGCGTCATGGTGCGGATCGGCCCGATCATGATCAGGTCGATCGCCGCATAGACCAGCATGGCGGTGAACAGCGAGATGAGCAGCGACACGACGGCGACATTGCGCGAATATCTGAGCATGGCGTCGCGCAAACGGTAGTCGGGCATGATCAGCTCGAATTCCTTGTCGCTGTCGCCGACCGGGCCGAAGACGCGCAGCATGCGCTTGCCGCCGAAGAACAAGGTGTCGAGCGCGCCGGTCATGCCGTTGACCAGGCCGACATTGGTGATGTCGATATGCTCGTCGACCTGGGGCGGCATGTCGGAAACGACGAGCAGCCGCGAAACCCCGCCGTCGCGAACGGCGATCGCCTTGGCGCCGATCGCCATCAGCACGTCGCTCTGGGCGTTGTGCGACAGCGAGTTGGGCTCGCCCTGCAACAGCACGATCGACACGGCGGCGGCGGTGCTCAACCGCTCCTTCAGCCAATTGACCCGGTAGCTGGCGATCCAGGGCAGGAAGATCAGGATTTCAGCCAGCAGCACGAAGGCGATGGTGAGCAGGAGAAGCTTTGTCGACAGGCCGCGCGACAGCGGCACCCGGCGCGTGGAGTTCGCCGCCGCCGGAGTTGCCTTCTCATTCGTGGACAGAGTTTCACTCGTCATTGACGCGCATTCACAAAGGCTTGATCGGTCAAGGTTATGCGATTTGCGGCTTTTTTGCCAATTTCATCGTCACCCCGCGAAAAATTGCCTCGCGGCGGGGCGGATTGACTTCCAAAACCCTTCTTTCTATAAGCCCGCTCACGCTCGGGCCATTCGTCCCGGCGCGGTTTCGATCGCGCCTAAGCCGGCCTGGCAAAGCTCCTGTTACAGAGTGACAGAATCAAGAAGGGCCGCACCCCGCGGTATTAAAACAAATGAAGCGTACTTACCAACCGTCCAAGCTCGTCCGTAAGCGCCGGCATGGTTTCCGTGCCCGCATGGCCACCAAGGGTGGCCGTGGTGTCGTTGCTGCCCGCCGTAATCGCGGCCGCAAGCGGCTCAGCGCCTGAACGGAAGACGAGATCGTTGCCCGCAACCGGCAAGCCAAAGGGACACGCTCCCGGGCGGCTTCTGAAACGCGCGGACTTCCTGGCTGTGCGCGGCGGCGAGAAACGCCGCGGACGGCTTTTTCTCGTTGAAGTTCTCGACCGCGGCGATGACCTTGCGCCGCGTGTCGGCTACACCGTCACCAAGAAGGTCGGCAACGCCGTGGTGCGCAACCGCGTCCGGCGTCGGCTCAGGGAAGCCGTGCGCGTCCATGCCGCCGATGACATGGCGCCCGGCAATGACTATGTGATCGTCGGGCGCGAAGACGTGCTTGCCACTCCGTTCGGTCAGTTGAAGGCCGAACTTTCCCGCCGGCTGCGCGGAACACGATAGGCCAGGGCTTTCGATGGAAACCAACCGCAATTTCTTCATCACCATCGCGCTGTCGGTGCTGATCCTGACGCTCTGGCAGGTGTTCTACATGAACCCGCGCGTGGAGCAGCAGCGCGAGCAAGCCCGCATCGAGCAGCAGCGCGTCGAGGCGCAGAAGAAGGAAGCGCAAGGAACCAATCCAGGCGCGGCCGGAACGCCCGCCCCTGCGCCCGGCGCCATTCCGACCACGCCCGGCGGCGATGCGGTGACGGCGGCCAGCCGCGACCAGGCGATTGCCGCGAGCAAGCGCGTCAAGATCGACACGCCCAGCCTCGAGGGCTCGATCAACCTGACCGGCGCGCGCCTCGACGACCTGAAGCTCAAGCACTACAACGAGACGGTCGACAAGAACTCGCCCGAGATCGAGCTGCTCAACCCGTCCTCGCTGCCCAACGGCTATTTCGCCGAGATCGGCTTTGTCGGCAACGACGCGACAGGCAAGGTGCCGGGCGCCGATACGGTGTGGAGCGTCGACGGCAATCCGACGCTGACGCCGTCGACGCCGGTGATGCTGAGCTTCACCAACGACAAGGGCCTGACGTTCAAGCGCACCATCTCGATCGACAACAACTACATGTTCACCGTTTCCGACACGGTGCAGAATTCGGGAACGGCTGCCGTCTCGCTTTACAATTACGGGCGCGTCACCCGCTTCGACAAGCCGGCCGTCGCCAGCACCTACGTGCTGCATGAGGGCCTGATCGGCGTGACCGGCAGCGAAGGGCTGCAGGAGTACAAATACGCCAAGATCGAGAAGGACAAGGAATACACGCCGAGCAAGTCGACCAATGGCTGGCTCGGCATCACCGATAAATACTGGGCCGTGACGCTCATCCCGACGGAGAAGCAGCCCTTCCAGCCGAAATTCTCCTATTTCGAGTTCAAGGACGGTCCCCACTCGCACAGCTACCAGTCCGACTACCTTTCCGACGCGATCAGCGTTGCGCCCGGACAGTCGACGACGGTGGAGTCCGAAATCTTCGCCGGCGCGAAGGAAGTCTCGACGATCAATGCCTACGAGGCCGACCGTCATATCCGCCAGTTCAGCCTGATGATCGACTGGGGCTGGTTCTATTTCATCACCAAGCCGATGTTCTGGCTCATCGACACGCTCTACAAGTTCTTCGGCAATTTCGGCCTGGCGATCCTCGCCACCACCGTCATCGTCAAGGCCATCTTCTTCCCCCTCGCCAACAAGTCCTATGCCTCGATGGCGAACATGAAGAAGGTGCAGCCGAAGATGGTCGAGATCCGCGAGAAATACGCGGACGACAAGATGAAGCAGCAACAGGCGATGATGGAGCTCTACAAGACCGAGAAGATCAATCCGCTGGCCGGCTGCTGGCCGGTGGCGCTGCAGATCCCGGTGTTCTTCTCGCTCTACAAGGTGCTCTACATCACCATCGAGATGCGGCATGCGCCGTTCTTCGGCTGGATCCACGACCTTGCGGCGCCCGACCCGACATCGGTCTTCAACCTGTTCGGCCTGCTGCCGTTCGCGGCGCCCGCCTTCCTGCCGCATATGGGCGCCTGGGCGGTGGTCATGGGCATCACCATGTTCCTGCAGATGCGCATGAACCCGGCGCCGCCGGACCCGACGCAGGCGGCGATCTTCACCTGGATGCCGGTGATCTTCACCTTCATGATGGGCTCATTCCCGGCCGGGCTCGTCATCTACTGGGCCTGGAACAACACACTATCGATCCTGCAGCAGGGCGTGATCATGAAGCGCCAGGGCGCCAAGATCGAATTGTGGGACAATCTGGCGGCGCTGTTCCGCAAGAAACCATCGCCGGCGGAATAGAAGGCACCCTCGACTTCCGATCAGAACCCCGGCCTTGGCCGGGGTTTTTTGTTGATCAGTCCCAGTGAGCAGTCGCCAACCTTCGTGATTGACCGCGGCCATATTCCCGGTCGTCAGTCTAGGGCGGAGCAAGGAGCGAAGCGACGCACCGTTGCACCCGAGTAGGACGACGTCGCGGGGGTTTCGGCCAATCTCCAACGTCGGCGACAGAAGCGCCGGTGCCAGCGTGTCGACGATTGAGCCGAGATCGCTGGCCGGATGGCCGAGCCGCGCGACGCCTTCACTCCATGACCGCGCTGTGATCGATCTTGGCTGGCGTGCCGGGCTTGCGCAGGGTTCGACAGCGCGCTTTCCAATCCGATCGTGATCTGCCGCGGCAGCCACTGAACGGTTGGTGCTACAGGCGGATCACGTTAGTTTGATCGCGCGCGGCCATCGCCGGCCGCGCCCGAACATGCCTGCGAACCCTGGAGGGACCGCGTTGACCGGACCCAACCCCAACATCAAGCATCCCGTCGCGATGCATCCGCGCGTCGGCTTCCTGAAGCCGCTGGTGAGCGCGCCCAACATCGAGATCGGCGACTTCACCTATTACGACGATCCCGACGGCCCCGACAAATTCGCCGAGAAATGCGTTCTGCATCACTATGACTTCATCGGCGACAGGCTGATCATCGGCAAATTCTGCGCCATCGCGGAGGGCGCGCGCTTCATCATGAACGGCGCCAACCACGCCATGTCCGGCTTCTCGACCTATCCCTTCAACATCTTCGGCCATGGCTGGGAGGAAGGTTTCGACCCGGAGACCTGGTCGAAGGAGATCCGCGGCGACACCACCGTAGGCAATGATGTGTGGATCGGCATGGATGCCGTGATCATGCCGGGCGTCAAGATCGGGCATGGCGCCATCGTGGCGGCGAAATCGGTTGTCACGCACGACGTGCCGCCTTATGCGATCGTGGCCGGCAACGCGGCCAAGGTGGTGAAAATGCGCTTCGACGAATTCACGGTACGGCGGCTCTTGAAGGCGGCCTGGTGGGACTGGCCGGTCGACAAGATCAGCCGCAACCTCAACGCCATTCGCGGCGCCGACATTTCCAGGCTGGAGGCAGCGGTTTGAACGCGCCCGACAAATACACGAGCGAAACTGCAATAAGTCCGGAGCTGTTCACCCGTGCGTGGATCTTCATTCGCGGCGTGCCGTCGATGAAATTCCTGCCGCCGGAAGGCCCGCCGGAGATCGCCTTCGCCGGCCGCTCCAATGTCGGCAAGTCGTCGCTGATCAATGCGCTGGTCGGGCACAAGGGCCTGGCGCGCACCTCCAACACGCCCGGCCGCACGCAGGAACTCAACTATTTCGTCCCAGACGGGTTTTCCGGCGAAGGCGCCGACCTGCCGCCGATGGCGCTGGTCGACATGCCGGGCTACGGCTATGCCAGCGCGCCGAAGGAAAAGGTCGATGAGTGGACGAAACTCATCTACGAATATCTGCAGGGCCGCGTCACGCTGAAGCGCGTCTATGTACTGATCGATGCCCGCCACGGCATCAAGGCCAAGGACGAAGAAGTGCTGACCCTGCTCGACAAGGCGGCGGTCTCCTACCAGGTGGTGCTCACCAAGACCGACAAGATCAAGGCCGCCGGCGTGCCGAGGCTGATCGAGGAGACGCTGGCCAAGATCAAGAAGCGCCCGGCGGCGTTCCCCGTGGTGCTGGCGACGTCATCGGAGAAAGCCGCGGGTCTCGACGAGTTGCGCGCGGCAATCGCCCTGGTGGCGAACGGCGGCTGACGCTTTCTTTTTTGCGCAATTCCGGACGGAAAACCGCTTACACTTTTCCTGGAATTGCTTCGGGATCAATCCATCTCGTCGCGTTCAGCCTCGCGATCGCGCCGGCCGGTGAGGATCTCGCGCTTGCCGACATGGTTGGGGGCGCCGACCAGGCCCACCTTCTCCATGCGTTCGACCAGCGAGGCGGCGCGGTTGTAGCCGACGCCGAGGCGGCGCTGGATGTAGGAAGTCGAGCATTTCTTGTCGCGCTTGACCACCTTGACGGCTTCCTCATAGAGCGCGTCGCCATCCTCCTCGGCGATCGCGCCCTTGTCGAAGACCGGGCCGGCGTCCGCCGCTTCCTCACCCTCTTCCTCGTCGGCGGTGACCGTGTCGAGATATTCGGGGCGCCCTTGCGCTTTCAGATGCGCCACGACGTGCTCGACCTCCACGTCGGAGACGAAGGGGCCATGCACGCGCGAAATGCGCCCGCCGCCGGCCATGTGCAGCATGTCGCCCTGGCCGAGCAACTGCTCGGCGCCCTGCTCGCCCAGGATGGTGCGGCTGTCGATCTTCGACGTCACCTGGAAGGAGATGCGGGTGGGGAAATTGGCCTTGATGGTGCCGGTGATGACGTCGACCGAGGGACGCTGCGTGGCCATGATCAAATGGATGCCGGCGGCGCGCGCCATCTGCGCCAGCCGCTGGATGGCGCCTTCGATCTCCTTGCCGGCCACCATCATCAGGTCGGCCATCTCGTCGACGATGATGACGATGTAGGGCATGGGCGAGAGGTCGATGGCACGCTCCTCGAACAGCGGCTCGCCGGTGCCCTTCTCGAACCCGACCTGCACCTGCATGGCCACGACCTCGCCCTTGTCGCGGGCGCTTTCCGCGCGCTGGTTGTAGCCGTCGATGCTGCGCACGCCGAGGCGCGCCATCTTGCGGTAGCGGTCCTCCATCTCGCGCACCGCCCATTTCAGCGCCGTGACGGCCTTCTTGGGATCGGTGACGACCGGCGTCAAAAGATGCGGGATGCCGTCATAGACGGAGAGTTCAAGCATCTTGGGATCGACCATTATGAGGCGGCATTGCTCCGGCTTCATGCGGTAGAGCAGCGACAATATCATGGTGTTGATGGCGACCGACTTGCCGGAGCCGGTGGTGCCCGCCACCAGCAGATGAGGCATCTTGGCGAGCTCGGCGATGACCGGTTCGCCGCCGATCGTCTTGCCGAGGCCGAGCGCCAGCTTGCAGGAGGTGTTGCGGAAGCCCGCCGAGCCGATCAGCTCGCGGAAATAGACGGTTTCGCGCGTCTCGTTGGGCAGCTCGATGCCGATGACATTGCGGCCCGGCACCACGGCGACGCGCGCCGAGATGGCCGACATCGAGCGGGCGATGTCGTCGGCGAGCCCGATGACGCGGCTGGATTTCACGCCCGGAGCCGGCTCGAATTCGTAGAGCGTGACGACCGGGCCCGGCCGGACATGGATGATCTCGCCCTTGACGCCGAAATCCTCCAGCACGCTTTCAAGCAGGTCGGCGTTCTGCTCCATCCGCTCCTGCGCCATGTAGAAGCCCTGGCCTTCCGGCGGCATCTGCAAAAGGTCCTCGGAGGGAAGCTCGTAGCCAATGGAAGCGGACGGCGGCACGACCGCGCCGGCGATCGGCAGGGAGGGTTTGGATTTGGCGGTCGATTTGGCGGTCCTGGCGCTCACCGAATGAGAGGCCGGCGCAGTCTCTACGGGAATGGGCTGGACGGCGGGAAGCGCAGCCGGCGCAGCGTTCGGGAGCGTCGTGTTGGAGCGCCATTCGATGACGCGGTAGAACGATGTCGCGTCGCCCATGAGAGCGGGGCGCGGTTGGCTCGGCTGCTGTCTCGGGATCACTGACGGCCGCGCTGCGACGGCTGACGGCCGCGCTGCAACGGCTGGCGCCTGTGAGCTCTCGTTGGCACGCGCCCGCGCAAGGCGCTCGGCAAGGAAAGGCATGCCGAACTCGAAAAAGGCGTGATCGGAAAGATAGGACCAGCGCAATCCGGTCGGACGCGGCTTCGGCGCCGGAGCGGCGGCAATCCGGGGCGCCGCGGCGGGAGCGGCGGCGGCGGAAGGCACCTGGACCGGTCTGGCTTGCGCCGGCGATGCGGTGGTAGCCGGCATTGCCCTGACTGGATTGGCTGTTGCGTGGGTCGGCGGCGCGGACCGGACGGGCTCGACCGCGGGTGCCTTGCCCTGCGCGGCATTCTCCCCTTGCGGGGTGGTCCGCCTGGCGAGATCGGTGTCCGGCGTGCGGGTGAAACGCACGTTGGGCGCAAGGAAAAAATAGTCCTGCCAGGCCGGGCGGCTGAATTCGCCGTCATCGGCCGATTCGAACGATGCGACGCGGGCGGCGTTCGATTCGCTCTCCTGCGCGGCGCGCAACGTGACGACCCGCCCCGCTTGCGCCTGTTGCTGCGAGACCGCGCCACGGCGCCCGGCGTCCTCCGCGCGACGGTGATCGTCGTCGCCGTAGGCGGAAGCGCCAGAAAGATTGGCACGGGGATAACGCGTGGATGTCATTCTCGAGACTCGCCGATTGAACGTGTCCCGAGACATAGGAAGCGACGGTTAACAGGTTCTTCCGACAGCGCCTGCCGGATGATCCCTGTGGATGTTTTTGAGTGGGGCCGGCAGGCGGCCTTCGCGGTACCGAGGTCGATCGCGCCGACGGGCTCCCTGGAGACACGTCGCGACCCTTCAGGTTCGCCATGCGCTCCGGGATGCGCGTTCTCGAACGGTCAGGCCGATGCCAGGGCCTTTTCCTCGGCGAGGAATTTTTCCGTGCCGTAGGCCTTGAGAAAAACGTCGACGCCGGACGTCACAATGTGCTCGATTTCCGCGTGGCTCGGCGCCTTGGTGCGGTAGGAAAAGATGCATTGGCGGAACAGCCCGGCCAGGCACAGCTCGGTGAACTGATAGGCGGCAAGGTCGACATCGTCGATCTGCAGCAGGCCGCGTTCGATGACTTCGTTGAGGAAGGCCATGACCTTGTCGTGGCCGCGCTTCGGGCCGCGTTCGTAGAAGCGCGCGCCAAGCTCCGGTATCCTGTCGGATGCGCCGACCACCGTCCGCTGCGCCTGGATGACCTTGACTGAGGTAATCTTGGTGGCGAGCACCGTGCCGAACTTCACCAGCGTCTTGCGCAGGTCCTGGAAATGGTCGAGCACCTCATACATGTTCTTGAAGATGGAGCCGCGCTCTTCCTCTATGAGCGCCTCGAACAGCTCTTCCTTGTTTTCGAAATAGACGTAGATCGTGCCCTTCGAGACGCCGGCCTCGCGGGTGATGTCGTTCATCGAGGCGGCCTCGAAGCCCTTGTCTATGAAGACGCGGCGGGCGCCCTCGATGATCTGGGCCCGTTTTACAGGATCCTGCCCGGCCGCCGGTCGGCCTTTGCGCAGGTCGAGCAGATCGCTATCGGCTGTCGTGTCGACCATGGACGTCATTCCCTAGAAAAATATTTCGAACCGCTCGGTTCGATTTCCTCTTGATATGGTCCTCTTTCCGCGCTATGTCAATGTCGAATTCGAACCGAACGGTTCAGTCTGACTGACATCCCAGAGAGATCGCCAATGTCCTCCAACGCGCCCGCCACCGCCGAAGTCCGCACGTTTCCAAACGCCAAGGTCCAGCCCTCGACCGAAGCCCCGGAAGTTCCTGTCCAGCCCGCCACCCCGGTCGCGCCGCCCGCAGCCGAGGCCCCGGCCAAGAAGAAGCGCTCGGCGCGCTCGTTCCTGTTGCCGATCATTGGCCTCGCCCTGCTCGGCGCCGGCTCCTGGTATGGCTATAACTACTGGACCGACGGTCGGTTCATGATCTCCACCGACGACGCCTATGTCCAGGCCGATATGTCGTTCGTGTCGCCGAAAATAACTGGTTATATCGATAAGGTGCTGGTGAGCGAGAACCAGCAGGTCAAGGCCGGCGATCCGCTGTTTGTCATCGACAATGGCGACTACAAGATCGCGGTCGCCCAGGCCGAAGCGCAGATCGCCACATTGGCGAAGACGCTCGACCGCATCGACGCGCAGACCAAGGCGGCCCAGGCCTCGCTGCAGCAGGCGCAAGCGCAGAAGGTCGCGGACCAGGCCGCCGCCGACAATGCGGCGCGCGCCCAGGTGCGTGCCGCCCAATTGCTGAAGACCCATGTCGGCACGCAGGCGCAGCTCGACGACGCCCAGACCGCGCTCGACCAGGCCAAGGCGGCGCTTGTCGGCGCCGACGCGCAGATTGCCGCGGCACAGGCCAATATCGGCGTGCTGGAAGCGCAGCGCGCGGAGTCGGCCTCGACGCTCGCCTCGCTGCAGCTCACCCGCGACAAGGCCCAGCGCGACCTGTCCTTCACCGTGCTGAAGGCACCTTATGACGGCGTCGTCGGCAACCGCTCGGTCGAGCAGGGCGACCTCGTTAATCCGGGCCAGAAGCTCGCCGTCGTCGTGCCGATGGACAAGCTCTACATCGTCGGCAACTTCAAGGAAACGCAGCTTGGCCGGATGGTGCCCGGCGAGAAGGTCCGCATCACGGTCGACGCGATCGACGGCCAGAGCTTCGAAGGCACGGTGTCTTCGCTGGCGCCGGCTTCCGGCGCGGTGTTCTCGCTGCTGCCGCCGGAAAACGCCACCGGCAACTTCACCAAGGTGGTCCAGCGCGTGCCCGTGCGCATCGATGTGCCGGCCGACGTGCTTAAGACCGGCAAGCTGCGCGCTGGTTTGAGCGTCGTCGTCGCAGTCGACAGCCGAACCGCGCCGGCCTCGACGACCAACTAACAATCGGAGGGCGGTTCGGTGGCCATTCGAGCGCCGAGCCGCCCGGCCTGCTTTATCTGTTTCGACGCAATTCGGGACCGCCACGCGCTTGTCCTCGAGAATTGCCTAGGGAGGCCATGACATGGCAACCGCAACCATCACCGCAGGATCAGCGCCGGGACGCCCGGTGGCCGCTGCCGCGCCGGCCCTGCCGGCAGACCATATGCCTGTACGCCGCGTCGTCGCCTTCCTGGCGATGGTGTTCGGCATGTTCATGGCGATCCTCGACATCCAGATCGTCTCGGCCTCGCTCTCGGAAATCCAGGCGGGCCTGAGCGCCAGCTCCGACGAGATCCCATGGGTGCAGACCGCCTATCTGATCGCCGAGGTGGTGATGATCCCGCTGTCCGGCTTCCTCAGCCGGATGCTGTCGACGCGCGTGCTGTTCACCATCTCGGCGGCCGGCTTCACCGCGGCCAGCGCGCTCGCCGCCACCGCCACCAACATCGACCAGATGATCGTCTACCGCGCCATCCAGGGTTTTATCGGCGGCGGCATGATCCCAAGTGTCTTCGCGGCCGCCTTCACCATCTTCCCGCCGTCGCGGCGCGCCGTCGTCTCGCCGATGATCGGCCTGGTGGCGACGCTGGCGCCGACGATCGGCCCGACAGTGGGCGGCTATATCAGCCACGCCATGTCCTGGCACTGGCTGTTCCTGATCAATGTCGTGCCCGGCATACTGGTGGCGACGGCCGCCTGGTCGCTGATCGATTTCGACAAGCCCAACCTGAAACTGTTCTCGAAGTTCGACTGGTGGGGCCTGGTCGGCATGGCCGCCTTCCTCGGCTGCATGGAATATGTGCTGGAGGAAGGTCCGAACCATGACTGGCTGCAGGAGCCGGCGGTCTTCGCCTGCGCCGTGATCATGACCATCGGCGGCATCATCTTCTTCTGGCGCGTCTTCACCGCCGAGGAGCCGATCGTCGACCTCAGGGCCTTCAGCAACGTCAACTTCGCCTTCGGCTCGCTGTTCTCCTTCGTCGTCGGCATCGGCCTTTACGGGCTCACCTATCTCTATCCGGTGTTCCTCGGCCGTATCCGCGGTTACGATTCGATGATGATCGGCGAGGCGCTGTTCGTCAGTGGCCTGGCGATGTTCTTCACGGCGCCCGTTGCCGGCATCCTGTCGAACAAGATCGATCTCAGGCTGATGATGATGATCGGCTTCGTCGGCTTCGCCACGGGCACCTGGTGGATGACGCATCTCACCGCCGACTGGGATTTCTATGAGCTCCTGATCCCGCAGATCCTGCGCGGCTGCTCGATGATGCTGTGCATGGTACCGATCAACAACATCGCGCTGGGCACTTTGCCGCCGGAACGGCTGAAGAATGCGTCGGGCCTGTTCAACCTGACCCGCAACCTCGGCGGCGCCGTCGGCCTCGCGCTCATCAACACGGTGCTGATCGACCGCAACGCCTTCCACTATGCGCGGCTCTCCGAGCATGTGCAGTGGGGCAGCGAGGCGGCGCAAACCAAGCTGCAGAACATGACGCAGAATTTCGAGCAGACCGCGGGGCTCGACGCCGCAAGCGCCGCGATCTCGAAACTGTCCGGCATGGCGCATCAGCAGGCGGCGCTGCTGTCCTTCATGGACGTGTTCATGATGCTGACGGTGCTGTTCGCCTCGCTTGGATTCTTCGTGCTGTTCATCAACAAGCCGGCCCCGCAGGGCGGCGGCGGCGGAGGCCATTGAGGAGCCGGAACCCCCGCCTGGCTTCCTCGACGTGACCCCGAAATCGGCAACGATTTCCGGGGTCATTCCTTTGGAGAGAGGCTGAAAATGTTTCTGTGTTTTGACGCAATTCCGGACGGAAAACCGCTAGTGGCAATGCGCAGGGATTTTGACCGGTCGGCTCTGTTTGCGTTGGCAGGCGGCATGCGTTGGAATTGGCCGAAATGCCCATCGCGATCGTCATTCTAGGGCGGAGCGGGAAGCGAAGCGTACCGCGTAGACCCTAGAATCCATGCCGTTACCATCGCCAAGGAGTGCAACGGAGCAAAACTCTGCACCCGTGGCGGCGCTTCCAAGTCACGGCATGGATTCTATGGTCTGCGCCGCGTCGCTTCGCTCCTTGCTTCGCCATAGAATGACGAAGTTGCGGCGGCTTTCGACCAATCCCCGGCGTTTGCGCTGATCTCACAGATATGAACGGAAAATCCTGCACCAAGACAAACGGCAACCTTTTCAAAATCCCTGTGTCGGTGACACTTTTCCTGGAATTGCTCAGGCGGCGGCCGGCTTGAAGCTCAGCGCCACGCCGTTGATGCAATGGCGCAGGCCGGTGGGCGGCGGGCCGTCGTCGAAGACATGGCCGAGATGACCGCCGCAGCGCCGGCAATGGACCTCGGTGCGGGTCATGCCGAGCGAGCTGTCCTCGGTCTTGCCGATGGCGTTGGCGATCTCCTGATAGAAACTCGGCCAGCCGGTGCCGGAATCGAATTTCGTTTCCGACGAATAGACCGGCAGGTCGCAGCCGGCGCAGGCGAAGATGCCCTTGCGATGCTCGTTGAGCAGCGGGCTGGTGCCGGGATATTCGGTGCCCTGCTTGCGCAGCACGTCGAAGGCGGCGTCGGAAAGGATGGCGTGCCATTCGGCGTCGGTCTTGGTGACCTCGAAGGTCTCGGCCGCGAGGGCGGGTCTTGGCGCGCCAGCACGCAGCATCGCTCCGGTTCCAACGACGAGAGCGGTGGCGGCGGCGCCGCTCCAGAGAAAATCGCGACGGTTCATTGGCCGTTCCTCCTAGGGTCTTCTGCCAAATTACAGCGCCATCCGGAAATCAAAAGCCGGTGACGCTCGCTGTTTAGCGCTGCTCCGCATCGACCCAAGCCCTGGCGATGCGGAGCGCGCTTGCCGGCAGCGCTGATCATGAGAGAAAGACCCTGCGGCCGGCGGGACAGTCTTATCTTCGCCGGCCGCTTGGGCTTTGTTACATCTTCGGCAGAAGAACCTTGTCGATGACGTGGATGACGCCATTCGACTGGCGGACATCGGCGATGGTGACATGGGCGACGTTGCCGTTCTCGTCGGTCACGGTGACCTTACCCTTTACGGACTTGAGCGTCAGCGCGCAGCCCCCGACGGTCTTGGCCTCATGCGCGCCGCCGTCGGCCTTGGCCATCTTGGCGACGTCCGCGGCCAGCGCCTTGGCGGCGATGACGTGGCAGGTGAGTATCTTGGTCAGCTTGTCCTTGTTCTCGGGCTTGAGCAGCGTCTCGACCGTGCCAGCGGGCAACGCCGCGAAAGCCTCGTTGGTCGGCGCGAAGACGGTGAAGGGACCGGGGGTCTGCAGCGTGTCGACCAGGCCGGCGGCCTTGACGGCGGCGACCAGCGTGGTGTGGTCCTGCGAATTGACGGCATTCTCGATGATGTTCTTCTTGGCATACATCGGCGCGCCGCCGACCATCGGATTGGCGGCATAGGCAACAGCGCCGAGCGCGGAAAAGCCGATCGTAGAGGCGAGCAAAAGGGTGGCGAGTTTACGCATGGTATCAGTCTCCTCAGGTTATTTTTCCCGTCCGTGGGAACGTGAGGAAATACGGACGATAAAAGACTTAGTTTCGTGAAGCTGGAAGATTTTTTGATCGCCGCCCCGGAGCGAGATATACCGCGTGGCGACGCCATCCACCGAATTCACCGGCAGATAGACTTTTACTACTCTTGAAAGATGTCAGAACTGGTCAGATGCCCTTCAGGTCACCCGCGGCGACGACCGGACCGGTCGGCTGGCCGGTCGGCGAACCGCCGGTCGGCTCGAGGCTGACGGCGAGCACGGCGCCTTGCGCCAGCTTCTGCTGGACGGCCGGCGCAACGGCCATGCGCGCGGTCTGGCCGGCGGGGATGACGCCCATCGAGACCGGCGCGTTCTTGCCTTCGATCATCCACAGCTCGAAGTCCTTGCCAGCGCCGCGATCGCCGGAAACCAGCGACAGGCCGACCTCGTGGCGGGCCGCGTCATAGACGGCAAGATATTTGACGGGGCTATTGTCGGCGGCCAAAGACGCGACCAGCCTGGTCTCGGGCTGCGACGCCGGCGGATTGACGTAAGGCAGGGCGACATAGACGGCCAAGGCGGCAACGGCCGCGGCGGCGAGGCCGCGCCAGAAGGCAAGGCTCGCCCACAGGCCGCCGCCAGACGTCGCGGAGGTGGAAGCGGAGGATGCGAACAGGCGGCGGTCGATCGCCACCTTGACCGAACCGGGGGGCTCGACCGCGGCATAGGCGGCGGCCATCGGCCCAAAATGGACCTCCCATGCGTCGACAAGGCGGGCGAATGCGGTTTCGGTGTCAATGCGGCGGGAAGCGATCTGGCGTTCGTCGGCGGCGAGGACGCCGAGAACGTATTCGGCTGCGAGCAGGTCGTCGCCTCCACGTTCCGGTCCGTTGTCTTCCGCCAGTGTCATCTTTCCAGGCATTCTCTAAGTTTGAGCAGGCTTCGTCGCAGCCAGGTCCGCATCGTGTTCAGCGGAACCTTGAAGCGCTCCGCCAGCTCGGCATAGCTCTCGCCGCTCAAATAGGCGCCCCGGACGGCCGCCGCCCGGTCTTTTTCCAATTCGTCGAGGCAATGGTAGATGCGTTCGGTTTCGCCGCCCGCCACGGCCATGGCCTCCGGCCCAGGCGTCGGGTCGGCGACGTCGAGGGCTGCATCGATATCGGCGGAAGGACCGCGCCGCGCCCTGATGCGATCGATCGCATGGTTGCGGGCAACGGCCACCAGCCAGGAAATCGGGCTCAGATCGGAAACCGCGAAACGATCCGCCTTCGTCCATATCTTGACGAAGACCTCCTGCAGCGCTTCTTCCGCATCTCCCCGGTCCCTCAATACACGAAGGCAGACGCCGAAAAGTTTCGCGCTGGTCTGCCTGTAGAGCAGATCGAAAGCAGCCCGGTCCTTCATCGAAGTCCGGACGATCAGCTTGCTGATGTCCTGCGGCGCCATAGCGGCAAATTAGAAGATTGCGATTTATTTGCAACGGGCCGCGGAGGCATTGTCCCCCAAGCGTTGCCGGCACATTCGCCGCAAGCGCAACGCCGGGGATGGCTGAGGCCTTCCAAACCTCGTCATCCCTGGGCGGAGCAGCCGCGAGGCGGCGTCGCGGAGACCCTGGGATCCATTCCGTGACCTTGATCGAAGAGTGCAGCGGAGCAGAATTCTGCACGGTTGTACCGCTCGTATGTAACGGAATGGATCCTCGGGTCTGCGCGCGCCGCTACGCTCCTTGCTCCGCCCGTGGATGACGAGGCCGGGCCGTTTCGGCGAATCTCCAAGGCGTGCCAACTGCCAAGGCAAACATAGCCGGCCCGGTCAAAGTCTCTGTGCTGGGGAGATTTCGCAATTGTGAGCGCAAAGCCGTTTGCGGCCCGCGGCAATTCCCGCTAAGACGCCGCCCATTCTGGCCACTTTGGGAACCGACCGATGACGGACATCGCCGCCACCGCCGAAATGCAGGCCGCGCTGCTTTCGCGCGCGCTGCCTTACATGCAGCGCTACGAGAACAAGACGGTGGTGGTGAAATATGGCGGCCATGCCATGGGCGACCATGAGCTCGGCAAGGCGTTTGCCCGCGACATAGCGCTGTTGAAGCAATCCGGCGTCAACCCGATTGTGGTGCATGGCGGCGGGCCGCAGATCGGCGCGATGCTGACCAAGATGGGCATCGAATCCAAGTTCGAGGGCGGCCTGCGCGTCACCGACCAGAAGACGGTCGAGATTGTCGAGATGGTGCTGGCCGGCTCGATCAACAAGGAGATCGTGGCGCTGATCAACGCCGAGGGCGAATGGGCTATCGGGCTCTGCGGCAAGGACGGCAACATGGTGTTCGCCGAAAAGGCGCGCAAGACCATGATCGACCCGGATTCCAACATCGAGCGCGTGCTCGATCTCGGCTTCGTCGGCGAGCCGGTCGAGGTCGACCGCACGCTGCTCGACCTTCTTGCGCGCTCGGAGATGATCCCGGTGCTGGCGCCTGTCGCACCCGGCCGCGACGGCCACACCTACAACATCAATGCCGACACTTTCGCGGGGGCTATCGCCGGCGCATGCCGCGCAACGCGCCTGCTCTTCCTCACCGATGTGCCCGGCGTGCTCGACAAGAACAAGAAGCTGATCGACGAGCTGACGGTCGCCGAAGCCAGGGCGCTGATCAAGGACGGCACGGTGTCGGGCGGCATGATCCCTAAGGTCGAGACCTGCATCGAGGCGATCGAGCGCGGCGTCGAGGGCGTCGTCATCCTCAACGGCAAGACGCCGCATTCGGTGCTGCTCGAGCTGTTCACCGAGCACGGCGCCGGCACGCTGATCGTTCCGTAGAAAGAGCAAGTTCACCGTTTCGGTGAACTGCAATAATCAGCCGGCTAATCTTTTTTCTTCCACCGCTGCCAGACCATCGATAGCAGGCCGAGCCGACCCGCTGGATGGCCGCCTGACGATCATCGATTCCTCCTCGGCGTCCTGCGGCGCGCCCCAGAATTCGGCGAGCGTCGGCCCGTCCGCCACGCGGCGGTCTCGGGCCAGAAATCCCCAGACCTCGCGGAACCATACGCGGCGGCCCATCCTGGTGTACCAGCGCATCGAATGGCGCTGCTCGGGGTCGGGGTGGAACAGGATGCGCGCCAGCGCCTTCGGCCTCGATTGCACCGCGACTTCGATCAGCTTGACGGCGAAGAACAGCATCCAGGGTTTCAGCCGCGTCATCGCCAGCACCTGGTGCTTGTAATCCCAGAGACGCACGTCCTGCTGGATCACCTTGCGCTTCGCGGCGATGCGGAAGAACGGCGTCCAGCGATGCGGCGTGACATAGAGCGCCTGGATCTGATCGGGATCGTAGGCGATGAGCTGGCGGAAGCCGCGCCAGAGATCGCGAAAACCTTCGTCCTCGAAGCCGGCAACCCAGGTCGCCATCGACAGGATGCCATGCCGGCGCAGCAACCGGATCGCCTCGCGGTCGGACCTGGTGCTGCCGCCCTTGCGGATCAGCGACAGCGTTTCTTCGTCGGTGTTTTCCATGCCGAGCAGCCAGCGGATGATGCCGGCCTTGCGATAGAGGTGCAGGCTATCGGCGTCGCGCACGATGTCGTCGGCGCGCGTCGACCCGACGATCAGCACCGGCACGTTCTGCGCGATCATGGCGTCGAGAAAGGCGCGCCAGGCCTTTTTCGAGGAGGTCGGGTTCTCGTCCGCCAGGTTGATCAGCTCGACGCCGTGCTCGCGATGCAGCCAGGCGATTTCCTTGGCGAACTTGACGGGGTCGCGGTGGCGCCAGCGGGTCCAAAAGCCGCGCTGGCCGCAATAGTTGCACAGATGCGGACAGCCGCGCGAGAACTGCATGACGACCGCGCGCTTGCCGCCCCAATAGCTATAGCGGCGATGATCGATCAGCTCCCAGCCGACGCGCCAGGCGTCGAGGTCGGCAATGGTCATGGCCGGCTGCGTGGCGACGGGGCGGCCGAGGTCGTCGCGGTAGGCAATGCCCGCAACGCTCGCCACCGGCTGGCGCATTTCGACGGCCTCGACCAGCGCCGTCACCGTCGCCTCGCCCTCGCCGCGCACGATAAAGTCAAAAACATCCGTCGCGGCGAGAATGTCGCGCCAATGATAGGTCGGGAAGACGCCGCCATAGATGACGATGACACAAGGCGCGCGCGCCTTGATCATTTCGGCGATGCGCAACGCGGTCGGATGCGCCGAGGTCGAGCCGGAATGGCCGATCAGCACGAATTCCGGACCGTTGCTCAAGGCCTCATCGACCAGCGTGCCAAGCGGCATCGGCCCGAACTCGGCATCGACCAGCCGCACGTCATGGCCGGAATCGATCAGCGGACCGCCGATCGCCAACAGGCCGAGCGGCGGCAGATGGTCGTCGGGCACGCGGCTGCCGATGGCGGTGTGCGGCGGATTGATCAGCACGATGTTCAAGGCGGACCTCCATTGTTGGTCCGCTCGTGCTAGTTGCCGATGTCGAAGCCGCCTTGGCGCGGTTCAGCAGTTTCCAAGCAGCTTTTCCGGAGAAATCCGCCCGGCGAGCGACTAGCGCCTGAGATGTGCAAGCGGCACGTGGCCGGGCCCCTTGATGTTTTGCAGCACAAGTTGGGTGTGGACGTCGCGCACGCCGGGCAGCCGCATCAGCCGGTGCATGACGAAGGCGTTGAGGTCGTCGACCGACGGCACCATGACATGCAGCAGGAAATCGTGGTCGCCGGTCATCGTCCAGCAGGACGAGACCTCGTCCATGCGCTGCACGGCGGCGATGAAGCTTTCCGGCGAGCCGTCGCTGTGGCTGACCAGGCGCACCTGGATGAACACCTCCACCGTCAGGCCGACGGCGCGGCGGCTGAGCACGGCGGCAAAGCCCTTGATGATGCCGGTTTCCTGCAAGGCCTCGAAACGGCGCGCGCAAGGCGTCGTCGACAGGCCGATCTCCTGCGCCAGCTCCGAGACGGGCTTGCGGCCATCGCGCTGCAGGATGTCGAGCATCCTTATCTCGAAATCGTCGAACTGAGGCATGTCTTCCCGATCTTTTCTTGAATCGAGTTCTTTTACCTCAAAAATAGCCAGAGCGCCATTGAACAAGGCTGATTTCCCTCACGGGAGGCCGCTAAACTGCCTTCCACGATCCGCCGATCACGATCTCGAGGAGGATATGATGACGATCAGCGTTGCCGATTATGCCGCCGAATGCGCGGCGCAGGGCCTTCGCGGCGACTATTCGGTCTGCCGCGCCGACTTTACCGTGGAGCAGGCCTACGACTATTCAGCCGAGGAGCAGGCGGTATGGCGCACGCTGTGCGACCGCCAGACGAAGCTGACGCGGAAGCTCGCGCACCGCTCCTATCTGGATGGCGTCGCCGCGCTCGGACTGCTCGACAGGATCCCGGATTTCGACGACATAAGCGAGAAGCTCTCCAAGCTGACCGGCTGGGAGATCGTCGCCGTACCCGGCCTGATCCCGGCCGGCCCGTTCTTCGACCATCTCGCCAACCGGCGCTTCCCGGTCACCAACTGGCTGCGGAAGCGCGAGGAGCTCGACTACATCGTCGAGCCGGACATGTTCCACGACTTCTTCGGCCATGTGCCGATCCTGACCCAGCCGGTGTTCGCCGATTTCATGCAGATGTATGGCGACAAGGCCGAGGACATGATCGCGCTCGGCGGCGACGAGATGATCACAAGGCTTTACTGGTACAGCGCCGAATACGGCCTCATCCAGGAACCCGGCCAGCCGGTCAAGGCGTTCGGCGCCGGGCTGATGTCGTCCTTCACCGAGCTGCAATTCGCGGTCGAGAGCAAGGACGCGCATCAGGTGCCGTTCAATCTCGAGACGGTGATGCGCACCGGCTATGAGATCGACAAGTTCCAACGCGCCTATTTCGTGCTGCCGTCCTTCGACGTGCTGCGCGATGCTTTCGCCAAGGGCGACCTTGCCGGCATCGTGGCGCGGTTCAAGGGCCAGCCGGCGCTGGACCCGGCTACGGTTTGAGGTCGGTTTTCGCCCAACCGACGTCAGGGCGGTTCAGCTGCCGGCAGGCGGCTGGGCCGCTTTGTCGGGTTCGGCCTTGATCCTGTCCAGCTGCTCGCTCTGCAGGTCGAGGGCGGCGTTGATGAAGCGCAGCACGGTCGCCAGCTCGGCATCGCTGAAGCTCGCCACCACCTTCTCGCCCTCCCGCGCGATGGCGCCATAGTAACGCTCCGACAGTTCCCTGGTCAGCTCAGTCGCCTCGATCACCACCTTGCGCCTGTCCTCAAGGCTGCGGGTCCGGGTGACGTATCCGCGCGCCTCCAGCCGGTCGATCAGGGCCGTCACCGCCGCCGGGGTCAGCCCCGTTGCCGTTGCCACGGCGCCCGCCGATTGCGGTCCGGCATAGAGCAGGCCCAGGCAATGCCGCTCGGCGGCGATCAACCCGAGCCGCGCGCCCACCGCTTCGTCATAGGCCTGGGTGGCGTCCTGCCAGCGCATGACGGCAAGGCCGACGGCCTTTGTCATCTCATCGCGTTTCGCGCTTGACGAATTTATTTCGATCATCTAACTATCAATCTGTCTAACATTAAGACGATGATAGCAATATGCGGCCGCGGCTCCCACAAGGCAAGAGCCAGATGCGGCCGCCAACACGGAGAAATGCGATGTTCGAGACCTCAATCCGCGCCCCCATGACCCCGGCCGAAGAGTACAAATACGCCAAGCTGGCGATGGAATGGTACGGCTGGGGTTCGCCCATCGGCCTCGGCATCCTGCTGGTGACGCTGGCCGCCGCGGCCGTTCTGGTGCGCGTCGCCGTCTACGGGCTGTAGGAAGCCGCAATTTGCCCAAAAGGCGCGCAAGGGCGGCGCCGGTTGCCACTCCAGGCGCCGGCGCCGTCTGCCTTTCGCGGTTGTCAGACGGCGATCACCTTGCCGAGATGCTCGCCCAGCCGGCAGGCAAGCGCGGTGATGGTGGTGGTCGGGTTGCACTGGCCCGATGTGCAGAACACCGAGGAGCCGCCGACATAGAGATTGTCCATGCCATGCACCTTGCAATTGGCGTCGACGACGCTCTTCAGGACATCGGTGCCCATGCGGGTGCCGCCCATATGGTGGTGGCCGGCCGTTTCCTCATTGGTCGGATAGTCGCCGCCATTGCTAATCCAGTCGTCGATGCGGACACGGCCGAGATTCTTCTGCGCCAAGGTCGCGCCGAAAAGCCTCAGGCCCTCGAGCAGGGTACGCCGTTCGAGCGGCGACTTCTTCCAATGCAATTCGATGCGCGGCACGCCGGCATGGTCGACATCGGCCTTCGACAGCTCGATCTGGTTGGAGGCAAGCGGCGCCTGCTCCCAGGCGACGTAAAGCTGGGCCGCGCAATGCAGCCTCTGGTCCAGCTGCGAGGACATCCACTCCGCCATGTTGGGCGCCGTGCAGGCGAGATCGGCGATCAGCTTCTTGACATTGGGATAGGGCGACTCGATCAGGCGGATGCCGAAATTCAAGATCTGCAGCCGTTCCATGGCCGCCAGCGTCGGCGAGAAGAAGGCTTCGTTCGAGGCATCGACCTCAAACTCCGAGTAATTGGCGAGGATCGCGTTGCCGCCCTCGAAAGTCGGATGCTCCATCCAGTAGCGGCCGAGCGCCGTGGCATTCGGCACCACGCCGCCATTCGAACGCTGGTTCGACCACAGGAGCAGCCGCGAGTTTTCCAGTCCGCCGGTGCAGGTGACGAAATAGTCCGCGCTGAAGGTGCCGGCGTCCTGCCCGTTCGACCACAGTTTCGCGCCGGTGACCCGCTTGCCGTCGCCGGCGAGCTCGGTTGCGTAGGTGTTGAGCACGACGGCGATGTTCTTGCTCTTGTCGAGCTCGTCGGCGAATTTCTCGCCGAAGCGCACCGCGGGGCTCTTGATCAATTGCACCCAGCGGATGTCGTCCGAAACCGGCACATCGGGGCGGAAGTCCGGCAGTTCGAGGATATCGTGGACTTCGCCTAGATAAGGCTCGATGTCGGCACGGCTGATCGGCCAGCCGGTATCCGGCGCCCAGGCCTTGGGCTCGAAGTCCTGCTTGTCGAGCACGCGGCACCAGCCTGCCCAGTGGTTGGACGAGCCGCCCATGAAACGCAGCCTGGTGATGTCGAGGTCGAAATAGTAATCGCCGACCGTGGCGCCGCGGTAAAAATCCTGCGACTCGTCGCTGAATTCGCGCGAACCCGCCTCCAGGACGACGACCGGAATGCCGGCGGCGCCGAGCTTCCTGGCGATCGTCGTTCCGGCCGGGCCGGAACCTAGAATGCAGGCCTTGGGCTTGAAGCCGGCCTGCTTGTAGGCTTCGTAGCTGTCGAAGATCATGCGAGATCGCTCCGCCGCAGGATCCAGCCATTGATCTCGACGATTTCATCTGGCTCGGTCACGGCCGGCTGGCTGCGGAACAGCGACAGCGCGGGCAGCGCGATCAGCGCCTGCACGATCGCGCGGCGCGACATTTTTCTGATGAAACCGCTCATGACACGCCTCTCGACACGGGCCTCGATCCACGTATGCCGTTCCTGAACGGCACACATGACGCCGAGGCCAATTCCGTGCCAAACCTAGGTGAAGACGGCGTTACACGGGGAAGTTTAGCGCGGTTGAATATGGACATGGTTAGGGCTTTGCTAATCCGCGTCGCACTGAAAAGGATTCAGACGACGCGCTTTAAGTCTTTGTTTTGATGCATGTCGTTGTCCCAGAACCGCTGCGCACTTCTGGGCGACATGCATTGACGCGCGCGGCGAGGCTTCATGCCGCTTCCGGAAGCTCGCGGTCGAGGATCGAACGATTGCGGCCGCGGTGCTTCGCCTCGTAAAGCCTGCGATCGGCGGCGCGCATCAACTCGGAAACGGTGGCGCTCTCGCCGCAGGTTATGCCGCCGATCGAGACAGTGAGCGGCACGGTGCGCTCATCGACGGGGCGGAAACGGATCAATTCGACCTCGCGGCGGATGCGTTCGGCGACATGCTTCGCTTCAACGTCAGTGGCGCCAACCAGGAAAGCGCCGAACTCCTCGCCGCCGATGCGACCGAGCACATCACCGCTGCGAATGCCTCGTTCGATGGCGCCGGCGATCAGCAGCAGCGCTTCGTCTCCCGTCAAATGACCATAGCTGTCGTTGATCCTCTTGAAGTGATCGGCGTCGATGATGAGCAGCGCGCCGCGATCGCTCTTGCGCCGCGAACCGTCGAGGGCGGCAAAGAAGGTTTCGCGGTTGAGCATGCCGGTCATGTCGTCGCGGCTTGCCTTATCCGAGAGGCGCCGGTGCGCGGCGGCGAGCTGCGCGTGGGCGCGGGCGAGTTCGCGATGCGCATTCTGCAACCGGTCGCTCTGCCAGAAGCTGCTGGCGCTGGCGGCCCAGGCAAGCACGAGCGGGCAAACCGTCGATGCCAGCCAGACAGTGCGGCTCATCGGAAAGCCCATTGCCGGAACCACAATCAGCGTCAACAACAGTGAGACGGCAACCGAAGCGAACGCCACGGCAGCTGCCCTCAGAAATATGCGACTCATCACTTGCTCCCACGGAAAGCTTGTGTGCCAGCAAGCGTTAAAGGCGACCTTTCCAGGACTTTTAAAATTTGAAGTGAGACGGCATTTTCACACTTCGTGACGCGCATAAGTTGTGGATAAATTCAGCGCCGGCATGCCATAAGAAACTTATGACAACGACACCCGATCCCGCCCGCTTCGCCCACGTCACGGATTGGGTGTTCGACCTCGACAACACGCTCTATCCGCATCACTCGAATCTGTTCGCGCAGATCGACGTGAAGATGACCGCCTATGTCGGCGAGCTGCTGACGCTTTCTCGCGACGAGGCGCGCAAGCTGCAGAAGGAACTCTACCTGGAATACGGCACGACGCTGAACGGGCTGATGAAGCGGCACGGCATCGATCCCGACGATTTTCTCGAGAAGGTGCACGACATCGATTATTCGAGGCTGGTGCCCGACCCGGTGCTGGGCGCGGCGATCCGCCAGCTTCCGGGACGCAAATTCATCTTCACCAATGGCGACCGCAGGCATGCCGAGCGCACCGCGCGCCAGCTTGGCATATTGGAGCATTTCGACGCCATCTTCGACATCGTCGCGGCGGGGCTCAATCCCAAGCCGGAGCGCCAGACCTATGAGCGCTTTGCCGCATTGCATTCGGTGACCGGACACAATGCGGTGATGTTCGAGGACCTGGCGCGCAATCTGGCCGTGCCGAAGACGCTCGGCATGACGACGGTGCTGGTGGTGCCGCGCAATTTCGAACCGACCTTTTCGGAGATCTGGGAACGTGACCCGGCGAACGAGGACGACGTCGATTTCGTCACCGACGACCTTGCCGGGTTCCTGACCGCAATCGTCGACGTGGTGGCCTGAACTTGGAGATTGGCCGAAACGGCTCGAGGTTCGGGCGGTTTCCGCCTATCTCCAGCGTCTGTGCCGATTTCACTGACATGAACGGTGAAAATAAATCGCGTCGCGCTGAAACGGAATCAGGCGACGCGCTTTAGGTCTTTGTTTTGATGCATGTCGTTTGCCCCAGAACGCTGCGCGCTTCCGGGCGACATGCATCAATCGAAATCCGGAATCGTACCGGGCAGCAGTCCCAGCCGGCCATTCAGGTCCTTCAGAAACCGGCACCAGGCCGGAGTGCCTTCGGCTCCCTTGCCGTTGCCATTGCCGTCGGACGAATTGCCGTTGCCGAAGCCGTTGCCGCAATTGGCGTTGCCGTTGAAGCTGCCGCCATTGAAGTTGCCGCTGAAGCTCCCGGAATTGCCATTGCCATTGAAATTGCCGCGATTGCCATTGCCGTTGAAGTTGCCGGAATTGCCGTTGCCGTTGAAATTTCCGGTGTTGCCAAGGCCATTGGCGACACCGGCGCCGATTGGAAGGTCTCCAATCCTGACCAGGGTCGAGGCGTCGGCAA
The DNA here is from genome assembly GCF_055811115.1 of Mesorhizobium sp. WSM4832. Classification (NCBI taxonomy): domain Bacteria; kingdom Pseudomonadati; phylum Pseudomonadota; class Alphaproteobacteria; order Hyphomicrobiales; family Phyllobacteriaceae; genus Mesorhizobium; species Mesorhizobium sp. WSM4832. Next base: position 88,367 of record NZ_JBVVQH010000001.1, on the reverse strand, counting down.
CAATCATCGCGGCAAGCAGGATGCCGAGCGCGAGGCCGTTCCCCTCAAGCAGCTGCGCCGCCACCTGGCGCTTGCGGGGCCGAACCGAGCCGGACGGTCTCAGGCCGGTCATCGGCGGTTTCCCCGGCCGTTGGAGTTGCCGTTGAAGGCGCCGACATTGCCGTTGCCGTTGAACGACCCGCCGTTGAAGTTGCCGTTGCCGGCGCCGATGTTGCCGTTTCCGTTATATTGGCCGGTGTTGCCGTTGCCGTTGAAGGCGCCAATGTTGCCGTTGCCGCTCGTCGGCGAGGTGTTGTTGTTTCCGTTGAAGGCGCCGACATTGCCGGTACCGCTGTTGAAAGCACCGACATTGCCGCTGCCGCTGTTCTTGTAGCCGGCATTGCCGCCCAGGCTGCCAAGCGGATTCATGCTCCTGACGTCGGAACCGATGGACTGGCCGTATTTGCCGACCGCCGCCTGGACGGCCGACATGCCGAAGGACTGGCTACCCGTCGTGGTGTCAGCCTTGGCCGCGGTTGCACTCAACAACCCCAGGCATAGCGCCGGTATGACGTAGCGTTTCATCTGCGAGCTCCTTCCATGGCTTTGCTTTTGAAAATTGGGACTTCGAAAAAGACCGGGATGCGAAAGGGACTGGGACCGCCGGCGACATGTCGCGATAGCCTTGCGCGGGGGACGGGCGCGTGGCTCGACGATCCCAGAGACGTCAGCGTCATTCCAAGTTAAAGCCTGGCGACGCTGCGGTTGGCGGCGCTAGTGATTGGCGTTGCCGTTGCCGTTGCCGTTGCCGGCGCCCCAGTTGCCGTTGCCGTTGGCATTGCCGTTGCTGATGCCGAAGTTGCCGTTGCCGTTCACGTTGCCGTTGGCGAGGCCGAAATTGCCGTTGCCGTTTCCGTTGCCGTTGGCGACTCCGGCATTCAGGTTGCCGTTATAGTTGCCGTTGAAGGCGCCCATGTTGGCATTGCCGTTGCCATTGCCGTTGCCGAAGCCGAAGTTGCCATTGCCGTTGAAGTTGCCGTTGTAGGCGCCGGTATTGGCGTTCCCGTTGCCGTTGCCGTTGCCGACGCCGACATTGCCGTTGCCGTTGCCGTTACCGCTACCGACCGAAAATGCGGATGCCGAACCAGTCAGAGCCGAGAGGACAGCCGCGGCCAGGATGATCTTTCTCATGACGTTCTCCTTTGTTTGCGTTGAGCTTCCCGGCCAGTTCAAGGTGACCAGGAGGACGCTTGAAGGATGCACGCAGAAACAGTGAGGATACATTCGGGCTGATCGGCAGGTGTGTCGGTTTTTCTGCTGAGCCCCGTGTCAGGAAAAGTTGAAGCAATCGGGAAAAAACTGACAGGCATAAAGGCATATGCCGGTGTATATTGAGCGAAGCAACGACACCTCATGCCTCTTCTCGCAGGCTTGCATTTCGCGGCATTGACGAGCAGGGAAGTCGATGGAGGGTGGCATCGACACCGGCAAAGACAACAGGGCAAAGGTCCGGCGCCAGGAGTTGGCGCGGCATCTTGTTGCCGTGCAGGAAGAGCAGCGCCTGCGCCTGTCGCGAGAGCTGCATGACGATCTGGGCCAGATGCTCGCCAGCGTCGCGCTCGAATTGCACATCGTTCGCGCCGGCTCGCGGGAGATGGACAATCGTCTAGAGCGCGCCGCGATGCTTATCGACCAGCTGAGCGCCAAGGTGCATGACGTCGCCTGGAGCCTGCGGCCCGCGGACCTCGATCGCCTCGGCTTGCGGACTTCGGTCGAGGACCTGGCCACCGTGCTTTGCAGTCAGCTCGGCATTGCATGCGAGATGGACATCGAAGCCCTTGCGAGCCCGCTGCCCGCCGAGATAGCGCTGACGCTCTACCGCATTGCGCAGGAAGCTCTCACCAACATCGGCAAGCATGCCGCGCCGAGCCGCGTGAGCGTGACGGCGCATGTCCAGGACGATCGATTGCGCCTGACGATCGAGGACGACGGCCGCGGCTTTGACAGCCGCGCCGAACCTGGCGCGGGCCATTTGGGACTTGCAGGAATGCGGGAGCGCCTTGCGCTGGTCGGCGGCGAATTGTCCATTGAAACAGCCAGGGGCAAGGGGACCACCATTTACGCCGATGTGCCCCTGATCGACGGTTCGCACCCTCAAGTCTGAAATGGCATCTGCGGCTCACGTGGGGTTACGTGAAGCGCCGCACATCCCGGACATTAGCCACGGCTTACAGTCCGGGTCTCTTGGGTTAGGCGGGGGGATAGCATTACCCGCATCGGCCGCCTCACGGCTTGCCGAGACAGACGGGCGTCCCGCGCCATGCGGGGCAGTGGCCTAGACCATCAAGGACAAAAGGGCCCTTTTCCTGGTGATGAGGGTCTTTCATCGACTGATGGAGGTTAAAGGTGAGCTGCAGAAGGATATTTCTGGTCGACGACCACCCGATCATGCTGGCGGGAGTCGGTGCGATGATCAACAGCCAGGACGATCTGACGGTCGTCGGACTGGCCGGGAATGCCGACGATGCCGTTGAAGGGATCGGCAAGACGCTGCCCGACGTCGCCGTGGTCGACATATCGCTTCCGGGTGTCAACGGGGTTACGCTGATCGAACGGCTTGGCGAACGCTTTCCCGAAGTCAGCTGCATAGCGCTGACGGCGAATGAGGACCCCGGTTGCCTGCGCCAGGTGCTTGCCGCGGGCGGGCGCGGCTTCGTGGTCAAGCGGTCGACCGCAACCGATCTGCTGCAGGCCATCCGATGCGTGCTGGCCGGCGACAACTATGTCGACCCCGCACTTGCGGCGCGCATCCTGAGCCCACGCAGCATCACGCAATGCGATCCGGGCAATCTCAGCGAGCGCGAGCGGTCGGTCATCCAGCTGGTCGCGCAGGGCTACAGCAACAAGGAAATCTCGTCCCGGCTCAGCCTCAGCATAAAGACGATCGAAACCTATCGCACCAGGGCGACCGATAAGCTCGAGCTGCGCTCACGCGCGGCCATCGTTCGCTTCGCGCACTCCAACGGCTGGCTGGTCGAACTGTCGGCGTAGGCAGGCAGACCGGGCAGGTCCGTTGTCCCCGGTCGCGCTTTCAGAGCTTGTAGAAGCGACGGATGATGTCCCAGGCTTCCTCGGCGGTGTCGACGAAATCGATGATGTCCTGATCGCCGGGCGAGATCGTGCCCTGCTCGGCGAGGAAATCGAGATTTATCGCCCTTTGCCAGAACGCCTTGCCGAACAGGATCACCGGCACGCGCTCCATGCGCCCCGTCTGGATGAGCGTCAGCGTCTCGAAGAACTCGTCCATCGTGCCGAAGCCGCCCGGGAACACCGCGACGGCCTTGGCGCGCATGACGAAATGCATCTTGCGGATGGCGAAGTAATGAAAGTTGAAGCAGAGCTCCGGCGTGACATAGATGTTGGGCGCCTGCTCGTGCGGCAGCACGATGTTCAAGCCGATCGACGGCGCGCCGACGTCGTCGGCGCCGCGATTGCCCGCCTCCATGACGCCGGGCCCGCCGCCGGTGACGACGACGTACTCACGATAATAGGAGATGGCCGACTGCTGCGAGCACAGGCGGGCGAATTTGCGCGCTTCCTCGTAATATCTGCTGTTCGCCTCGAGGTTCTTCTTCTGCGTCTCGTTCTTCGCCGCCCAGGCCTCGCCGCCGGGTTCGGGCAGGCGGGCGCCGCCGAACAGGATAACGGTCGAGCGGATGCCGCGTTCGGCCAGGATCATTTCCGGCTTCAGGAGTTCGAGCTGCAACCGCACGGCGCGCAATTCGCGCCGCGTCATGAAGTCGGGATCATTCCAGGCCAGCCGGTAGGTTTCGGCGCGTGTCTGGGGGGTATCCGGCACGCTTTTCGAGCGTTCCAGGTCCTCGTCCGAATGCGGCAGCGGCGTCCACCCTGCCTTTTCCATGGGAGTCATCGAATCCACCCGTCCAATTCCCTTACTTGCGCCGTCCCGTGACGCAGGCGCGATTGACCCCCATTAAGCCTTAACATAGGGTCCGCGCGACTTTTAAACAGGTTAAGGCGCAGCCCCTTAACAGCTTGGTAATGGAGCGAAATCATGTCGAAGCCCGATCTGGCGAGTCTCGAAAAGACCATCGAGAAGGCCTTCGAGGAGCGCGACACGATTTCGACCGCGACGCGCGGCGAGACGCGCGACGCCATCCAGGCCGCGCTCGACCTGCTCGATCGTGGTGTCGCCCGTGTCGCCGAGCGTCAGGACGACGGCAAGTGGCAGGTCAACCAGTGGCTGAAGAAGGCGGTGCTGCTCTCCTTCCGGCTGAACCCGATGGAGATCATCAAGGGTGGTCCCGGGCAGGCCGTCTGGTGGGACAAGGTGCCGTCCAAGTTCGACGGCTGGAGCGCCGTCGACTTCGAGAAGGCCGGCTTCCGCGCCGTGCCGTCCTCGGTGGTGCGCCGCTCGGCCTATGTCGCCCCGGGCGCGGTGCTGATGCCGTCCTTCGTCAATGTCGGTGCCTATGTGGATTCGGGCACGATGGTCGACACCTGGGCCTCGGTCGGTTCCTGCGCCCAGATCGGCAAGAACGTGCATCTATCCGGCGGCGTCGGCATCGGCGGGGTGCTGGAGCCGATGCAGGCCGGCCCGACCATCATCGAGGACAATTGCTTCATCGGCGCGCGCTCGGAAGTGGTCGAAGGCTGCATCGTGCGCGAAGGTTCCGTCCTCGGCATGGGCGTGTTCATCGGCCAGTCGACCAAGATCGTCGACCGCGCCACCGGCGAGGTTTTCTATGGCGAGGTGCCGCCCAATTCCGTGGTCGTAGCCGGCTCGATGCCGGGCAAGCCACTGCCCAATGGCGAGCAGGGCCCGAGTCTCTACTGCGCCGTCATCGTCAAGCGCGTCGACGCCAAGACCCGTTCCAAGACCTCGATCAACGAATTGCTGCGCGATTGATCCTCCACAACGGAGCCGACGCGGTTGTCTGAAAGATCGCAATTCCTCTGGCTGTTCTTCAGCCTTTCCGGGCGGCTGAGCCCGGTCGCCTATGCGCTGGCCGGTATCTTGCTGGTGCTTGTCCAGTTTTTCCCGTTCTACCAGTTCGCGCGGGTTGAACTGAACACCGCGGCCAGCCAGAACTGGGCCATGATCTGCTGGGGCGTGCTGCTGATCTCGGCCTGGGCCACATTCGCGGTGACGGCAAAGCGCTTCCATGATTTCGGCAAGCCGACCTATTTTGCGCTGATCTCGCTTATCATCGGCCCCATTCTGCTCATCATCCTCGCCTGCTTCCGCAGCGATCCCGGACCGAACCGCTACGGCAGGCGCACCAACGCGCCTGGCGATTCCTGAAACCATGCGCTACCGCACGCTCGATCCGCAATTGATCATCGAGACGGCCGAAAGGCTGGAAGTGCGTGTCGGCGATCGTTTCCCGGAAGCTGGCCTGCGCGGCGTCGCCGGCGAACTGGTATCGTTGTCGCGCGACCTGGCCAAGGCCGCCAAGGAACTGGAGGCGCCGATCTGGTGGCTGCGCGGCGTCATCGTCGCGGCCTTCATCGCCGGGGTGGCGATGTTCCTGTTCGTCGGCACCATCCTGCCGCTCGACCGCATTTCGGGGGCCGACGATGCCGTGCAGTCGATGCAAGGCATCGAGGCGACGATCAACACCGTCATCCTGGCGGTGCTCGGGCTGCTGGCGCTGATCCGCACCGAGGAGCGGATCAAGCGCAAGAAAGTATTCCGGCAATTGCACGGGCTGCGCTCGCTGATCCATGTCATCGACATGCACCAGCTGACCAAGGACCCGGCCGCGCTATCGGCCGATTTCAAGCCGACCTCGCATTCGCCCATCCGCATCACCGACGCGGCCGATCTCGCGCGCTATCTCGACTACTGCTCGGAAATGCTGTCGCTCACCGGCAAGATCGCGGCGCTGTTCGCGCAGTCGGTCAACGACGATGTCGTCGTCAATGCCGTCAACGACATCGAGAACCTGGCTTCCAACCTGTCGCGCAAGATCTGGCAGAAGATCACGCTGATCGAGGATGGCCGCTAATCGGAAACGGCGAACCGCTCTATCTCCTTGTTTGACGCAATTCCGGACGAAAGGTTACGGCGAAGACGCCGAACTTAACCGCTCACACTTTTCCTGGAATTGCGCTGACCTCGTCCGGTCTCAGCCTCGGCGGACCGCGCTTTTCCGTTTCAGCCTGACGCACCAGCGCAGTGACGCGTTCGATGATCGGCGTCGGGATGCCCGTTTGCTTGCCCAGGCGGATGACGGCGCCCTGCAGTTCGTCGATCTCGGTCGGACGGCCGCGCTTCAGGTCGTCCCACATCGACGAGCGCGCTTCCGCGTCGATCGCCAGCATGCGGCGAGCCAGAAGCCCGAACAGCCTGTCGGGAAGCCGCAGCACTTTCAGCAGCAGCGACGGCGGCAGGCCGGTAATGCGCGCCGGCGCTATGCCGGCCGCCCTCATCGCGGCGAGAGCCTCGTCGATCTGGCCGGCGAGGATCGCGCGCCAGCGTCGGTCGGCGAGTTGTCTCGCCAGCGGCAGGTCGGAGAGCGCCACCAGCGCGTTGTTGAGGTTCATCAGCAATTTGCTCCACTGCACCGCCTTCATGTCGGCGCGCGCCTCGACGGCAAGCCCGTCGGCATCGAGCAGGCCGGCAAGGCCATCGACACCGTCGTCGATCATCACCTCGCCCTGGCTGGCGCGATGGACGCGGAACGGCAGTTCGTCCGGCGACTGGACGACGTTGAACATCACCATGCCGGTCAGCACTCGCCGGCCGGGGAGCCCGGCGCGCAGTCTGTCCGCATTGTCGACGCCGTTCTGCAGGCTGACCACCACCGCGTCCGGACGCCCGTGGGCGGCGATCAGCTTCGCCATCTCCCCGGTTGCGCCGCTTTTGACCGTCACCAGAATGACGTCGGCGTCGCGCAGCGCGATCGGCGGATCGTCGGTGGCCGAAATCGCTTGCGCTTCGACATGGCGGTCGCGGCCGTCGAGATCGCTGACGCGCAGCCCGCCCTGGCGCATGGCCTCGGCCACGCGGCCGCGGCCGAGGAAGACAACCTTGCGTCCGGCAAGGGCCAGGCAACCGCCTACATAGCAGCCGATGCTGCCGGCGCCGGCTATCGCGATGGTGGTTGCTTGGCTGGCCATGCTTAATCCTCGCCTGGTCCGCAACTTGCCATGATGCAGGCCGTTCTCCCAGAACCGCTGCACACTTCTGGGCGACATGCATTTATTTGCTATGATGCATGTCGTTCTCCCAGAACCGCTGCACACTTCTGGGCGACATGCATTTATACGCCATGAAAACCATAATGTCGGCGGCATGGCCGGCGATCATCTGCCACCGTGACACGACAAACGCTTTCGACTATCGCTTTGCCCATGACATTGCCGACCGACCCCGCCCAGAACCTTGCCGCCTTGATCCGCTGCCCATCCGTGACGCCCGCCGAAGGCGGCGCGCTTGCGGCGCTGGAAGACATGCTGGCGCCGCTCGGCTTCTCGGTCGAGCGGCCGGTCTTCTCGGAAGACGGCACGCCGGACATCGAAAACCTCTATGCGCGGCGCTCGGGCAATGGCCCGCATCTGATGTTTGCCGGCCATACCGATGTGGTGCCGGTGGGCGACGAAGCGGCCTGGACGCACCCGCCCTTCGCCGCCGAAATCGCCAATGGCGAGATGTATGGCCGCGGCGCCGTCGACATGAAGGGCGGCATTGCCTGTTTCATCGCCGCCGTGGCGCGCCATGTCGAGAAGAATGGCGGCCCGAAAGGCTCGGTCTCCCTGCTCATCACCGGCGACGAGGAAGGGCCGGCGATCAACGGCACCACCAAGCTGCTCGATTGGGCGGCGGCCAAGGGCGAGAAGTGGGACGCCTCGATCGTCGGCGAGCCGACCAATCCGGATGCGCTCGGCGACATGATCAAGATCGGCCGGCGCGGCTCGATGTCTGGCAGCGTCACCGTCAACGGGCGCCAGGGCCACGCCGCCTATCCGCAGCTTGCCGACAATCCGGTGCGCGGGCTGGTGAGCCTAGTCGATGCGCTGCTCCATCCGGTTTTCGACAAGGGAACGAAGGATTTCCAGCCGACCAACCTCGAAGTGACGTCGATCGATGTCGGCAACCCGGCGACCAACGTCATCCCGGCCAAGGCGACGGCCATTTTCAACATCCGCTTCAACGACACCTGGGACGCAGAAACGGTGCAGGCCGAGATCCACAACAGGCTCGACCAGGCAGCGGGGCGCAAGAAATACCGGCCGGGCAAGAAGACGCCGGTCGACTATGAGCTTGTCTGGCGCGACCGGCCGAGCCATGTCTTCCTCACCCGCGACGACAAGCTGATCGACACGCTGAGCGGCTCGGTCAAGGCGGTGGTCGGCAAGACGCCGGCGCTCTCCACCTCCGGCGGCACATCGGACGCGCGCTTCATCAAGGATTATTGCCCGGTGGTCGAATTCGGGCTGGTCGGCAAGACCATGCATATGGTGGACGAACGCGTCGCGCTTGCCGACCTCGAGACGCTGACGCAGATCTACGAGCGCTTCATCGAGGACTGGTTCGGACAAGGCCTTTCGTGACCATGCTTTCGGCAGACGAAACCTACGCTTCGCTGGCCGGCGCCTGGCGGCTGATGTTCGGCAAGGCCGACGGGCTGCGCCTGCTCGACCTTTCGGCGGACGGTTTCTGGAATTCCTTCTTCGCCATCGTCGTGGCGGCGCCGGCGCTGATCGTCGGCTGGGTCGGCATCGCCAACGAGATCGGCGATCCTACCGCCTTCGCCGGGCGACTCGGCGTGCTGATCCGGCTGGCGACCGTCGATATCGGCTCCTGGGTGCTGCCGCTGGTGGTGCTGGCACTGGTCGCGCCGCGCGCCGGCATCGGCGGCCGCTTCGTCCATTATGTCGTTGCCTCCAACTGGACGTCGGCGATCATCGCCTGGCTCATGCTGCCTTCGGCGCTGCTCCGGCTTTTCCTGCCTTCCAGCAGCGATATCAACAGCCTGGTGTCGCTGTTCTTGTTCGCCCTGTCGATGCTGCTGACCTGGCGGATGACCAACGCATCGATCGGCAAGGGCGCCGCAGTGGGCACCGCCGTGTTCGTCGGCATGTTCATTGCCTCGCTGCTGGTCCTGTTCGGCCTGCAGGCGCTGCTCGGCATCGACATGCCAGACACCACGACGGGCTAGCTCGGGGTATCCTTAGCGGTAGGTTCTGGTGTCGTCGGATAATCCACGCCGACGAGAAAAAGTCCATCGGGCGGCGCGACCTGGCCGCAGGCGGCGCGGTCGCGCGCTTCGAGCGCCGCCTTGAGATCGGCGGCGTCCCAGGAGCCATCGCCGACGCGGCGCAAGGAGCCGACCATCGAGCGCACCTGGTTGTGCAGGAAGGAGCGTGCCGAGGTCCGGACTTCTATCAGGTCGCCAACGCGGCTGACATCGAGGCGATCGAGCGTGCGGACCGGGCTTTCGGCCTGGCACTGGGTGGAACGGAAGGTGGTGAAGTCGTGCCGGCCGAGCAGCACTTTGGCCGCCTCGTGCATGGCCTCGGCATCGAGGCGCTTCGGCACCCACCACACCTTGCCCTTTTCCAGCGCCGAAGGCGCCCGACGGTTGAGGATGCGATAGAGATAGTGGCGGCCGATAGCGGAAAAGCGGGCGTCGAAGCCGTCGGCGACGACGCGCGCACTGAGAAGGACGACGCGGGCGCCAGCCGCCTGCAGATGGGCGTTCACGGCATCGCGCACCTTGTCGCCCGGCCAGTCCCTGGCCAGGTCGACATGGGCCACCTGGGCGGTGGCGTGCACGCCGGCATCGGTGCGGCCGGCGGCGCGTATTCTTACCTCTTCCCCGCAGAACTTTTCGATCGCCTGCTCGATCGCCTGCTGCACCGAGGGCTGGTCGGCCTGATGCTGCCAGCCGGCGAACTGGCTGCCGTCATATTCGATATCGAGCCGAAAACGCGGCATGTTCAGACAACTGCCGATGTCTGAGACGAGACCTTGTTTTCTCGATTGAGCATGATCCTGCCCGAAAACCGGTTCCCAATTTTCGCGAACGCGGACCTTCGGTTCGGGATCATGCTCTAGGCGGCTAAGGCGGTGAAGGCCGAAGCGTAGACCAGCTTGCCGGTCTCCGGCGCCTCGCCCCAGGCCAGGGCCTGCAGCGCCTCGCCCTGATACTCGCTCTCGAAGTTTGCGGCGCGGGCATGGGTGTAGCCGAAGCGGCCGTAATAGACCGGATCGCCCAGAACCACGGCCAGCGTCTCGCCGGCTTGCTTGAGGCGGATATGCGCCTCGCGGATCAGCGCGCCGCCGATGCCGGTGCCGTGGAAGGAGGGTTCGACGGCCAGCGGCGCCAGCGCGACGGCCGCGAAGCGCTTGCCGCCATTCTGCACGTAAAGCCTGGAAAACAGGATGTGGCCGACGACCTGGCCGTCTTCTTCCGCCACCAGTTCGACGACGGCATCGCCGCCGGTGACCAGCGCGTCGACCAGGCCGGCTTCCGCCTGCTGGCCAAAGGCATGCTCTTCGACGAGACGGATCGCCTCGCGATCCCGCGGCGTCGCAGCGCGTATCGACATCATGCTCATTTGAGTTTCATTCCTTTTTCGATCTTGGCTCCGCGCAAAAACTCCTGCGCGGCGGCGGGCCTTCCGCCCGCCCGTTGAACTTCGACCAGCCTGACCGCGCCTGCCCCGCAGGCGACTGTCAGTCGGTCATCGAGAATTCCTCCCGACTCGCCGACGCCATCCGAGAGCGTCGAGCGAAGCAGTTTCAGCCGCTCCATGCGGCCGCCAATGTCGACCTCGCACCAAGCGCCGGGAAAGGGCGAAAGGCCGCGAATGTGGTTGTGGACTTCGCCGGCAGGCCGCGTCCAGTCTACGCGTGTCTCCGATTTATCGATCTTTCGGGCGTAGGTCACCCCTGCCGTTGCCTGTTGGGTAAATGTCAGACAATTTATCCCCAACTGCGCGAGCGCCCGCACCATCAGCGAAGCGCCTTGAGCCATCAGGCGGTCATGCAGTTCGCCGGCCGTCATATCGGGAGCGATGGCGCATTTTTCAACCATTGCCACCGGCCCGGTGTCCAAACCCTCTTCCATCTTCATGACCATCATGCCGGTCTCGGCATCGCCGGCCATGATGGCACGCTGGATGGGAGCGGCACCACGCCAGCGCGGCAAAAGTGAGGCATGGCCGTTGAGGCAGCCGAGCCTGGGGGCGTCCAAGATGGCTTTCGGCAGGAGCAGGCCATAGGCCACGACAATGGCGACATCGGCCTGCAAGGCGGCGAAGGCCCGCTGCTCGGCCTCGCCCTTTAGCGACGTCGGCGCATGCACCTCAAGGCCAAGCCGCTCGGCCTCGCGCTGCACCGGCGAGGGCGTCAGCTCCAGCCCGCGCCGGCCGGCGGCGCGCGGCGGCTGGGTGTAGACGGCCGCTATCTCGTGACCGGCCTCGGCGATGGCGCGGAGCGTGGGCACGGAAAAATCCGGCGTCCCCATGAAGATGACGCGAAGCGGCATGACGTTTTGCGATCCTGTTTTCGTGCCCAAAATGCGAGCTGACTTAGGCGCCCGCTTCAAAAGGGTTTACAAGCTTCAGGTCAAGCCCGTCGAAATCGCGGACGTTGCGCGTCGCCAACGTGGCGTCATGCGCCAGACAAATCGCAGCGATCATGGCGTCAGGCAGGCTCATTGGGCGGCCAATTCGTTCGCGCATAGCCCGGAGCTTGCCGGCGAGACGAGGGGACGAGCCCGCAAACTCCGCGATACGGCCGGCAAACTGATGTAAAATCAGATGATCCAGGACTCGGATATAGCGATCCGACCCCGTCCTGTTCAGGAATCTTTCCGCGCCAAAAGATTGCTCCATGATAACCGGGCCGCACACGTAGAGTTCGAGAACATCCTGTTTACGAAGCCATTCGGCAACGATCGGATCGGGCGCAGGCTTACCGGCTTCGGAAATGACATTGGTGTCGAGGACGATCACTCGAAATCCTCGATCGGGCGACCGAAATCCCGTTTTCTTTCCGCTTCGATCTCGTCCATTATCTCTGCGAACGCCTCGTCGGTGGCGTTTTCAGCGACGAATGCCGAGCGGATAGCATCCCAAGCCGAAACGCCCCGCTCAGGTCTAGGCTCTTTCTCCGCGACAATACCTTTGCGCAAAAGGTCGATGGCCTTGCCCGACAGGCTCTGGCCGCCCTTGCGGGCAGCTTGCTCGATTTCGCGCTTCAAAGGTTCGGGAATGCCTCGGATCAGCATGTCGCCCATCGGTTATATCTCCTGGTCTGATATCATCGATATCACACTGGGGGCTCCTGCTCAAGGCAGAGCGGTTCAAGGCCGGCTTACCCCACCATCTTGCCCGGCGCCTTGTCCTTGGCGAGCTTCTTGAATTTCCTCACCACCATGTCGCGCTTCAGCTTCGAGATGTGGTCGATGAACAGCACGCCGTTGAGATGGTCGATCTCGTGCTGCAGGCAGGTGGCCATCAGGCCTTGCGCCTGCATCTCCTGCAACTTGCCGTCGCGGTCGAGATATTTCACCCGCACGGAAGCCGGGCGCTCGACCTCGGCGTAGTAGTCGGGGATCGAGAGGCAGCCTTCCTCATAGACCGAACGCTGATCGGCGGTTTCGAGGATTTCGGGATTGATGAAGACATGCGGCTCGGGCGGCTCGCCTTCCTTGGCGAGGTCGATGACCAGCAGCCGCCGCGGCTCGCCGACCTGGATCGCCGCCAGACCGATGCCCGGCGCGTCATACATGGTCTCCAGCATGTCGTCGGCGAGCTTGCGCAGGTCGCCGTCGACGCGCTCCACCGGCTTGGAAACCTGGCGCAGGATGGGATCGGGAAGAATGATGAGCGGCTTGATCGACATGGCGTCTCACCTAAGACCTCGTTGGAAAAGCGTCAACGGGGGCATGTTCGGCCCGTTCACGTTTTGATCTGTGCCGGCGAGGCGAATCGGCTATGCTGCCCAAATGAACGACATGACCACCATCCTTTCGCAACCGGTCGCGCGGCTCGGCGCCACCACGATCACGCTCGGGCAGGCGTTTGGTTTCGGCGCACTCCTGCTGGTCGTGCTTTTCGCGGCGCTCGTCGTCGCCCTGTGGCGCGCGGCCAAGGCGCGCGCGGTCGCCGCGACTGAGGCGGCAGACCATGCACGCGACACCGAGGCCCGAATGGCCGATATTCTGCAGAGCCAGGCCGAAATGCAGGGCCGCATGGGCGCGATCGCGGAGGTGTTCGGGGCTAGGCAGGCCGAGCTCACCCAGTCGCTGGGACAACGGCTCGACGCCATGACCGGCCGCCTCGGCCAGACGATGACCGAGCAGACCAAGTCGACGCATGAAAGCCTGGCCAAGCTGCAGGAGCGGCTGGCGGTGATCGACACCGCGCAAGGCAACATCCAGTCTTTGGCCGGCCAGGTCGTGCAGTTGCAGGCGATCCTCTCCAACAAGCAGACGCGCGGCGCCTTCGGCCAATCGCGCATGGAGGTGATCGTCGCCGACGGCTTGCCGCACGGCGCCTACGAGTTCCAGGCTACTCTTAGCAACGGCAGCCGGCCCGATTGCCTGGTGCGGATGCCGAACAGCGCGCCGTCGCTCGCCATCGACGCAAAGTTCCCGCTGGAAGCGTGGAACGCCATCCGCGCCGCCGAGGGCGCCGATATGCAGAAGGCGGCGGCGCAGGCCTTTCGGCGCGACATCGAGGTGCATATCCGCGATATCGCGGAGAAATACCTGATCCAGGGCGAGACGCAGGACACCGCCTTCATGTTCGTGCCGTCGGAATCGGTATTCGCCGAGATCCATGAGAATTTCGAGGCGGTCGTGCAGAAGGCGCACCGCGCCCGCGTCGTCATCGTCTCACCCTCGCTGCTGATGTTGTCGATCCAGGTCATCCAGGCGATCCTGAAGGACGCCCGCATGCGCGAGCAGGCGCATCTCATCCAGGGCGAGGTCATCCGGCTGATGGAGGATGTGGCCAGGGTCGATGAGCGGGTGCGCCGGCTGCAGACGCATTTCGGCCAGGCGACGCGGGACATCGACGACATTCTCGTGTCGACATCGAAGGTGACCAAGCGCAGCCAGAAGATCGAGGCGCTTGAATTCGCGGAGACCGAGGCGCCGCACGGTGGCCCTGCCAAGACGGAAACCGGGGCACGCGTGGCCGATTCGAAAACAGGCCAGTTGCGGCTGCGCGTTGTCGAAGGCGACGAGTAGGTGGGTTGTTCCACCGTTGGCGATTAGCCGAGCGCCCGTCCCTTCCCGCCCGACGCCGCGCCTCCTACTGCTCCTCGACGATCCTCGTGCCCTCGAATTCCGGCAGCCAGTGCAGCGCCGAACGATGCCAATACTGCGTCTTCGGCACCAATTGGTCGCGCTGGCGCGCGGTGCCGACCCTGATGCCGTAGATCTTAGGCCCGTCGCCGACCGACGTTGCATAAAGATGCGAGCCGCAGTCGCCACAGAAGCCCTGCGCCCGCTTGGCGCCGCTCGACCCGGTCTTGATATAGACCTTCGGCTCGCCCTTGGTGATGCGGTAGTCCTCTTCCGGCACCCGGATCGAGACGCGGAACGCCGTGCCGGTCAGCTGCTGGCAGTCGGTGCAGTGGCAGATCGAGGTCTTTTCCGGATCGACCTCCGCCTCATAAGTGATGGCGCCGCAATGGCACCCGCCGTCGATCTTCATCGGTCTTCCTCCTGATAGGTTCGCTGTATCAAAACCTAGCCTCCTCCGAGGCCTCGGCGATAGCCTTGCGCCGTCGCTCCCATGTGCCAGCCGCTTGCGGCTTGACGAAGAGCCGCGAGATTTGCGGCATGTCCTTCTTCAACCTTGCCTCCAGGCGTTCGACGCAGGCTTCGATCTCCGGCGCGGTGAGATGATCCTCGAATTCGATGCTCAAACCCGCGACGATTTCCTCCGGCCCGATATGGACGCTCAGGATGCCGTTCGCCCGCTGGACGGCCGGATCCTCCTGGGCGATCGCCAGCACCTTGTCCTGCACCTCGGGCGACGCGGGCTCACCCAGCAGCAGGCCCTTGCTCTCGCGTGCCAGGAAGATTGCGGTCGCGCCCAGGATGACGGCGATGCCGATCGAGCCGACGCCGTCGAGCTCGGGCATTTCCAGAAGTTCGGCGGACAGGATGCCGGCAAAGGCAACGATGAGGCCGAGCAGCGCGGCGCTGTCCTCGAACAGCACCGTGTAGACGCTCGGATCCTTGCTGCGGCGCACGGCTTCGAACCAGCCCTGGCGGCCCTTCTGCTGACGGAACTCCTTCAACGCCACTAGCCACGAGCTGCCCTCGAACAGGAAGGAGAGGCCAAGCACGACATAGTTGACCCTGGCGTTGACGACCGGTTCCGGCGCCATGATGTGGATGATGCCCTCATAGAGAGAAACGCCGGCGCCCAGCGCGAAGACCAGAAGCGCGACGATGAAACTCCAGAAATAGAGCTCGCGTCCGTGGCCGAGCGGGTGCGCGCGATCTGGCGGGCGCGCTGCGCGGTGCATGCCATAGAGCAGGAGCCCGCCGTTGCCGGTGTCGACCAGCGAATGCACGCCTTCCGACAGCATGGCGGACGAACCGGTGAAGGACGCGGCCGCGAATTTGGTCAGCGCGATCGCCAGGTTGCCGGCGAGCGCGGCGTAGATCACTTTTCTCGAGCCGGCGTGGCCTGCCATCTGGTTCCTGACCCCTGTCCGATGCGACCGACCTTAGCGGCCCGCCGGCCGAAGCTCCACAGCTATGCGCAACGCGCCACGGTCGGGTCGTTCAGGGAGGAAGGTGGCTCGTGACGCGAAGCCCTATTCGACGACTTCGTCGGTCCATACCCTGAACCCGGCGAGCGTGCCCGGTCCAAAGATATGGGTCAGCGGCACATCGGCCGCGTCGCGGCCGGAGGCAATCAGGATGCGGCCGATGCGCGGGGCATTGTTGCGCGGATCGAAAGCGTGCCAGCGGCCGCCGAGATAGACTTCCATCCAAGCGGCGAAATCCATCGAGGCCCATGGTTTTGGCAGGCCGATGTCGCTGATATAGCCGGTGCAGTAGCGGGTCGGAATGTTGAGCGCCCGGCAAAAGGCGACGGCGAGATGGGCAAAATCGCGGCAGACGCCGCTCTGCTCGCGGTAAGCCTCCGCCGCGGTGCGCGTCGGCCGCGCATTGGCGTAGTTGAAGACGAGATGGTTGTGGACGAAGTCGCAGACCGCCTGGACGCGCGGGACGCCGAGGGGAGTGTGACCAAACAACCGCCAGGCGTCGCTTGCCAGCACGTCGCTTTCGCAATAGCGGCTGGGCAGCAGGAACAAGAGCGTGTCCGATGGCAGGTCGCGCACCTCGTGTTGCCAGGCCAACAGGTCACCCATCTCGAAAGTGCCGGAATCGCGGATGATGGCATCGGTGCCGAAGGTAAAACGTCCCGGAGGGGCGACAAGCCGGTTGCACCAGTTGCCGAAGCTGTCGCGGTAGCTCTGGATCGGCACCGGCGGCGTGGAGGTCAGGAAATCCGGCCGCTCAAGATCGGAGGCGCGGGAGTAATGGACGTTGAGCATCGCGATCAGTGGCGCTTCCTGCGGAAAGTCGAAGCTCATCTCGCAGCCGATGTGAATTCGCATTTTCTCCCTGACCGGCTGCTTGATCATCGCCCGGCGAAGGCCGGGCCGATGCTGCAGTGCGAAGAAGACCATCGCACGGACCGGTGTGGTTTACGAGCAAATTAGAAACCGGTTGAAAGCGCTCGACTGTTGGCTTCAAGAGGCGCTACCCTCTTGCAGCCGGGCATTTCTCTTGTTTCACTCGCACGTCCACAATCGGAGGAGCGAATCATGGCTAAAGGTGCGATGAAGGCGGGCAAGGAAGCCCGCAAACCGAAGAAGGACGCCAAGAAGCCCGCCGCGGCCCCGGCTCCGAAGGCGCCGCCGGTCAAGGCGTTGCGCATTAAGGAAAAATAGGCGGCCGAATTCGGTCGATCCGGCTCAATACAGAATTTGAACCGGCGGCATGACAATGCTGCCGGTGTTTTGTTGATCGGGGAACAGGGCACCCTATATCGACGGGCGAGGACGACCTCGCTTCCCCGAAAACGGCCGGGACGGCCCGCCACACCGAGCATCTCAACCGATGCCGGATGACGGAGTGTTCTCGATGTCCTGGATCGTTCTTTTCTTCGCCGGCCTGTTCGAGATCGGCTGGGCGATCGGCCTCAAATACACCGACGGCTTCTCCAAGCCGCTGCCGACCCTTCTCACCATCGCCTCGATGATCGTCAGCCTCGGCCTGCTCGGCCTGGCGCTGAAGACGCTGCCGGTCGGCACGGCCTATGCGGTATGGACCGGCATCGGCACCGTCGGCACGGCGCTGCTCGGCGTCTGGCTGCTCGGCGAACCCGCAACTGTTGTGCGGCTTGCCTGCATTGGCCTGATCGTCTGCGGCATCGTCGGCCTGAAGCTCGTTGCCTGAATATTTCCGGGGCCTGAATATTTCCGAGGCCTGAATATTTCCGGACGCAAACACGTTCAGGGCCGCTTTCGGCGACCCTGAACATTTTCCATCGAACCCGGACTTGCAGCGCCTCGCGCCGACACGGAGTCAGGCGACGCGCTTCAAGCCATTGTCTTGATGCATGTCGTTGCCCACTTCTGGGCAACGTGCATTAGCGGGCGGAGAAGCCCGGAGGCGTCCTGCCGGTACGCGCCTTGCGGGCGGCGTAGCGTGCGTCACGCTTGGCCTTGCGCTCGGCTTCATCGGCAAGCTCGAAAGCGATGCGCTCGGCTTCCTCGGCCTCGCGGATTTTTGCTTCCGCGGCAGCCGCCTCTTCGGCGGCTTTACGCGCCGCCTCGGCCACAGCATCGCGCTCGGCCTTCTCGGCCGCTTCGCGGGCCAGCTTTTCCTGCTTCAGCCTTGCCTTCTCGGCTTCGCGGATCTCGCGGGCCGCGAGGATCGCCTTGCGCTCGGCCTGCTTGGCCAGCACCGCGGGATCATCCGCCGCCGGCTTTGCCTTGAAGCGCTCGAGAAGCGCCTTCTTTGCCTCGTTCGCGGCATTGCGCCGCTCGAAAATGTCTTTTTCCCTGTAGATAGCCAAGTCCACTTCCTTGCAGTCTATTCGCGACGCTTACATACGCGCGAAAACGGCGAGTTCAAGCGCGAAAACGATATGCCAGCCATGAAAAAATGGGCTTGTTGCCGCAGGGATACGGCCCGGCAGGCACGATGCACTGTTCACAGATCGCACCTCTGGCGGACGGCGGGGTAGATGGCTACCTCTAGCGCCGACAACCAACGCCCATATGAACATTGAGGACGCAGCCTGATGGAACTCGGTCTCTACACTTTCGCCGATGTCAGCCCGGAGCCGGGTCCCGGCGCCATCGGCCCGCATGAGCGGCTGCGCAACCTCATCGAGGAAATCGAGCTGGCCGACCAGGTCGGTCTCGACGTGTTCGGCCTCGGCGAGCATCACCGTCCCGACTATGCCGCCTCGGCGCCGGTGGTGGCGCTGGCCGCGGCGGCCGAGCGCACGCAGCGCATCCGCCTTACCAGCGCGGTCACCGTGCTGTCCTCCGACGATCCGGTGCGCGTCTTCCAGCAATTTTCGACGCTCGACCTTTTGTCCAACGGCCGCGCCGAGATCATGGCCGGGCGCGGCTCCTTCATCGAGTCCTTCCCACTGTTCGGCTACAATCTCGAGGACTATGACGAGCTCTTCGCCGAGAAACTCGACCTGTTGCTCGCCATCCGCGATCAGGTGAAAGCAACGTGGCAAGGCAAGCTGCGCGCGCCGATCAACGACCGCGGCGTCTATCCGCGTCCATTCCAGGAAAAACTGCCGATCTGGATCGCCATCGGCGGCACGCCGCAATCGGCCGCCCGCGCCGGCGTGCTAGGCCTGCCGCTGGCTCTGGCCATCATCGGCGGCGAGCCGGCGCGTTTCGCGCCTCTGTTCGATATCTACCGCGAGGCGGCGAAGCGGGCCGGCACCGATCCGGCAACGCTTGCCACCAGCATCAACGTGCACGGCTTCATCGCCGAGACGACAGAGCAGGCCGCCGACGATTTCTATGGCCCGCAGGCCGAGGTGATGAACCGCATCGGCCGCGAGCGCGGCTGGGGTCCGACCTCGCGCGCCCATTTCGACCAGGCGCGAGGGCCCAACGGCGCGCTGTTCGTCGGCAACCCGGAGCAGGTGGCGGAAAAGATCGTCGCCCAGCATAAGA
This sequence comes from Mesorhizobium sp. WSM4832, assembly GCF_055811115.1. Classification (NCBI taxonomy): domain Bacteria; kingdom Pseudomonadati; phylum Pseudomonadota; class Alphaproteobacteria; order Hyphomicrobiales; family Phyllobacteriaceae; genus Mesorhizobium; species Mesorhizobium sp. WSM4832. The sequence goes on along the minus strand of NZ_JBVVQH010000001.1, from coordinate 69,160 downwards.
TCTTCGGCAACGACCGCTTCCTCCTGCAGATGGCGATCGGCACCATGCCGCACGCCAAGATCATGAAGGCGATCGAGCTCTACGGCACCAAGGTGGCGCCGATCGTGCGCATGGAGACGGCAAAGGCCGCTCCGGCTATCGCGGCGCCAGTCGCCTGAACGGCGGCAGCCGAAGGCCTTCCATGACCGCCGGCTAACGGAACCTTGGCGCGGCAGCCACGTTTCCCCGTCGATTGCACCGGTTGCGGTGCCTGAGGGAACCGATGAAAGCCGAACCGATCGCTTCGGGCGCGAGCGTTGCCGAAAGCCCTGACACGCGCGCCGATGCGCGGGCGGACATGCGCCTGGTGCGGTCGCTGCTGACCGGTATCTTCATTCTGATGACGGCCGGCGCACTCTATTTTGCCCGCGCCTTCTTCATGCCGGTGGTGCTTGCGTTCCTGCTGGCGCTGACGCTGACGCCGATCGTGCGCTTCCTGCGCAAGCGCGGCATTCCGGAGGTGGTCTCGGCGACGCTGCTGGTGCTGCTGTCGATCTTCATATTCGCTGTTGCCGGCTATCTGCTCAGCGCTCCGGTCATCGACCTGATCAACAACAGCTATTCGATCGGCCAGCAGCTCACCGAGCGGCTGGCGCCACTCAGGCGGCCGCTCGAACGGGTGATGGATCTCGCGCATCAGCTGGAAGCGCTGACCGAGACCTCGCAGGAGCCGGGCGTGCAGAAGGTCGCGGTGGCGCCATCCGGCGTCCTGTCCACGGCCGCCAGCAACATCCTCGAAGCAGGCACCTCGATCACCATCGTCTTCGTGCTGTCGCTGTTCCTGCTCGCCTCCGGCACGCTGTTTTACGAGAAGATCGTCCAATCCTTCACCAGCCTCACCCAGAAGAAACGGGCGCTGCGCGTCGTCTATGATGTCGAGCGCGAAATCTCGCACTATTTGCTCACGGTCGCCATGATCAATATGGGTCTCGGCACGGTGATCGGGCTTGGCCTTTGGGGGCTCGGCATGCCCAACCCCCTGGTCTGGGGCGCGGCCGCGGCGCTGCTCAATTTCCTCCCCTATGTCGGCGCGCTGATGACGATCCTGCTCGTTACGGTCATCGCGCTGATCAGCTTCGATACGATCGCCTATGCGCTGCTGGCGCCCGCCTTCGTGGTGCTGTGCGACATCGTCGAAGGCCAGTTTGTGACGCCGATGGTGGTGGGCCGGCGGCTTGAGATCAACGCGGTGGCGATCTTCATCGCCATCGCCTTCTGGTCATGGCTGTGGGGCTTCGTCGGCGCGCTGATGGCGGTGCCGCTGCTGGTCGTCATCAAGGTCTTCTGCGACCATTTCGACGGCTTGAGCCACGTCGGCAACTTCCTGGCGGCGCAGCACACGGCCGTCGTCGACGACGAGCCGGCCGAGAACAATCACAAGTCAACGCCGTAACGCTGGCCCAATTCCATGTCCCGGCCGATCGTTTGCGGCGCCGGCGGGGAGTGCCTATATCGGACCGGTCAAGCCGGACCTGTCCCTGAATGAGCTTAGATCTCGATGGCTATTTCGCCCGCATCGGCTACGGCGGGCCGACCGACCCTACGCTGGCCACGCTGCAGGCGCTGCACGCCATCCATCCGCAGGCGATCCCGTTCGAGAACGTCGATGCCTTGATGGGCGTTTCGGTCGGGCTCGATGTCGCTTCGCTGCAGGACAAGATCATCAGCCAGGGCCGCGGCGGCTATTGCTTCGAACACAATCTGATCTTCATGCATGCGCTGGAAGAGCTGGGTTTCATGGTCAGCGGGCTGGCCGCCCGCGTGCTGTGGGGGCAGCCGGACGATGCCATCACCGCGCGCAGCCACATGTTGCTGCGTATCGAGCTTGGCGGCCGCACTTACATCGCCGATGTCGGCTTCGGCGGCCTCACGCTGACGGCGCCGCTGCTGTTGGAGCCCGGGCTTGAGCAACAGACGCCGCATGAGACCTTCCGCCTGGTCGGAACTGGCGACCAATTCCGCCTGCAGGCCAATATTGGCGGTGCCAACATTGCCGATAACTGGCGCACGCTCTACCGCTTCGACATGAGCCAAGCCCATGAGGTCGACTACCGGGTCGCCAGCCATTTCCTGTCGACGCATCCGAGCTCGCATTTCCTGTCGACGCTGGTGGCTGCGCTCGCCCTGCCCGACCGGCGCTACGCGCTGCGCAACAACCGGCTGTCGACGCATCATGCCGGCGGCCGCGGCGAGCAGCGCGAGATCGCGACGGCCAGCGAACTCGCCGACCTGCTGGAGAACCAGCTTGCCGTCGTCATTCCCGACCGCACCGCCTTCGAAGCAAGGCTGCGGGAAAAACGCATCGTGGAGACCTGACCAATGACCGCACTTTCGGTTCTCGACCTGTCGCCGATCACGCAAGGCAGCACCGCTTCGCAGTCGCTTGCCAATTCGCTCGACCTTGCCCGCCATGCCGAGCGTCTCGGCTACACGCGCTACTGGCTGGCCGAGCACCACAACATGCCGGGCATCGCCAGCGCCGCCACATCGGTGGTGATCGCGCATGTCGCCGGCGGCACCAGGACCATCCGCGTCGGCGCCGGCGGCATCATGCTGCCCAACCATGCGCCGCTGGTGATCGCCGAGCAGTTCGGCACGCTGGCGGCACTTTTTCCTGGCCGCATCGACCTCGGCCTCGGCCGCGCGCCGGGCACCGATATGCTGACCGCGCGGGCGCTGCGCCGCAACCTCGAAAGCGCCGACAACTTCCCGCAGGACGTGGTCGAGCTGATGGGCTATTTCCAGCCGGCCGAGGAAGGCCAGCGCATCCGCGCTGTGCCCGGTGAAGGCCAGACCGTGCCGGTGTGGATCCTAGGCTCCAGCCTCTACGGCGCGCAACTCGCCGCGCTTCTCGGCCTGCCCTATGCGTTCGCCTCGCATTTCGCGCCGGCCGAGCTAGACCATGCGCTGGAGGTCTACCGCACGCGCTTCCAGCCCTCGGCGCAACTCGACAAGCCCTACGTCATACTCGGCCTCAACGTTTTTGCGGCGCCGACGGATGCAGAGGCAAAACTGCTGTTCAGCTCGCTGCAGCAGGCCTTCGTCAATCTGCGCAGCGGCCGTCCCGGGCAATTGCCGCCGCCGGTCGAGAATTACGACCGCGATCTCGATCCCGTCGCGAAAACCACGCTTGCCCAGGCGCTGTCCTGCGCCGTCGTCGGTTCGCCCGACACGGTGCGCCAAGGCATCGACGCCTTCATAAGCCGCACCGGTGCCGACGAACTGATGGTGACGGCGCAGTGCTTCGACCACGCGGCGCGCGTGCGGTCCTTCGAGATTCTCGCCGACGTGCACAAATCGATGTCGAAGGCGGCCTGATCGCACATCGGCTTTTGCCTGACATGCTGGTCTGCTAAGGGCATGGAGCATTTCTCCTCAATCACGAGCGTCCCGTGGCCAGAGATCTCGACGACCGCATGCATTTTGCCATCGACCTGGCGCGGCGCGCCGGCGAGCTTGGGCTGAAATATTTTCGCGACCTCGACAATTTGACCGTCGAGAGCAAGGGCCACCAAGACCTGGTTTCCGAAGGCGACCGGGAGGTTGAGCTGTTCATCCGCGCGGCAATCGCCGAGGCCTATCCGCAAGACGGCATCGTCGGCGAGGAGCACGCGGCCGTGGCGGGAAAGACCGGTCATGTCTGGGTGATCGACCCGATCGACGGCACCGCCAATTTCGTGCGCGGCATTCCCGCCTGGTGCGTGGTGATCGCCTGCGCCAAGGACGGCGAGACGATTGTCGGCGTCATCCATGAACCTTCGACGGACGAGACATTTTACGGCCGCCTCGGTGGCGGCGCCTTCCTCAACGGCAATCCGATCAAGGCCAGCCATGCGGCGTCGCTTTCCGAAGGCTCGGTCGGCACCGGGCTTTCCAACCGCGCCTCGACCAAGAATGTCGTCATTCTCATCAGCCTGATAATGGCCGAGGGCGGCGTCTTCTACCGCAATGCCTCGGGCGCGCTGATGCTTGCCTATGCGGCGTCCGGCCGGCTGCTCGGCTATGTCGAGGAGCACATGAACGCCTGGGACTGTCTCGCCGGCATGCTGCTGGTCGAAGAGGCCGGCGGCACGGTGCTCAAGGCCGATCCGAAGACGGTGCTCGGCCAAGGCACGCAAGTGATCGCCGGCGGCAAGCGCATCTTCCCCATGCTGCAGCTGCTCTGCAGGAGTTCTTTCTTACCTACGCGCTGACGGTCTGCGCGACCGCGCCCAGCGGCCGGCAGGAATTGCGGATCATCAGCCGGCCCTTGAGGACGAGCTTGCGCGGCGGCGCGTCCCTGTTGCCGGCCAACCGGTCGAGCAGGAGGTTGGCCGCCTGCTCGCCGATCGCCTGCACCGGCTGCGCCACCGTGGTCAGTTGCGGCACGAAGACGTCCGACCAAGGAAAATCGTCGAAACAGGCGACCGAGATGTCTTCGGGGCAGCTAAGGCCGATGTCGCGGATCGCCTTCATGGTGCCGATCACCATCGGGTTGTTGGCCGAAAAGATCGCGCTCGGCCGGTCGTGCAGCGAGAGCAGCTGCATGGTCGCATTGTAGCCGTCGATCTCGTGGAAATTGCCGGAGCGCACGAGCTCCTCCGCCACCGGCAGGCCGGCCGCCTGCAGCGCCTCGCGGTAACCGGTCATGCGGCCATGCATGGGGGATATGTCGGATGTTCCGGTGATGTAGCCGATGCGCTTGTGGCCGAGGTGGACGAGATAGGTGATGGCGTCGAACACGGCGCGGTGGTTGTCCAGCACCACAGCATCGGTGTCGACACCTTCGCAAAGGCGGTCGAGCAGCACCACCGGCACATTGGCGTCCTCGACGATGCTCTTCAAAATGCCGCCATCGCCGACGCGCGCCACGATCAGCCCGTCGACCATCCGGTCGAGCAGCAGGCGGATCTGCTCGTCCTGCGTGTTCAGGTCCTCGTCCGTGCAGCACAGCATGACGGCATAGCCGGCGCGGTCGAACGCCTGCTGGATGACCGACACGACATCGGTGAAGAACGGGTTGGTGATGTGCGGCACGGTCAGGCCGATGGTCCGCGTGGTGCCCATCTTCAGGCTGCGGGCAATCGCATTGCGCTTGTAGCCGATGTCGCGGATCGCCTGCTCGATGCGCTGGCTGAGCTCCGGACTGACGGTCGCGGTGCCATTGAGCAATGCCGAAACGGTGGCGACGGAAACGCGCGCCGCCTCCGCCACATGCAGCATGGTCGGCGCTGTTGATTTCCGCTGGTTTTTCCGCCCTGACACTGTCATTTTCGAAACGTTTCGCCGCCCTTATTTGGCTGAGCCTACGTAAACCGGATGTTTTTCGCAAGAATTGAAATGCATCAACCCTCGGTTACCAGATATGCGCTTGACACATTCGAAACGTTTAGATTAGCGTTCCAGGCAGCCAAAGACGACGGAGGGAGGCCGTACTTTGTCATGCAGCGCGCTGACTCCATCACGACCGGGTCCATGACGACGGAGAATATGGCGGCCGACGGTCCAGCCGTCGTCCTCAGCGCTACCGGTATTTCCAAGCGATTCGGCGGCATCACGGCGCTGTCCGATGTCGGCCTGGAGCTGAGACGCGGCGAGGTGCACGCGCTGATGGGCGAGAACGGCGCCGGCAAGTCGACGCTGATGAAAATCCTCTCGGGCGTCTATACCGATTACGAAGGCGACGTGGCCATCGACGGCCGGCCGGCCCGTTTCGCCGGTGTGCGCGACGCCGAGGATGCCGGCATCGCCATCATCCACCAGGAGCTCAACCTCGTCCCCGAGCTCAGCGTTGCCGACAACATCTTCCTCGGCCGCGAAAAGCTGATCGCCGGGCTGGTCGTCGACCGCAAGGCGAGCAGCCGCACTGCCAGCGCGCTGCTGCAGCGGCTGGGCATCGAGCTCGATCCGGAAGCGCGCGTCGGCACGCTCAGGGTGGGCGAGCAGCAGCTGGTGGAGATCGCCAAGGCGCTGTCGAAGTCAGCACGCATCCTGATCATGGACGAGCCGACCTCGGCGCTGTCGCCGGCCGAGTGCGAGAGACTGTTCCGCATCATCGGCCAACTCGCGGCAAGCGGCGTCGCGATCGTCTACATCTCGCACCGGATCGACGAGGTCATGCATCTGGCGAGCCGGGTGACGGTGCTGCGCGACGGACGCCATGTGCTGACGCGGGACATGGCACGACTGGACGAAGACGCCATCATCTCGGCCATGGTCGGGCGCGACCTTCTGGCTTCCTCGGAGCACGAACGCGGCCGCGGCGGCAAGGTGGTGCTCTCGGTTAGGGACCTGTCGCTCTCGAAGCCCGACCGGCACGGCTGGCGCACGGTGATCGACGGCGTCGGCTTCGACCTCTGCGCCGGCGAAATCCTCGGCATCGGCGGGCTGCTCGGCTCGGGCCGCACCGAAATCCTGGAGGCGATCTTCGGCTCCAGCGGCGGCCGCACTGGCGGCGAGATCCGGCTTGACGACGTGCCTATCGAGATCGGCTCGCCGCGCGAGGCCCGCCGGCTCGGCATCGCCCTGGTGACAGAGGACCGCAAGACGCAGGGCCTGCACCTCAAGGCCTCGATCACCGACAATGTCGCTCTGCCGCTGGTCGGCGCGCTGGCGCGCTTCGGGCTGCGCTCGCGCTCCGGCGAGCAAGGCCTGGCACGCGACGCGGTAAGCGCGCTCGGCATCCGCTGCGAAAATATCGAGCAGGCCGCCGGCACGCTCTCCGGCGGCAACCAGCAGAAGGTGGTCATCGGCAAATGGCTGGCGACGCGGCCGCGCGTGCTTTTGCTCGACGAGCCGACGCGCGGCATCGATGTCGGCGCCAAGCGCGAGATCTACGACCTCATCTTCAAGCTGGCCGGCGACGGGCTGGCGATCGCCTTGATCAGCTCCGAGCTGCCCGAGCTTCTGCATCTCGCCGACCGCATCCTGGTCATGGCGGAGGGCCGCCAGCGCGGAATCCTTCCCCACGCCGAGGCCAGCGAAGAGGCGATCATGCGGCTTGCCGCGCCAAGACTTACCACGCCAAAACGGGCCGCGAGACCTGCCGCATGAACCTCATCAGCCTTCTCTCCCGCACCAAGCTCTACTGGGGGCTGATCGCCATCTTCCTGATCGGCGTGTTCGGCTCGCCGATCAGCTCCAAGGGCAACAACATCTTCTTGTCCTACGGCAACCTGCTCGACGTGCTGCGCCAGGTGTCGACCACGGGCCTCATCGCCACGGGCATGACCGCGGTGATCCTGACCGGCGGCATCGATCTTTCCGTCGGCTCGCTGATGGCGATCTGCTCGGTCGTCTGCGCCATGCTTCTGACCGTGCCGGGCGTCACGCCATCCGCGGCGCTCGGCGTGCCGACGGTCGCGCTGGCGGCACTTTGCCTCGGCGTGCTGGCCACGCGCTTCATCCTGCTCAACATCGAGAAATCCCGCGCCGGCGCGCAAGCCGGCCGCGACGCGCGGCTGGACAAGACGCGCGGGCTGGTCGTTCCGGGCGTCGTCGGCGTGATCCTGTGCTGCCTGTCGCTGTGGTACCTGCTGCCGCAGGTCGAAACCAAGTTCGGCGTGCTCGGCGTGCTTCTGGCGGCGCCCTGCGTCGGCCTTCTGTTCGGCACCATCAACGGCTTCATCATCGTCGCCGGCCGGCTGCAGCCGTTCATCGTCACGCTTGCGATGATGGTGACGGCGCTTGGCATCGCCAGGCTGACGGCCGGTCAGAACAACGCGGTGCTGCCGGTCTATACCGGCTCCAACGCCACCGCGGAATTCGAGATTCTGCGCTCGCTGGTGTTCGGCATCGTGCCGATGCCCGGCCTGTTCTTCCTCGGCGCGATCGTGATCTACGGCGCGGTGCTGCGCTTCACGCCCTTCGGCCGCTATGTCTATGCGATCGGCGGCAACGAGGAGGCGGCGCGGCTTTCCGGCATCGCCGCCGGGCGCGTCAAGATCGCCACCTATGCCATATCGGGCCTGCTCGCCGGCATCGCCGCGGTGCTTTACGTGGCGCAGTACCGGCAAGGCAAGCCGGATGCCGGCGCCGGGCTGGAGCTCGACGCCATCGCCGCCGTGGTCATCGGCGGCACCAGCCTGATGGGCGGGCGCGGCAGCCTGATCGGCACCTTCTGCGGCGTGCTGATCTTTGGGCTGCTGTCCAATATCCTGCAGCTGCACAACATCAATTCGAACCTTCAGCTGGTGCTGAAGGGGGCGATCATCATCGGCACCGTGCTCGTGCAGGAGCGCAACGCCGGCGATCTTCTAAGCTATCTGCGCCTGCCCGGCCGACGGACGGCGCACAAGGAAACGGCCGCAGCCAAGCGGCCGTCACAGGAGACCTCGTCTCTATAATCCGGAGGAAACAGGACCATGAAACGACGTGATATGCTGAAGCTCGCCACCTTCGCGGCGGCACTTCTTACGACCACCGCGCTCTTTTCCGGCAACCATGCCTTTGCCCAGGACAAGAAGTGGAAGATCGGCTTCTCGCAGGTGACGACCATCGAACCCTGGCGCGCCCAGTTCAACAAGGACATCATCGCGGAAGCCGCCAAGCATCCCGAAGTCGAGCTGATTATCACCGACGGCGAAGACAAGACCGAAAAGCAGGTCGCCGATGTCGAGAACCTGATCCGCCAGGAGGTCGACGCGCTTCTGGTGTCGCCGAAGGAATCGGCCGGCCTGACCGGCGTCGTGCAGCAGGCGATCGACGCCAAGATCCCGGTCTTCGTGCTCGACCGCAATGTCGAGACCAAGGACTACACCCAGTTTGTCGGCGGCGACAACGCGCTGATCGGCCGGGCGGCGGGCGAATATGCCGTCGAGCTTCTCGGCGGCAAGGGCAAGGCCGCCGGCAATGTCGTCGAGATATGGGGCGGCATGGGCACGCAGCCGGCGCATGACCGTCATGACGGCTTCCACGAATTCACCGACAAGGAGCCGGGCATCAAGTACCTGCTCGACCAACAGTCGGGCGACTGGAAGCAGGACCAGGCCTACAACATCATGGCCAACGCGCTGAAGACCAACGAGAAGATCGATCTCGTCTACGGCCACAACGATCCGATGGCCTATGGCGCCTATCTCGCGGCCAAGGACGTCGGGCGCGAAAAGGACATCAAGTTCATCGGCATCGACGGCCTGCCCAACGAAGGCGTGCAAATGGTCAACAAGGGCGAGCTGACGGCGACTTTCACGTATGTGACGCCGGGCGCCGAGGGCCTGCGCCAGGCGATCAAGTTCCTGAACGGCGAGAAGGTCGAGAAGACCATCACGCTGCCGACGGAAAAGATCACCAAGGACAACGCCGCCAAGATCCTCAAGGACAACGGGCTTTAAGTCCACGATCCCTGCCGGGCGACCTCGTCCGGCAGGGATTGCCCGAGCGCCAAGCGCTCTCCACAGCTTGCCGCCAGATGCCAAAAGCATGGCGGCAATGCCGAATTTCCGCTCTTTCGCGACCGAAAGTCACGCCTGCCAGGGCAAGCCCAGCCCTCGCCGGATCGCTGATCTGCGCGCCGCCAGCGGCATCGGTTCCAAAAAACCAAGCCGGAACAACTGGATAGAACGATCTCGCGCCGATCCCGTTGCAAATCGCGGCAAGTCGCGCTCTGGTCCTTGTCAAGACAAGGGACAGCTTGCGCAGAATGCTTGCGCCCCGTGTCGCCTGTTCTTATATACGCGCCAGCCGTCCGGCCCTGAAAAGCGGGGACCGCGATGGAATTCTTATGAACAGGGGCTTTCGTCGGAACGCCTTTTCAGGGTCCTGAGAGCCTGCTTAGAGGAGAGACTAGAACAATGGCAAAAGTTATCGGTATCGATCTCGGCACGACCAATTCCTGTATCGCCATCATGGATGGCAAGGACCCCAAGGTGATCGAGAACGCTGAAGGCGCGCGCACGACGCCTTCCATCGTCGCCATCTCGAATGATGGCGAGCGTCTCGTCGGCCAACCGGCCAAGCGCCAGGCGGTCACCAATCCGGAAAACACCATCTTCGCGGTCAAGCGCCTGATCGGCCGCCGCTATGACGACCCGGTGACGGAAAAGGACAAGAAGCTTGTCCCTTACAAGATCGTCAAGGGCGACAATGGCGACGCATGGGTCGAGGCCGGCGGCAAGAAGCAGTCGCCCAGCCAGATCTCGGCCATGATCCTGCAGAAGATGAAGGAGACGGCGGAAGCCTATCTCGGCGAGAAGGTCGAGAAGGCGGTCATCACCGTTCCGGCCTATTTCAACGACGCCCAGCGTCAGGCGACCAAGGACGCCGGCAAGATCGCCGGCCTCGAGGTGCTGCGCATCATCAACGAGCCGACGGCCGCGGCGCTCGCCTACGGCCTGGAGAAAAAGGACGGCAAGACCATCGCCGTCTATGACCTTGGCGGCGGCACCTTCGATATTTCGGTGCTCGAAATCGGCGACGGCGTCTTCGAGGTGAAGTCGACCAACGGCGACACCTTCCTCGGCGGCGAGGACTTCGACATGCGCCTGGTCGAGTACCTGGCGGCCGAGTTCAAGAAGGAACAAGGCATCGACCTGAAGAACGACAAGCTCGCGCTGCAGCGTCTGAAGGAAGCGGCCGAAAAGGCCAAGATCGAGCTGTCGTCGACGACGCAGACCGAGATCAACCTGCCCTTCATCACCGCCGACGCCACCGGGCCGAAGCACCTGACGATGAAGCTCACCCGCGCCAAGTTCGAGAGCCTGGTCGACGACCTCGTCCAGCGCACGATCGAGCCCTGCAAGGCGGCGCTCAAGGATGCCGGCCTGAAGGCGGGCGAGATCGACGAAGTGGTGCTGGTCGGCGGCATGACCCGCATGCCCAAGATCCAGGAGATCGTGAAGCAGTTCTTCGGCAAGGAGCCGCACAAGGGCGTCAACCCGGACGAGGTCGTGGCGCTTGGCGCCGCCATCCAGGCCGGCGTGCTGCAGGGCGACGTCAAGGACGTGCTGCTGCTCGACGTGACGCCGCTGTCGCTGGGCATCGAGACGCTGGGTGGCGTGTTCACCAGGCTGATCGAGCGCAACACGACGATCCCGACCAAGAAGAGCCAGACCTTCTCGACCGCCGAGGATTCGCAGAGCGCGGTGACGATCCGCGTCTTCCAGGGCGAGCGTGAAATGGCGGCCGACAACAAGATGCTCGGGCAGTTCGACCTGGTCGGCATCCCGCCGGCCCCGCGCGGCGTGCCGCAGATCGAGGTCACCTTCGACATCGACGCCAACGGCATCGTCAACGTCTCGGCCAAGGACAAGGGCACCGGCAAGGAGCACCAGATCCGCATCCAGGCATCGGGCGGCCTGTCCGACGCCGACATCGAGAAGATGGTCAAGGACGCCGAGGCCAATGCCGAGGCGGACAAGAAGCGGCGTGCCCTCGTCGAGGCCCGCAACCAGGCCGAAGCGCTGGTGCATTCGTCCGAGAAGTCGCTCAAGGACTATGGCGACAAGGTCTCGGAGACTGACCGCGCCGCGATCTCCGACGCCATTGCCGCGCTGAAGAGCGCTGCGGAAGGCGACGATCCGGCCGATATCGAGGCCAAGTCGCAGTCGCTCGCCGAAGTTTCGATGAAACTCGGCCAGGCCATGTACGAGGCTTCGCAGAAGGAAGCGGCAGAAGCCGACGCCAAGGCGGACGCCGCCAAGGATTCGGACGTGGTCGACGCCGACTTCGAGGAAATCGACGAAGACGACGAGAAGAAGAAGTCGGCCTGAACCGGCTGACGGCAAAAACATGCGCATGACCCCAAAATCGATATCGATTTTGGAAAGGATCATGCGCCGATTCAAAGGTGCTACAGCGTCCTTTGGGCGTCCGAGAGGACGCGGGGCGCTGTAGAGCAGCCCGGCTCGAAGCCGGGCTTTTTTGCAACCTTTGTTGGAAAAGTGCGGGCCTATCTGAAAAAGTGACGGAAAACCCGGAGCGAGCCCCGCTTGGTACTAGTATCCGGGAAACATCGCTCCTAAATCCAAGAACGTGCCGGCAAACGTCGCCAACAATGCTTGAAGACATTGAGCATCCGGACAGCGGGAAAAAATGAAAGCTGATTTCTACGAAACGCTGGGCGTGCAAAAAGGCGCCGACGAAAAGGAACTCAAGAGCGCTTTCCGCAAGCTCGCCATGCAGTTCCATCCCGATCGCAACCCCGGCGATCATGCCTGCGAGCACAAGTTCAAGGAAATCAACGAAGCCTACGAGACGCTGAAGGACCCGCAGAAGCGCGCGGCCTATGACCGTTTCGGCCACGCCGCCTTCGAACAGGGCGGCATGAACGGCGCGGCGCACGGCTTTGGCGCCGGCGGCTTCGCCGACATCTTCGAGGACATCTTCGGCGACATGATGGGCGGCCGCCAGCGCCGTTCTTCGGGCGGGCGCGAGCGCGGCGCCGACCTGCGCTACAACATGGAAATCACGCTGGAAGAGGCCTTCGCGGGCAAGACGGCCCAGATCCGCGTGCCGGCCTCGATCTCCTGCATGGAATGCTCCGGCAGCGGCGCCAAGCCCGGCACGCAGCCGGTGACCTGCTCGATGTGCCATGGCCACGGCAAGGTGCGCGCCACGCAAGGCTTCTTCTCGATCGAGCGCACCTGCCCGCAATGCCAGGGCCGCGGCCAGACGATCAAGGACCCTTGCCCGAAATGCGCCGGCCAGGGCCGCGTCACCGAGGAGCGCTCGCTGTCGGTCAATATCCCGGCCGGCATCGAGGACGGCACCCGCATCCGGCTTGCCAATGAGGGCGAGGCAGGCCTGCGCGGCGGACCGTCCGGCGACCTCTATATTTTCCTGGCGGTGAAGCCGCACGAATTCTTCCAGCGCGACGGCGCCGACCTTTACTGCAAGGTGCCGATCTCGATGACGACGGCCGCCCTTGGCGGCTCCTTCGAGGTCACCACGCTCGACGGTACCCAGACCAAGGTCAAGGTGCCGGAAGGCACCCAGAACGGCCGCCAGTTCCGGCTCAAGGGCAAGGGCATGCCGGTGCTGCGGCAGCCCAATATCGGCGACCTCTACATCCAGACGGCGGTCGAGACGCCGCAGAACCTGTCGCGGCGCCAGCGCGAGCTCCTGGAGGAGTTCGAGCAGCTCTCCTCGAAGGACAATTCGCCCCAGTCGAGCGGCTTCTTCGCCCGCATGAAGGACTTCTTCGAGTCGTTCGGCGAAGGCTGACGACCGTGACCGCATTGCGCACCGGCACCGAAGGCGGGCGCTTCCCAAGCGTCATCAACACCTTATGCCAGGCCGATATCTTGCCTTGTCCCACCCAACTGCTAAGTAGCGGACCGGGGGCGGAGCATTGAGGAGAGCTCGCATGGCACGTAGTCCCGGGTTGCGCAAAGCGCTGGCCGAAAAATTCGACGACGAGCTGAAGTTCTTCAAAGGCTGGATCGACAAGCCGAAAACGGTCGGCTCGATCGTCCCCACCAGTTCCATCACCGCCCGCAAGATGGCGTCGATCGTCAATCCGAGATCGGGCCTGCCGGTCTTGGAAGTCGGACCCGGCACCGGCGTCATCACCCGTGCCATCCTTGCCCAGGGCATAAAGCCGGAAAATCTCTACGCCGTCGAATATTCGACCGACTTCGTGCGCCATCTGCGCGGGCTCTATCCCGGCGTCAACGTGATCGAGGGCGATGCCTTCAACCTCAATGCCACGCTCGGCGACAAGCGCGACATGGTGTTCGATTCGGTCGTCTCCGGCGTGCCGTTGCTCAATTTCCCGGTCGCCCAGCGCATCGCCTATATCGAAAGCCTGCTCGACCGCATTCCGCATGGACGGCCGATCGTGCAGCTGACTTACGGCCCGCTGTCGCCGATCCCGGCCGGGCGCGGCGACTACACGGTCGAGCATTTCGATTTCATCTTCCGCAACATCCCGCCGACGCAGCTCTGGATCTACCGGCGCGCGGTGGGAAGGGAATAGGGCAGTAAGGCAGTAGGGGAATAGGGAATGAACGTTCCGCTTCCACGCTATCCCTACTGCCCTACTGCCCTACTGCCCTCCCTTAGCGAAGCGAGCCAATGGCAGTGATCCCCAGAATCCTCGTCTTCGCCGGCTCGGTCCGGACCGGCGCCTTCAGCGGCCGGGTCGCCGACGTGGCGCAGAAGGAACTTGCCATTCAGGGCGCGGAGGTGACGCGCATCTCGCTCGGCGACTATCCGCTGCCGATCATGGACGAGGACTTGGAGAAGGAAAAAGGCGTTCCTGAGAATGCTGTGAAACTCGGCCGGCAGATCGCCGCCCATGACGGCTTGCTGATCGCGACGCCGGAATATAACGGCTCTATCCCGCCGCTGCTCAAGAACACGATCGATTGGGTGAGCCGCATCCGTCGGGAAGGCAGCCGCTCGTTCAGGCCGTTTTACGGCAAGCCCGTCGGCCTGTGCTCCTCCTCCGGGGGCAAGTTCGCCGGCATACGCTGCATCAACCATCTGCGCGCGGTGCTGGTGCGCTGCCAGATGGAGGTGATCACACCGGAATGCTCGGTCTCCGAGGCCCGTGAAGCGTTCGCCGAGGACGGACAATTCAGGGACGACCGACTACACCAATCGATGGAGCGCCTATGCCGTACACTGATCGAAACCTCGCGCCTGCTGTCCACCCGGATCGAGGCGTGATGCATTTCGCCGAGGCCGATACAATGCGTGAGCGGCTGATCGTCGGGCTCGACCTGCCGACGCTGCGGGAAGCCGAGAAGGCGGTGCGCGAGCTCGAAGGCACCGTTTCCTTCTACAAGATCGGCTACCAGCTCGCCTTCGCCGGCGGGCTGGAGTTTGCGCGCGAGCTTGCCAGCGGCGGGACCAAGGTGTTCCTCGACATGAAGCTGCTCGACATCGACAACACGGTGGCCAAGGGCGTCGAGAACATCGTCAGGATGGGCGTGACGATGCTGACGCTGCATGCCTACCCCAAGGCCATGAAAGCAGCGGTCGAGGCGGCCAAAGGCAGCGATCTGTGCCTGCTCGGGGTGACTGTGCTGACCTCGATGGACGAGCAGGACATGATCGACGCCGGCTATGAATACGACCCGCACACGCTGGTGCTCAGGCGCTCCGAACAGGCGCTGCATGCCGGCATGGGCGGCATCGTCTGCTCGGCGGAGGAAGCCGAAGCGGTACGCCGGATCGTCGGGCCCGACCTGGCAGTGGTGACGCCGGGCATCCGGCCTGCAGGCAGCGACCATGGCGACCAGAAGCGCGTGGTGACGCCGGCGCAAGCGATCCGCAACGGCTCCAGCCATCTGGTCGTGGCCCGGCCGATCGTCGCGGCGCCGGACCGCCGCGCGGCGGCAGAGGCGATACTCGCCGAGATGCAGTCAGCCTGATTTTCGAACCGGAGAAAACAAATGCCCAAGGGATACTGGATCGCCCGTGTCGATGTGCGCGACGCCGAAGGCTACAAGGACTATGTCGCCGCCGCCAAGCTCGCCTTCGACCGCTTCGGCGCGAAATTTTTGGCGCGCGGAGGCGAGCACGAGAAGGCCGAGGGGCCGGGCCGCGCCCGCAACGTGATCATCGAGTTCGAGTCGTTTGCGGCGGCGCATGATTGCTACCACTCGCCGGAATACCAGCGCGCCGTCGCCATCCGCCAGAAAGTGGCCGATGGCGAGATCGTGTTGGTCGAAGGCGTTTAGTTCGTCGGCGCAGGAGTTGGCAGCGTTGGCGTATGTTGGAGGTTGGCCGAAACGCCCATCTTGTCGTCATCCACGGGCGGAGCAAGGAGCGAAGCGACGCGCGCAGACCCGAGGATCCATGCCGTGACTTCGACGCGCTACCACGGTCCAAATCCTGCTCCGCTGCACTCCACGGCCGAGGTAACGGCATGGATTCCAGGGTCTGCGCGCGTCGCTTCGCTCCTTGCTCCGCCCTGGAATGACGAAGTCGTTAGCCGATCATGAAGTCACACCCTCAATCGGTTCGCCGCCGTCTGCGCCATCGCGTCGGCAAGGCTCATGCCCCATTGCCTGCGGCAATAGTCGCGAAAATCGAAGCAGGGCAGGCCCGGGCAGACCTCGAACTCGATGAGGTGGACGGTATCGTCGGCCTCGACCCTGAAATCGACGGAAAAGACATCTTTCAGACCAAGGCCGCTAATCAGCCTTTGCGCGATGGCGCGGATTTTCCGGTCGGCCCCCGGCTGGCTGGCGCCGACCGGCTCGAGCTCCGGCTCGGCATAGGTGCCCGCATCTCTCGCCGCCTGGCCGGTTTCGCCATAAAGCGCCATCGAGTCGGCCATGGTTTGGAAATCGCCGCCGGAATCGACGAAGAAGATACCCAAAGCCTCGGTGCCGGTCTCGGGCTTGAGGCCGAGGAAGCTCGCGCGCACGTTGCGGCCGCCGACATAAGGCTGCACGACGACGTCGTCGCGATAATGGGCAAAGACACGCCGGCTAAGCTCCAGCGCATGGCCGAGATCGGCGATGCGCGAGTCCGGCCAGATGCCGATCTTGGCGCCAAGCCGGTTCGGCTTGACGAACCAGCCGGCGGGCGAGGCCGGCGGCTCGACCAGCCATTCGCCGTTGCGCGCCAGGCCGGCCTGCGGCGCCGGCAGGCCGAGCGCGCCGAGCACGGCGCCGGAGCGGAGCTTGTCCTGGCAGAGCGCGAACAGCGAATCGTCGGCGCCGATGGTGCGCAGCCCGTTCAACCGCGCCAGCGCCGGCGCCACGCCACCGCGGAAATAGGCGACGCCATCGGTCAGCGTCCAGACCAGCGTCGTCTGCGGATCGGCTTTCGCCAGCACCGGCGCCGCGTCGTCGAGCTCGACAGCCATGAAGGCGAGGCCGCGCTTTTGGCAGGCAGCGGCGAGCAGTTCGAATTCGGGCGCAAGATCGGTCGACTGCGCCAGGTAGGAAGAAATCTCGGTGGCGCGTTCGGCTGGATAGCCAGCCGCGACAAGCCGATCGAAGCAGGCCCTTTCCGGCTCGTGGACAAGGATCAGCGTCGGCTGCGGCATCGAATGCTCCGGGCGATATCAGGCGCGCTACCATCGCATGGCGGGAGCGATCGGCTTGCGGGAAACCGACCGGTCCGAGGCGGTTGCGCGATAGCTTAAAGCGCGTCGCGCTGAAACGGATTCTGGCGACGCGCTTAAGTCTTTGCTTGATGCATGTCGTTGTCCCAGAACCGCTGCGCACTTCAGGGCGACATGCACTAGGCGATCAGCACGCGCGGCTCGAAGCGGCCCCGGACCGGAATGTCGAGCAGGAAGGTCATGCCGGCCTGCGGATCGAGCGCGCGCTGCTTCTCGTCCTTGCCCTTCCAGGCCGAGGTCACCGCCAGGCGGTCGGCCTTCTGACCGACAAAGGCCGGGCAGGAAGCCTGCGTCACCGGCATCGCGATCTCGTGCAGCAGCGTGCCGTCGGGCGCATAGGCCTTCACCGCCCTGCCGCCCCAGACGGCGTTCCACAGCACGCCGTCGCGGTCGACGACCGAGCCGTCGACATAGCCTTTCGACGAGCGATGGTCGACAAACACCCTCGGCTCGCCTTTGGGCAGGCCGTTCGCGGGATCGCAAGCGACGCGCATCAGGAGCCCGGTCGAGGTGTCGGTGCAGTAGGCGGTCGCGCCGTCTTCAGAAAAACAGATCGAGTTCGAGACGGTGATGTCGGAAAACAGCCGGCGCAGCTCGCCCTTGAAGAACCAGTAGATCGAGCCTGCGCCCTTCTCCTCGCCCTTGCCCATCGTGCCGGTCCAGAAGGCGCCGCAGGGATGGACGCGGGAATCGTTGGAGCGAGTGGCCGGATTGTCGGCCTCGATCGGCGTGTGCAGCGTCAGCTTGCCGGTCTTGACGTCCCTGACTTGCAGGCCGATCTCGGTGGCAATGAGCTGGCGATCGTCGTCGATGACGGCGATCGCGCTTGCCATCAGGCCGAGATCGTGGATTTTCAGCGCACCGGCGAGCGGCTTTTCCAGGAGCTTGCCGTTGACGATGTCGAACCAGAACAGCGTGTCGGTGGCGGGATCATAGCTCGGGCCTTCGCCGAGCTCGCAGATGTGGTCGGAAAAAACCGAAACGCCGTCCATCTTCATCCTCCGAAGGCCTCGTCCCAAGCGGCGACCGCGGCGCGGGCGCGTTGCGCCACGTCCTCGACGCTTGCGCCCGGCTTGTAGAGGCTCGACCCCAGGCCGAATACGCTGACGCCGACCGCCTTGTAGCCGGCAAAATCCTTGTCGGAGACGCCGCCGACCGCGCCGATGAGCGTCGTTGCCGGCAGCACCGCGCGAATGGCCGCGATGCCGGCCGATCCAAGCACGCTTGCCGGGAAGAATTTCAGCGCCGAGGCGCCGAGCCGGATCGCCTGGAGGGCTTCGGTCGGCGTGAACACGCCAGGCATCGTCACCATGCCATGGTCCATCGCGCGGCCCATGACCTCGGCATCGATGTTGGGGCTGACCAGCAGGCGCCCGCCGGCCTTGTGCAAGGCGTCGACATCGGCGGCCGTCAGCACCGTGCCGGCGCCGACCAGCGCTGTCCTGGGAAGGACCTCGACGATCCTGGCGATCGACGAAAACGGTTCGGGCGAATTGAGCGGTACCTCGATTGCCTCGATGCCGGCGTCGAACAGCGCCTGGCCTATCGAGATCGCTTCCGCCGGCTTGAGGCCCCGCAGGATGGCGACAAGGCCGCGCTTGAGTTTCGGGAAGGGTGCGGTCTGGCTCATCGAGCGCCTCCAATCATGCCGTTCTCGCGCGCGGCCTCGACGAGGCCGGCGCGCACCGCTTCATCGGCGTCCACGGTGCGAAAGGCAAGGCCGGCGAGGTCGAACGCCGCTCCATACAGCGTGGCCAGCGCGCCGGAGGCGATCAGCGCCACCGGCGCATCGCTGGCGCCATAGCGCCGCCTTGCCGAGGCGATCTCGCCGCCGATCAAAAGTCCGGACAGGCACGCCGCCACGTCGCTGGGCTGCAGGTCCTGCAGAAGCCCGGCGGCGCGAATGGCAAACAGCTTCGAGGTGACGTCGCCGCCCTCGCCAAGGGCCCGCTCGCACCATTGGCGGAAAAACGGGCTGTCCGCGGCAACCGGGGCCGGATGCTCGCCCAGCGAATGTTTCAGGATCGAATGCGCAGCAAGCACCGAATAAAGCTCGCCGGTCGGCCAGGTGCCGAAACCTTCGACCGCGCCGTCCTCGACCGCGACCCATTTCGAATGCGTGCCCGGCATGCAGGCCAGATGCCGGCCCTTTGCCGGCAAACCGGCGCCGGCGAGTTGGGTTTCCTCGCCGCGCATGACATCCGGCGCGTCGGCCAGGCGCTGGGCGAGGCCCGGTACTATGCGAATGTCGCGGCGCTCGCTTTCGATGCGGGCGGCGCCGCGCAAGATGGCGCCGAGCGGCGCCGGCACGGTGACGTAAGGCGCCTCGATCCAGCCCTGGCGGGAGCCGGCCATGCCGCAGATGATGACCGGCAGCGCCTCCGGCGCGCCCATGGCGCCAAGATGGCCTTCCAATACCTTGGCAAAACCTTTTTCGCGGGCGGTGATCAGCCCGTCGTCGCCGCGCTGCTCGGCAAGCACCTTGCCGGAGCCGTCGAGCAGCCACGCTCTGAGCCGGGTCGTGCCCCAGTCGAGCGCGGCGACCGCAGGCGCCGGGCTCACAGGAAACCTCCGTCGACGATCAGCATTTGGGCGGTGAGCATGCGCGAGGCGTCCGATGCCAGGAACAGCACCGTGCCGACCATGTCGTCGGGCTGCATGATGTCCTTGATGCACTGCTTGGCGACATGGGCGGCAAGCCCTTCGTCGGTAACCCAGAGCTCGCGCTGGCGTTCGGTGATGACCCAGCCTGGCGCCACTGCGTTGACGCGGATGCGGTCGGCGCCGAGCTTGCCGGCAAGGCCCTTGGTCAGGCCGAGTATGCCCGCCTTAGCCGCGGTGTAGGCCGGCATATCCGGGTGGTTGATGAGATAGGAGGTGGAGGTGAAGTTGACGATCGAGCCGCCGCCGGCGCGCTTCATGCCGGGCGCCACGGCCTGCGCAGTGAAGAAATGCGGCCGCAGGTTGATGGCGAGATTGTTGTCCCAGAACTCGACGGTGACGTCTTCCACCGCGTGGCGGTCGTCGAGCGCGGCGTTGTTGACGAGCGTCGTGACATCGCCATGCGCCTCGGCCGCCTTTGTCGCGGCGGCGCGCAGCGCCTCGATGTCGCGAAGATCAGCCTTGAGATAGAGCGGGCGGCGGCCGAGCTCCTTTTCCAGCCGGCCGGCAAGGGCCGTGCTGGACTTGTCGGCTATGTCGATGAAGGCGACCTTGGCGCCCTGCCGCATGAAGCCTTCCGTCAGCGCCGCGCCGATGCCGGAACCGCCGCCGGTGATCAGCACCGAGGCGCCGTCGAGGTCGGCGAAACGCGCCGATGGCATCATGATCAGTTCTCCCTTTCAGCCGGCGCGCATCCTAGCCACGTCGGCCCCGGGGGCAAGTGCGAAAAGGCGGATTTCCGGCCTAATGTCAGACAAATGACCGGCGCGCCGCAGGCGGCGAAAGGTCGCCGTTTGTCTTGGCGCAAGATTTTCCATTCATTACCGTGAAATGGGCGCAACCGCCGGGGATTGGCTGAAGCCGCCCCAACCTCGTCATTCTATGGCGGAGCAAGGAGCGAAGCGACGCGCGCAGACCATAGAATCCATGCCGTGACTTGGAAGCGACGCCATAGTGCAGAATTTTGCTCCGTTGCACTCCTTGGCGAAGGTAACGGCATGGATTCCAGGGCCTTCGCGACGGAGCTTCGCTCCTGCTCCGCCCTAGAATGACGATCGCGATAGGCGTTTCGGCCAGTCTCCAACGCATGACACCTGCCAACGCAAACAGGGCCGACCGGTCAAAATCCCCTGTGCTGGGGAACTAGTCAGATCGCCTTGGCGTGCAGCGCGCCGCGATAGGAATCGCGCAGATAGCCGAGCGTGGCGTCGGCATCGACCGGCTTGCCGAACAGATAGCCCTGCCCGCCGGCGCAGCCGAACTGGACGAGGCGATCGGCCTGCGCCTCATCCTCGATGCCTTCGGCCACGACATCCATGCCGAGCCCCTCGCACATGGCGAGGATGGCGCGGATGATGTGTTCCGAGGGCCGGTCGTCGAGGATGGAGGAGACAAAGGCGCGGTCGATCTTGAGCTTGTCGAAATGGAATTCGCGCAGGCGGCCGAGCGACGACTGGCCGGTGCCGAAATCGTCGAGCGAGACGCGGATGCCGACGCGGCGCAAATCCTCGACGATCTTCTCTGCCGAGGCCGGATCGTTCATCAGGCCGGTCTCGGTGATCTCGATCTCCAGCCGGCGCGGATCGAAGCCGGTGCGGTCGAGGATGGCCAGGATATGCAGCCCGGTGTTCTGATCGACCAGTTGCGAGGGCGACAGGTTGAAGGACAGGAACAGTTCCTTCGGCCAGCTGCGCGCCGCCTCCGTCGCCTTGCGCAGCACCAGCTGCGACAGCGGGCCGATGATGCCGCGCTCCTCGGCGATCGGGATGAAGACGGATGGCGGCACGACGCCGAGGTCGCGGTCGGTCCAGCGCGCCAGGGTCTCGAAGCCGATGGTGCGGCGGCTGTTCAAGTCGACGATCGGCTGGAAATGCGGTTCGACCTCGCCGGCCGAGACGGCGCGGCGCAGCGCCTGCTCGATGCGGGTGACGCGCTTGGCCGCCTCCTCCATCTCGCGGGTGTAGACGACGACGCGGCCGCGGCCCGAACGCTTGGCGTGATAGAGCGCGGTCTCGGCCTTGTTGACGAGTATCTCGGTGGTCTCGTCGCCGGAATAGAACAGCGAGCAGCCGACCGAGGCCGAGAGCCTGGCGGTGCGCTCGCCGACGTCATAGGGCGCCGACAGGATCTCGATCAGCATGCGCGACTTCTCGGCCGCCTGCTCCTCCGAGAACACCATCGGGTAGAGGTAGGCAAACTCGTCGGCACCGATGCGGCAGACAGTGGAATAGCCGTCCATGGAGGCGCGCAGCCGCATCGCCACCTGGATCAGGATGTCGTCGCCGGCCTTGTGGCCGAACAGGTCGTTGATCGGCTTGAAGCCGTCGAGGTCGAGGATGCCGACGGTGAAGGGCGCGGGATCGTCGGCGCGGTCGCTGATCAGGCGATCGACCTTGTCGAAGAAGCGACGGTGATTGCCGAGACCGGTCAACGAATCGGTGAAAGCCAGATCCGTGTTTTCCTTGCCTGGCTGACCGGTGCCAAACGTCGTTTGCATCATGTCCCTGTTCTGATGTCGGTATTTACGGCCAGACTGGCAGCAAAGCGTTTAGGAAACGTATCGGAAAATCGATTTTTCCATCGTCCAACAGTTGCTTGCTTCGTCGGCAACAGATCAGCTTTCGACAAGGAACGCTGATCTGCATGAGATATTCGTTTATGCGTAATTTCTAATGGAATATCGAAGGCTTTCCCGGGGAGACACTTCCTCTAAGCGATCGTGGACGGAAGGCTACTGCGAAGGCGCTGAGCCCAAGCGATCGCATCCTTTCGCAGGATTGCTTTTAGCCGGCTTGCCTGACGCGATAGAGCTCGATCGGGCTGCCCTTGGTTTCGGCGATCGGCTCGAGCCAGTCCGGCACCTTGCCTTGCAGCAGGCCGCCAAGGAAGCCCTGCGGCGCCTTCTGGGTCAGGATCCGGGTCTCGACGTTGCCGGGGCAGATGGCGACGAGGCCGACACGATGCGCCTCGACAATGCCGTGCGCATCGTCGGCCGAGCCGAGAAAGGCTTCCAGCGCCAGGATATTGCCGGCGACATTGCGATGATAGGGGCCGGCGAAGACGCGATGGCCGCTGTAGACGAGGACCGGCGCTCCGAGATTTGAGATCGTCAGCACGGTGGTGCCGGCCATGCCGCCAAGCGGTGCAAAGGTGGCCTTCTTCTCGCATGTCTTGTCCGCGGCATCGCCGGCGGCGACGGCCGTGTCTTTTTCGAACGCCACCGAGGCGGCGGCGGCAACGCCGGTCCAGACCGGGTTGATCGAAACCAGCCAGACGGCCGCAAGGCGCAGCGCCACGCCGAGCGACGAGCTGGTTTCGGCTCGCGCCCGCCATTTCGCGATCCACGCCGAGAGCGGGATGACGGCGAAAGCGATCGAGAAGGTGGTGGCGCGCACCTGCCAGACGCCGACCGCGAAGGCGACGACGAGCAGCGCGGCGACGAGGCTGTCCTGCCGCCGCCAGCCGCCGCGGCGGAAGCGCTGCGCCATCAGGATGATCGCGACCAGCGGCGTCGCGTAACGCGCCGCCACGCGCGCCGGATCGCGGACAAGCAGCGTGAACAGCGACTGGGCCTCGTTGACATGGTCGAGCCACAATTCCTTGAGGCGCGGATCGAGGGCGGCGTAGGGCGCGGACAGGCATTGCGGGAACAGCGCCGCCACGACCACGCCGAGAACGACGCCCAGCGCGGCAAGCGACGCCAGCCTGCGCTGCCAGTTGCGGGCGGCGGGCTCGATCGCGGCGATCGCCGCCAGCCCGATGCCGGCAATGGCGGCGACGACGAACTGCGCGACCGAAAAGGCATCGCACTGCGCCACGCCCCATGCGGAAGGCGGGATGGTGGTGACGAAGACAAGCGTCGCGATGCCGGCGAAGCCGAGGCCGAAATCCCGGGCGATCGCCCGCTCGCTACCCGCATCGGCGACGAACAGCAGCGACACGCAAACGCCGATGGTGGCGACGTAGGGCACGGTTTCCATGCCGACGGCGAGCGTCAGCGCGGCGCTGAGACCGGAAAACAGCGCGGCCCCGCGCCGGGCGGGCGCCTCGAGCAACAAGGCGAGGCTCGCCATGGTGAGCATCAGCTGGACGTTATGGTGATCGAGCGCACCGGGGTCGTAGATGCCGATGAAATAATAGCCGGCGCCACCGATCAGGATGGCGGGCAGCACCGCGCCGCCACCGCCGAAGGCGCGCGCGGCGCGGGCGGTGAAGAACAAGGTCGACCAAAGCAGCAGCGCCGGCCACAGCACCTGCGCCACGTCCTCGGCAAGCGGCCTGCTGCCGGTGAGCGCCGAGGCGGCAAGGACAATCGCGGCGATCGGCGCGTCGACCAGCCTCGACCAGTGCATGACGAAGCCGCCTTCCAGCCCCATCCGGTACTGGTGCAGGTCGAACCAGCCCTGGCCGGCAAGCAGGTCGCGCACCTCGACGAGACGCAGCAGGTTGTCGTTGTCGCCGCCGGGATCGGTCAGCGGGCCAAAGCCGGTCCACGCATCGAGCGCAAACGCGAACAACGCGGCCAGCAGCGCCAGCATGAGATCGGACTTCCAGGTGGCGGCGCCGTTCTCAGCTGTGCCCATTGCCGTAGCCTTTGAAGGGAAAGGATCGGTTTTAAACCTAGCCTTAACGGCTTCAATAAATAGTAAAGCGGCTCGAAGGGACCGGCGTAGGCGCGGCCGGAGGCTGGTCGGGCGCCCGGAGACAGACATGCCGCATGCAGTCCGCCACGAGCCGGTCATCGCCGTGCTCCTGCCTTGCTACAACGAGGAGCTCACGATCGGCGAGGTCGTGTTGCGCTTCCGCGAGACGCTGCCTTTGGCCGCGATCTATGTCTATGACAACAATTCCAAGGACCTCACGGCGCTGAAGGCCCGCGCAGCCGGCGCCATCGTCGTACGCGAGCCGCGCCAGGGCAAGGGCAATGTGGTGCGGCGCATGTTCGCCGACATCGATGCGGACATCTATGTGATGGCCGACGGCGACGGCACCTATGCTCCTGAAGATGCGCCGCAGCTGATCAACGTGCTGCAGACCGAGCGCTCGGACATGGTGGTCGGCACCAGGCGCGGCGTGACCGACGATGCCGGCCGCAATGGCCACGCCTTCGGCAACCGCATCTTCAACCGCCTGTACAAGAGCCTGTTCGGCACCGACTTCACCGACATATTCTCGGGCTACCGGGTGTTTTCCCGCCGCTTCGTCAAGAGCTTTCCGGCCGTGTCCGGCGGCTTCGAGATCGAGACCGAAATGTCGGTGCATGCCTCGCAGCTCAAGCTGCCGGTAAGCGAGATGGCTCTCGACTACGGCCGCCGCCCGGAAGGCTCGTCCTCGAAACTGTCGACCTTCCGTGACGGCGCCAGGATCCTGTGGATGTTCGCCATGCTGATGAAGGAGACGCAGCCACTCCGCTTCTTCGGCACGTTCGCGCTGTTCTTCCTGGCGGCCAGCATCGGCCTGATGATCCCGGTGCTGGTCGAGTTCGCGGAGACGGGACTGGTGCCACGCATGCCGACCTGGGTGCTGTCGATCGGCATGCTGCTTCTGGCCATGCTGTCCATGATGACCGGGCTCATCCTCGATTCGGTATCGCGCGGTCGGGCCGAGCAGAAGCGCATCTTCTATCTGTCGATTTCCTCCGGCCGCGCCGAGCGCCTGGTATCCGGGCAGGCCTTGCCGAAGAGCGAGCCAGGCAAGGCGCCGCGGGCGGCATAGTGGGCCGCCTCGTCCGTTTCGCCCTTGCCGGCGGCATCGGCTTCCTCGCCGACGCGGCGGCGCTGTGGCTGCTGCTTGCCGCAACGCCGCTCGGGCCGCTGACGGCGCGGGTGCTTTCGATCGGCTTCGCGCTCTGTGTCACGTGGCAGATCAACCGCCATCTGACCTTCTCGCCATCGGGCCGGGGCATCGCGCAGGAAGGCGCGCGCTATGGCGGCGTCGGCATCGCCACCAGCGTCGTCAATTACCTGGTCTACTGCGCGCTGCTCTTGGCATTGCCGGCCTTGCCACCACTGGCGGCGCTCGCCATCGCCTCGATCGCCGCCATGACGCTCTCCTTCCTCGGCTATTCCCGGCTGGTCTTCGACCGGTAGCCTCTGGCCGATTGGCAGACGCCGCCGAGTTCCGTATATCCACGGCACTTAAAGCGCATCGCGCTGAAACGGATTCAGGCGACGCGCTTTAAGTCTTTGTTTTTATGCATGTCGTTGTCCCAGAACCGCTGCACACTTCTGGGCGACATGCATTAGGATCGCCGGGGAGTAAGAAATGCCGCTGAAAATCGCCGTCCAGATGGACCATGTCTCCACCGTGTCGATCGCCGGCGACACGAGCTTCGCGTTGTCGCTGGAGGCGCAGCGGCGCGGCCATAAGCTTTTCCACTACACGCCCGACCGGCTGTCGATGCGGGACGGCAAGGTGTTCGCGCGCATCGAGGAGATGCAGGTGCGCGACGAGAAGGGCAACCACTACGCACTGGGCGAGAAGGTGCGCACCGACCTGTCCGAGATGGACGTGGTGCTGCTGCGGCAGGACCCGCCCTTCGACATGAACTACATCACCACCACGCACATGCTGGAGCGCATCCATCCGAAGACGCTGGTGGTCAACGACCCGGCCTGGGTGCGCAACAGCCCGGAAAAGATCTTCGTCACCGAGTTCCCGGACCTGATGCCGGAGACGCTGATCACCAAGGATCCATTGGAGGTGGCGGCCTTCCGCAAGGAGTTCGGCGACATCATCGTCAAGCCGCTCTACGGCAATGGCGGCGCCGGCATCTTTCATCTCTTGGAAGCAGACCGCAATCTTGCCTCGCTGCTGGAAATGTTCGGCCAGCTGTTCCGCGAACCCTATATCGTGCAACGCTATCTCAAGGACGTCCGCAAGGGCGACAAGCGCATCATCCTGATCGACGGCGAGCCGGTCGGCGCCATCAACCGTGTGCCGGCCGAGCACGATTCGCGCTCCAACATGCATGTCGGCGGCCGCGCCGAGAAGACCGAGCTGACCGAGCGCGAGCGCGAGATCTGCGCCCGCATCGGACCGGCGCTCAGGGAACGCGGCTTCATCCTCGTCGGCATCGACGTCATCGGCGACTACATGACCGAGATCAACGTCACCTCGCCGACCGGCGTGCGCGAGGTGCAGCGTTTTGGTGGGGCCGATATAGCGAGCTTGTTTTGGGACTGCGTGGAAGGGAAGCGGGGGTAATTTTCGACACGATGCAGGCGGCGCTCTATGCATCGGACCTGCCGAGAGGCTGGTTGCCAACCCGCTGCCCATGATCATGAATGCTCTCGCGCCCTACCAACTACAGCAGGACCCAGCTCCCCGTTTTCAAGGAGTCGCAATTTCATGATAATTGTTACTGCAAGCGACAATAACTTTGTACCCGGGCTTTTTTTATTCATCTTTTCTGCTTGGATTCATAACCGCGAGGCGAAATTCGTCGTTATCGACGCAGGAATAGAGTCCGCGAGCTTGATAGAGCTTCGCCGTTTTTGCGAACGAAATAGAATTGACTGTCAGATCGTCCAGGCAGACGCCGAGCAGATTTCCGATCTGCCGACAAGAGGCAAGCTGCTGACGGCTGCCACATATGCCCGAATACTCATTCCCGAGTTATTGCCTGATTGCGATAAGGCCATCTACATGGATGCAGATACGCTGGTGGTATCCGATCTCGGCGGCCTCTGGTCGGCGGACTTGGGCGACAATTTAGTCGCCGGCGTGATTGACGGCTTCGTCGAGCAGGAGGAACTCGACGACGTCGGAATGTCCCGGAATGAATATATCAATGCCGGCGTTCTGATGATGAACCTCGTCGCCTGGCGCAGGGATGGCATTGCGGACAGTATCTTTGCAAAAGTTCGGGAAACCGCCAAGTCGCGATACCTCGACCAGACAGCCTTGAATGCGGTGGTGCGCGGACGAGTTCTTTTCCTGGGCAGGGAATGGAATTTCTTTTCAGATCGGTATGTGGAAATCGAACGGCGGCTTCCCAAGGTGATCCATTATGCGGGATCGGCCAAGCCCTGGCGCTACAAGCGCGTGCCTTTTGCCGATGTTTTCAATTTCTACAGAACCATGTCGGGATTGGATATTGCGGAGGGGACGCTGATTTTGAAATCCGCCCGTAGGCGGAAGATGATCCTTGGCCTTATGGGGCTGCGAAGAAAATACTGGTCCTCTGCCCTGGCAGCTCATTACTACCGCCGTCGATTTACCAAGCCGCACCTACGAGGCCTGGGCAAGATGTTCCCGAAGGTTCCATTGCCGCGGCAACATTCGACTGCTGCGCCGTAACGAGACGCGCGGTTGCATATGTTCTCGTAATGTTCTTGCCCAAAGCGAAAATCTGTGGTTGTCTGGAGTTCACGCGCTCGCCGCCTGATGGCGGATGGCGAGCGCGCTAACGCCGGGGGCTCGAGACAAATGGTGGCGCGGGTTCGCACGGTCGCTTTCCAAGGCATCGAGGCCGTGCCGGTCGATGTCCAAGTGATGGTCGGGCCGGGCAAGGTCGGCATGCAGATCGTCGGCCTGCCGGACAAGGCGGTGGCCGAAAGCCGCGAGCGCGTGCAGGCGGCGCTCCACGCATCCGGCCTGTCGATGCCGTCGAAGAAGGTGACGGTGAACCTGGCGCCGGCGGACCTTCCAAAGGAAGGCAGCCACTACGACCTGCCGATCGCGCTCGGCCTGATGGCGGCGCTCGGCGCCATCCCGGGCGATATGCTGGGCGGCTATGTGGTGCTCGGCGAATTGTCGCTCGACGGCACGATCACGGGCGTGGCCGGTGCGCTGCCGGCGGCGATCGGCGCCAATGCCGAGGGCAAGGGCCTGATCTGCCCCTTCGCCTGCGGACCGGAGGCGGCCTGGGCCGGCAAGGACTTCGATATACTGGCGCCGCGCAGCCTGATCGCCGTCGCCAACCACTTTCGCGGCACGCAGGTGCTGTCGCGGCCCGAAGCCGGCATCCAGCTTGCGGCGCGCGACCTGCCGGACCTCTCAGACATCAAGGGCCAGGAGAGCGCCAAACGGGCGGTCGAAGTGGCTGCCGCCGGCGGGCATAACCTGCTGATGGTCGGGCCGCCAGGCTCGGGCAAGTCGATGCTGGCGCAGCGCCTGCCCTCGATCCTGCCGCCGCTGGCGCCGAAGGAGCTGCTCGAAGTGTCGATGATCGCTTCCGTTGCCGGCGAGCTCGGCGAAGGCAAGCTGACCGACCGGCGGCCGTTCCGCGCGCCGCACCATTCGGCCTCGATGGCCGCGATGGTCGGCGGCGGCATCCGCGCGCGGCCGGGCGAGGTCTCGCTCGCGCATCACGGCGTCCTGTTCCTCGATGAGCTGCCGGAGTTCACGCCGCAGACGCTGGATGCGCTGCGTCAGCCGCTGGAGACGGGCGACTGCATGATCGCGCGCGCCAACCACCGCGTCACCTATCCGGCGCGTATCCAGCTGGTGGCGGCGATGAATCCGTGCCGCTGCGGCATGTCGGGAGAGCCGGGCTATCGCTGCCTGCGCGGCGAACGCTGCCGCACCGACTACCAGGCGCGCATTTCCGGCCCGCTGCTCGACCGCATCGACCTTCGGATCGAAGTGCCGGCGGTCTCGGCCAGCGACCTGATCCGGCCCGACAAGGCCGAAACGAGCGCCGCGGTGGCGCAGCGCGTGGCGCGTGCGCGCGCCATGCAGCGCGAACGGCTGGAAAGGCTGGGCGCCAGCGCCACCACCAACGCGCATTGCCCGCCTTCGATCATTGAGGAGATCGCCAAGCCCGATACGGCCGGCCTGACGCTGCTCAAGGATGCCAGCGAAAAACTCGGCTTTTCGGCGCGGGCCTATCACCGCGTGCTGAAGGTGGCGCGCACGCTGGCCGACCTCGACGCCAGCGAGACGGTCGGCCGCATCCACCTCGCCGAGGCGATTTCCTACCGGATGAGCGCGGAGCGGATGGCGCAGGCGGCGTAGTCGGAAGACATCGCAGCTACGCCGGATCCGCCGAGGCCGATCTCACGTCATCGGTTGTTTTTGACGCAATTCCGGACGGAAGGTTACGGCGAAGACGCCGAACTTAACCGCTCACACTTTTCCTGGAATTGCTCCAGGGATCAGCTTCTGCAATGTCGGCGCCAGGATCATGCCGAAGGTCAAGACATCGCCATAGGCCCGCGCGGAAATCATCGCCCCGTGCACGGTCGCCATGAAGGCTTCCGCTTCGACGCGCGGCGCGGCGGCGATCGTCAATGTTCCCTGCTCGGCGCCGCGCTCGAAGACGCGGGTCAGCCACCCCGAGAGAAACTGAAAATAGGCCCGGACCTCCACGGCCACCTGCGGGGGAAGGGCCGGAAGCTCGCTCGCGAGCAACGCGCAGACGCAGATCGGCCTGCTCGCGTCCTCGATGCACTGCGCCCAGAAGCCCGTGTAGGTTCGAAGCAGCTCGGGCTGCTCAGGCACATTGCGCTCAAGCTCCGTCATGCCCGTCACAGCCTCCTCGAGGTAACGCCTGACCAGGGTTTGCACGAGGTCGACCTTGCTCGGGAAATGATGATGGATGCTGGCTTTGCGGATACCGACCACCTCGGCGATGTCGGCGTAGCTAAACCCGTTGTAGCCGCCGGCGACGATGAAGCTTCGCGCGGCGGCCAGGATGTCATCGGCGGTGTTCGAGGGCTTATCCATAGACATGCCTAGAACGTTTCATCGTTTCACGGAAACGGCGAAACGCTCTATCTCCTTGTTTTTACGCAATTCCGGACGGAAGGCTACGGCGAAGACGCCGAGCCTAACCGCGCACACTTTTCCTGGAATTGCTCTAACCTCCAGCGGAGGAAATCTCAACGCGCGGCCTGCGGTGACTTGCGAAGGATATCGCTGACCGAAAGCCACACGGCGGACACCAGGAAGTAGAAGGCGCCGAAAGCGGCGTAGGGCGCCACGTTGGCGATGCCGATCGCCTCCGTGCCGCCTGCCATCTTCACGAAGAAGAGACCGGCCAGCGCCGACTGGGCGCCGCTTAGGATCATCGCCCACTGGGCGCCGTTGATTTTCCAGCGACGCAGGGCGGTGAGAAGCTGAAACGCGCCGGAGATAACCGCCCAGACGCCATAGACCGCGAGCACCGCGTTCATGCCGCGGCCAAGCGCGATGGCGACCGCGATCGCGGTGAAGATACTGACGGCGAAATTGAGCAACTGCGACCTGTTGCGACCGAGGCCGCCGCTGCGCTGCGCGTCGACATAGTTCGCGAGTGCGTCCCAGGCGGGATAGGCAACCAGCATGACCGCTGCGAGCGTCGGAACGGCCTTCGCGACGGTGACGGCCGCCAGGACCCAGGCAGCCGATACGGCAAACCGCAGATAGTAATAGGTTTTGAGCCAGCCGTTTGAGGACCGGGCGCGATTCATTTGTGCAGACATGACGATACCTTTCATCCAATTGCCTACCAACTAGTAGGTAGATTGACAACCGTCAATGCCTTGCAGGACCGATCGCGATCACCTCGTCATCTCGTTTATGTGATCGGCCATCAAGGGGTAGCGAAAGCTGCGCTACTGCTCCCGCGCCTTTAGCTCCAGCCGCCGTGCATGCAGCACCGGCTCGGTATAGCCATTGGGCTGCACCGTCCCTTTGAACACCAGGTCGCAAGCGGCCTGGAAGGCTACTGAGTTGTCGAAGTCCGGCGCCATCGGCCGGTAGAGCGGGTCGCCGACATTCTGGCGGTCGACGATGGCCGCCATGCGCTGCAGCGAATCCCGGACCTGGATTTCGGAACACACCTTGTGGCGCAGCCAGTTGGCGATGTGCTGCGAGGAGATGCGCAGCGTGGCGCGGTCCTCCATCAGGCCGACATCGTTGATATCGGGCACCTTCGAGCAGCCGACGCCCTGGTCGATCCAACGCACGACGTAACCCAGAATGCCTTGCGCGTTGTTGTCGATCTCGCGCTGGATCTCGTCCGGCGTCCAGTTCGGCCGCACCGCCACCGGCACCGACAGGATGTCGTCGAGCTTGGCCTTCGGCCGGCTCTTCAGCGCCGCCTGCACGGCGTGCACATCGACCTTGTGGTAATGCGTGGCGTGCAGCGTCGCCGCCGTCGGCGACGGCACCCAGGCGGTGTTGGCGCCGGCCTTGGGATGCGCGATCTTCTCCACCAGCATCGCCGCCATCAGATCGGGCATCGCCCACATGCCCTTGCCGATCTGGGCGTGGCCGGCGAGCCCGCATTCCAGGCCCGTATCGACATTCCAGGCTTCATAGGCGGAAATCCAGGCGGCTTGCTTCATGTCGCCCTTGCGGATCATCGGGCCGGCTTCCATCGAGGTGTGGATCTCGTCGCCGGTGCGGTCGAGGAAGCCGGTGTTGATGAACACGACGCGCTCCTTCGCGGCGCGGATCGCTTCCTTGAGGTTGACGGTGGTGCGCCGCTCCTCGTCCATGATGCCCATCTTGATGGTGTTCTTCGCCATGCCGAGCAGGGCCTCGACGCGGTCGAATATCTCGACGGCGAAGGCGACTTCCTCCGGCCCGTGCATCTTGGGCTTCACCACATACATCGAACCGGCGCGGGAATTGGCGCGGCGGCCGTTTTCGCCGACATCGTGCAGGGCGATCAGCGCGGTGAGCGCGGCATCCATGATGCCTTCGGGCACCTCATGGCCATCGCGATCGGTTATCGCCGGATTGGTCATCAGGTGGCCGACGTTTCGAACCAGCATCAGCGAACGTCCCGGTAGCAGGAGCTGGCCGCCATTGGGCGCCGTGTAGCGGCGGTCCGGATTGAGCGTGCGGACAAAGGTCTTGCCGCCCTTGGTGATCTCTTCCGCAAGATCGCCCTTCATCAGGCCGAGCCAGTTGCGGTAGATGACGACCTTGTCCTGCGCATCCACGGCGGCGACCGAATCCTCGCAGTCCTGGATGGTGGTCAGGGCCGATTCCAGGATGACGTCGGCGATGCCGGCCGGATCGGTCCTGCCGATCTGGTTGGCGTGGTCGATCACGATCTCGATATGCAGGCCGTTCCTGGCCAGGAGCACCGCTTCCGGATTGGCGGCATCGCCGCGATAGCCGGCGAACTGCTTTGGATCGGCGAGCGTCGTGGCGCCGGCGCCCTCGCCCGCCTTCAAGGCGCCATTGGCGACCGAGAGCCCGTTGACGCCGGCCCATTTGCCCGTGGTCAGCGGCACCGACTGGTCGAGGAAATCCTTGGCCCAGGCAATCACCCTGGCGCCGCGCGCGGGATTGAACCCCTTGCCCTTCTCGGCGCCGCCCGTCTCGGGAATGGCGTCGGTGCCGTAGAGCGCATCGTAGAGCGAGCCCCAGCGCGCATTGGCGGCGTTGAGCGCATAGCGCGCGTTCATCACCGGCACGACCAGCTGCGGCCCGGCGACGACGGCGATCTCGGGGTCGACATTGACGGTCGAGACACTGAAGGCCGGGCCTTCCGGCACCAGATAGCCGATCTCCTTCAGGAAGCTCTTGTAGCCCTCCATATCGATCGGCGCGCCGTTCTGGCGATACCAGCCGTCGAGCTTTTCCTGCATGGCGTCGCGTTTTGCCAGCAGCGCCCGGTTCTTCGGCGCGAGGTCGTGGACGATCGCCGAAAAGCCGGTCCAGAATTTCTCCGGGTCGATGCCGGTGCCGACAGCTGCCTCTTCGGCCACGAAGTCATGGAGCTCCCGGGCAATCTGCAACCCGGCGATCTCGATGCGGTCGGTCATCAGGGCTTCTCCAGAGGGGTGGCTTTGGCCTTGTTAGCTGGCTCGGGGGCCTTTGGCATGTTTGGGGGGCGAGGGTCAATTCGGCTTAGGGTGAAGTAGGGCATTTGGGCAAGTTGGCGAAGCCGGCGGCGCGGGCGTCCTTCTCCCCGTGCACGGGGAGAAGATGGGGGCAGCCAGATGAGGGGCGGCCCGGCGTTGCGAGAACTGGCGCTACAGCGAAACCGCGTCGGCTAGCGCTGCCCCTCATCCGCCCTTCGGGCACCTTCTCCCCGTAAACGGGGAGAAGAAAAGGGCGCGCTACACCGCAATCCGTGGCCTTCCAGACGCCACCGCCACGACATGCGCCTCGATGAACATGCGCTGGCCCTCGATGGTCGAGACCTTGAAATCGGTGGAAACGTCGATCTCGGCGTTGTCGGTGCCGGCGTCCCTGGCGCGGTCGGCGACGATCGCCCGCACGTCGGCTTCGGCGGCGGCGATCGCCTTTTCCTCCTCGGTGAAGTCGCGCACCGTCTGGCCAGAGGCGAGGCGGAACAGGCCTTCCTTGGGCTGGCTGACGCGGGCTTCGGCCGAGACGCGCACCTGGCCGACCACGGCGCCGAGCGCGTTGGCGACGTCGGTGTCCTCCGGCACGATGCAGCCATTGCCGATCAGCGGCGGCAGGCCAGCATAGTGCAGCGGCGCCGAGGCGCCGAGGCCGATGACCGGGCGGTCGAGGGCGACGGTGAAACGGGCGATGCCGGGATGGGCATCGACCGCGCGCTGCACCAGCGCATGCGCGACGGTCGCGGCGCCGTCCAGCCCGTCCTCGGCGAAGGCGGTTTCGAGGATGTATTCGGCCGACCAGCGGGTGAGCGTGACCAGCACGCGCTCGGAAATCTCCTGCGGCGTCGCCGCGATGGTCTGGCCGCGGCCGTCGCGACGGCGGGCGAAAAGCTCGGCGCCGAGGCGCGCGGCCACAGCGTCCCAATTGGCCTGCTTGCCCAGCACATGGGCGGCGTCGGACGGCGTGAAGCCCGATATGTGTACCAGCCCACGCGCGACCAGCCGGTTCAGCGTGGCGTTCTGGGCATTCGAAGACAGCAGCCTGTCGAGCGCCAGCGGAGTGGCGCCGATCGTCTCGTAGAGCTTCGCTTCCGGGCCGGTGAGGCCGGCGGCGAGACGGTCCGGCACGCCGGTTCGCACGGCGAAACGCCCGTCCATGCGGCCGGGGTTGGGCGCGCGGAGTTGTCTTTCCAGTTCGACAGTGACGGGCTCGCCATGCGCCATGCCGGCCAGCGCCAGCGGCACCAGGCGGCGCGGTCCGAGCAGGATCTTCGGGTCGAGCGCGCCGTCCTCCAGCGTCACTTCGGAGTCACCGCCCAAGCCGAAGGTGCGCATGGCGACCGCCTCGACCATGGTGCGGAAGCCGCCGACGGTGGCGCCTTCGGGATCGAGGCGCGGCCGGCCGCCATCGAGCACCGCGACGTCGGTGGTGGTGCCGCCGATATCCGAGACCATGGCGTCGTCCAGCCCGGTCATGTGGCGGGCGCCGACGAGGCTGGCGGCAGGGCCGGACAAAATGGTCTCGATCGGCCGCTGGCGGGCGAAGGCCGCCGAGACCAGCGCGCCGTCGCCGCGCACCACCATCAGGGGCGCGGCAATGCCGCGATGGCCAAGAAAACCTTCGGTCGCCGCGACCAGACGGTCGATCATCGAGATCAGGCGGGCGTTGAGCAAGGTGGTGAGCGCGCGGCGCGGACCGCCGAGCTTGGCCGAAAGCTCGTGGCTGGCGGTGACCGGCAGGCCGGTCCTGTCGCGGATCAGGTCGCGGGCGGCAAGCTCATGCGCCGGGTTGCGGGTGGCGAAATAGGCGCAGACGGCGAAGCCCGACACCGAACGCGCAAGCTCGGGAAGTGCTGCCTCGAGACCGGAAAGGTCGAGCTTGGCCGCATTGCCGTGCACGTCATGGCCGCCGGGGCAGAACACCACCGGATCGGTGCCGAGCGCCGTCTTCAGCCCGTCGCGGGCAAGGTCGGCCTCGGAAAAGCCGATCATGACCAGCGCCACGCGCCCGCCCTGGCCCTCGACCAGCGCGTTGGTGGCCAAAGTGGTCGACATCGAAACCAGCTTTATCGCGGCCGGGTCGGTTCCGGATTTCTCCAGCACCGCATCGACAGCGCCGGAAATGCCGACAGCGAGATCGTGGCGCGTGGTCAGCGACTTGGCCTTGGCCAGAACTTTTCCCTTGGGTCCACCTTCCTCAGACCACAGCACGGCGTCGGTGTAGGTGCCGCCGGTGTCGATGCCGAGGAAGAGGGGGGAGGGCTTGGCGGTCATTTTGGGATGGTGGTCCGGGGCAAGAGGTTCGGTGCCTGCCCCTTAGCCGATACGGGCTGGCGGATAAAGGTTGGAGGGGTGGGCCAAGGGTGGAGGTTGGTGCGGTGGGGGATATCTGCTGAGTCGCTGGTGCGAGGCCCCCCTCTCTGGCCTGCCGGCCATCTCCCCCTCAAGGGGGGAGATTGGCAGCTTGGGCGCCGGCGCTCTCCTTGCTACGTTGGCGATTGGCGAAAGCAGCGGCGACATCTGATCTCCCCCTTGAGGGGGAGATGCCCGGCAGGGCAGAGAGGGGGGCCTCGCGCCGGCCTGCGTAAATTACCCCACAAACCCCACCCTCTTATGCGACCCATCGCAGAACGGCTTGTTCGCCGAATGCCCGCAGCGGCAGAGGAACACCTTGGTGGTGCGGGCGATGGTATGCCCCGTGCCGGTGACGATCTCGGCATTGCCTTCGACCTTCAGCGGGCCGTTGACGGTGGGCGTCACGTTGAGCGGGCCGTCGCGCGCGTCCAGCACCTGCGCTTCCTTCAGCGGCGGCTCGCCGGTGGCGGTGAAGCCTGCCTTGATGTGGCTGTTGTCGCAGAACGGCTTGTTCTGCGACAGGCCGCAACGGCAGAGCGTGGCGCGGAAAAAGGTCTCGTCACCGAGCACGATCTCGGCATGCACCGCCAGCGGGCCGTTTTCGCGCACGCGCACGGTGTTGACGACCGGCGGCTTCTCCTGCGGCCCGCCATCCTTGCGGTTGTAGGTGATGGCGCCCGACGGGCAGTTCTGCGCCAGCGCCACGACCTGCTCGACATCAGCCGCTTCCGGATGGATCCACTCGCCCGGCGCATTGGGCACGAAGACATGCGGATTGCCGAGCACGCAATTGCGCGAATGGATGCAGCGCTTGCCGTTGAAACCGACGTCGATCTTCTCGCCTTCGACCGTGCCTGCCATTTGGGTGGTCTCCTGTTGGTGGGTGGAGGCAAGGCTAGGGCGAGGCCGGGAAGGGCGTCAAGCTGGCCGGGGGAACAGCCTCCCCTTCTCCCCTTGCGGGGTCCGAAGGACGGGGCGAGACCCGTGGCTCGCCCCCGGGCGGTGGATCGGCGCGCAGCGCCGAGACGGATGAGCGGTGCTCCAGCTTGGCAACGCCGCCGGCGACATCACCGCCAAGGCCGCAAACTCTCATCGCGGACATACACAATGATTGTATCACACACCGCGTCCAGTTCCTTCAGCACATCGTCGTTCCAGAAACGCAGCACGCGAAATCCCCTGGCCTTCAATTCGGCGTGACGCTCCTGGTCGTGGCGCGACTCCGCATGCTGACTGCCGTCGATTTCAATGATGAACTGTGCTTCGGCGCAAACGAAGTCGGCTATGAACCGTCCAATCGGCACCTGCCGCCTGAACTTGATCCTGTCCAGACGCCGGCCGCGCAACTCGTGCCACAGGCGCTCTTCTGCCTCGGTTGGCTCGCGACGCATCGCGCGGGCGAAATTTTGTTTGGCCGGGGGTATGGGTTGATGCGGCATGGCGGAAGATTTGCCAATCTTGGTGACCGCTCAAATATCCAGCGCCTCACTCCGCTGGAACACCCCTCATCCGTCTCGGCGCTAAAGCGCCGAGCCACCTTCCCCCACAAAGGGGGGAAGGGAAGAGGCGCCGCCCTACTCCGTCAGGTCGATCTCCTCGGTCTGGCCGCCGCTGCAGGTGTGGCAGCAGTCGTCGCAGGTTTCCTTGTTGTTGGGGCCGACGCCCCAATAGGTTTCCTCGTCGCCGTCTACCCAGGCGCCGTAGCAGATCTTTTCGCCCTCGTTGCAGGAGATCGGCAGCTGCCTGGTCTCGCCGTCGTCGAGATAGAAATCCTTGCCCTCGCCCGGCCAGACATAGTCGCGGTCCTGGCTGTAGAGCTCGACGCGCATGGCGTTGGGGTGGTTGTTCTTGATCTGGAAGGTGACGTCGCCGGCATGGGCGGCGGACGAGAAGATGACGGCAAGGGAGAGCGCGGCGGCCGCGCGGCGCGCGAAAGTGGCAGACATGGAAAAACCCCCGATAGAGAATCGGCCCCCACGGCCGATCGCGGAATTCATCGCATAGTGCGGGGAGCCGCTAAAGGGGCGGCTGTGAAATCCGCTGACTGAATTTGGGTGGATTGGCGACTGCGCCGGCGACAGCTGACCTCCCCCTTGTGGGGGAGATGGCCGGCAGGCCAGAGGGGGGCGCTGTCCCGCCGACCTCTCAATCCTGCAGATCAACCTTGGATTGGTTTTCGCCCATTCGACAAACGTGAAGGTTGGCGATCCTTCGCGCCCCCCTCTGCCCTGCCGGGCATCTCCCCCACAAGGGGGGAGATCAGCAGCTTCGGCGCCCCGCTACTCCGCCAGATCCACCGTCTCGGTCGAATGCTCGGTGCAGATGAAGCAACAGGTGTCGCAGGGCTGGTCGTTGTCGGGGCCGACGCCGGCGGTGACCTTGTCGTTGCCGTTCACCCAGGCGCCCCAGCAGATGTGCTCGCCGGGCTCGCAGGAGATCGGCACGGATTTCTTCGCCTTCGGGCGGATGAAGTACACCTTGTCGTCGCCCGGCCAGACCTTTTCGCTGTCGCGGCTGAACAGCTCCACCGCGACGCCGTCCGAGCGCTGGTTGCGCACGAAGACGGACATGTCGGCGGCGAAGGCCGGAGTGGTGAGGAGGAGGAAGGCGAGCAGAGCGCGAATCATGGTGAGGTCCCCGAGGGGAGTAAAGCACGGGAGGAGAAGCCGCGCGACCTCCCCCTTCTCCTCCCCTTGTGGGAGAAGGTGTCCGCGAAGCGGCCGGATGAGGGGTGTTCCAGCGGAGTGAGACGCTGGCATTCCCTGGAGCACCCCTCATCCGTCTCGGCGCTTCGCGCCGATCCACCTTCCCCCACAAGGGGGGAAGGGGAGATCAGCGCCTCACCGCCACATGCGGCGCGAACTTCCGCACTGCATCCACCATGTCATCGCCCCTCACGTCGAGCGAGGAGATTTCCATGTGCACGGTGGTCTTGCCGAAGGGCATCAGGCCGAAGACGTTGGCGGAGGAATATTTGATCTTGTCGGGCGGCTCCTCGGTGAGCTCGAAATTGAGCATCGCCGCGCCCTTGCCGCCGGCGGCGAGGCGCACGCTTTTGACCTTGCTCCACGGCACCAGCACGTCGCCGGCGCGCGCATCGCGGAAACCTTGGCTGTCCAGGGTCACCTTGGCCGAAGTGTCGAAGGCGCCTCGGGCGATAAAGACGCCGAGCCCCAGGCAGGCGACGGCGAGCAGCGCGATCCACAGCACAGGCCCACCATCCGCGCCCGTGGCCACGCCCTGCAGCGCGCCGAAGCCGAAGATGCCGCCGAGCAGGAACGGCCCGACGGCGGGCAGGATCTTTCCCGACGGGCTGTTGCGGATTTCGAGCGGCGCGGGCATGGCGCGTTGGCGCTCAGCGTTCGGATTTCAGCAGCGTCCAGATCCAGCCGATGAAGGTCAGCACCAGGAACGGATAGCCGATCGCCGGCAGCGGCGCGGAGGTGGGCAGTAGCGGCGCGCCCCACAGGATCATCAGGACCGAGACGGTGAACAGCAAAGCGGCGATCAAAGCCGTGAGCCGCATCCACAGCGCGAAGGTGGCTTGCGCGCTGACCATGGTGAGCCCGGCCGCCCACAGCGCAATGCCGCCGGCATAGGAAGGCACGCTGGCCTGCAGCCCCGCCGCATTCCCGGCCAGAAGCAGGCTTTCGCCGGCCAGGAAGGTGAGGAAGCCGGCCGCGACGAGGTCATTGCCGAGCCGCTGATATTTCATCGTGAGCAGCGCCGTGGCGACGACGATGCCCACGCCATCCATGGTCCAGACCGTCTCGCGCAGCGCGTCGCTGGCGACAAACGTGCCGGCAAGCCCAAAAGCGCCGCCGATGGCGAGGCCGAGAGCGGCGATGGTGTCGGAGCGCATGTGATGTCTCCCCAAGCTGGAGGGGAGGATAGCGCTACGCAGGTAGAACGGAAAGGGTGGACTACGGAGGCGGTTCCGAAACGACTTTATTTGGGCATTAATCGACGATCAAATGCCTGATAATTGAAGAATCTCGCAAACTAGGCTTAGCTGCGTTGATTCGTGGCAACTTGATAATCCTCCAATGGCGCGAAAATCAGATCTGCTTGATTGGGTTGTAGAAGCTCTGACGAGTCTCGGCGGCAGTAGTAAAATTGTTCCTATTTGCCGATTTATCTGGGAGCGCCACGGCGCTGAGCTAGAAGGCTCAGGTGACCTGTTCTTCGTATGGCAGTACGAAATGAGGTGGGCGGCGACTGTCCTGAGACGTGATGGGATACTTACCCCAGTCTCTAGCTGCCCTAGGGGCGTATGGCAGCTTGCCGGCAAACGGGAGAAATAATTGTGGCGGGGGCATCGTTTGATATTAGTCGTTTCTCCAATCGCCTAAGCACGATGGGGCAATACGAGAGGCAGCTGCAGCGCCTGCGAGCTGCTGGCAAGGAAGTGCTTGCCGTTGAGTCGGCGGTGAGGGACGCGCTTCGCAACCTTCAGAAGTTGCAGGGACGCTCCTTCGTGATCTACGGAGAGCCTCAAAGCGGGAAGACAG
This sequence comes from Mesorhizobium sp. WSM4832, assembly GCF_055811115.1. Lineage (NCBI taxonomy): Bacteria > Pseudomonadati > Pseudomonadota > Alphaproteobacteria > Hyphomicrobiales > Phyllobacteriaceae > Mesorhizobium > Mesorhizobium sp. WSM4832. The sequence goes on along the minus strand of NZ_JBVVQH010000001.1, from coordinate 28,838 downwards.
AAATGATGATCTGCCTTACCGCCAAACTCCTCGACGAAGGATTCAATTTCATAGTCCATCTTTTGAACGACAGTGTCGATCTCCTGGGCCAAAATCTTGGGCGCTTTAAGGCGTCGGGCCTTGCACCAGCCGCTCGAAACTTTAGCGAGATCATTGACCCCGCAGTGGTGCTAAAGGGCCAAAGTCATGTAATCTTTTGCAAGAAAAACGGAGCCGACCTTCGCAAACTTCTCGAAAAAATTGGAAAAGTAAAGGGAATCGTTGTAATCGATGATGAAGCTGATTTCGCCTCACCAAACGCTAAAGTTAATAAAGGCGAAAAAACAAAAATAAACCAGCTAATCAGCGATCTTATCGGATCAGATGGTTACTATCTGGGTGTTACTGCTACCCCTGCGAGACTTGATTTAAACAATAGTTCGATAACGATAGTAATCTTTGGGTAGATTTTCCCCCACACAGTAAGTATACTGGACAGGACGTTTTCTTTCCGCTTGATGGCGGGGTTAAATATTATCAAACTTTGTTACCCGATTCGGGAAGCGACCCTCGCCACGCTCGGAAAGCATTGTTCGGGTTTCTGGTAAATGTAGCCTATCTAAACTTGTATGTTAATGCGCCTCTCGAAAGAAACTACTCTATCCTCATTCACACAAGCGGAAAGAAGGCTGATCACAAGACCGACTGGGCCAACGCCCATGGCGCCTTAACAGCGCTGATTCAGCGCTCGTCGGCAGATTTTGAGAAATATACGAAGCAAATATGGACCCTCAGCAGGGAGCGCTTCCCCGACGCAGACAGCGATAGCATCACGAGCTACGTTTTAGACAACATAACTCGGCACTCCATTGTTGTCCTTAATAGCGAACGCGACTGGAAGGATAACTCCTCCGCTGCCACAAGTCCGACTAGCCTGTTTACTATAATAATTGGAGGGAATATCGTTTCTCGAGGCGTTACACTCGATAACCTCCTCTCTATGTATTTTACCAGAGACGTTCAACACAAAATCCAGCAAGATACTTATATCCAGCGCGCCCGTATGTTCGGAAGCCGGGGACAGTATTTGAGCTTTTTCGAACTTACGATCCCCCAAGGGCTGTACCTCGATTGGCATCGGTGTTTTGTTTTTCACCGATTGGCGCTGGCCGCAATCAAGGAAGGCTTAGGGTCACTGGTCTGGCTAGGTGATACACGTATTCAGGCCGTATCGAGTGCAAGCATCGATCTCTCTACGGTCGATCTCGACCGCGGCGAGATGGCGTTCAGTCTGTTTCCCTTTTCTGACCGGATCACCCAGTTGATCAACGGAAGCGGTTCGGTGTTCGAGCGAATGGAGCAACTCGCGGCAGCGCTAGGCCCAACGGCGTTCCCGGATTATTTGCTCAGATACATCCGTGGAACGTCTTCAGGCCTGAAGACTGCTGTCGCGATTCACGACCCAATTCCCATTGCGGGCTATACCGATGGCCCAGATATCGACAAGGATCAGATCCTTCGCAAGCGCGGATTTATCGGCAAATCGCAAATTGGGAAATCTACCACCGCGGTACACCACCTCTTTGTGCTGTACAATGGCAAAGGCAACGCACGGCTGATTTATAAGTTTATCGGCTCTATTCAGTTTATAAAGAATAATGCGTCCCATGATACCGGAGTATAAGTTCTATCACGGGGCGGTCTTAGCCGAGATTGTGCATCAATGCACCATTCCGATTCAGATTGACGAACTCCACGAGGAGGGTCGGTTATCGTCCTACATTTTGGAGTCGCGCGTTGGAATGCAGATAAAGCATTCGACTCAGAGGCTACATCCTTGGAGCTTCACCTTTACAAAGCGCAATGTTCAAGAACTAGTTGATCTTCGGACAATTTTTCCGAAAGTTTTTGTAATCCTTGTCTGCCACACAGACGGCATGCTTTGCATCGATTTGCCGGACTTTATTCAATTACTCGCTGTGGGAGACAGCGAGCAGGCGTGGCTGAGAGTCGATCGCAAGAAAGGAAAATGGTACGAGGTCAATGGCAGCAAAGAACAAGGACCGCGCAAATGTCCAAAAGGAATCGATGCGCTGATGGATGCCCTCGGATTTCAAGGTAATGCCGAGCGACCAGCTAAGGCATTGCAAACGTAAGAACCGTCTCAGTTCGCATTCGCTTAGCTAGCTGCTCACTGGTCATAGGGAGATAGCGGCTTTGATTTGGCAACGGCCTCTCTGACCGAGAGGTCAATTTTAGCCCGACTTGATGGGCGGCTGAGACGACTGCTTCTGAGTTTCTAATGAAAACTCCTCGCAGGCACGAATCTCCGACCACAAAGATTGCCCGTCCTCCGGCTTTAAGGACACGAGCAATTTCTTCGACCACACCGAGGATGTCTACGACATAGCGGTCTACCATACTCAGAAACCGTTTGGGCAAATTGGTCAAATCACCCATACTGCCCTTAACCGTCAGGTGGCTCTTGGATGTTAGGTCGGTTCCTAGCTGTCGTTCGGTGCCGATACTGCCCGATCTAATTGCCCGGAGATCGGCAAGTCTGTGGCCCAGCCAGACCAGGGACAATCTGTGCCCTCGCAGATAGTCTATCGCATTGAGATACGGCGGCGATGTAAGAACAGCATCTATGCTGCCATCCGCGACCGACGCCATCGACCGCGCGTCGCCAATTGCGACTTCGGCTCTACAAGTTGGAGGCGATTGAGCGAGGCGCTTCCTAACAATCTCCATCGATCGCTCAAATGCCTGCCTGACATCAAAGTCATTGGTATCCGCCACCTTGTGAGGACGGCTGTGAGAAACATCTCTGGCCAAGGACGCTCCACGTTCCTTGGTTATGATAATTCGACTGAGAGCAAGCCTCGCCAAATCTAGTGCTGGCAGTTGGTCAGGGCGAGCGGTCGCGGCATACTGATTCAATGCGTAGGAAATCCGACGAAGGGAGCTCCGCTGGGGCTCAGCGAACCAGAAGTCTACGAAGGTCGACGTTTCCTTATCGCTATCGACCCACGGGATCGAGATGGGCTCTGCAGAAAGCCCATCTATGGTCTCCAGCAACTCAGAGGACGTGCGCTTAGCGATTTCGTCATCGATGGGGCTCGTCCATACGCGGCTCATAAGAACTGCCAGTGGATCTAAATCAAATCCAATTGCACGATGACCGAGGTTTGTTGCCTGGCGGAGCACCGTTCCCGAACCTGACATCGGGTCGAGTACAACGCCCTTGGGGGCAAGTTCGGCCAATTTTTCTAGGGCAAACTCAGGTGACATACGAGCCGGAAACGGATGTATTGTCAGCATGCAGAGCGCCTAATGATGCGGAATCGGTAATTATACTATTCGTCAGAAAAATGAAAAAGTCACGATCAAGAATTTTTTGACAAGAGAGTTACCTAAGCAAAATTCTCAACGTTTCTCAATCGCCCATCTTCAGCGCCTGGATAAACGCCTCCTGCGGGATATCCACCTTGCCGAACTGCCGCATCCGCTTCTTGCCCTCTTTCTGCTTGTCGAGCAGCTTGCGCTTGCGGGTTACGTCGCCGCCGTAGCATTTGGCGGTGACGTCCTTGCGCAGCGCCGAGATGGTCTCGCGGGCGATGACCTTGCCGCCGATCGCGGCCTGGATCGGGATCTTGAAGAGATGGTGCGGGATCAGCTCCTTCAGCTTCTCGCACATCTGCCGGCCGCGCTTTTCCGCCGCCGTGCGGTGCACCAGCATGGACAGCGCGTCGACAGGCTCCTCGTTGACCAGGATCGACATCTTGACCAGGTCGCCCTCGCGGTAGTCGGTCAGGTGATAGTCGAAGGAGGCGTAGCCCTTGGAGATCGACTTCAGCCGGTCGTAGAAATCGAAGACGACCTCGTTGAGCGGCAGATCGTAGGTCAGCATGGCGCGTTTGCCGACATAGGACAGATCGGCCTGGATGCCGCGCCTGTCCTGGCAAAGCTTCAGGATGCCGCCGAGATAGTCGTCCGGCGTCAGGATGGTGGCGCGGATCCACGGCTCCTCGATGGCCGATATCTTGACCACGTCGGGCATGTCGGCCGGGTTGTGCAGCTCCTTCACCGTGCCGTCATTCAAGAGCAGCCGGTAGACGACCGAGGGCGCGGTGGCGATCAGGTCGAGGTTGAACTCGCGCTCCAGCCGCTCCTGAATGATCTCCAGATGCAGCAGGCCAAGGAAGCCGCAGCGATAGCCGAAGCCGAGCGCGGCACTGGTTTCCATTTCGTATGAGAAGCTGGCGTCGTTGAGGCGCAGCTTGCCAACGGCGGCGCGCAAATCCTCGAAATCGGCGGCGTCGACCGGGAACAGGCCGCAGAACACCACCGGCTGGGCCGGCTTGAAGCCGGGCAGGGCGTGGGCGGTCTGGCGCTTGTCCTCGGTGATGGTGTCGCCGACGCGGGTGTCGGCCACTTCCTTGATCGAGCCGGTGAAGAAGCCGAACTCGCCGGGGCCGAGCTCGTCGACATTGATGCGGGCCGGCGTGAACACGCCGGTGCGCTCGACGAGGTATTTGGCGCCGGTGCCCATCATGCGGATGGTCTGGCCCTTCTTGAGCACGCCGTCGATGATGCGCACCAGGACGATGACGCCGAGATAGGCGTCGTACCAGCTATCGACCAGCATCGCCTTCAGCGGCGCCTTGATGTCGCCCTCGCGCGGCGGCGGCAGGTCGTTGACAATCGCCTCCAGCACGTCGGGAATGCCGAGGCCGGTCTTGGCCGAGATCAGCACGGCGTTGGAAGCGTCGATGCCGATCACCTCCTCGACCTGCTCGCGGATGCGCTCGGGCTCGGCGGCCGGCAGGTCGACCTTGTTCAACACCACGACGATCTCGTGGTTGTTGTCTATGGCCTGGTAGACATTGGCCAAAGTCTGCGCCTCGACGCCCTGGCTTGCGTCGACCACCAGCAGCGAGCCCTCGCAGGCGGCCAAGGAGCGCGAGACTTCATAGGCGAAGTCGACATGGCCGGGCGTGTCGATGAGGTTGAGGATATAGTCCTCGCCATTGTTGGCGCGGTATTTCAGCCGCACCGTCTGCGCCTTGATGGTGATGCCGCGCTCGCGCTCGATATCCATCGAGTCCAGCACCTGCTCCTTCATGTCACGCGCCTCCAGCCCGCCGGTGGACTGGATCAGCCGGTCGGCAAGCGTGGATTTGCCATGGTCGATATGGGCGACGATGGAGAAATTGCGGATGTGGTCGAGGGGCGTCGTCATGCGGCGCGCTTTAGCAGGGGCAGGGTTGAGGGGCAAGCGGCGGGGTCTTTTCCCTTCTCCCCTTGCGGGGATCGGCGCGTTGGCGCCGAGACGTGAACGCCGCGATCCTTCACACCCCCCTCTGGCCTGCCGGCCATCTCCCCCGCAAGGGGGGAGATCAGATGTCGCGCGGCTTTCGCCAATCGCCAACGTTGCAGAAGAAGCGCCAGCGCTTGAACTGCCAATCTCCCCCCTTGCGGGGGAGATGTCCGGCAGGACAGAGGGGGGTGCCTCGAGCCGGCTTTCCGCATTGAGGGGTATCCTAACATCACAAACCGGTGAAGCTGTAACGAAGCCCTCCATGCCGGCGAAATGGGAGCATACCCGCCAACGGAGACTGTTTCCCATGACTGGATCGAAGACAAGGATCGGCCTGCTTGCCGGCGCGATGCTCGCAGCCACGATGGGCGCGGCGGCCGCGCAGCCGCTCACCGTGGTCGAGCTGTTCACCAGCCAGGGCTGCTCGTCCTGCCCGCCGGCCAACGCCAATCTGATCAAGGTCAAGGACCAGCCGGGCGTGCTGGCGCTGTCGTTCAACGTCACCTATTGGGACTATCTCGGCTGGAAGGATACTTTCGGCCGCAAGGAATTCACTGAGCGCCAGGTGACCTACGAGCCGCCGCTCGGCCATGACGGGCCGTTCACGCCGCAGGTGGTGGTGAACGGCAGAAGCGACGCCGTGGGCGCGGCGCCTGGCGAGATCCAGAGCCTCATTGCCAAAAGCGGCCACACAAAGGGTCCGGACCTTTCGCTCAGCGGCGGCAAGGTCAGCATCGGCGCCGGCAAGGCGCCGGGCGGCGGCGCCGACATCTGGCTGGTGCGCTACACACGCGGCGTCGTCGAGGTGCCGGTGGCGCGCGGCGAAAACACCGGGCGCACGCTGCCGCATGCCAATGTCGTGCATGCGCTCACAAAGCTAGGCAAATGGAACGGCGAGGCGACGACGCTGCCGCTGCCGGCGGCCACCGGCGGCTTGAGCACCGCGGTGCTGGTGCAGGCGCCACGCGGCGGACCGATCCTGGCCGCGGCCGCCAACTGATTTTTCCTTCTCTTCGCGCGGGGCCGCAGGACGCGGCAACGCAACACCCAGGGCCCGCATCTGCGCGCGCCAAAACCCCCAGAGAGACCAACAAAGGAGACTACCATGACCAAGTTCCTCACGCTGCCGGCGCTCGCCCTCGCGCTTTCCGCGTCCGTCTTCATTGCCGGCGCCCGCGCCGACGAGACGACCAACGCCATGAAGCCCGCCGACGCGATGGCGACCGAGGCGATGAAACCGGCGACGGATGCGATGAAGCCCGCCGATGCCATGAAGCCCGATGCGATGAGCACCGAGGCGATGAAGCCGGCGACGGATGCGATGAAGCCTGCCGACGCGATGAAACCGGCCACGGATGCGATGAAGCCGGCGGATACCACCGCCAACTAGTTCTTGAACACAGACTGCTCGGATATGTTTGAGTCAGCAGGTCGCAGGCCTTGGAGATTGGCCGAAACGCCCGTTACTTCGTCATCCTATGGCGGAAGCAAGGAGCGAAGCGACGCGGCGCAGACCATAGGATCCATGCCGTGACTTCCAAGCGTTGCAGCGGTTTAGAATTCTGCTCCGCTGCGCTCGTCGATCAAGGTCACGGCATGGATTCCAGGGTCTCCGCGACGGAGCTTCGCTCCTGCTTCGCCCTGGAATGACGACGTCGGGAAGGCTTCAGCCATGAGCCGCCGCACGGCAAAGTGAGAACCGCGTGGCGGCTTGGTTCGTATATAATGGAACAACAACAGGAGATCAGGACATGAACGGCATCGATAAAAAGGCCGCGCGGCGATCACCGTTCCGCGGCGCGCTTGCGGCGCTTGGCCTTGCGGCGGTCGCCGCGGCCGTGCTGTGGCAGAGCCCGGCCCGCTCGGCCGAGGACGCGGTGGTGATCCCGCCGCCGGCGATGGACGAAAAGGCCACGAGCGGCAGCGAGAAGGCGATCTTCGCCGGCGGCTGCTTCTGGGGCGTGCAGGGCGTGTTCCAGCACGTCAAGGGCGTCAGCAAGGCGGTGTCCGGCTACACCGGCGGCAGCGCCGAAAACGCCGTCTATGAAGTGGTCGGCAGCGGCCGCACCGGGCATGCCGAATCCGTCGAGATCACCTACGATCCGTCGAAGGTCACCTACGGCCAGCTGCTGCAGGTGTATTTCTCGGTCGCGCACAATCCGACGCAGCTCAACTACCAGGGGCCGGATTCCGGCACGCAGTACCGCTCGACGATCTTCGCCGAGAACGAGCAGCAGAAGAAGGTCGCCGCGAGCTATATCGCCCAGCTCGACAAGGCCAAGGTGTTCGGCAAGCCGATCGTCACCACGCTGGAAACCGGCAAGACCTTCTATCCGGCCGAGGACTACCATCAGGACTTCCTGACGCTGAACCCGACCTATCCCTATATCGTCTACAACGACCTGCCGAAGATCGAGAATCTGAAGTCGCTGTTCCCGCAGCTCTACAGCGAGAAGCCGGTGCTCGTGCTGGCCTCCAGCAAGAGCTGAGAGACCGTTTGGAAATTCTACTCCGGCGGCCATCTGATGGTGGTTTCTGCGCTTCCGGCCTTCGCCGGCCGAAGCACTCATGAGTGGCGTGGCAGCTAAATTAAGGCTACGGCCGGCGTAGGCCGGTGCTCACGGACCTGATGCTGGCCTCCAGCAAGGGCTGAGAGGCGCCGGCCAGCGTTGGCAGGTGGCATGCCCTTGGCGATTGGCCGAAACGGCCGGCCTCGTCATCCACGGGCGGAGCAAGGAGCGAAGCGACGCGCGCAGACCCGAGGATCCATTCCGTGACTTCAACGCGCCGCTACGGTGCAGAATTCTGCTCCGCTGCACTCCTCGATCAAGGTAACGGCATGGATTTCAGGGTCTGCGCGCGTCGCTTCGCTCCTTGCTCCGCCCTGGAATGACGAGGTTGGGGAGGCTTCGGCCAATCTCCAGCGCTTGCGCTGATTCTCGGTGAAAATCCTGCCCGCCGAGAAGCGGCAACCTGGCCGCCCGCAGCCGCCGGTCAGCTTCTTGGCACAGGGATTTCGACCGCCGGTATGTCTGCGTTGGCAGGCGGCATGCCTTGGCGATTGGCCGAAACGCCCATCGCTTCGTCATCCACGGGCGGAGCAAGGAGCGCAGCGACGCGCGCAGACCCGAGGATCCATTCCGTGACGTATGAGCGCCGCTACGGTGCAGAATTCTGCTCCGCTGCGCTCTTCGATCAAGGTAACGGCATGGATTCCAGGGTCTGCGCGCGTCGCTTCGCTCCTTGCTCCGCCCTGGAATGACGAGGTTAGGAGGCTTGCGCCAATTCCCGGCGTTTGAGCAATGTGAAGTAGCTCATAGAGCTATACTTGCGTTTTTCTAACATTGACAACGCACGTTCTGCCGCTACATAATCGTTGCCGTCCTTCTTTCTAATTTTCTGCTTCAGCCGTCCGGAAACCTGTTTCCGGCACCGGTTCTTGTTGGCTGCGCTCGAACCATCGGGGGAGGAATGACATGGCCAGCATAAAAGTGTCCGTCTACACCAATGGCGACGACGCCTTCGTCGCCTGGGCGCCCAGCGACTTCATCGCGGGATGCCGGGGCTTCCTTCTGGAGCGCGGCCGCAAGGTCGGCGCCACCGAGAGGATCGATCCGGTGGAGAACCGCGTCGGCTTCACCAAGGACAAGCCGAAATCGGGCGACCACAGGCCGTCCGACGTCTGGCCGTTCCAGCGCTTCAACTGGACCGACCATGCGGCGGACGTCGGCAATATCGTGCGCTACCGGGTGACGGCGATGATGAGCGCCGGCCCAGGCAAGCCGCTGACCAAGGGCGTTTCCAGCGACTGGACGGACTGGAAGACGCTTGCCACCGACGCCGGCGGCGGCTTTTCCTGCTTCTTCAACCGCGGGCTGGTGCTGTCGCAATTCGTCGCCCGCTACATGGCCAAGAACAAGCTCTCGCCCGCTGCCTTCAAGAAGAGCCTGCAGACCAATGGCGACGCCAAGTTCCGCGCCTTCCTCGAGGGCGACCTCGGCCTCCGCATGGTCGGGCTGACCCAAGTTGCCGGCGACGAACTGCATGCAGCGCTTTATGAGCTTGGCGACGCGACGCTGGAGACGGCGCTGATCGGGCTCGGGCCGCGCCTGCATCTCATCCTCGCCAACGGCTCAGATAAAAGCGGCGACGGCAACAAGGACGCGCGCAAGAACCTCAACGACCACGGCATCGCGACCGTCGACCGGATGCTGAAATCGAAGGGTCTCGGCCACAACAAATTCGTCGTCGTGTCCAAGGACGGCGAGCCGAAGATGGTGTGGACCGGCAGCACCAACTGGAGCACGACCGGCCTGTGCACGCAGGTCAACAACGGGTTGCTGATCGAGGACGCGGCGGTGGCGACGCATTTCCGCAAGCATTGGGACCTGTTGAAGGACGCCTCGCCGCCGAAGACCGACCCGGCCAATTTCACGCCGGCGCTGATGGCGGACAACGATGCGCCGAAAACCTTCGCGATCGGCAGCGCCAAGGCGACGGTGTGGTTCACCCGCACTTCCGACGGGGCCGACATGGATGCGCTGCGCGACGTCATCGGCTCGGCCAGGCAGTCGGTGCTGTTCCTGATGTTCACGCCGGGCAAGCAGGGGCTGCACACGCTGGCCGGCCAGCGCGCCAGGGAAAAGGGCATGTATGTGCGCGGCGTGGTCTCTACGCTGAGCGCCGACGAGGGCGGCACCGAGCAGAATTTCCTCGACATCGACCTGGTGAGCAGCGACCGGACATTCACGCCCGACCGCTACGCGGTGGCGCAGCCGCAAGGCCTCGACGCGGCGCTCGGACCGTGGATCGCGGAGGTCAACCGGCGCAGCTTCCTGTCGCAGATCGGCCACGCCATCGTGCACTCGAAGATCCTGGTGACCGACCCGCATTCAAATGACTGCGTGGTGGTGACCGGCAGCCACAATTTCTCGGCGCCGGCGAGCCAGAAGAACGACGAGAACCTGGTGATCGTCCGCGGCCACAGGAAGCTTGCCGCCGCCTATGCCACCTACGCGATGTCGGTCTACAGCCATTACCGCTACCGCTCCTACATCCGCGAGATGCGGGCGCAGGGCAAGACGCCCTGGAGCTATCTCGACGACGACGATCAATGGCTGAAGACCGAGCTCAGGACCAAGGCGCGGGAAATCGCGTTTTGGACGGGGCAGGTTTAGACCTTCTCCCCGTTCACGGGGAGAAGGTGCCCGAAGGGCGGATGAGGGGCAGCGCCGGCGTTCGTAATTGGGGCGCCGGGAGCACATGGTCGAAAGTCGGCGCCGCCCCTCATTGCCCTGCCGGGCATTTCTCCCCGTAAACGGGGAGAAAGAAGCTCACTGTCCAGAACTGTCAGGAGCAGCGTCGATTTTCGGTTGCAGCGGGCGGCATCCGACCTATATCAGGTCACATTTTCCAGCCGGCCATTTTTCAGCATGTCATCCATCATCTCGATCTCCGGTGTCACGAAAACCTATGCCACCGGCTTCAAGGCATTGAAGGAAATCAATCTCGACATCGAGCGCGGCGAGATCTTCGCGCTGCTCGGGCCGAACGGCGCCGGCAAGACGACGCTGATCTCGATCGTCTGCGGCATCGTCAACCGCTCGTCGGGCAGCGTCAGCGTCGATGGCCACGACATCGGCAAGGATTATCGCGCCGCGCGCAGCCTGATCGGGCTGGTGCCGCAGGAGCTGACCATCGATGCCTTCGAGACGGTCTGGGCGACGGTGAACTACAGCCGCGGCCTGTTCGGCAAGGCCCCCAACCCGGCCTTCGTCGAGAAGGTGCTGCGCGACTTGTCGCTGTGGGACAAGAAGGATTCCAAGGCGATCACGCTGTCGGGCGGCATGAAACGCCGGCTGATGATCGCCAAGGCGCTGTCGCACGAGCCGCGCGTGCTGTTCCTCGACGAGCCGACGGCAGGCGTCGACGTCGAGCTGCGCCAGGACATGTGGGCGATGGTGCGGCGCCTGCGCGAGGACGGCGTCACCATCATCCTGACCACGCATTACATCGAGGAGGCCGAGGCGATGGCCGACCGTGTCGGCGTCATCAACCGCGGCGAGATCATCCTGGTCGAGGGCAAGGCCGAGCTGATGCGCAAGCTCGGCCGCAAGCAGATGAAGCTGGAGCTGCGCGCGCCGCTTGCCGCCGTGCCCGACGGCCTGTCGGGTTATGCATTGGAATTGTCTCCTGACGGCAGCCAGCTCACCTACACCTACGACAACCAGAGCGACCGGCCGGGCGTCGCCTCGCTGATCCGCGACCTCGAGGCGGCCGGCGTCCAGTTCCGCGACCTCGACACCAAGAACAGCTCGCTCGAAGAAATCTTCGTCAGTCTTCTGAGGCAAGAGCCATGAACCTGCGCGCGGTATGGGCGATCTACCGGGTGGAGATGGCGCGCGCCTTCCGCACGGTGCTGCAGAGCATCATCTCGCCGGTCATCTCGACATCGCTCTATTTCGTCGTCTTCGGCTCGGCCATCGGCTCGCGCATCACCGAGATAGACGGCATCAGCTACGGCGCCTTCATCGTGCCCGGGCTGATGATGCTGTCGCTTTTGACGCAGTCGATCTCGAACGCCTCCTTCGCCATCTATTTCCCGAAATTCGTCGGCTCCATCTACGAGCTGCTGTCGGCGCCGGTCTCCTATCTCGAGATCATCATCGCCTATGTCGGCGGTGCGGCGACCAAGTCGATGATACTCGGTCTGATCATCCTGGGCACGGCAGCGCTGTTCGTGCCCCTGCGGATCGAACATCCGTTCTGGATGATCGCCTTCCTGGTGCTGACGGCGGTGACCTTCAGCCTGTTCGGCTTCATCATCGGCATCTGGGCAAAAACCTTCGAGCAGCTGCAGCTGGTGCCGCTCCTGATCGTCACGCCGCTCACCTTCCTCGGCGGCAGCTTCTATTCGATCCACATGCTGCCCGGCATCTGGAAGACGGTCACGCTGTTCAACCCGGTCGTCTACCTGATCAGCGGGTTCCGCTGGAGTTTCTACGGCAAGGCGGACGTTTCGGTCGGCGTCAGCCTGGGCATGACGCTGGTGTTCCTGGCCGTCTGCATCGGGATTGTCGCCTGGATTTTCCGGACGGGGTATCGGCTGCGGAATTGACGCGCTCCGGATTCTGCGCTGGAGCAATTGCGAGCCTTCGCGATTAGCCGCAACGTCCGTCCCTGTCGTCATTCTATGGCGGAGCAAGGAGCGGAGCGACGCGCGTAGACCATAGAATCCATTCCGTGACGTCAAAGCGTTGCGACGGTGCAGAATTCTGCTCCGCCGCATCCCTCGGCAAAGGTAACGGCATGGATCCTCGGGTCTGCGCGCGTCGCTTCGCTCCTTGCTCCGCCCGTGGATGACGAAGCAGCGAGGCTTCGGCCAATCGCGAGACGTACCAGCCCGGTTCAGATCGCTTTGATCAGGCGCAGCAGCCCGAGCATCTCCATCAGCGTCCCCCTTCGGAACGCGATGTAGGTCGGCTCCTCGACCCCGTGGAAGCGGCGCTTGAAGGCCGCCTGACCCTGCAGGTTGAAGCGCGAGCGGTTGACCCAGGGCGAGTTGTAGGCGCGCTGGAAGGCGCCGCGCCAGAAACCCGATTCGGCGAAGCCGCTGGGCTCGATATCGAGCAGTGGCGAGAGACCGAGCGTCACTTGCGAGATGCCTTCCTCGCGAAAACGGTCGACGGCGAATTTGGTCAGGCCGACCTCGGCATGCGGCGTCGCATCGACCTGCTTGCGCTTGAAGGAGGTGGTGTAGCCGATGACCTTGCCGTCGCGGAACAGCGGGTCGAAATCGAGGATGGCGAGAAGCCGGCCTTCGGGGCTGTGCAGGAGGAAGCGGCGCATGTCGGCGCCGAGCTCTTCGGAAAAGCGACGATTGAGGAAACCCATCTCCCAGCGCTTGATAATGCGTTCTTTGCGCCAGTCGGCGGAAAGCTGAACTATCTCGTCGAGCAGTCCGTCGCCGCTGTCCTCGGCGAGGGTAAAACCTTTCTTCGTCAGCCAGCGCTCCGAATAGCGCACGGTCTCGTTGCGCTTGCCGGAAAAGTCGTGCGTCGCCAGCAGCAGCCTGGTGTCGATGCCGAGGCGATTGACGTGGTAGCCGAGGCCGGCCAGCACCTTGGCTGTGTCGGCGCCGATCTGGACGAACCAGGGGCCGCCGGCGGCCTCGACGAAGCGCTTGATATAGGCCGGGCGGTCTACCGGATCGGCCACCGGATCGCCCAGCGCGAAATGACGGCTCATCTTGGTGCCGAAGGCGATGTAGCCGTCCCCGTCGCTGAAATAGGACAGTTTCTGCTGCACCGCCGTCGAATAGGCGAGCGAGAAATCGCCGTGGCGGCGCACCAGCGCCAGGCGCTCCTCATCTGTCAATTCGCGCCGCGGCACCTTGGGCGCCACGGCATCGAGAAGCCTGTCGAAGTAGATGCGCAGGGGCGCCATGAGCTCCGCGTGCCAAGAATGGATGACCTGCCGCCCTCAGGTCGCGAATCGCTGGCGACCGATGCCGGTCGCGTCGCGTCAGCGCGATATAGGATGCAATTGGCGGCGAATGAAGGGCAAATGTCCGAAAGCGCCGGCTGTCGCCCATCGGGGGACGGGTGAGAGCTGCGACGCTTGCGCAGGCGGGTCGCACGCCTCGATGGGATGAGCAGGACGCCCGCCGCTTCGTCATCCACGGGCGGAGCAAGGAGCGTAGCGACGCGCGCAGACCCGAGGATCCATTCCGTGACTTTTAGGCGCCGCGGCGGTGCAGAATTCTGCTCCGCCGCGCCTACGATCGAGGTAACGGCATGGATTCCAGGGTCTGCGCGCGTCGCTTCGCTCCTTGCTCCGCCCTGGAATGACGAAGTTAGGGAGGCTCCGGCCAATCCCCGGGGCTTGCGCTGATTCTCGGTGAAAAATCCTGCCCGCCGAGAAGCGGCGACCTGGCCGCCCGCAGCCGCCGGCCAGTTTCCTGGCACAATGGTTTCGACCGTCGTTATGTCTGCGTTGGCAGGTGGCATGCCATGGAGATTGGCCGAAACGCCCGCCGCTTCGTCATCCTCGGGTCTGCGCGTCCGCTTCGCTCGCTCCGCCCGTGGATGACGACGTTGGGGAGGCGTCAGCCAATCCTCAACGTTTGCGATCATGCTCGCCCGCGCCGCTTCAGCGCACTACACCGCGATCTTGCCGCCGCCCTGCTTCGTAATGGTGACGACCGCCGGCCGCACCGGCATGTCCGGCTTGAAGTCCGGCCAGCGGGTCGACGGGTCCTCATAGTAGGACGGGCGGCCAAAACCTTCCCAGTCCTCGCCGCCGTCGCCCGGATGCTGCACGGCGACGAAAGCGGTCCGGTCGTCCGGCGTGAACAGCGGGCCGCACATTTCGGCGCCGATCGGCACGCGGAAGAACAGTTTCGACGTCGCCCGCGCGGCGCCTTCCGTATCGACCGCCCACAGGCCGTCGGTGCGGCCGGTGGCCTTCGGACCCTGGCCGTCGGTGGCGACCCACAGGCGCCCGGCGGAATCGACCGCGCAATTGTCCGGCATGCCGAACCAGCCATGGGCGGTGGTGGCGGTCGAGAAGGTGGCGCCGACATCGGCGACCGAGGGATTGCCGCATTTCAGCAGCACTTCCCATTTGCCTTTGCTGGCGGCGAAGTCGCCGCCATCCTCGACGATCTCGATAATGTGGCCGAAGGCGTTCGCCGCGCGCGGATTGGCGGCGTCGACCTGCTCGGCCTTGCGCTTGGAATTGTTGGTCAGCATGACATAGACCTTGCCGTTGCCGGCATTGGGCTGGATGTCCTCGGGACGGTCCATCTTGGTGGCGCCGAGCAGGTCGGCGGCGCGCCGCGTCTCGATCAGCACGTCGGCCGGGGAAGCAAAGCCGTTCTGCGCCGTCAGCGGACCTTGGCCGAACACGATCGGCATCCATTCGACCGAGCCGTCCTCGGCGAATTTCGCCACATGCAGCGTGCCGTCGTCGAGCAGGTCCATATTGGCCGCGCGGTCATCGGGATTGAACTTACCCGCGGTGACGAATTTATAGACATAGTCGAAGCGCTCGTCGTCGCCGAGATAGAAGACGACGCGGCCGTCCCTGGCGACGATCGATTCGGCGCCCTCATGCTTGAAACGGCCCATGGCGGTGCGTTTCCGCGGCACCGAGTTCGGATCGTTCACGTCGACCTCCACGATCCAGCCGAAACGGTTCGGCTCGTTCGGTTCCTTGGCGAGGTTGAAGCGGTCGTAATGCGCGCCCCATTCATAGGCGCCTTCCGGGATGCCGAGGCGCTTGTAGTTGGCGGCTTCCTTGTGGCCCTCCGGCAATTCGCCCGAGAAATAGCCGTGGATGTTTTCCTCGGCCATCACATAGGTTCCCCAGGGCGTGACGCCGCCGGCGCAATTGTTGAGCGTGCCGATGACCCTGGCGCCGGATGGATCGGCATTGGTCTTGACGCGGTCATGACCGGCGACCGGGCCGGACAGCGCCATTTCCGTGGTCGACATGATGCGACGGTTGAGCTTGCCGTCGCGCACGACCTGCCATTTGCCGCCCTGCTTGCGGATCTCAACGATGGTGCCGCCATGCGCGGCCATCTCGACGTCGACCTGCTCCTTGCTGAGCGGCGCGACCTCGGCGGCCTTCTTGCCGTCTTTCTCGACGATGTTGACGATGCCGGGAAACATCAGATGCGGGTTGGTGTATTCGTGGTTGACGACCAGCAAGCCATGCTCGGCCGAGCCGTCGATCGGGATATAGCCGACATAGTCGTTGTTGTAGCCGAACTGCCGGGCCTGGGCCCCGGCCGACTGCTTCAGCGGATCGAAGTCCGGCGAATCGGAAAACAGCGGATCGCCCCAGCGCAGCAGCACGTCGGCATCATAGCCCGGCGCGACGTGGTGCTTGTCGTCGATGCCGGCCTCGAGCTCGTCGAAGTTGAAGGCCGAGCCTTCCGCCGCGCGCGCCTCGTCGGCGGCGACCAGCGCCAGCGGACTGACGGTGGCGGCGATGGCCGAGACGGCCAGCGAGCCCATGAGAAAGCCGCGGCGCGAGAAACGCGCGGCGATGATCTCGCCCATGGTGCGGTTGTCGGTCGGGTTGACGGGCGGGCCGTCATTCTCCTCGAGCTGGCTGGTGCGGAAGCGGGTCTCAGGGGTCGCGGTCATGGGATTGTTCCTCTGGCTTCTTGAGGTGGCTGGAGTTTCGACCTTTCGACCCCTAAAGCTGAACGATCACATTTTCGTGACATGGGCTTCGACGTAGTTCCTCGGTGATTGGCGAAGCCGTCGATGCCGCCCCCTTTCTCCCCGTCGCTATACGGGGAGAAATGCCCGGCAGGGCAATGAGGGGCGGCGCCGACCTAGCAAACAGAGGCGCCGTGACGATCGCTTCAGCAAACAAGGCCTCGGGCGTGCAATGCTGATGGCCAATGCTGGCGCCGCCCCTCATCTGCCTGCCGGCACCTTCTCCCCGTATAGTGACGTATAGTGACGGGGAGAAGGGGACTTGCCGCGGCTTTCGCCCAATCCTCCACCGCCCAGCTTGACGGTTTCGCCCGCTTCGGAAACAAGGGCTGCGGCCGGCGTGGCGACGGCGCTTCAAAAGGGGGGACGGCGGTGAGTTTCTGGGGACTGGCGCAGCTCGGCATTTCCACGGTGATGTTCCTGCTGGCGGCGATGGCGGCCAAGCAATGGGGGCTGGCGCCGAGCTTCGCCAAGCTCTTGCTGACCCTGGCGCTCTACACGGCGGGCAATCTGATCATGCTGAGGCTGGTGCGCGAGTTCGGCATGTCGGTGTCGTTCAGCCTGTCGGCGGTGATCCAACTTGTCTCGGTCAACGTCGTGGCGCTCGCCTTATTCGGCGAGCGGCTCAATGCTTTCCAAGCAACCGGGATGATGCTGGCGATCGCTGCCGTCGCGCTGATCACGCTCGGGCCCTATATGCAGAGGCTGTAGCTGGACCCGAGAGCTCGAATGAAATCGACCGCCAATGCGCTGCTCAACAGGTTGGAATTCCCCCTGCTGCTGGCCGGGCTGGTGATCGCCGGCGGGCTGTGGGGCCTGGTGGAACTCATGGAGGTGGCGCGCGCCACGACGCCGCATGCCTTCGACACCGAAATCCTGCTCGCCTTCCGCCATGCCGGGCAGCCGGACAGCCCGATCGGCCCGCTCTGGCTGGAAGGCGCGGTTCGCGACGTCACCGCGCTCGGCAGCTCCGCCGTGCTGGTGCTGATCACGACGGCGACGATCGTCTATCTGCTCTTGATCCGCAGACCCTCGACGGCGCTGTTCATGTTCGTGGCGGTGGCGGGCGGACAGGTGCTTTCCAGCCTGCTCAAGCTCGAGGTCGACCGGCCGCGGCCCGATCTCGTCTCGCATCTCGTCAACGAGACGTCGCTGTCCTTTCCAAGCGGTCACGCCATGCTGTCGGCGGTGACCTATCTGACGCTCGGCTCCTTAGCCGCGCGCTTCCTTCCGGACCGCAGGACGAAAATCTTCGTGCTTTGCCTCGCGGTACTGACCACCGTGCTGGTCGGCGCCAGCCGCGTCTATCTCGGCGTCCACTGGCCGTCCGACGTGCTTGCCGGCTGGTGCGCCGGCTTTGCCTGGGCCATGCTGTGCTGGCTTGCGGCACGCCTGCTGCAGCGGCGCAAAATGGTGGCCGACAGCGACTGATCGATGGCGATCGCAGGCCGGCCCGCAATCGGCATTTCAGTCGAGACCGAGCGCCGCGACCTCGCCTTCGCCCATCAGCGGCACGAAGATACTTTTGCCGTCGGTGCCGATGTCGGCGCTGCCCGGCTTGAAGGCGGCGACCACCTGCGGCGCGCCGCCGGGCTTGTAGCTGTAAAGCGTGCCGGTCATGTAGGCGGTGGCGTAGATGGTGTCGCCAATAGCGACGACGCCGTCGAGGTCGGCGAAATTCTGCGCGCCGGGCAGCGGCGTGACCTTCCTGGTGGCGAGGTCGACCGACAGCAGACCGCCGGGCTCGGCGGTGCTGAAGTCGGTCTTGTCGATGCCCTTGCCCCAGGACGCCACGATCAGCCTGCCGCCATCGGCGAACACGCCGTTGGGCGAGGCGAGAGCCGCGTCCTTGACGAACAGTTCCGGCTTGTCGCCGTCGATGCGGTAGATGGCGTCGGCCAGCATGTCGCTGACATAGACCTTGCCGGCGCTGTCCTGCGTCATATCGTTGAGGAAGACGGCGCCCGGCACCGCGATGGTGGCGACCAGCTTGCCGCTGGCGAGATCGACGACGCGCAGCTTGGTGATGTCGGCGGCATAGAGCTTGCCGCCGGAAATCGCCATGCCCTTGGGTGCGTCCATGCCATCGACCCAGTGACGGGTGATGACCTTGCCGTCCATCGACAAGAGCGACAGGTAGCCATTGCCATCCGCTTCGCCGGGATTGCCGGCGATGTTGGAGACGATGACGCGGTTGCGGGCGGTATCGACAAGCGCCGATTCCGGCTGCTCGAAGCCGGTGGCGCGCCAGAGCTCGCCGGCCTGCGCGACAGACATGGCGAAAGCGCCGATGGCGGCGAAGGCGGTTGAGGCGACGAGGTGTTTCATGGGGTGCTCTCCTTGATGACGGCGGAGAGCTAGTATTTCCGATACTTTCCTGGAAGCCGGAACGAGGCTAGTATCGCAATTCAATACGAATTCGCACGAACGAGGTGCATTCCATGAACGGTCCGATCTTCGAGGCGCTGAAACGGACGCTGAAGGCCAAGGGCCTGACCTACCGGACGCTGGCCGAGCGCATGGGCATTTCCGAGCCGACGGTGAAGCGCATCTTCCATGAGCGCAACTGCAAGCTCGACCGGCTGATCGAGATCTGCGCGGCGGCGGATGTCGAGCTGGAGAACGTGCTCGGCGCAATGAACCGGGGGCCGGGTCCGGCCAACCGCGTTTCACCGGAGATCGAGCGCAGGCTGGCGGCGCGGCCGGCGCTGCTGTTCGTCTTCATCATGCTGTCGGAGAAATTCACGGCCGAAGGCATCATGCGCTCGCAAGGCCTGAGCGAAGCCTCGATGTTCCTCTATCTGCGCGACCTCGAGGAGCTCGGGCTGGTGGCGCTGGGGCGCGGGCTGTCGGCAAGGCTGCTCGTCGACACGCCGATCCAATGGGATTTCGAGGGGCCGCTGAAGCCGCATTTCGAGACGACCAACAAGAACTTCGTCGGCTGGGCGATCGCCCATATGGAACGGGCCGCGACCTTCATCAGTTTTTCCAGGCGGATGCGGCCGGAAACGGCGGAGATGCTGCGCCGCGAGGCCGAGGAGCTCGCCGAACGCGCCAGGCTGCTTGCCCATCACGACCAGCACACCACGCCGGAGGACCAGCTCACCGGCTACAAATGGACCTTTGCTTTCGGGGCGACGCCGTTTCCGGCAATCATGCCGATCGGACCGCATCCGAGAGATGCGGGTGCCAGGGCGGCGAAGGAGAAACGGGCGCTGCCGGCATAGTGAGGCGCTTCTCCCTTCTCCCCGAGGGGCCCCTTGTGGGAGAAGGTGTCGCCGAAGGCGACGGATGAGGGGTGTTCCAGGGAATGAGATGTTGGCGATTGCGGCTTTAGACGAGCGCGTTGGCCAAGCTGGATCACCCCTCATCCGTCTCGGCGCTGCGCGCCGATCCACCTTCTCCCACAAGGGGAGAAGGGAGAAGCGCTAGGCCGCCTTTGCTTCTTCCTGCGGTCCGGCGAGATCGCCGCGCGCCTTGCGGGCGAGTTTCTTGGCCGAGCGCTTGGGGCTGTCGCCGAACAGGTCGGCGGCGTCGGCAAGGCAGGCCTTGGTCAGGCTCTTTTCGGAGCGCTTCAACAGCTTGCGCAGAAGCTTGGTCTCGTCGGCCGGGCCAAGCGGCTCGCCTTCGGCATCGAGCAGCGCGCGCATGACGAAGACGTCGTGCAATTCGCCGAGCTCTTCACCAAGCTTGTCGACCGCCTTGCGGCGCGCCTTGATCGGCGTCGGCCACAGACGGCCGAGCAGGGACAGATGCATGGAGTGCGTCTTGGCCGCCTTGCGCAGATCGTGAAAATCCTCGTCCTCGCCGCGCGCCTGAGCCTTGTCCAGCGCCTTCTTCGCCCGCCGCAAGGTGGCGCGGGCGCCGTCGGCCAATATGTCAGCGGCGTGCTCCGGCTGATCGGGCAGGGCCAGCCTATCGATGCGCTCCAGGCCTTCCTGGCAAGCGGCTATGGCCGCATTGATGGCGGCGTCGAGGCCAGGACCGGCATGAAGCTCGTGCTGGCGCAGCACCAGCCGTTCGCGCACCGGATCGAGACCGCTACCGGCGGAATGTTCCGCGGCGAGACGGTCGACGGTTTCGATCAGGGCGGTGGCTTCGCGCGGGCCGGCGAGCAGCGCCGACACCTGCTTGTAACATTCATTCTCGGTCTGGCAGAACGGTTCGTCCCCGGAACGAACCAGGCGCAGCAAGGCGCGCACGCTTTTCAGCCGCTTGCGGCATTTGTGCAGCCCCTGCTCCGGCTTCTCGCGCGCCGTCTCGAGATGACCGATTGCCTTGCCGATCTCGTCGGCCAATATGCGCCTGACCTCGCCGGTCAGTGGCGAGCGCGGATCTATGCGAAAGCTCATGCGGCGATCTCCGGAATCCCCCCGAGGGCCAGCGACGCGTTGTAGAACCTCGACTCGCCGGTGACCTCGCGACCGAGCCAGTCGGGCAGCATTTCGTCAGATACGTCCTCCGGCGTCTCCAGCTCCGCGATCACCAGCCCCGCGAGCTTTGCGCCGAACACATCGACTTCATAGAGATAGCCGCGGTGTCTAACATGGTGGCGTGTCTTCTCGATGACACGCCCGACGGCAAACGCCATCAATTCCTCGGCCTCGTCGAGCGGGATCGGATATTCGAATTCGTCGCGCTCGCGCGCCCTGTCGCCGAACTTCAGCGTCAGCTTGGCGGAGCGCCCGTCGCTGATGCGCACACGCACCGTGCGGCCGGGCTGGGCGGCGAGATAAAACTGGCGGATGCGAATATGCGCCTCGACCCTATCGCGCCAGGCGGGACTGGAGACCAGGAACTTACGCTCGACTTCCTTGCCCATGGCCGCGCACTAAAGCCTGAGAGGGTCGAGAAGGCAAGCCGGGTCAGACTTCAAATTTGACTTTAATCAATCGAATGATTAAAGTTGGAGCATGAACAAGCAACCAGGTGTAAAAAGGCAGCAGCGCGAGGCCAGCACCGCCGATCAAACGCGCGCGGCGCTGGTGCAAGCGGCGCTCAAGCTGTTCGGGCGGCAAGGTTTCGACGGCACGTCGACGCGCGCGATCGCGGCGGAGGCCAAGGCCAATATCGGCTCGATCGCCTATCATTTCGGCGGCAAGGAAGGCCTGCGCGCCGCCGCCGCCGATCATATCGTCGACACCATACAAGGGATCGCCGGCGAGGCGCTGGGCGGTGCTCAGCAAGCCGCGCCGCTCAACCCGGAGGCGGCCCGGGCCCAGCTTTTCGCCGCGCTCGAGCGGATGGTGGGCTTCGTCGTTGCCAGTCCGCAGGCCGGCGAGATCGTACAATTCGTACTTCGCGAGCTCTCGCATCCGACGGCCGCGCTCGACCGCATCTATGCCGGCGTGTTCGAGCCGACGCACCGCAGGCTGTGCGAGATCTGGGAGCAGGCGACCGGCGAGCCGGCCGAGAGCGAGGCAACCCGGCTCACCGTTTTCACGTTGATCGGCCAGGTCATCTATTTCCGCATCGGCCGCGAGGCGGTGATGCGCCGGATGGGCTGGCGCGAGATCGGCAATGAAGAGGCCGCCAAGGTGGTGGCGGCCACGACCGACAACCTCAGGGCAATGCTGGCGGCGCGCAGGCCTGCCGCCGGCGGGAAGGGCAAATCATGAGCTTTCTGTGTTCGCTGCCGCTCGCGGCGCAGCTGTTCGGCGCCTGCACGCCTTCAGCGCCTTTGGCGGTCGGCTATGTCGAGGGCGAATATGTGCTGATGGCGCCGATCGAGGTGGCGCAAGTCGCGACGGTCGGAGTCAGGCGCGGGGACCGGGTGACACCAGGCATGCCAGTGGCGACACTGGAAGATGCCGACGCCAAGATCGCCGTGACGCAGGCGCAAGCCGCACTGGCGCAGGCCGAGGCGCAGCTTGCCGACCTGCAGGTTGGCAAGCGGCCAGAAGAGATCGCCGTGCTCAAGGCGCAAGTGGACATGGCGAAAGCCCAGGCCGCCGACGCCAAGCGCAAATATGACCGCGCCAGCGACCTCTACAAGCGCGGCACCGGCACGCAGGCCGACTACGATACGGCCTCCGCCTCGCTGGAGACCGCCAATGCGCAGGTCGGCCAGGCCGAGGCCAATCTCGCCGTCGGCGGGCTGCCCGGACGGGCCGAGATGATCAAAGCGGCCGAGAACCAGGTCAAGCAGGCGCAATCGGAATTGGGGCAGGCTAAATGGCGCCTGTCGAAGCGTGTTCTTGCGGCACCCTCGCCCGGGCGCGTCAACGACGTCATCCGCAATCCTGGCGACACCGCCGGGCCAACCGCGCCGGTGATCTCGATGCTGCCGGACGGCGCGGTGAAGCTCAGCGTCTACGTGCCCGAAAGCGCGTTTTCGGCGGTCAAGGTCGGCACCGAGCTCAACGTCCGCTGCGACGGCTGCGGGACGGGACTGAAGGCACGCGTCAGCTATGTGTCGCCGGATCCGGAATTCACGCCGCCGGTGATCTACTCGCTGGAGAACCGGCAGAAGCTGGTCTACCTCGTCGAGGCGCGGCCGGAAGGCGATGCCGGCCCGCTGCAGCCCGGCCAGATCGTCGACGTCGATCTCGCGGATTTGGGGCAATGAGCGTCATCGACGTCCGCGGGCTGGTCAAGCGCTTCGGCGACAAGACCGTCGTCGACCATGTCACGATGACGGTCGCCGAAGGCGAGATCGTCGGCTTCCTCGGGCCGAACGGCTCGGGCAAGACGACGACCATCCGCATCATGTGCGGCCTGCTGACACCCGATGAAGGCGAGGGCACGGTGCTGGGGTTCGACATCCTTACCGACGCGCTCAGGATCAAGCGCGAAGTCGGCTACATGACGCAGAAGTTCTCGTTCTACGAGGATTTGACGATCGGCGAGAACCTCGAATTCGTGGCGCGGCTCTACCGGCTGAGACCGGTCGAGCAATATGTGGCGAGAACGCTTCAGGATCTCGGCCTGACGAGCCGCCGCAACCAGCTGGCCGGAACGCTCTCCGGCGGCTGGAAGCAGCGGCTGGCTTTGGCCGCCTGCATCATGCACGAGCCGAAGCTGCTTTTGCTCGACGAGCCGACGGCCGGCGTCGATCCCAAGGCGCGGCGCGAGTTCTGGGACGAGATCCATCGCCTGGCCGGCGGCGGGCTGACGGTGCTGGTCTCCACCCATTACATGGACGAAGCCGAGCGCTGCCACCGCATCAGCTACATCTCCTACGGCAAGATGCTCGCCACCGGCACGGTGGACGAGGTGGTGCGGAACGCCGGGCTGACCACTTTCGTGCTGCAGGGGCCGCGGCTCGACCAAGTGGCCGAAGCGCTGCAGGGCCGGCCCGGCGTCGACCAGGTGGCGCCGTTCGGCGCAACGCTGCATGTCGTCGGCTCCGACAAGGCGGCGCTCGAAAAGGCGCTTGCCGATGTCGAGAAGGAGCACAAGGGCGTCACGGTGAAGCCCGGCGAGACCAGCCTCGAGGATGTGTTCATCCAGTTCATGTCCGGCTCGAAGGACAATATGGCATGAACGCGGTCTTCTCCTTCGCCAGGCTGGGCGCGCTGCTGATCAAGGAATTCATTCAGATGCGGCGCGACCGCATCACCTTCGCCATGATGCTCGGCGTGCCGCTGATCCAGCTGGTGCTGTTCGGCTATGCGATCAACAACGACCCGAAGAGCCTGCCGGCGGCACTCGTGGCGACCAGCAGCGACCCCTATACGCGGGCCATGGTCTCGGCGCTTCAGACCACTGGCTACTACCGCTTTGACCATGTCGCGCAAAGTGCCGAGGAGGCCGAGTTCCTGATGGCGCGCGGCGATGTCTCCTTCGTCGTCACCATCCCAGCCGATTTCGCGCGGCGGGTCGAGCGCGGCGACAACCCGCAGATCCTGATCGAGGCCGACGCCACCGACCCGGCGGTGGCCAGCGGCGCCATCTCGACGCTCAGCACCGTTGCCGGCCAGGCGCTGCTGAGGGCGCAGGGCACGCAGGCAGCAGCCAAGGAAGCGGCGCGCGGCCAGCTCGATGTCGTCGTGCACCGGCGCTACAACCCCGAAGGTATCTCGCAATACAACATCGTTCCCGGCCTGCTCGGCGTCATCCTGCAGATGACGATGGTGATGATGACCTCGATCGCGCTGACGCGCGAGACCGAGCGCGGCACGATGGAAAACCTTCTGGCCATGCCGTCCAGCCCGCTCGAGATCATGATGGGCAAGGTGCTGCCCTACCTGGTGGTCGGCGCGGTGCAGGTGGTGGTGGTGCTGGCGGCGGCGAAGCTTCTGTTTGCCATTCCCTTCATGGGCTCGATGTCGCTGCTTCTGTCGGCGGTGCTGGTGTTCGTGCTGGCGCTGGTGCTGCTCGGCTACACGATCTCGACGATCGCGCGCACGCAGATGCAGGCGCTGCAGCTCACCTTCTTTTTCTTCCTGCCGTCGATCATGCTGTCGGGCTTCATGTTCCCCTATCGCGGCATGCCGGGCTGGGCGCAGATCTTCGGCGAGATATTCCCGCTGACGCATTTCTTGCGCATCACCCGCGCGGTCATGCTGAAGGGCGCGGAGCTGCCGGCAGTGGCGGTGGAAATCGGCTGGCTCGTGGTGTTCGTCGCGTTGTTTGCCGGCGTGGCGTTGGTGCGGTTCAGGCGGACGCTGGATTAAAGTCAAAACCCAATCGCCCTGAACGACCGAGTTCGGCCCGTCGCGGTTGCGGGCGCCAAGCGACGGAAGTCGTAGGCCCAGACAGCGATATCGGCGCCGCCCACTCGCGCCTCGCTTCTGCCTTGGCCTTGACTTGGCCGATTCTTTCAATCGCCGCACGGCCACATTCGGTATTTTTCACCTATGTCTGGTCGTGGCCAAGGGCCCCGGTCTGGCAAGGACAGAACGAAAAATACAAGGGAGAAGTGCAATGAGAGCGCGATTTGGAATATTGACGCTTGGAGTAGACGATCTTGAGAGGTCGCTGAAGTTCTACCGCGACGGCCTCGGATTTCAGACGGAAGGCATCGTCGGGCAAGAGTTTGAGCACGGTGCGATCGTCATCTTCCACCTTGAGCGCGGCAACGTGCTTAGCCTGTTTCCGCGCAGCGACCTCGGACTCGATGCAGGCATCGATCCGACACCTCGCAGCCCCACCGAATTCAGCATTGGCCACAATGTGTCCAGCGAAGCTGAGGTCGATCAGGTGATGGCTCGGGCCGGGGCGGCGGGGGCTCACATCACGATGCCAGCGCGCAAGACCTTCTGGGGCGGCTATGCCGGGTATTTCCAGGATCCCGACGGTCATCTTTGGGAGATCCTTTATAATCCGGCCTACGTGCCGAATGAGGAATGAGACCCTCGAAGTCGACGCACGTGCGTTGAGAGCTATCCCGTCCCGTGGCCCGGCGTTCGCACCGTGGCGAACCGAAACCACCGCCTCGTCTATGCCGCGGCCATGATCCCGGCGTAAGTACCGAAATCGACATTGCCGCCGGAGAGCACCACGGCGACGCATTTGCCGGCGAGGTCGATCTCGCCGGAGGCGAGCGCG
The DNA here is from genome assembly GCF_055811115.1 of Mesorhizobium sp. WSM4832. NCBI lineage: Bacteria > Pseudomonadati > Pseudomonadota > Alphaproteobacteria > Hyphomicrobiales > Phyllobacteriaceae > Mesorhizobium > Mesorhizobium sp. WSM4832. Next base: position 2,813 of record NZ_JBVVQH010000001.1, on the reverse strand, counting down.
GCAAACGCGACGCAGCCGCCCGGCTCGACCACCAGCTTGAGATGGGCCATGGCGTCGCGCATCGCTTGCGCGGCGGCCTTGTCGGAGACGGCGATGGCGCCGGCGAGATTCCTGCGGTTGATCTCGAAGGTGATGGCGCCGGGCTCGGCAGTGAGGAGCGCATCGCAGATCGAGCTGTGGCCGGGCTCGTTCGCGACCCGCTCGCCCTTGGCCAGCGATCGGCGCGTGTCGTCGAAATGCTCCGGCTCGACGGCCCAGACGGCGGTTCGCGGCGAGGCGTCCTTCACGGCGACGGAAATGCCGCTCGACAGGCCACCGCCGCCGCATGGGACGACGACGGCGTCGAGCGCCACGCCAAGGGCTTGCGCCTGCCTCATCAGCTCCAGCCCGATCGTGCCCTGGCCGGCAATGATGGCCGGATCGTCGAAGGGTGGCACCAGCGCCATGCCCTTCTCGATATAGGGGCGGACGACCGTCATGCGGTCGTCCTTGAAACGGTCGAACGGCACCACTTCGGCGCCCATCCTGCGGACATTGCCGACCTTGAGCGCCGGCGCGTCGATGGGCATGGCAATGACCGCCCTGACGCCGAATATCGCGGCCGAAGCCGCCACCCCCTGCGCGTGGTTGCCGGAGGAAAAAGCGACGACGCCACGGCTGCGCTCTTCCTCGCTTAAGCACGACAGCTTGTTGTAGGCGCCACGGATCTTGAAGGAGCCGGTGCGCTGCAGCGTCTCCGGCTTGAACAGGATGCGGCCGCCATAGCGTTTGTTGAGCTCGGGCGACTCGATCAGCGGCGTTTCGACGATCAGGCCGGAAAGCCGCGCGGCGGCGGCGCGGATGTCGGAGATGCCGGGCAGGGTGGTCATGGTGGGCCTCGCGGGATGAGTGCCGGCATGGTGCACGGAAATCGTCGCGGCGCGCCAACGAAAAAATGTGATGGAGACAAGGTTGGCGGTGGTGAGGGCGCGGCGGAGTGCTGATCTCCCCCTTGCGGGGAAGATGGCCGGTTCACCCTCCGAAGCTGCAGCGCAGCTGCTGCGAAGGACGGGCAGGCCAGAGAGGGTGCTGTCCCGCCGACATATCAGCCGTTCAATGCTGAGCACGCTTGCAAGTTGCTGGCTGCCCCACGTTTGCCGGAAAGGCCGGCGTTCCTTCGCACCCCCCTCTGTCCTGCCGGACATCTCCCCCCGCAAGGGGGGAGATTGGCAGCTTCGGCGCCGACGCCCTTCCCTCACCCCAGCAGCGTCCTTGTCCTCTTGCTGCCGCCCAGCTTGCGCCAGTTGTTGAAGCGGTGGGTGGCGGCGGCGAACGAGATCTTCATCTGCTGGGCGACGGTGTAACGCGACTTGCCTTCGTCGAACATACGGTAGCAGCACTCCGCACCTTCCTCGGTCAGCTTGCCGTCCGGCGTCTTGTTATGCGGGTTGGCGGGATCGAACTTTTCGACCTGTTCTTCGACAAGGCCCTTCAGGCGCTGAAGGTCGGCCTCGATGCTGGCGATGAGGTCGAGAACGGGCTTCGCATCGAACTTGTGCGGTGGCTTCTTGTCCGTCATTCAGTTGGTCTCCTTCGATTTTGGCTGTTTGCGCCTATATAGGCGAACATTCGGCAATAATGAAGGGCGAGGCGAATTCCGCTGGATCACCCCATTTGCGCGCGGCCCGCACCGTTCGCGATTGACGTCCGGCAGCCGAAATCCTAGTTTAGAATTATTCTAAACTAGAGTGATCCCATCATGCTTTCCCGCGTTTTCGGCTTCGGCCGCCGTTCGTTCGATTCACTGTCGGAGCAGGAGATCCTGGCGCTGGCGATCTCTTCCGAGGAGGATGACGGGCGCATCTACCGCGCCTATGCCGATGGCCTGGCGCAGGACTTTCCGCAATCGGCCAAGGTGTTCGAGGCCATGGCCGAGGAGGAGGACGGCCATCGCGATTCGCTCATAGAGCTTTACCGCAAGCGCTTCGGCGAGCGCATCCCGCTGCTGCGGCGCGAGCATGTGAGGGGTTATTTCGAGCGCAAGCCCGACTGGCTGGTGAAACCGCTCGGCATCGAGCATGTCAGGCGGCAGGCCGAAGCGATGGAGCAGCAGGCCTACCGCTTCTATGTCGCGGCGGCCAAGCGCACCACCGACGCCTCGACGCGAAAACTGCTCGACGACCTCGCGGTGGCCGAACAGAGCCACGAAAGCTCGGCGCACAGGCTGGAGCAGGAACATGTCCCCGGCCAGATCAAGGTCGAAGAGGCGAGCGCCGAGCAGCGCCAGTTCATCCTCACCTATGTGCAGCCGGGGCTGGCCGGGCTGATGGACGGGTCGGTGTCGACGCTGGCGCCGATCTTCGCCGCCGCCTTCGCCACGCATGATACCTGGCAGACGCTGCTGGTCGGTCTGGCCGCCTCGATCGGCGCCGGCATTTCGATGGGTTTCACCGAGGTCGCCTCCGACGACGGCAAGCTGTCGGGGCGCGGCTCGCCGGTAAAGCGCGGGCTGACGGTCGGCCTGATGACGACGCTGGGCGGGCTCGGGCACGCGCTGCCCTATCTCATCCCGCATTTCTGGACCGCCACGGCGGTCGCCGCCGTGGTGGTGTTCTTCGAGCTCTGGGCGATCGCCTTCGTCCAGAACCGCTACATGCAGACGCCGTTCTGGCGCGCCGCCTTCCAGGTGGTGCTGGGCGGCGCGCTGGTGTTCGGAGCAGGCGTGCTGATCGGGAACGCGTAGGCGCCGCCTTCCCCTTCTCCCCTCACATGAGGACCATGGGGTCAAGAGGTTGATCGGGCTGGCTGCTGGTTTGGTTCGTGGGCAGCTGTTC